>NZ_CP018221.1:0-600000 GCF_001890385.1 Tardibacter chloracetimidivorans | reverse complement strand
AGCATCACGGCGTCGGTCGGCCCGTCCCCAAAGCTCAGGAACTGCTCGAATATTCGCTTGATCGAGGCGATGTTGGAGGCGATCACCTCATCGCTCATCAGCCTTCGGGCTTCGTCCTTGAAGCTCGGATCGCCGATCTTGCCGGTGCCGCCGCCCATCAGTACGATCGGCTTGTGCCCGGTTTGCTGAAGCCTGCGCAGCAGCATGATCTGTACCAGGCTGCCGACATGCAGCGAGGGCGCCGTCGGATCGAAGCCGATGTAGCCCGGAACGACGGATCGTTGCGCAAGCGAGTCCAAACCGCTCGCGTCGGTCATCTGATGGATGTAACCTCTCGTGGAGAGCAGGCGCAACAGGTCGGACTTGTATACGGTCATGATGGACGGGCGGTTAGCATGAGGCGGGCGGCATGAACAGCGTGCTTGCTGTGGGCATGATGTCGGGTACGTCGATGGACGGCGTTGACGCAGCGCTTGTCGAGACGGACGGCGCGGATCATGTCCGGCCCATTGATTTCCTGAGCCTGCCCTATGGCGCTGCCGAGCGTGACGCGCTGCGTCTTGCGATGGCGCGCGCGCTCTTGATGGAGGCGCCCACGGCACGGCCTGAAATCGACGAGGCCGCACGCCTGGTCGACCGACTTCATATCGAGGCGGCAACCGCCTTGCTGGAGCGGCACGGCCTGAGCGGCAGGGACGTCCATGTTATCGGCTATCACGGGCAGACGATTGCCCATCGGCCCGATCGGGGCTGGACGTGGCAGATCGGCGACGGGCAGGCGCTCGCCGATGCGCTGGGCGTGGCCGTGGTCGACGATTTCCGCACCGCCGATGTGGCGGCTGGCGGGCAGGGCGCGCCCCTGGTCCCCGTCTATCACGCCGCCCGGCTTGGCGGTGGTTTGCTCCCCGCCGTGGTGCTCAACCTGGGCGGTGTCGGGAACATCACCTTTGTCGGGGAGGATGGCCGTCTGCTGGCCTTCGACACCGGCCCCGGAAATGCGCTGATCGATGACTGGATGCAGACCGGGGCAGGGCTCGCGCACGATATGGGTGGTGCGGTGGCGGCGCAGGGCGAGATTCGCGACGATGTGCTGGGCAAGATGCTGGGCCATCCCTGGTTCGAGGTGGTCCCGCCAAAATCGCTGGACCGCCATGATTTTTCCCTTGATCCGGTGCGCGGGCTGCCGCTTGCCGATGGCGCGGCGACACTTACTGCATTTACCGCCGCCGCCGTGGCGAAGGCGATCGCCCAATGTCCGGCGCGGCCCAATGCCGTGCATGTGGCAGGCGGCGGGCGGCACAATTCCACGCTCATGGCCATGATCGGCGATCGCTGCGGCTTGTCCGTTGCCCCTGTCGAGCAGATCGGATGGAACGGCGATGCAACGGAAGCCGAGGCTTTCGGTTATCTCGCGGTGCGTCATCTCGAAGGTTTGCCGACAAGTTTTCCGGAAACCACAGGCGTTAATGCGCCGGTCAGCGGCGGCCGGGTATCAAGGCCGACTGCTTTTGGAACAAGGGGCGTGTGCGTATGATGAAAGCTCTGATGATCGCCGGTCTGGCGATCGCGGCCTTGCCTGCTGTGGCTGCAACGCCGCAGGCCTATGAGGAGCTGGACCGCACCTCATCGCTCGCCTGCCTTCGCGCGAGCGGCTTTCGGGATGCAGCCTATGCGCCTGAGCCGCTTCGCTTCAGCGACCGCATAGGCGTTGACGCCCGGCTTGTCACGGGCACCTATGCGCAGTCCGACATGAAGGGCAAGCAGGGCATGGTCCTTTGCCTCTATGACCGTAAGTCCAAGCGGGCCGAAGTCGTGGACGCCGCGCCCTGGATGTCACGCAAGCAGGTGTGGCCCGACGACGCCCCTCAAAAAAAGCGCTGAACCGTCTTTTCGGCCAATGCGGGTGAACTGGCGGCGGCAACGGCCTTGCCGATCAGGAGCAGCGCTGGCCCCTTTCCGATCGCGGTCTTCACCGCCAGTCCAAGCAGGTCCAGCCGGGTGGAAAAGCGCCTTTCCTGCGACAGGCTGGCATTTTCCACGACCATGACCGGGGTTGCCGCGTCCAGTCCCGCCTCGATCAACCGCTCAGCGACTTCGGCAGCCGCTGCCCGGCCCATATAGACGACAAGCGTCGCATCGGGGTCGGCCAGCGCCTTCCAGTCCAGATTCAGTTCCTCTCCGGCCCTTGCGTGTGCAGTGACGAACTGAAGCCGCCGCGCCATGCCGCGCAGGGTGAGCGAAATGCCGGCAGACGCCGCCGCAGCGGACGCGGCGGTGATCCCCGGCACGACATGAACCGGGACATGATGGGCGCGCAGATGCTCAATCTCTTCGGCCGATCTGCCGAAGATGGACGGATCGCCGCCTTTCAGCCGAACGACCTTTCTGCCCGCAAGCGCGGCCCCCAGCAGCAGATCGTTGATCGTCGCCTGATCGCGCGAGTGGTGGCCTGACCGCTTGCCCACGGAAACAAGCCTTGCCCCTGGGCCTGCCAGTTCCAGTATGCCCGGCCCAACCAGCGCGTCATGGAAGATGACCTCCGCCTCGCGGACCAGCCGTTCGCCCTTGCGGGTCAGCAGTTCCGGATCGCCCGGACCGGCCCCTACCAGCCAGACTTCCCCCGGTGCGATGATGCTATCAGACGGCATTGCTGATCTCCTCGGACGGTTTCAGCAATCGGGTGATGGCGGGGCGGCACGATCCGCAGTTGGTGCCTGCCTTCAGCGAGACTCCCACCTCCTCCAATGTGGTCAGCGATTCAGATGCGATGGCGGAAATGATCGTTTTCATGCCCACGTCGAAGCAGACGCAGACGATCGGTCCACGATCGGGCGCGGGCTTTGCCGGGCGTCCGGCGAGCAGGGCCAGCGGCGATGTTTCCTCGGCCGCGTCCAGCTGTCCGATCAGCCAGTCGCGCGACGGCAAGCCGCCGGACCGGGAGAGGTAAAGGGCGGCTTTCAGCCTGCCGTCGGCGAGGACTGCGATGCGCGTCTGGCCGCGCGCGGCGTCGTTCACCTCCATCCGCTCGCCTTGGGGCAGGACGGATTCGGCAAGTTTCGCCGTGTCGCCGCTGCCCGCCAGTTCGACCAGCCAACCACCCGATACCCGGGAAGAGGTCGCATAGTCGGCGGCGATGCTTGAAGGCTCGACAGCCGATACCAGAAAGCCGGTCCATTCGGTGACGAGGGGTTCGATCCGGAGCGGGGTCGACTTGAAGCCGGGCTGGCCGGAAAACGGATCGACGAGTGGCCGTGGCAGCCGGCCGGTTCGCCCGCCGGTTGACTGCTGGTCCGTCCAGTGAATGGGGACGAACGCTTCGCCGTGCCGCTGGCCGTCGCTGAGCTGGACCCGAAAGACGCTTTCGCCCTGTGCGGTGATCAGTCGCGCAAAACCGCTGTCGGCAATGCCGAGGTCGGCGGCGTCATCGGGGTGGATTTCGACCAGAGGTTCGCGGCGATGGGCGGACAGGCGGGCGCTCAGGCCAGTGCGGGTCATGGTGTGCCACTGGTCGCGGTATCTGCCGGTGTTGAGGGTGAACGGCCATTGGACGAGGGGGTCGGCAAGCTCCATCTGCCGGACCGAAACCAGTCGCGCCCTGCCGTCCCCGGTCGGGAAGCGGCCGTCGGCAAAGGGCGTGCCGCCCCAGCAGAAAGGCTCCAGCGCGTCATAATCGGGGTTGGAGATCGCGCCGTGATGGCCGATGTCGAACAGCCTCCGGCCATTGTTGCGATAGGTCGATAGCCGGGCGTGCTCGCGATATATGTCCGCCGGACGGTCATAGGCGAAGGGGCTTTTCCACCCCATGCGCCTTGCCACCTCGCTGATGATCCACCAGTCGGGCCTTGCTTCTCCGGGGTTGGCAAAGACCGGACGCTGGCGGCTGATCCGCCGCTCCGAATTGGTGACCGTGCCGTCCTTTTCCCCCCATGCCGAAGCAGGAAGAGCGACATGCGCATAAGCGAGCGTGTCGGTCCTGACCATGCAGTCGGACACCACCACGAACGGGCAGGCCGACAGCGCGTCGCGCACCGCGCCGGCATCGGGCATGCTGACGGCCGGGTTGGTCGCCATGATCCACAGCGCCTTGATCTTGCCCCGGCCGAGTTCGCGGAACAGGTCGACCGCCTTCAGCCCCGGCTTTGCGGCCATTGCCGGTGCGCTCCAGAACTGCCGGACAAGGTCGACATTGCCGGGCGCGAAATCCATGTGCGCGGCAAGGGTGGAGGCAAGCCCGCCCACCTCCCGTCCGCCCATGGCGTTCGGTTGTCCGGTGATGGAAAAGGGTGCTGCCCCCGGCTTGCCGATGCGTCCGGTCGCAAGGTGGACATTGACGATGGCGTTGACCTGATCCGTGCCGCGAATGGATTGGTTGATGCCCTGGCTGAAGAGGGTGATCGTCCGCGGATTGGCGGCAAACAGGTCAAAGAACCGGCGGAGGTCGGCGGGAGCCACGTCGCATGTGCCTGCGGTGGACCATAGATCGCGATCGGCAAGCCCGTCCCAGAACCCGTCCGGCACGCTGACGCTTTGCCCCAGAAATGCCTCGTCGATCAGGCCCTGGTCGCGGCAGTGGGCGAGCAGTCCGTTCATCAGTGCGACGTCCGTACCGGGGCGGATCGCCAGATGCAGGTCGGCATCCTCGCAGGTTTCCGTCCGGCGGGGGTCGACGACGACGAGCTTCGTGCCGCGCTGTCGCCGCGCCGCCTGGATGCGCTGGTAGACGATCGGATGGCACCAGGCGGTGTTCGATCCGACAAGGACGATCAGGTCCGCCTCATCAAGGTCGGCATAGGTAGCGGGCACCACGTCCTCGCCAAAGGCGCGGATGTGTCCTGCGACCGCGCTCGACATGCACAGGCGGGAGTTGGTGTCGATGTTGCCGCTGCCGATGAAGCCCTTCATCAGCTTGTTCGCGACATAATAATCCTCGGTCAGCAACTGGCCCGAGACGTAGAAGGCGACGCTGTCCGGCCCGTGCTCCTTGATCGTCCGGGCAAAGGTGCGGGCGACGAGATCGAGCGCCTTATCCCAGCTTGCCCGCTTGCCGCCGATCGCCGGGTGAAGCAGGCGGCCTTCCAGCCCCACCGTTTCTCCCAGATGCGTGCCCTTGGAGCACAGCCGGCCTTCATTCGCCGGATGTGCGGCATCGCCTTCGATCGTCACGGCCCGGCCGACGCCGGGCGTCGCCTTCACTCCGCAACCGACGCCGCAATAAGGGCATGTGGTGCGGACAGGCTTCATCAGGCGGCGGCCGCTAGCGCGGATGAGCGGCAGATGAGCACGCGGCCCGCGTCCACCCTAACCGGAATGACGCGGGTGCAGCCCTTGTCCTCGCCCAGCGCTTCGCCGGTAATCAGCGAAATGCGCCAGTTGTGGAGCGGGCAGGTGACGGTCGTGTCGTGGACGATGCCCTGGCTCAGCGGGCCATGTTTGTGCGGGCATTTGTCGACCAGGGCGTGAACGTCGCCATTGGCGGTGCGGAAAATCGCGATTTGCTCGCCGCCAAGGACGGGCAGGGTGCGCGCCCCAAGCGGCGGAAGCTGGTCGACCGGGCCGATGTCGAGCCAATGAGCGTTTATCATGGGTCAACGTCCTCCAACGACCGCGAACGGCCGGATTTCAGCGATGTGCTGGTGCAGTTCCTTCTCCGCGCCCGCTGCGCGCTCCGCCCAGGGGTCTTTCTGGAGATAGCTCTGCGCAAGGAGGAAGCGGGCGTGCAGCGCCTCGCGCCCCGACGCATCCTCGACGATGCGCTTCTTGATGTAGTCGAGGCCGACCCTTTCCACCCAGGGGGCGGTGCGGTCCAGATAGCGGGCTTCCTCGCGGTAGAGCTGGATGAAGGCGGCGCAATAATCGAGCGCTTCCTGCTCCGTCTCCACCTTGCACAGCAGGTCGGTGCCGCGCAGGTGGATTCCGCCGTTGCCGCCGATGTGCAGCTCATATCCGGAATCGACGCAGATCACGCCGAAATCCTTGATCGTCGCCTCGGCGCAATTGCGGGGGCAGCCGGACACGGCGATCTTGAACTTGTGCGGCATCCACGAGCCCCAGGTCATCTGCTCGGTCTTGATGCCGAGCCCGGTCGAATCCTGCGTGCCGAAGCGGCACCATTCCGATCCGACACAGGTTTTGACCGTGCGCAGCGCCTTGCCATAGGCATGGCCCGACACCATTCCGGCGGCGTTGAGATCGCCCCAGATCGCGGGCAGGTCTTCCTTCTTGATGCCGAACAGGTCCAGCCGCTGTCCGCCCGTCACCTTCACCATGCGCGCACCATATTTCTCGGCGGCGTCCGCGATGGCGCGCAGTTCCTTCGGAGTCGTCACGCCGCCCCACATGCGCGGCACGACCGAATAGGTGCCGTCCTTCTGGATGTTGGCGTGCATGCGCTCGTTGACAAAGCGGCTCTGCGGGTCTTCGACATGCTCGGCCGGCCAGGCGCAGAGCAGATAATAGTTCAGCGCGGGGCGGCAGGAATGGCAGCCGTCGGGCGTCGACCACGACAGCTCCTGCATCACCTGCGGGATGGACTTCAGCTCCTTTTCAAGGATCAGGCGGCGAACGTCCTCATGGGTGAAGCTGGTGCACTTGCACACCGTCTTTTCCGCCCGTTCGCCCGCATATTCATCGCCCAGCGTGACCGCCAGCAGGTTTTCGACAAGGCCGGTACATGAGCCGCAACTCGCCGATGCCTTGCAGCTCGCGCGAACCGCGTCCAGCGTGACGGCGCCATTCCGGATGCAGGCGACCACGCCACCCTTGGACACGCCGTTGCAGCCACAGATCTCCGCTTCGTCGGAGAGCGCCGCAACGGCCGCTTTAGGGTCCGCGTGCGCCCCTCCACCGGACGCGAAAGCCTGGCCGAAGATCAGTGCGTCGCGGATGTCCGATATGTCCTCGCCTTTTTTCAGCAGGTCGAAATACCAGTTCCCGTCGGCGGTATCGCCATAGAGCACGGCCCCCACCAGCCGGTCGTCCTTCACGACAACGCGCTTGTAGATGCCGCGCGTTGCGTCGCGCAGCACGATGTCCTCAGCACCTTCGCCGCCCGAGAAATCCCCGGCGGAAAAAACGTCGATCCCCGACACCTTCAGCTTGGTGGACGTGACCGAGCCCTGATAACCGCTGGCGGCGCCCGTGGTCAGTCCGTCCGCCAGCGATGCGCACATTTCCCATAAAGGCGCGACGAGGCCGTAGCACAGGCCGCGATGCTCGACGCATTCGCCCACCGCCGTGATCGACGGGTCGGACGTGACCATATGGTCGTCGACATGGATGCCGCGCCCGACGGCAAGGCCCGCTTCCTTGGCGAGCGCGGTGTTGGGGCGGATGCCCACCGCCATCACCACGAGATCGGCCGGGATGAGGCGGCCGTCCTTCAGCCTCACGCCTTCCACCTTGCTTTCCCCCAGGATGCATTCGGTGTCCGCACCCGTCAGGATCGTCTGCCCGCGGCCTTCAAGTGCGGTCTTCAGCAGCCAACCGGCCGCCTCGTCGAGCTGGCGTTCCATCAGCGTCGGCATCAGGTGGATGACGGTCACGTTCATGCCCCTGAGCGACAGGCCGTGCGCGGCCTCAAGGCCCAGCAGTCCGCCCCCGATCACCACCGCGTTCCGGCTCTCGTCGGCTGCGCGAAGCATTGCCGCCACATCGTCCATATCGCGGAAGGTGACGACGCCGGGCAGCTTCGCGCCGGGCACCGGAATGATGAACGGGTCCGATCCGGTCGCCAGCATCAGCCGGTCATAGCTTTCAACGCGGCCGGACCGGGACGTGAGGGTCTTCATCTCGCGGTCGATCGCCGTGACCGGATCACCGGCGATGAGGCGAATGCCGTTTTCCTCATACCAGGCGTGGTCGTTGATGACGATGTCCTCGAACGCCTTCTCGCCCGCCAGCAACGGCGAAAGCATGATGCGGTTGTAGTTCACCCGCGGTTCCGCGCCGAAGATGGTGATGCGGTAGCGGCCGCTGTCGCGCTTCAGCACTTCTTCCACCGCGCGGCAGCCAGCCATGCCGTTGCCGACCACGACCAGATGTTCGCGGGTGTCGATTCCGCCTGAAGCCATGGCGTCACCGCTCGATATTTTAGATTGAATGCCCATCAGATACGCACTCCCTGAACAGCCGCGCCCCAGGTCATCCGCCAACGCTTCTTGATTGCCGAAAGCCCGCCGAGCGCGATCAGCGCCAGACCCGCGAAGATGAGGAACCCCGGCTGGTAGCTGCCGGTCGCCTCCTTGGATAAGCCAAGGCTGGAGGCGAGATAAAAGCCGCCGATGCCGCCCGCCATGCCGACCAGGCCGGTCATCACGCCGATCTCCTGCCGGAAACGCTGCGGCACGAGCTGGAACACCGCGCCATTGCCCATGCCGAACGCGAGCATCGCAACGACGAACAGGCCCAGCGCCGCGACCGCGCTTGCAGGCGCGCTGCTCACCAGCACGAGCGCTATGGCGGCGATCACATACATCACGCTCAGCGACTTGATTCCGCCCACCTTGTCGGCGACCGCGCCGCCCAGCGGCCGGACCAGCGACCCAGCGAAGACGCATGCGGCGGTGAAATAGCCGGCGGTCACCGCGCTCAGGCCATATTGGTCGTTGAAGTAGATGGTGAGCGAGGACGACAGGCCGACAAAGCCGCCGAAGGTCACGCCGTAGAACAGCATGAACCACCAGGCGTCGCCGCTTCCCAACGGCGACAGATAGGCCGCCAGCGGCTTTGGCGCAGGTGTACCAGGCGCATCCCTGGCCATCAGCTGATAGACGGCGAGGACGATCACCAGCGGGATCACCGCCAGGCCCAGCACATTGTTCCAGCCGAAAAGCTGGGCGAGGGTGGGGGCGAACAGCGCCGCGAACACCGTGCCCGAATTGCCCATTCCGGCGATGCCAAGCGCAGTGCCCTGATGTTCGGGCGGATACCAGCGGGAGGCGAGCGGCAACGCGACCGCAAAGGACGCGCCCGCAAAACCCAGAACCACCCCGAGCGCAAGAATGCCCGCAAAGCTGTGCACCCCGAACGCCCACGCCACCGACAGTCCGGCGATGACGATCAGCTGTCCGATCGTGCCCGTCCGCTTCGGCCCGATCCGGTCGACGAGCAGTCCGTTCACCACCCGAAGCAGCGCGCCGGCAAGCGTGGGGGTGGCAACCATCAGCCCTTTTTGCGCGGGCGACAGGCCGAGGTCCGCTGAAATGGCCACGCCCAGCGGGCCGAGCAGAACCCAGACCATGAACGCAAGGTCGAAATAGAGGAAGGCGGCGATCAGCGTCGGCCTGTGGCCCGCCTCCCAGAAACTCTTCTTCATGACATTATCCAGGGTGTTGACGAAATTGCGGGGATGTTCACCCTCGCGCGTGAGCGAGGGAGGATCGTCGAATGCGGCCCAGCGGTGGCCTTAGGATTGCGAGCGGCTGGTCCAGCGAGCGGGGCAGGCGTCCCGCGAACGAGGATTATGCGGGCATCTACCTTCCCGGCGCTGGCGAACTTGCCCGCCATGGCGCGGTGGCCGCCGTCGCCGATGGAGTGGGAAGCGCAAAGGGCGGCCGTGTCGCGGCCGAACTCACCGTCCGCACCTTCATGGACGGCTATTACGCCCAGCCCGATACCATCGGCGTGCCCGCGGCGGGTGCGCGGGCGATGAACGGGGTCAACCAGTGGCTGCGCGCGCAGGGAAAGGCCGACGCCGCGCTTCAGGGAATGGCGACGACCTTCACCGCCGCAATCCTGCGGGGCCGCAGGGCGCATGTCCTTCATGTCGGCGACAGTCGTGCCTATCACTACAGTAACGGGCGGCTCGTGCGGCTGACGAGCGACCATGTGCTGCCCCAGCCCGACCTGCGGCACGTGCTCTATCGCGCGGTGGGGATAGAGGATCTGATCCGCCTCGATCATGCGAGCGTCGAGCTTGCCGTCCACGACCGGCTGCTTCTGGTCAGCGACGGGGTTCACGGCGCGCTTGACGATCGCCAGATCGCAGCGCTGCTGGCGGCGCGCGGCAATGCCGAAACCGACGCCCGCCGCATCACCGCGGCCGCGCTTGCCGCCGGTTCGCAGGACAACGCCAGCGCCGTGCTGATCGACATTTTGGACCTGCCCGCGCCCGATCACGACATCATCACCGCCGGAATGGCGCATCTGCCGATCGAAGCGCCGCCGTCGGCAGGCGACAATGTCGACGGCTTCCGGCTGGAGCAGTTGCTGGCCGACGGCCGCTATGCGCGCGTGTTCCGCGCTGTCGACAGCCAGAACGGGAGCGATGTGGTCGTCAAGTTCCCGAAGCCCGCCGTGCTTGCCGAACCGGCCATGCGCGAGGCCTTCGTCCGCGAAGCGCTGATCGGCGTTCGCGTCGCCAGCCCCTTTGTCGGTCAGGTGCTGGCCGCGGGCGAGGAGCGGCAGGGCCGCCTCTACACGGTGATGCCCTTCTATCGCGGCGAGACGCTGGCGGACCGGTTGAAGAAAACCGGCTTCATCCCCCTTCGGCAGGGATTGAAGATCGCCGTTCAGCTCACCCGCGCGGTCGTCGCGCTGCACCGGCTGGGGATCATCCATCGCGACATAAAGCCGGAAAACGTCATCGTCACCGAGGACGGCGGGCTGCGGCTGGTCGATCTCGGCGTGGCGCGGCTGCCGCGCATCGAAGACGCGCCCGGAGCCGATATTCCAGGTACGCCGGGCTATATGGCTCCCGAGATTTATGACGGGAACAGGGGCGATGAGCAGACCGACCAGTTCGCCCTTGGCGTCACCCTCGCCAGGCTGTTCGGCGGCGGCTTTCCCTATGGCGAGGCGGAGGCGTTCAGCCGCCCCCGCTTCGGGAAGCTTCGTCCGCCATCCGCAAGCCGCGACGATCTGCCCGCGTGGCTTGACGATGTCATCGCGCGGGCGGTCGCCGTCGCGCCGGCCGACCGTTTCGGCGACGCGGTGGAGATGCTGCGCGCCCTTGAAGGCGGGCCGGCGATCGTTTCCGCCAGCCCGAGCCGCTTTCGCCCGCTGATCGAGCGCGATCCGCTGCGGTTCTGGCAGATCATGTCGCTGCTTTTGGCCATGGCGCTGATCATTTCCATCGCAAGCCACGTCTGAGGCGATTTGAGGAAGCGGGCGCAAGGGAACGCGGGTCGGCACTGCACCGCCGCCCTTCTCCTTCGCTGTCGATCCCGAACCTTGCATCCAAACCGCCCCTGCATCTGAAAGCACGAAAAAAGCCGCCCCGAACGTCCTTGCGGACGGTCGAACGGCGGCTTTGCCTTTGCCTCACACCTTGGTTGAGGCCCGGATCATCCCTTCATTGGGAGATCAGGGTTATGTGATACGAACTTCCTTGTTCGTTTCTCCATAGTGCCTTGTCGGATCGACCGGCGCAAGATGTTTGTTGCAGGTGCGAGAAATCTAGCGCGGGGGCGAGGTAAGGGACGCGAGATAGCCTTCCAGATCGTCGGGGTCGAAGCGCCTGCCGTCGAAGAAGCGATCCGGCCCCAGCATCAACCGGCCGCGGAAGGTGCCGACGCCCGTCGGCACGGCGATAGACCCTTCGACCTTCTCCATCGCCCCCGGCAAGGGCGTTCCGGTATCGATCAGGGCCCGCCGGTAGATCTGCGGCTGGAAGACCTGACGCACGATCTCCAGAGCTTGCGCGTCCCATGCGGCATGGCCCCAGCGGACCATCTGCGAATAGAGCCACAGCGCCTGGCTGACCCATGGGTAATTTGCTGCGTCGCGGTAGAACAGCAGAAAGTCGGGCCGGGGCGCGTCATGTTCGCTGTTAGCGGCAAAGGCGAGCCGCCCGCTCAGCGCCCGCTCGATCAGGGACGCAGGCTTATTGAGATAACGCTCGCCGCCGATGATCTCCGCCACCTCCTGTTGACGGTCGGGATCGCCCGCGACCCGCGCCGCACGGTCCAGCGCCCGGAGCAGTGCATCGCGCCGCCCGGGATCGCCATCCGCCACGTCCGCCCGCATCGCGAGCACTTTCTCCACCCCGCGCTGCCAGATCGTGGCAGTGGTGCCGATGATCTCGGCCGCTCCGGCGTCGACCGCAAGGCTGTTCCACGGCTCTCCCACGCAGGCGCCGTGTATCTCTCCGGAGGCCAACGCCTCGCCTGTGAATGGCGGCGGGACGACGACGATATCGACGTCCTTTTCCGGGTCTATCCCGCATGCCGCAAGCCAGTAGCGAAGCATGTAGTTGTGGCTGGAAAAACGGTGGACCACGGCAAGCCGAAGCCTTGCATAGGGACGTTCGCTGATAAGCCGCGCCAGCGCGGCCCCGGTGGCCGCGGGATCGTCAACAGCTCCACCCAGCTTGCGCAGCTTCTGGGCAAGAGGGGCAAGCAGCGTAATGGCGTTGCCGTTCAGGCCCAGGCTGAACGGCGCGACCAGCTTTACCGGCGGACGGCCGAGGCCCAGCGAGGTCGCGATGGCCAGCGGCGCAAGCAGATGGGCTGCATCGGTGTGGCCGTAGATCAGCCGGTCGCGCACCGTCGCCCAGCTCTGATCGCCGATAAGCTCCAGCTTCAGGCCCTCGTCAGACGCAAAACCCAGTTCATGCGCCAATATGGGAATGGCGGCATCCACCAGCGGCAAATAGCCGATCCGCATGGTGGATGCCGTCATTGTCCGTCTCCCAGCAGTTCCTCGGCTGCGATCAGCGCGGCGGCGACTTCGCCTATGCGGCGCCCCTGGTTCATCGCGGCCTTGCGCAGCAGCGCATAGGCGGCAGGTTCGTCGATTCCCCGCCGCCGCATCAGGAGCGCCTTCGCCTTGTCGATCGCCTTTCGATCAGCCAGCGCGTTGCGGGCCTCGTTCAGTTCGTTCTGCAGGCGCGCGAATGCGTTGAAGCGGCTGACGGCGAGGTCGAGCACCGGCTTGATCCGTTCCTTTCGGAATCCATCGACGACATAGGCCGATACGCCCGCGTCGATCGCGGCCTCGATGTCTCCCGGAATGCTCTGATCGACGAACATGGCGACCGGCCGCGCCAGTGCGCGCGACACGGTGAAATATTCTTCCAGCACGTCCCGGCTGGGGTTTGAAAGGTCGATGAGGACGACATCGGCGGCCAGTGCGGCAAGCCTGGACACAAGCCCCTGCCGTTCGCTCAAGATGTGGATGTCCGACAGTCCGGCCTCTCGCAGTCCTGCCTCGATCACGGCGGCACGCGCCTTTGTCTCGTCGATGATGACGATGCGCAGCGCCGGGGTCTCCTTGTCAGCGGGTGAAGGGATCGAACATAACGCTCCATTAGGAGCGGGGCATTGGGGGATCAACGGCAAACTAGCCCGGCGTTGCGCGGCAGACTTCTTCCGCCGCAAAGCCAAGCGCACATGGGCATGGTGTTTGCCAAATTAACGAATTGTCAGCGAATGGCCCCATAATGCGAACCATAAAAAGGCGTCGCGCATGAGGAACTGCCCAAATTGCCGCAGGGAAGTCAGTGAGGAGGCCCGCTATTGCCGGGCCTGCTACACTGTGCTTCCGGAAATCGACCCGGCTGTAGTGGCGCGGGATCGCAAACGCGCGAAATTGATATCGCGATTTGTGAAACTTTCCATCATCGCCGCAGTCGGTGGCGCGGTCTGGCTCATCAAGTCCCATCCCGATCTTTTCACCACCGCTGGAGCCGCGGCTCAGCGGCAGTGGGCGGATGTGCGATCATCCGAGGAGCCCCGCCGGACGGGCAGCGCGACTGTCGAAATGGCGTCGGCTGAAGAAGGTGAATCCCGCCCATCCCATCGGCCGGTCAACAGCCCGACCGTGGTTCATAATGGTGCGGACGGCTGCGCCATAACCCAGACGGTCAGGAATGACAGCGCCGTTCCATTGTCGCCGATCGTTCTTGAGTTCACCTTTGAGAATGCAGCGGGCGAGCAGGTCGGCCGCCGATTGCGGGCAGCTTCGGACGCCGTTCTACCCGGCAGAACCGATGGACGACTTGTTTTTCAAGTGCCTTGTCCCTTGGCCTTTAGCAATGTGCGCGTGAAACCCGCCGAACCTGCTCCGGCAACCGCCGCCCTGGCGAAACCGGCTGAGACGGCAGCCGCCGAGGCCGTGCGGACGGCAATGGTCAATGCCAATCGCATTGCAGTCGAACTGCCCGGCTGGCGGCAGGAGTGCGACGGGAACAGCCCGTGTCCGCTGACCGTGTCCTTCGGCAAGGGCATGTCAGGCACCTTCATGTTCCAGAGCGCGCCCGGCGACTCCGGCGAGCTGATATCCGACGATCCCAATCTGGTTGCGTTGATCGCGCGCGGCGAACGGCCCGTGCTGAAGGTGCCGGCGGGCTTCGCGGAGGTGGGCGAGGTCGTGCTGACCGATGAGAATCTGCAGGAAAAAGACAAGGCGGGCCGGTGGCGGCGCTTTGTCCGCTGGATCAGGAATTCCCTCGGCATGGGGGCGGAGGAAGGCGCATGAACCTGTTGCCTAAAATCATGTGGAAAAAGGGTTCGCGAAGGACCGGTGGCCTTGAACGGCGGCTGCACAGGCGCGCCCTGCTTTATTGGCACAGCATCGGCCGAGGCCGGGATTTTCCTTCGGTTGCCGATTTTGATCCGCTGGCGCTGGAGGATCGTTCCGCGCATGGCTTCATGGTGGACGTCACGAACAGCGCGAGGCCGATGCTGACCCATGTCGGGCTGGTACTGAGGGACGAAGCATCTGTGAAGTCGGTCCCGATCGCTCTCGCGGACGTGGCTCCGGACACCCTGCTCGGTCAGTTCGCGGGCCGTTGGAATGAGGTTCTGGATTCGCGCAAACCGGTGGAGGCGGAATATGTTTTCGTCACCGAAGCAGGCTATCGGGTGTTTTGCCGCGGCGTCCTGCTTCCGCTGTCCTCATCGGTTTCCGAAATCGATCACATCTATGGCGTGATCAGCTGGAAAAGCGAGAAGCTGTTCGCAAATGATTGACGACCCTTCAGGGCGTGTTGTGGCGTAGCGATTTTTAACCAGTTTCTAACCGGCGGCCTGAATAGTGCGTCGGTAATCCCGATGGAGAAACCGTGTCGGCACCACGCCTGGAATATCGTCGGCGCAAGCTGATCCTGCGGGGCGGCGGGCAGCCGACCGCCGGCCAGAACGAGTGGCAGGTTGCAGTGCCGAGCCGGTCCGTGGCCCTTCAACTGGGCCTTTACATGCTCTGCCTGTTCGGGCTTGCGCTCTGGCGTGCGATAGAACTCAGGTCCACTCCAGGCATCGTCATCGAACTCCTGCTCTACGGCGGCATCGCCGCGCTGCTCGGCTCTGTGTTGTGTGTCGCGCTCAGCCAGCGTCAGGGCGAAAGCTCCAGGCGTGACGCCGGGCAGATGCAGCTTCTTGCGGTCCTGGGGGCGGTTGGCGCGTTGCTGCTGCTCAACAGCCCCTTGTCCAGCCCGGAAATCCGCCTCTGGATCGCGCTCTGCTCGCTGACCATCGCGGGCGCGGCATGTTTTCTCCATGCGCCCTGCGCGGCCGGCAGCTATGCCGCGATCGTCCTGCTCGGAACGATCATCTCGCATGCGAGGCTCGGCTGGCCGGGAGCTGTTCTGGGCTTGGCCGCGGCGGCGATGGTGGTTGCCGTCGCGCGGGTCCAGGCCGCCGCATTCCAGCAGAGCATCAGGAAGGCGCGCGAGACGGAGGAGCGGGCGCGCACCGCCCAGGCTGTCTTGCGCAGCTTTGAGGAAAGCGGAAGCAACTGGCTGTGGGAATCGGACGAGTCAGGCTGTCTCGCCTATGTCTCGCCGCAGTTCGGCGAGCTTTTGGGGCAGGATCATCAGAGCCTGGTCGGAAAGAAGCTGGTCGACCTGTTCCGTCCCCATATGGGGTCCGGCGATCATAAATCGGGCTTGCCCATCCTTGAGTTCAACCTTGCCGCCCGGCTGGTCTTTCGGGAAGTGATTCTGCCGGTGAGGGTGGACGGGAACCAGCGCTGGCTTTCTCTGTCAGGCGGTCCGCTCTTTGACGCGCGCAATCAGTTCGTCGGCTACAGCGGTATCGGCGCGGACCTGACCGACGCCCGGCGGTCGGAGAACCAGGCCCGGCAGCTTGCACTTTTCGACACGCTCACCGGGCTCGCGAACAGGGCGCATTTCCACGATACGCTTGACGATCTGCTGGAGCGTTCAAAGAAGCGGCTTTCCCCCTGCGTGCTGCTCTTCATCGATCTCGACCGGTTCAAGCTGGTGAACGACACGCTTGGTCATCCCGTGGGGGACGAGTTGTTGCGCGCGGTCGCCGGCAGGATCGAAAACGTCATCAAGGACAAGGGGCGGGCAGGCCGGCTGGGCGGCGACGAGTTCGTCGTGGTCATCACCGAAACGGCGAACCGGACAGCCATATCCAATCTTGCCGCCCGGCTGATCTCTGATCTGTCGGCGCCTTATATGGTGGGCGATTCACAGATCATCATCGGCGCTTCCATCGGCATCGCGACCGGCCCGCACGAAGGTGCGACCAGCGATGACCTGCTCCGGCATGCGGACCTTGCGCTTTATGCCGCCAAACAGGCGGGGAGGGGCGCCTATCGCTTTTATGAAGCGTCGATGCGGACTGCAGCGGAAACCCGCCGGTCACTGGAAATGGACCTGCGCGGGGCATTGGCGAGCGATCAACTGCAGGTGGTCTATCAGCCGATATTCGACGTGCAGCAAGACCGGCTTGCGGGCTTTGAAGCGCTGCTGCGCTGGAGTCATCCGGTGCGCGGCATGGTTTCGCCCGAACAGTTCATTCCTATCGCCGAGGAATCCGGCCTGATCTCGTCGCTTGGCGAATGGGTGCTGCGGACGGCCTGCATGGAGGCGGGACAATGGCCGGAGCATATCCGGATCGCGGTCAATCTTTCGCCAGTGCAATTCTATAATACCGGCCTTTCAAGCACGGTGATGAGCGCGCTTGCGAGCAGCCAGATCACGCCTGACCGGGTGGAGCTTGAGATTACCGAAGGCGTGTTCCTTCAGGAGACCAACACCACCCGGCTGACCTTGCAGCAGCTGCACGAAATGGGCGTTCGGCTCGCGCTCGACGATTTCGGCACCGGCTATTCCTCGCTGGGCTATCTGCGCAAGGCGTCGTTCAGCAAGATCAAGATCGACCGGTCTTTCATCCGGGGCATCGACAGCCCGGACGGGGAGAATGTACCGATCGTGCGGGCGGTGGTTGCGCTGGCGGACAGTCTTGGCATGATCACCACTGCCGAAGGCGCTGAAACGCCGGAGGAGATCCACGCCTTGCGCAACATCGGCTGCACGCAGGTTCAGGGCTTCGCCTATGGCAAGCCGATGAGCTATGAGGCGGCAAGCGCCCTGGTGGCGTCGATGGAAAGCGGAACCGGCCATGCCATTCTCAAGCCGCGCGAGACCCGCGTTTCGATGTTCCGCGCCGCGCGCCTGATTGCGGACGACATCGAATATCCCGCGGTCATTCGCAATCTGTCTGCCGGCGGCGTGATGGCGGAGGCCGAAGCCCCGCTGAAGCTGGGCATGGAAGTGAGGCTTGCCATTCCCAATTTCGGCGAACTGGAGGGTGCTGTCCGATGGATACAGGGCGCGCGGGCGGGCATTCTTTTCAACGAAAAGATCGAGTTCGAGGCCGTGAAGAACTTCACCAGGAAAAAGAAGAGGCCGGCCACGGCAGAGGGTGCACCCGCCAAGCCGCCACTCCCGGCGGCCCAGCAGATGGCGGCTGAGCAACCACGGCGGCGCAGGAAATCCGCCTCCCGCTGAGGCGGTTCACATCAGTGAAAATCGCGCGATTTCGGCAGAATGCGGACATCTCGCGGATGGCGTGCGTGGACCGGATGCGCGAACACATCGGCCGGTAACGGGGGAAGAGGCGGCGCTGCGTCCCCCAGCCGGTCGAGCAGGTGGGTGAAATCGTGCACCCGGCTTGCGATCAGGTGAACCACATTCTCGGGGCTGCGCTGCACCTCACCTTCCACCATCATCAGCCGTGCGGCCATCACGGGGCGGCGGTAAAGCTCGAACAGCCGCGCCCAGACCAGGACATTGGTGATACCGGTCTCGTCTTCCAGCGTGACGAAAATCGCATTGCCCTTGCCGGGACGCTGGCGGATGAGGACGACACCGGCGGACCGCACCTTCGCGCCTGACTTCGCTTCCTGCGTTTCCGCGCAGCTCAAAATACCCTGTTCCCGCAGATGATCGCGAAGAAAGGTCATCGGATGATCCTTCAACGACAGCCGCACGGTCTGGTAATCGGCGACCACTTCCTCTGACGGGAGCATGGCGGGCAGCGCCATATCGGGCTCGACGCCAAGCTCGCGGGCGCGCGCGGCGGCGAACAGGGGCAGTTCGGAACCGGGCGTGCGGCGCGCCTCCCACAGCGCCTCCCGCCGCGACAGCGCAAGCGAGCCGAATGCGTCGGCGTCCGCCAGCAGGCGAAGCGCGCGCTGCGGCGGGTTCGCGCGGCGTGCCAGCGCTTCCACGCTGTCGAACCGGCCATGGGCTTCCCGCTCCAGCGCCAGCGTGTCGGCCCAGTCCTGCCGAAAGCCGTCGATCTGCCGAAAGCCCAGGCGCAGCGCGAGCCGGCCTCTGTCATCCCGTTCAAGGCTGTTGTCCCAGATGCTTGCGTTGATGTCGGCGGGGCGCGCCTCGACGCCGTGATTCCGGACATCGCGGACGATCTGGGCAGGCGCGTAAAAGCCCATCGGCTGGGAATTGAGGAGCGCGCAGGCGAAAACCGCCGGATGGTGGCATTTTATCCATGACGAGACATAGACCAGCCGTGCGAACGACAGCGCGTGGCTTTCGGGAAAGCCATAGGAGCCGAAGCCCTCGATCTGATTGAAGCAGCGCGCGGCGAATTCGGCGTCATAACCGCGCGAGACCATGCCGGTGACCATCTTCTCGCGAAACTGGTGGATGGTGCCTGCGTTGCGGAATGTCGCCATCGCCCGCCTGAGTTGGTTGGCTTCGGCCGGGGTGAAGCCGGCGGCGACGATCGCCAGCTTCATCGCCTGTTCCTGAAACAGCGGCACGCCGAAGGTCTCGCCCAGCAGGGTCTTCAGCTCATCGGGGTCATGGGGCGGGGCGGGTGAGGGATACTCCACCTTTTCCAGCCCGTTCCGCCGCCTCAGATAGGGGTGGACCATATCCCCTTCGATCGGGCCGGGCCGGACGATCGCAACCTGGATCGTCAGGTCATAGAGCGAACGCGGCTTGAGCCGGGGCAGCATGTTGATCTGCGCCCGGCTTTCCACCTGAAACACGCCGATGCTGTCGCCCTTGCACAGCATGTCGTAGACCGCCGGATCGCCGGCATCGATGTCAACGCCGAGATCATGGTCGCCAAGGCCGTGCGCGCGCATCAGCTCGAAGGACTTGCGGATGCAGGTGAGCATGCCCAGCGCCAGCACATCCACCTTCATCAGCCCCAGCGCGTCGATATCGTCCTTGTCCCATTCGATGAAGGTTCGGTCCTTCATTGCTCCATTGTGAATCGGTACCGTCTCGTCGAGCCGGTGTTCCGTCAGGACGAAGCCGCCGACATGCTGCGAGAGGTGGCGTGGAAAGGTGAGTATCTCGCCCACGAAGCGCTTCAATTGCGCGATCCGGGGGTTGTCGGGATCGAACCCCGCTTCGGCATAGCGGCGTTCCTCCATGTCGTTGCCATGGTTGCCCCAGACCGTGCTCGCAAGCCGCGCGGTCACATCCTCCGAAAGGCCCAGCGCCTTGCCGATCTCGCGAAGCGCGCTGCGGGGGCGGTAATGGATGACGGTGGCTGCAATGCCCGCGCGGTTGCGGCCATAGCGTGCATAGACATATTGCATCACCTCCTCGCGCCGTTCGTGCTCGAAATCGACGTCGATGTCGGGCGGCTCGCCCCGATCCTCGGACACGAAGCGGGAAAAGAGCAGGTCGTGCTGCAACGGGTCGACCGATGTGACGCCAAGCAGGAAGCAGACGATAGAATTGGCGGCCGATCCGCGTCCCTGGCACAGGATCGGCGGCTCCCGCGACCGCGCGAAGCGCACCAGATCATGCACGGTCAGGAAATAACAGGCATAGTTCTGCCTGGCGATGAGGGTGAACTCCTCATCCAGCATCCGCTTCACCTTGTCGGGCAGTTCGGCCCCATAGCGGGCACGGGCGGCCTGCGTCACGATATGCTCCAGCCAGCTCTGCGGCTCCCAGCCTTCGGGCACCGGCTCATGCGGATATTCATAGCGCAGATCGTCAAGCGTGAAGCCGATGCGGGAGAGGAAGCCGGTGGTTTCGGCAACCGCCTGAGGGCAGTCGCGGAACAGGCGGGCCATCTCGGCGGGTGGTTTCAGGTGGCGTTCGGCATTGGCGGCCAGCCTTCGCCCCGCCTGCGCGATACTGGTCTTTTCACGGATGCAGGTGAGGATGTCGTGCAGCGGCCGCTGGGCAGGCGTTGCGTAAAGCACGTCGTTGGTCGCGATCAGCGGCACGCGCATTTCAGCGCCCAATCGCATCAGTCGGGCAAGCCTGCGACGATCGTCTCCTCGCCGGAGCATGGAGGCGCCAAGCCATAGTCGGCCGGGACAGGCGGCGCGCAGCCGGTCGATTGCCCCCGCGTCGTCATCCCCGGCCATCACGATCAGCAGCAGGTCTTCGCAATGGCCGAGCAGGTCATCCAGATGCAGAATGCATTCGCCCTTTTTGGCTCTCAGGTTTCCGGTCGTCAGAAGCCGGGTGAGCCTGCCCCATCCAAAGCGCGTGGCCGGATAGGCGATGATGTCGGGCGTGCCGTCGGCGAACGCCAGCCGGGCGCCCGTCGCAAGGCGAAAGTCGAAATCGGGCAGGCCGTCTTCCTTCGCCTGCTCGCGCGCTTTCCTCAACGCCACATGCGCCCGCACCACGCCTGCCACCGTGTTGCGGTCGGCGATGCCGATGCCCTGCAATCCAAGGGAAATCGCCTGCGCCACCATGTCCGCCGGTTGCGACGCCCCCCCCAGGAAGGAGAAATTGGTGGCGGCCGCCAGTTCGGCGAAACCGGTCATGCGAACAGCCCATGCACATACCAGCGCGGATGCTCTCTCTCCCGGTCTTGCAGGCCATTGCGGAACACCCAGAAACGGCGGCCGCGCACATCCTCCAAACGATAATAATCGCGGGTCGGCCGCTCGTCCTGACCCGGCCGCCACCATTCCGGCGCGATCCGCTCCGGCCCTTCGAAGCGGGCGATGTCATGCATGCTCCGCCGCCACCGGAAGCGGCGGGGCGGGCCGTCGGGCGCTTCGGCGATCACTTCGATCGGCTGGGGCGGATCGAACAGGTGAATGGGGCGAAGCGGAGGCTCGCCGGGTTGTGGGGTCGTCCAGCCCGAGGGTGAAGGCGCAGGCGCTTCGACCGCGGGAAGGGCAAGCGCGGCCTGTTCGGGAATATGGGTGTCGCGCGGTACGAGGCGGCGCAATCGTCCACGTCCCAGCCGCGTGCTGAGCTTGTCGACAAGATTGGCCATCGCTTCTTCGTTCAGCGAGCCGCCTTCAAGCTGGAGCTGGCTGGGAGCGAGCGGTTCCACCATCGGCACCGACAGGCGGATCATGTCGAAGCCGAAACCGGGGTCGAGCGGGTCGGCAAGCGTTTCCACCCGCTCGCGGAACAGGCGCGCCAGCAGGGCGGGGTCGCGGCAGGGCAGGCCCGTTTCCACCGCCAGGTCGCGCATGTCCCCATCGCTGCGGAACAGCCGGGCAATGAAGCGGCGGCCGCCCTTGCGCCTCTCCTCCAGCGCCTGCGCGGCTTCTTCCGTCAGTTCGTCGATTGCGCGAAGCGCATCGCCGGTTCGGCCGATCGGCTCGGCGAAGCGGCGTTCAAAGAACAGGGCGGGCAGGGGGCGTCTCGGGGTGATGCGGCTGTCCGTCAGCCCCAGCACAAGCGCCAGCATGTTGGTCGCATCCTCCCCGAAACGGGCGGCCAGCGGCGTTGCGGGCCGGGCGGCGAGATCGCCGATGCTTTTCAGCCCCGCCCGGCGCAAGGCCATTTCCGTCTCGGGCTCCAGCCGCAGCGCCGCCACCGGCAGACGGCGCAGGGCCGCATCCTCGCTTGCGGCGGGCGCGGACTGGAAACGGGCAAGCGCCTGCGCGCCTTCGGGCGTCGCGGCAATGGCGTGGCGCAGATGAGAGGCCCGGCGCTGCATCCGCGCCTCGATATCTGCCGCCAGACCAGCTTCCCCGCCGAACAGATGCGCGCAGCCGGTGATGTCCAGCGTCAGCCCATCGGGCGGGTCGATCGCCACCATCGGGGTATAGCGGTCGCAATCGTCGGAAAGCCGCTCCAGAAAGCTCTGGTCGGCGCCGGGATCGGCGTCGAACACTTGCAATTCCGGCACCCGGGCGCGGGCATCGGCCAGGGCAAGGCCGGGCGTCAGTCCAAGTGCCAGCGCATCGGGGCAAGGTTGGGCAATGCGGATCGCGCCGCGCACTTTCTCGACCAGCGCAAAGGGTGCGTCACCCGGTACGGCGGAACGGAATGACTTCGTCCGCACCAGCCGGTCCACGGACAGGAAGGAGAACCACAGCGCCAGATAGCGCCGGCCTGTCCCTGTTCCTGTCGCGGAAGATTGTCTGTTCACGATCCCACTCCACTTGCCAGACACCGCCCGCAGGCCGGCCGCGCTGACGCAGCAGTTCCACCTCCATCGCCGGATGGCCGGGCGCATTGGCCTCCAGCGGCAGTGACGGCGCGGACCGCACCGCCCAGCGGGTGTGGGCCGTGCTCGGCGCTGGCAGGGCCGAAACCCTGAGCAGCAGGACGGTGACGCCCGATGTTTCCGCCGCCAGCGCCAGCCGCCTGCTTGCCGTCAGGTCCAGTTGTCGGGGATTGCGCCACAGCTCGACCACGGCGACGCCCGCTTCCGGGCAGCGCACGACATCTGCCGCGGCGCGCAGCACCGCCAGCGGATCGGGCAGCAGACCCAGGATCAGCCGCGCGGGGTCGATTCCGATTTCACGCAATCCCGGCGCATGGAGGCCGCCCGCCTGCCGTTCCACCCGTTCCTCGCGCAGCCAGATGATCCCGCCGCCCAGCATCTGCGCCAGCATGGAGGCAAAGCCCGCCGCGCTGCCTGCGTCGTCGGGCTCGGCCGCGAACACTTCATGCAGCCGCCCGCGCGGCAGCCCGCCTCCCAGCGCCCGGTCGATGCCCGGATGGCCGGTGGCGGCGACAGCTATCCCTTTCTTCGGAAGCGGACGCTCGATGGCGGCGATCTGCCTGCGAAGCCGATGAAGGGGATGGGCCGAATCCAACATTCGTTCACTATATGTTCTTTTTGGGCCAATGCCAATCCGTCAGGCAAGCCTCCACGGCTCCTGCGAGCAATGCGTCCGAACCCTAAAGGTCGCGGTTATATACGTCGTTGAGGAAGCCGATTCCCTTTTCCGTCGGGGTGGCCGTGACATAGGTGAGATAGACCGGCACGCCGACCGGAAGCGCCACCACCTGTTCAGGCTCCTTCGACGCGGCCTTGATCGGCCTGCCGAGCAGCCACTTGCCCAGCCTGCGCGCATCCTCCAGCCGGATGCAGCCATTGCTCAAGTGCCTGTCCCGCTTGGCCATCAGGTCCTTGTCGGGCGTATCGTGCAGGTAGATGCCTTCGTCATTGGGGAAGAGGAACTTTGCCCGCCCCATAGAATTGTCTCGGCCGGGAAGCTGGCGCAGCCGCACCTGCTGCGTTCCGGCCGCGACCGCGGCCCAATCCACCGATGAGGGAGGCAGAACGCGCGGCGACGCGCTCCAGTCAGACAGCACTTCCATGCCCATCGCCTTCAACGACCGTCCGGAAAGGACCTTTTTGGCGATGCTTTTCTGCGCGAGGCTGACCGGCACGTTCCAATAGGGGTTGAGGATGGCGTAGTGCAGCGTCCCCGCCAGCATCGGCGTCTGCGTTTCCGGCGTGCCGACGACGACCTTCATCATCCCCTGCTGCTTGCCCGCCTGATAATACCACAGCCGACCCGATGCCGAATCGACCACGACATGGCGGGTCCAGGGTCCGGGCAGCACGCGCGTGCGCTCCAGGTTGAGCCGAAGCCGCCGCCGCTCCTCTTCGGAGCCGCCGCGTTCCACCGACTGCGCAAGCAGCTTGCGCACGCGCAGATAATGGGGGCTCATCCATTCCATCGACGCCACATAATCCTTGAAGGATTTGGGCAGTGCGGCTGCCCGCAGCACCTCGTCGTCGCGCAGCTTCTTGGGTTTCAGGTCCTCGTCGCCATAGGCCATTTCGACCTTGGGCGAGCGGCGCATGTCGCTCGCATAGCGGGCAAACGCCTTCGACAGCTTCAGTTCGGCCCGCGCGATCTGGCGAGGGTCGCCGCCACGGGCGCTCTCCATCGCTTCGCGCAGATCGTCGACCTTGTAGGTTGATGATTTCAGCCCATCGAGTTCGGCCGTCTCCAGAAACCCGATCAGCGACTGGGCTTCGGAGCCGATCTTTCCGGCAGAGGCCCAGAGCGGCCAGAATCCCCGGCTCGCGTAGAATTTCTTCAATCGTCCGCGCGCCTGGGCGCGGATTTCTATGGCGACGCTTCCTGCCCTTGCCTCATCGGCTGCCTCATCGGCGGAGGCCTCAGCGCGCGGCGCGGCGGGCGCGGAATGAGGCCATGCCGCGGCGATTGCAAACAGCAGGAAGAGGAAAAGGGGAATGCGGGCGTGCCGCATTCCCCGTGATCCGGCGATCAGCCCCGTTCACCCATGGTTGTCGGCGCGGGCGGCGGCGGAGGAGGCGGCGGAGCGACGTTGGGATGATAGATCCCGTCCGCCGTGTAATAGCCGTCAATGATTCCGTCGCCGTCACGATCGGCGGCAACCGACCCGGCAACCGCGCCCGGCGGGGGCGGAGGCGGCGCGGCGGCCGCCGGCGGCAGTTCTTCGGGTTGAGAGCAGGCGGCGAGCATCAGTCCGCCTGCCGCTGCCAGTAAGAAGGATCGAATCTGCATGGCATCTTTTCCCAAAACCACGCGCCAACCTGCTTGGCAGGAGCAAGGACATCCCATTGCGGGCGCGTTACGTCGCTAACTCTGGTTAACGGCCGATGGAATGCACCTGAACGATTTCTGTCGCCAGACGGTGCCTCATACACGGCGATGTGCGCTTTGTCGCTCTGCCCACCGTCACAAAACGTACATCCTGCCCTTGTTGCAACCGCGAAGGCTTTGGGGTAGCAGCCATCCAGCTCACCGGACCCGGCTTGCCGGGTGGCTCGGCCCGGCGCCTATCCCCGGGATAACCTGGGCATCCGATTGATGCATGCTGTCCAGTGTCGCCGGGGGCGATCCTGCTGATGGGCGCCTATGGCCACTCGCCGCTCCGGACGTTGATCGTCGGAAGCACGACGACCGCGATGATCCGCACCGTCCATGCCGGTGCTGTTGATGCGCTGATCGCCACCGCCTGATCCCGCGCTTCCCGCTCGGGCGGTAGTCATTCTGTAATCGGCGCGTCTCTCCAATGTCATCTGCCGTGCCTAGCAGCCCCCCAACACATCGACTTGTGTGCAAATTGGGGGAAAGCAATGTTTCAGGCGAATTGGCGTGCATCCAGGCTTTCCGCTGTCCTCATGGCTGCGACTTGTCTTTCGGCCCCGGCGTTTGCCGGGACGCTGACCGGCATCGTGCTTGACGGCAGCGGCACAAGCGGCCTTCAGGGGGCGGAGTTGGAGATTCAGGAGCTGAAGCGCCGCGCCTCGGCCGACATCGACGGCAGCTTTCGCTTCACCGACGTTCCTGCCGGCCGCTACACGCTGCGGGCCAGCTATGCGGGCGCCGAGACCAAGACCACCAGCGTCAATGTGACCGAAACCGGCACCACCAAAGTCGGCATAGCGCTCAGCGCCAACGGGGACGAGGAAGCCACCATCCTGGTCATCGGCCAGCAGGCGAGCCTCGGTAGCTCGATTTCCCGGCAGCGTGCCGCTGATGGCGTGGAGACGGTGCTGACCCGCGACGCGATCGGCCAGTTTCCCGACCAGAACGTCGCCGAGGCGCTTCGCCGTGCGCCGGGCGTCAATATCCTGAACGATCAGGGCGAGGGACGCTTCGTTTCCGTGCGCGGCCTCGATCCTAACCTCAATGCGGCGTCCATCAACGGCAGCCGCGTGCCGGCCCCGGAATCGGACGTGCGCTCGGTCGCGCTCGACGTCATTCCGTCGGAATTGATCGAATCGATCGAGATCAAGAAGTCGCTGACTCCGGACATGGACGCCGACACCATCGGCGCATCGATCGAGATCAATACGACGAGCGCCTTTGATCGGAAGAAGCCCTTTGTGTCGGTCACGGCCGAGGGCTCCTACAACGACCTCACCGAAAAGCTCTCTCCCAAGGGCAGCGTGGATTTCGCGACACGGCTGGGCGAGGATTTCGGCGTCGCCGGCGGCATCTCCTATTACCGGCGCAAGTTTGCGACCGACAATATCGAGGCCGAAGGCTGGAAGGAGGAGGACGGCGTTCCCTTCTTCGAAAAGCTCGAATATCGCGATTATGACGTAACGCGCGAGCGGATCGGCGCATCCCTGTCGTTCGACTGGCGGGCAAGCGACACCACCGAGCTGTACGCGCGCGGCCTGTACAGCCGGTTCGAGGACCAGGAATACCGCCGCCGCCTGATCTTCGATCTGGGCGATGCGGAGCCGGTTGGCGGCACTGCGGACAGCGCGCAGTTCGTCTCCGCCGACGACGATGGCGAGATCAAGGTGGAGCGCGACCTGAAGGACCGCAACGAAGTCCAGACCATCCGTTCCTTCGCGCTTGGCGGCAAGACCGAAACCGGCCCCTGGACGCTGAAGTATGAAGGGTCCTACGCCAAATCGGGCGAGACGGAGCGCGGTTCGATCGATCCGGTCGCATTCGCCCGCGATTTCGACGGCAGCGACGTGCTTGGCGTGGATTTCGATTTCAGCGACTATGCCAAGCCCGGCTACAGCATCACCCAGGGCGAGGATATCTTCCTTGATCCCGAGGGCTATGAGTTCGACAAGCTTGAGCGGACCACGCTCAGCAAGGCTCGCGACCGCGAGTATATGGTGCGTGCCGATATCACCCGCAGCTTCGCGCTGGCCAAGGGCGAGTTCGATGTCCAGTTCGGCGGCAAGGCGCGGTTCCGGAAAAAGAGCTATGACCTCCAGCTCGACGTGTTCGACGGCCATGACGACGATCTGACGCTCGCCGATTTCGTGGGGTCGCAGGATTATGCGCTGGCGGTGATCGATCCGGTTCCGGGCAAAACGTCGGTGCGCAATTTTGTGGGCGATTATTCCGGCTTCGAGCTGAACACGCTGGACTCCCAGTTTGAATCGAGCGTCGCCGATTTCCTGGTGAAGGAAGACATCTACGCGGGCTATCTGCTCGGCCGTTATGAAGACACGGCTCTACGAGTGATCGGCGGCGTCCGTGTCGAGCATACGAAGAACGACATCCGCGCCAGCCTGGTCGAGCTGGTCGAGGAAGGCGGCATCCGCGACGGCGTGGTGCTTGACGAGGATACCGTGTTCGTCACCCCCAACGCCTTCAAGCGCAGCTACACCGATCTGCTGCCCAGCGTGAACGTCCGCTACGAGCCCGCCCGCGACATTGTCCTGCGCGCGGGCGCGTTCAAGAGCGTCGTCCGTCCCAACATCTCCAAGCTGGCGCCGCGCTTCGTGGTGGAAGAGAATGACGACGGCGAGCGCGAAGGCGAGTTCGGCAATCCGGCCCTGAAGCCCTACAAGGCCTGGAATGTCGATCTGTCGGCCGAATGGTATTTCGGCAAGAACGCCGTGGTACAGGGCGGCTTCTTCTGGAAACGGATCAAGGATTTCATCGTCGACCGCGAGGTCGATGCCGACGAAGCGCCCTATAACGGCGTGTTCAACGGCGTGCCGTTCACCGAGGCGCTGATCCCGCTGAACGGCGACAAGGCGACCGTAAAGGGGCTGGAGTTCAGCTATCAGCAGGCGCTCACCTTCCTGCCAGCCCCGCTTGACGGCTTCCTTATCAACTTCAACTACACCTACACCGATGCGGAGGGCGACATCGGCGATCGCACGATACCGCTGCCCGCGGCATCGAAGCACACGTTCAACGCGATCCTCGGCTATGAAAAAGGCCCGGTCAGCATCCGCCTGGCAGGGGCCTATCGTTCGGGCTATCTGGACGAGCTTGGCGGCAGCGCCGAGGAAGACCGCTATGTCCGCAAGCACTTCCAGTTCGACGTCAGCGGCAAGTATCGAATCACGCGCAACCTGCAGGTCTTCGCCGAACTCGTGAATGGCTTTGATGAACCCTATATCGCCTATCAGAAAGGCCCCGGCAGCCGCCGTCTGCTGCAGTATGAAGAATATAGCTGGACCGGCAAGTTCGGCGTGAAGGCGAACTTCTGATGGCCCGGCACCTGCTTTCCATCGCCGCCGCCGTCGCCGGGCTGACCTTGACCGGCCCCGCCGTCGCGGCCGGACTCCACGATGTTCCCGCCCCGTCGGATGCTCCCGAAACGCTGACCGCGATCATCGAGATTCCGGCCGGAACGGATGTGAAGTACGAGATCGACGCTGACGGCCGGATCTTCGTGGACCGCTTCATGGCGTTGCCCGTCGTCTATCCCGCCAACTATGGCTCGATCGCGGGAACCAGGGCCGAGGATGGCGATCCGCTCGACATCCTCGTCTTTTCCCGAAGGGCGATTGCGCCGGGCGCGCTCATCCGGGTGCGGCCGATCGGGGTTTTGCGGATGAAGGACGGGCCGGACACCGACGACAAGGTCATCGCGGTTCCGGTCTCGAAGGTCGACAAGAGCTATGAGCCTGTGAAATCGGTGGCCGATCTTCCCCCGGGCGACCGGGATCGGCTGCTGGCCTTCTTCCGCATCTACAAGCAGGATGCGTCCGGCAAGACGCCGATCCTGCTGTCCGGCTTCGGCGACGCGGACGAGGCAAAGGCCCTGCTGCGCGGCGGCTTCAAGCCTGCGTTCGGCAAATAGCTTCGGGGAACCAGACCATGACCGGACCCAATCGCCTGCTCGCAGCGTCCATGCTTGCGTTGCTCTCGGCCTGTTCCCCTGCCGAAGAGGAGATTCCGCAGGGAACCGCCGCGCGCGGCGATCCGGCGCGGGCAGTGCCCGCCGCAGTCGAGACGCTGGTGACGACAGACCCGAAAGTCGACGCCGACGATCCCGCGCTCTGGGCCGATCCGAGCAACCCCGCCCGCGCGGTGATGTTCGGCACGGACAAGTCCGATGGGCTTTATGTGCACGACATGCATGGCAAGGTGCGGCAGTTCCTTGCCGACGGGCCGCTCAACAACGTCGATCTGCGCTCCGGTTTCGTCGTCGGCGGCAAGGAATATGTTCTCGTCGCCGCGACCGAGCGGAAGCGTTTTGGCATCATGACCTATCTGTTCGATCCCGAAACGCTGGATACGAAGCCCTATGGCTTCATCCCGACGGGCGAGGAGTTCGGGGAGCCCTATGGCTTCTGCATGGGCAAATGGGGAGACGCCTTTCATCTTGTCCCCAACAACAAGGCCGGCGTGATCCGCCGCTATCGCGTGACCGCCGGGGCATCGGGCCCGCAAGTGGCGATGACCGGAGCGTTCAAGGTCGGCGGCCAGCCCGAAGGCTGTGTCGTCGATGACGAGACGGGGCGTCTCTATGTGGGGGAGGAGGATGTCGCGATCTGGCGGTTCCCCTTGGACGCGTCCGAGGGGACCAGGCCCGTGCAGGTCGCCGCGATCGACGGGACACGGCTGACCGCCGATGTCGAAGGCCTGGCTGTGATGCGCGATCGCGGCAAGACCTATCTGATCGCCTCCAGCCAGGGCGATGCGACCTATCCGGTCTGGCAGGTCGAGGGCGACAGTTACGCCTACAAGGGCCGCTTCGCCGTGGAGGGCGGGGCGATCGATCCCGTCACCGGCACCGATGGCCTCACTGCCTGGAGCGGCCCCATCGGCCCGTTCCCCGAAGGCGCGCTCGCCATGCACGACACGGACGACGGCGCCGGACAGCAGAACTTCAAGCTGGTGGATTGGCGCGAGGTGCGCCGCGCGCTGGCTCTGCAATAGCCGGTGTCGGGAGTCAGGTTTTTGGCGCCTTGGGGAACCCTGGTGGAGCCGAGGGGAATCGAACCCCTGACCTCTGCAGTGCGATTGCAGCGCTCTCCCATCTGAGCTACGGCCCCGTCCCGGGTGGCGCTCCGTATAAGGAGCGCGCATGGCCGATGCAACGGGATTTCAACATCGCGCCGCCGTCCGGACCCGGCTCATATTCTTTCGCGCACGATCCGGCGAAATGCCGGAACCACGGCAGGCCGATCCCGTTTCCCTAACGTGCTGCGGATATGGCGCGCCCCCCGCTGGATGGCGCGCATGCAGCCCGCACTACCCTAGGATGAAGAGGAGGACCTGACATGGCTTATGACCGATATGGCCGCGACCGTTATTCCACCCGCGAAAGTAGCTATGGCCGCTCGACGGAAGACTATGACTATGACGATCGCGGCTTTTTCGACCGTGCCGGCGACGAGGTGAGATCGTGGTTCGGCGACGATGAGGCCGAACGCCGCCGCCGCCGGGACGCCCGGTATGACGAGCAGGGCAGCGACGATCAGGGCCGCACCTCCGGCGGCGGAGGCTATCGCCCGGCCTATGGCGGAGACCGTGATCGCGAGGGGTCAAGCCGCTATGCCTCCAGCGCGCGCAGCGGTTACGGATATGACAATGACTATGGCATGGGGTCCTATGGCGAGCGCCAGGAATATTATGGCCAGCGCTCAACCCCGCGCCAATATGCGGGCAGCGGATTTTCCGAGCGCGGCGGCCGGGGTGGCGGGCGTGGTCGCGGAGGCGGCGGCCGTATGTCCCATCAGGGCGACAGCGACTATCACCAGTGGCGGAACCGCCAGATAGAAGCGCTGGACCGCGAGTATGACGATTATCGCCGTGAGCGCCAAAGCCGTTTCGAAAGCGACTTCGGCGGCTGGAGGCAGCAACGCGCCACCCAGAGGCAGCATCTGACCCAGGCGCGCGAGAACATGGAGGTCGTCGGTTCCGACGGCGAACATGTGGGTAAGGTGGACAAGGTGCGCGGCGACCGCATCAAGCTGGCCAAGAATGACGAGGATGCCGGCGGACGCCATCATTATGTGCCCTGCTCATGGATCCAGTCGGTCGAGAGCAACAAGGTGACGCTCAACCGAACTGCGGATCAGGCGCATAGGGAGTGGCAGGCCGAGCGGGAAGACAGCTCCGGCAATCTCACCTCCTCGTCCTTTTGAGCGCAGGCGCGAACAGCGCAGAAAGGCCGGTCGCGCGCGCGGCCGGCTTTTTTGCGGGGTGCGCTCACGCTCAAGGGAACGAAACGGTCCCGCCGGCGATCATCCCTTGCTCAATGCAGAGGAACGCAAATGCTGAAGAACATCCTTGGCGCAGCCGCCGGATATGCGGCTTCGAAGAATCTAAGATCAATCGACGGTGCGGCAGGTGCGACGCTGGGCGCGGTCGCCGCTTCGGTCATCGCGCGGATGAGCCTGATCGGACTCGCCGGCGTGCTGGCGGGCGGGTATCTGGTGAAAAACTATCTGGAGCGGCCATAGCGTTCGCCGTGCGGCGGAAAGGCTGGATGCCCCGCGTGGATTCGAACCACGATTAACGGAGTCAGAGTCCGGAGTCTTACCATTAGACGACGGGGCATCGGGCCGGGCGGGTAGATAGGCACCTGCCGGGCCGCTGTCAACGTGGCGACGGGCTCATTTTGCGCCGCCATATGACCTCACCGTTTCAGTTGCGCGTCAGCCGGAGCCGGTGTTACACCTTTCGGCAAGTGCCCGTTCAGTCCGGATGGGTGAAATGACGTTGAAAGGGCGGCATGTCGACGAGCGCCGTCAATATCCCTGCGCCGGCGCAGGGCGGTTTGGTTATTGATCATGGCGCTTTGGTCCCGGAGCGCGGAGCGGAAGCCGATCGCGGACGCGCCCGCCGGACCTATGCCGCAATCGACCTTGGCACCAACAACTGCCGTCTGCTTGTCGCTCGTCCCGCGCGCGACGGCTTTGTCATCGTCGACGCCTTTTCCCGGATCGTGCGGCTCGGTGAGGGCATGGGTGCAACGGGCATCATCTCTCCCGATGCGCAGAACCGGGCGATGGATGCGCTGGCGCAATGCGCTGAGAAGCTCAATCGCAGAAATGTATCCGTCGCGCGCTCGGTGGCGACCGAGGCATGTCGCCGCGCCACCAACGGGCCGGATTTCGTCGCCCGCGTGTTCGAGGAGACGGGCATCGCGCTGGACGTGATCTCGCCCGCCGAGGAAGCGCGGCTGGCGGTGCTCGGCTGCCAGTCGTTGCTGGACGATGACGATCGGCCGGCGCTGATCTTCGACATCGGCGGCGGTTCGACCGAGCTTGTGCTTCTGAACCGGCGCATTGGCCGCAAGGTGGAAATCATCAATTGGGTCAGCGTCCCCTGGGGTGTGGTTTCGCTTGCCGAAACGGAACCCCGCGAGCATGCCCGCGCCGATGGCCGTCGCGCGGCCTATCTGCGCATGCAGGAACGGATCAGGGATGTGGTTGCCGATTTCGCGGCGTCGGCGAAGGTCGATTTTTCCGGCGGCCAGTTGCTTGGCACCAGCGGCACGGTGACGACGCTCGCCAGCCTTCATCTCGATCTTCCGGCCTATGACCGGCGCAAGGTGGACGGCTGCATCGTCCCCGCCACGGCAATGCGGGACATCAGCGAGCGTCTGTCTTCCCAATCGGTGAGCGAGCGGGCGGCCAGGGCATGCATCGGGCTGGAGCGCGCGGATCTTGTCGTCGCGGGCTGCGCCATATTGGAAGCGATATTGGACGCCTGGCCCGCCAATGAACTGAAGGTTGCGGACCGGGGCATCCGGGAAGGCATATTGCGCGCGATGATGGTGCGCGACGGGCACATCTTCTGATGGCGGTCGATCGGATGAAGCAGCGCGTCAAGACCGCGCGCCGTCGCAGCGCCGCCTCCACCCGTTGGCTGGAGCGGCAGTTGAACGATCCCTATGTGCACAAGGCGAGGGCGGAGGGCTATCGGTCGCGCGCGGCCTACAAGCTTATCGAGCTTGATGAGCGGTTCGGCTTCCTGAAAGGGGTGAGGAACGTGGTCGACCTGGGTGCCGCCCCGGGGGGCTGGTGCCAGGTCGTGGTTAATAAACACCCTAAGGCGCAAATTGTTGCCATTGATCTTTTGGATATGGACGAACTGCCGAACACCACTATCCTGAAGATGGACTTCCTGTCCGATGAGGCACCCCAGGCGTTGATCGGCGCACTTGGCGCAAAGGCCGACATCGTCCTTTCGGATATGGCCGCCAATACGGTCGGCCACCAGCAGACCGACCATTTGCGCACCATGGCGCTTGTCGAGGCGGGGCTTGATTTCGCCACCGGGATATTGGCCGATGGCGGGACCTATGTCGCAAAGGTGCTTGCGGGCGGGGCGGACAAGGATCTGGTTGCCGCGCTGAAGCGCAACTTCCAGAGCGTCAAGCATGCCAAGCCGCCGGCCAGCCGCAAGGATTCTTCGGAATGGTATGTCATCGCGCAGGGTTTCAAGGCCGCGAAAGCATCCGAGCCGGGAACATGAACCGGCCTTCCGGTGTTGCGCCTGAAGGTGCGCTTTGCCAAGCATGAGCCTGCCCACTGCCGGGAGGTGTATAATGCGTTCCATTGTTCTTGCCGCCGCATTCGGACTTTGCGCGTGCACGGCGGCAAATACGTCGGCTCCGGCGGCTGCGCCCGTCCCAGCGTTTCCGGCGATTTCCGTCGCCACGCTGAAGACGGTCACCCAAACGCTTTCGTCGGACGCATTTGAAGGGCGCGCGCCCGCGACACCGGCTGAGGATAAGACGGTCAGCTACATCGCTGCGCAGTTCGAAGCGGCGGGGCTGAAGCCGGGCAATGGCGAAAGCTGGTATCAGGACGTGCCGCTGGTTGAAATCACGGCGACGAGCAAGCCGGCCCTCACCGTCACCGGCGGCGACCAGCGCCTTACCTTTGCCTATCAGACCGACATGATGGCGGGCACCCGCCACGCCGTGCCGAAGGTAGAGGTGTCGCAATCCGACATCGTCTTGGCGGGCTATGGCATAAATGCACCGGAACGGGGCTGGAACGATTATGCGAATGTCGACGTAAAGGGAAAGACCGTCGTCGTCCTCGTCAACGATCCGGACTGGCAGCAGCCGCTGGGGCAGGGCGATTTCGAGGGCCGGGCGATGACCTATTACGGCCGCTGGACCTACAAGTTCGAAGAGGCGGCCCGGCAGGGCGCCGCCGCCGTGTTCATCGTCCACGATACCGAGCCCGCGTCCTATGGCTGGAATGTGGTGCAATCCTCCTGGGGCGGGCCGCTTCTCGACATGCAGAGCGCGGACGACGGCCGCAGCAATGTGCCGGTGCAGGGCTGGCTCAGCAACGATGCGGCGCGGCGTCTGCTTGCCGCCGCCGGGCAGGATCTGGATGCGCTGACCGCTGCGGCCAAGCAGAAGGGCTTTCGTCCTGTCGCGCTTGGCCTGAAGGCGTCGGTCAGCCTTCAGAACAGCATCCGCAAGCAGATGTCGAAGAATGTCATCGGCGTGCTGCCGGGCGCGACCCGACCCGACGAAACGGTGCTTTACACCGCGCATTGGGATCATCTGGGCCGGTGCGGGGCAGACCGGACCGGCGACGACATCTGCAACGGCGCGCTGGACAACGCCAGCGGCATCGCGGCGCTGGTCGCGCTCGCCAAGGCGCATGTCGACGAAGGCGCGCCCGCGCGCTCGCTCGTATTCCTTGCAGTGACGGCGGAGGAATCCGGGCTGATCGGATCGGACTATTACGCGACACATCCGGTCTATCCGCTGGGCAAGACGGTGGGCGGCATCAACATCGACGTGCTGAACGTGGCAGGCCGCGCGCGCGACATGGTCGTCGTCGGGCGGGGCAAGTCGGAGCTTGAAGCCATTTTGGAACGCTGGTCCGCCCGGCAGGACCGCGTCGTGCTTGCCGAGCCCACGCCCGAGCGCGGCTATTTCTATCGCTCCGACCATTTCAGCCTCGCAAAACAGGGCGTACCGATGCTCTATGCCGAGGCGGGCGAGGATCTGCGCGACGGCGGCGTCGCCGCGGGCAAGGCCGCGGCGGATGATTACACCGCCAACCGCTATCACGGACCCAAGGACGAATATGACGCGAACTGGGACTGGTCGGGCGCTGTCGAAGATCTGCAACTTTATTATGCCATCGGCCGCGAGCTTGCCGCTGGCAATCAGTGGCCGAACTGGTATCCGGCGGCGGAGTTTCGTGCCGCGCGCGACAGATCGCGCGCCGGACAGTGATGAGGGAATTGTCTTGAAGAACCGCCAGCCCGCCGAATGGTCGCCGCACCAGAGCGTCTGGACCGCCTGGCCGTCCGCCACCGACCTCTGGCTGGACGATCTTGCGCCCGCGCGGGAGGAGGTCGGCGCGCTCATCAGGGCGATCGACGACGGCGGCAGCGGGGAAATCGTCGAGGTGCTTGCGGCGAACGAGAGCGCCGTCGCCGATGCGGAAGCGGCGCTTCGGGGCACCCGCGCGCACGTTCATCACGCGCCGTTCGGCGACATCTGGCTGCGCGACACCGGGCCGATCTTCGTCAGGGGCGAAGGGGGGCTGACCGCCGTCGATTTCGGATTCAACGGCTGGGGCGGTAAATATGACCTGCCCAATGACGACACCGTCGCCGCCTCCATCGCACGGCTGACCCATACGCCGCTCAGGTCGTCCGACTGGATTTTCGAGGGCGGGGCGATCGACGTCGACGGCACCGGCCTGGCGGTCACGACCGAACAATGCCTGCTCAACCCCAATCGCAATCCCGGCATGTCGAAAGGGGAGATCGAGGCCCGGCTTTCCGACGATCTGGGCATCGAACGGCTGCTGTGGCTGGGTGACGGATTGCTCAACGACCACACCGACGGCCATGTCGACAATCTCGCCCGCTTCGCGGCCCCCGGCGTTCTGCTGCTGCCCGAGGCCGCGAGCTTCGACGATCCCAACGCGGGCGTCTTCGCAGATGCGCGCGCCCGCGCCGAGGCATTCGGCCTGAAAGTGATCGGCGTTCCGTCGCCGGGCAGGGTCATATGCGATGGCGATGTGGTTCCGGCGTCCTATATGAACTTCTATATCGGCAACAGCGTGGTGGTGGTGCCGCTTTACGGCGCGCCTAACGACGATGCCGCCGTGGAGGTGATCGGCAGCCTCTTCCCCGAGCGAAAGGCGGTGGGGCTCCGAGCAGATCATATCCTGACGGGCGGCGGCAGCTTCCACTGCATCACCCAGCAGATGCCTGCGATTGATTGAGGGCTGAAAATGACTACGGATGTGACGGTCGCCGCGCTGCAACTCGCCTTCTCGGACGACATCCAGGCCAATATCGAGGCCGTTTCAGCTCTTGTGCGCGAGGCGGCGGGCAAGGGGGCAAAGATCATCCTCCCGCCGGAACTGTTCGAGGGACATTATTTCTGCCGGGTGGAGGACGAGGGCCTGTTTGCTCGCGCCCGCCCGGTGGAGGAGCATCCCGCCGTGCTTGCGATGCAAAAGCTCGCGGCGGAGCTGAAGGTCTACATCCCCACCAGCTTCTTCGAGGCGGACGGCCCGCATCATTACAACAGCCTCGCCATGATCGACGACGAGGGCGAGGTGATGGGCGTCTATCGCAAGTCCCATATTCCCGATGGTCCGGGCTATGAGGAGAAATTCTATTTCAGGCCCGGCAATACCGGCTTCAAGGTATGGAAGACACGCTACGGGACGATCGGCGTCGGCATCTGCTGGGATCAATGGTATCCCGAAACCGCGCGCGCGATGATGCTGATGGGGGCGGATATCCTGTTCTTCCCCACCGCGATCGGCAACGAGCCGCACGACCCCGACCTCGACACCAGCCGCATGTGGCAGCGCGCGATGGTGGGCCACAGCGTGTCCAATGTCGTGCCCGTGGTCGCCGCCAACCGCATCGGCACCGAGGACTGGCAGACCTTCTACGGCCACAGCTTCATCGCCGACGAGCGGGGTGACTATGTCCAGAACTTCGGCCGCGAGGAGACGGGCGTTCTGGTCGCGACGATCGATCTTGATCGGGTGCGCCGCCACCGCGCCGCCTTCGGCTTCTTCCGTGATCGCAGGCCGGAGCTTTACGGGCGGCTGGTGCAGGACATCTGACGCGCCGCTTCAGGGCTTCAGGGCCATCGCCTCTGCAAAGACGGCCTCGAACATTTTCGGCGTCAGCCTGCCCGTGTTCTGATTGTAACTGGAGCAGTGATAGCTGTCGAAAACCAGAACGCCCGACGGCATGCGGTGCCGCGCGCCATGACCAAACGGGCATTTGGGCAGCTTGCCGCCCAGCGCCTTGACGGCGGATTGATGCGCGATCTGCCCCAGCGCCACCACCGCCTTCAGATTCGGCAGCGCGCCGAGCCCGGCCTCCAGGAAGGGGCGGCAGTTCCGCACCTCCTCGGGAGTCGGCTTGTTCTGCGGCGGCACGCACCTGACCGCGTTGATGATGATCGCGCCGTTCAGTTCCAGCCCGTCGTCCGCGCGCTGCTGAAACTCCCCGGTCGCAAGGCCGACCTTCAGCAGCGTGTTGTAGAAAAGCGGGCCGGACCTGTCGCCGGTGAAGGGGCGGCCGGTACGGTTTGCGCCCTGGAGGCCAGGGGCAAGCCCCACGATGGCGAGCCAGGCGTCGGGGTCGCCGAAGCTCTGGACCGGGGCGTTCCACCAGTCCGGAAAGGCCGTGCGCTGCTGATGGCGGAAATCCACCAGGCGCGGGCACAAGGGGCAGTCATGATCCGGCTCGCTGTCGCCAAGCGGGCTGGGCAGGGGCCTGTGGCGCGATGGCAGATGTGCGCCATAAGCCCCGGTGATTTCGTTTCTGGTCGTTGTCATGCACTTCGTCTAGGCGGTAGCCTATGAGCCGATCAACCTATCTCATCGCGCTTGGGTCCAACCGCCGCCATGTCCGCCACGGCGGGCCGGATGCGGTTGTTCGCGCCGCCGTCCGCGCGATGGCGAAAAAGGGCATGAAGCTGAAGCGTCTTTCCGGCACACATCATACGCGCGCGCTCGGCCCGGCGGGGCGGGATTTCGCGAATGCCGCGGCGCTGGTGAAATCGCACCTCAGCCCGCCCGAACTGCTGCGCAAGCTGAAGAAGATCGAGCGCAAGTTCGGGCGTCGCTCCGTCCGCCGCTGGGGGCCAAGGGTGCTCGATCTCGACATCATCCTCTGGTCCGGCGGGGCCTGGCCGAGCCGCCTGCGCTGGAAGGCGACGCGGCATCTGGCGGTGCCCCATCGCGCCATGGCGGCGCGCGCGTTCGTCCTTGCCCCCGCCGCAGAAATCGCGCCGCGATGGCGCCATCCACTGAACGGGCTGAGCGTTCGCCAGATGCTCGCGCGGCTCGGCAAATCCAGAGATTGACCCGGCCGGATCGCCTGCCGAGAAGCCCCACATTCCGCCACAAGGCGCGGGCCCATAGCTCAGTCGGTCGAGCAACTGACTTTTAAGCTGCTATTCGGTCGCGATTTTATCGTGGAAAACCGTCCCCGGTCAGATCAACCCTCGCGCGAGCCAGAGATCAGGCGGGCGCTGCGCATCCTCGAGGCGATCGGCGCTGGCGACAGCAGCATCGAAAGCAGCGTTTTGCGAAAGCCAGACCTTGCCCCCGAGGTTTTCAAGGAGATGGGACCGCTCGAGCGCGTCCATGACCGGACCCTTCACCTCCGAAAGGTGCAGGCTCACTCCGGCGTCGGCAAGCCGGTGGTTGATCGCCTCAAGGCTCTCGAGAGCCGAGGCATCGATGGCATTCACGGCCGAGCACATCAGGACGAGGTGCTTCAACTGCTCATGTTCCGCCACCTGCTCGAGCACGAACTCCTCCAGCCAGCGCGCGTTCAAATAGGTCAGGCTCTCGTCGATGCGGATGGTCAGCACCCTGGGATCGGTGAAGACCTTGTGTCGCCTGACGTTGCGGAAATGCTCGGTCTCCGGCACCCGGCCCACGATCGCCGCATGGGGCCGCGACGCGCGCCACAGAAACAGCGCGAGGCTGAGGCCGACACCGGCGATCACCCCGGATTCTACCCCGGCAATCAGGGTGATGAAAATGGTCGCCATCATCGCCGCGAAGTCCGTTCGCGAATAGCGCCAGATCTCGGCCGGACTTTTCAAGTCGACGAGGCTGAGCACCGCAACGATGATCGTTGCCGCAAGCGTTGCGACAGGAAGAGAGGCAAGCAGCGGTGTCAGGAACAGCGCGGCCACCAGGATGCCGCCGGCGGTGAATACGCCGGCCGCTGGCGTCTCCGCTCCGGCATCGAAGTTGACGACAGAACGGGCAAAGCCACCAGTGACGGGATAGCCGCCGGTGAAGGCGGCGGCGACATTGGCGGAACCCAGCCCGATCAGTTCCTGGTCCGGGTCGATCCTCTGCCGCTTCTTCGCGGCGAGTGTCTGGGCTACGGAGACGCTTTCGACAAAACCTATCACCGACAGCAGAAGCGCCGGGATCGCCAATCGTCCCCACAGCTCGGCATCGAACAGCGGCACAGTGAAGGGTGGGAGGCTTTGCGGGATCTCCCCGACGACCTTCACGCCCGCTTCCTCCAGCCCCAGCGCAACCACGGCCAGGGTGGAAGCCGCCACCGCGGCGATCGGTCCGGTCTTGGCGAGAAGGTCTGCCGGCCTTGGAGCCATCCCTGCGCGCACCAGCAGCGGCTTCAGCCCCTTGCGCACCCAGAACAGGAAGGCCGTCGCAGCGACGCCGATTGCCAGGGTGGGCAGATGCGTTGCAGGCAGGTTGCCAACCAGCGTATCGATCAGTTCGGGCAAGGTCTCGCCCGAGGCGGACACACCTAGGATCGACTTGAACTGACTGAACGCAATGATGATGCCGCTCGCTGTGATGAAACCCGACACGACGGGATGCGAGAGCAGATTGGCAAGAAAGCCGAGCCGCAGCACACCCATCAGCAGCAGAATCAAGCCGGATAGCAGCGCAAGCACGAGCGCGGCAGCAACGAACTCCGCCGTGCCGGGCGACGCGACGCTCCCGGCCGCGGCCAGGGTCATAAGCGAGATCACCGCGACCGGGCCCACAGCAAGGGCCCGGCTGGTGCCGAAAATGGCGTACGCGATCAGCGGAGCGATCGAGGCATAGAGACCTACCTCGGGTGGAAGTCCGGCGAGCATCGCGTAGGCGAGGCTCTGCGGTATCAGCATGACGGTGACAATCGCAGCCGCCACGAGATCGCTGGTCAGCGTCGAGCGATCATAGGCGCGCGCCCAGCCCAGCATCGGCAGGTAGCGAGCCACACCAGTCATCTATCTCAGCCGCCAATCATGTGCGGCTTGACCATCCACTCGCGGCCCTTGAGCATCGCATGCCAGTAAACCGGCGGCAGGATCGTTTTCTTGAGGAGCCAGGAAAGGCGCGACGGCCGCGCTCCGTCGATCAACCAGGTGGGGAAGCTCGGCAGCGGCTTGCCGCCGTACCCGAACTCCGCCAGCACGATTTTCCCCTGCTCGACGGTGAGCGGGCAGCTGCCATAGCCGTCGTAATCGGCCACCGGCTCCCGGCCGTCGAGCGTGGCAAGGGCGTTGACCGCCACCACCGGTGCCTGCTTGCGTACTGCCGCCGCGGTCTTGGCATTGGAGGCCGAGCAGGCGTCGCCCAAGGCAAAGACATTGGGGTAGCGCGGATGGCGCAACGTCGCTTCGCTCACCTCTATGAAGCCGGAAGGGGCCGCCAGGGGACTGGATCGCACGAAATCGGGCGCGGTTTGCGGCGGCACGACATGGATCATGTCGAACCGCTCTTCGACCCGCGTGAGTTGATCACCGCGCTTCTGTTCAAATGTTGCGATCCGGGCTTCTCCGTCGATGGCGACCAGTCTGGATTCCAAGTTAAGATGCGCACCGTAGCGCTCGATATATTCCATAAGCGCCGGAACATAGATTGGCACACCGAACAGCACGGCACCGGCGGTGTGGAACTGCACGTCGATGTCCTTGAGGACTCCGGCGCGCTCCCAGATGTTGCACGAGAGGTACATGGCCTTCTGTGGTGCACCAGCGCACTTGATCGGCATGACCGGCTGCGTGAACAGCGCGCGGCCGCCCTTGAGCTCCGTTACCAGGCGGTGGGTATAGGGAGCGAAATCGTAGCTGTAGTTCGAGGTGACGCCGTTGCGCCCCAGCGTGTCCCGCAAACCCGGGATCGCATCCCAGTCCAGCTTGATGCCCGGACAGGCGATCAGCACGCGGTAGGACAGGTTTCTGCCATCGCAGAGCAGCACCTTGTTCTCGTCAGGGGCAAATCCGCTGGCCGACGCCTTGATCCATTTTGCGCCCTCCGGGATCAGCCTTGCTTCCGCCCGCCGGGTGAACTCCCGGTTGAAGATACCGGCGCCCACCATTGTCCAGCCGGGCTGGTAATAGTGCGCTTCGCTCGGCTCGACGATTGCCAAGCTAAGCCCGGGATTGCGCCTCAGAATGCTGGCTGCAGTTGCGATGCCCGCGCTGCCGCCACCGACGATGACGATGTCGTAAGTATCTCCCTCGGCGTCTGGGGGGGCGCAGGCACCCGCCATTTCCGCCAGCTTCCTGGATCGCGCTCCCGATCGGCAGTAGGCCAGCACCGGGGCAGGCAGTTCCTCGAGCGCCCGCTTCATGGCAAGCCCGTCCTGGCCCGTAATGGACCCCGACACGGCCGGAACATGCGCAAATCCAAGGCCGCCGCGCCTCGCCGCCGCGCCGATTTCCTGCGCGGCGGGTTGCCCCTGATCTTCCCCATCCGGCCGATTGCAGATGATCGAGCGGAAACCGGCGGCAGCTATCTCTTCCACCTCGTCAGGGCGAATCTGCGGGGAGGTGCTCAGGCGTGACGTCAGCTTGGTAAACTTCATGCCACTTACTCCGGAACTGCTTGCCGGCGCAGCGGCTTGGCAGCGATGAACCGCTGAATGCCCATGCCCGCGAGCATGGCAACGACGAAAGGCAGGACACTGAGCGGCGACAGGGCCAGCGACGCAACCGCCGGGCCGGGACAAAGGCCCGCGAGGCCCCAGCCGACGCCGAACAGGATCGAACCCGTTATCAGGCGTCCGTCGAGATCCTTGCGGTCGGGCAGCGAAAATCGCTCGGCGAAGATCGGCGTCCCCATCCGGCTGCGGATTCGCCATGCCACCGCCATCACGAGCACCGCGCTGCCCATGACGAAGGCCAGCGTCGGATCCCATGCGCCGAAGACGTCGAGGAAGCCCCGCACGCGGGCAGGATTGGTCATTCCGGAGAGGGTGAGGCCGGCGCCGAACAATGTCCCCGAGACGAGCGGCGGAAGAAGTTTCCTTACAAGCGACATGTCACCCTCCGATCATCGATTGGATGAACACCGTTACGATACCGGCCGCGATGAACGACAGGGTTGCAACGATCGACCGCTGAGACAATCGGCTCACGCCGCAGACCCCGTGCCCGCTCGTGCAACCGCTGCCCATGCGGGTGCCGAATCCCACCAGCGCTCCGGCCACCACCAGCACCGGCCACGCGGCAAAATCGGCCGGCTCCCAACGGGTGGTCAGAGCGATCAGGAGTGCGCCCAGCGGAAGCCCGACAAGGAATCCCCAGGCGCTGGACATCTCCATGTCGCCTGGCGCGATTCCGGTGCCGCGGGCAAGAATGCCCGACACCCCTGCGATGCGGCCGGCGCCGAGCAGCATCAGCGCTGCGGCCAGGCCGATGAGCACGCCGCCGGCAAGGCCGTGCAGCGGCTGGGCGTCGGGAAAGCCGGGGAGCATCATAGCACGTCCACCGGCAGCTTGAGGTAAGACACACCGTTTTCCTCGGGCTGGGGCATGTGCCCGCCGCGCATGTTGACCTGGATCGAAGGCAGGATGAGGCGCGGCATCTCCAGAGTCGCGTCACGCTGGGTGCGCATCTCCACGAACTCGGCTTCGGTCACGCCTTCATGCACGTGGACGTTTGCGGTGCGTTGGGCGAGCATGGTCGTCTCCCACACGAAATGATCCCGATTGGGCGCCTTGTAATCGTGACACAGGAACACTCGGGTTTTGTCGGGAAGGCGCATCAGGCGACGTACCGAGCGATAGAGCCTGGCGGCATCCCCGCCCGGGAAGTCGGCGCGAGCCGAGCCATAGTCGGGCATGAACATGGTGTCGCCGATGAACGCGGCGTCGCCCACCACATAGGCGAGATCGGCAGGGGTATGCCCCGGCACGTGAAGCGCGATCAGCGGGATCTCGCCTATCATCAGCTGTTCGCCGTCGGCAACGAGCTGGTCGAACTGCGAACCGTCGCGCGCGAACTCGGTGCCTTCGTTGAATATCTTCCCGAACACACCCTGGACGGTGACGATTTCCCGACCGATGACGAGCTTGCCGCCAAGCTTTTCCTGAAGATAGGGCGCGGCCGAAAGGTGATCGGCATGGGCATGGGTCTCGAGAATCCAGTCGACCGTGAGGCCCTGTTCCCGAACATGGGCAACGATCTCGTCGGCGGACTTGAAGCTCGTCCTTCCGGAGGGCTGATCGAAGTCCCACACGCTGTCGATGATCGCCGCCCGCTTTGCGACAGGATCACTGACCACGTAACTTGCGGTGAAGGTCGGCTCATGGAAAAATGACTTCACCTGTGGCGCGCGCAAATCTCCAGCCATTACACTCCGGACTTGAGCGATCGCCTGCTCAATAACGGTGTCGTTGGTCATTGCTCGTCTCCAATCGGCTTGGCACCGGTAGCTTCGCGCCCAGTTCCGGAAAAAAGATCTTGATGAAGCGTGAGTATCCGCTGCGCACGCGGATCGCATATACGGTAATATACGCTCTGCGCTTCCTTGCGGGTCGCCACGAGCCCCTCCTCGCAGGTTCGGGAACGCGCAGAAGCGCCTTCAGGCCCAGTGGCGGGATATGACCTGCGCAGGGCACTTGTGGGCGGCGTGCACCATTTCACAATCCAAAGGGCCAGGTTTCAGGTGCTCCATGCGGGCGTTCATGGCCCAGGGGCGTGACGGCGCTCGTCTGCTCGAACCAAACCCAGGCGTCGAACTGTTCGGCCATGACCGCCTCGAAATAATGGCTCGCGCGTTCGGTTTCGGGCCGATAGACAACCCCGATCGCGCGTTCCAGCAATGGCTGGGAAAGCCGCGACACCAACTCGCTTCCTCCCCTGTGGCGCCAGTCGGTCAGGCTGCGGGCGATGCCGGTGCGGCGGAAAGCGTGCTCGTAGCTGTCGGCGCGCGCCGGCCGCACGGTCTTGATCTGCATATCCGCGCCCCAGTCACTCGCCGCCGCGACCGTGCCGGTATCGGTGCCGAAGCCGATCAGCACCGCTTCATCGCCATGCGCCATTCGGCAGAGCTCGCCGATGTTGAACTCGCCCTGCCACCCCATGGCCGTTGCCGCGGCATTGCCGATATGGCTGTTATGGGCCCAGACCACCGCTTTTGCGCCATCGCCCCGATGCGCAAGAAGCGCCTGGAGCGTTTCGAACATGTGCCGGTCGCGCAGGTTCCAGCTCTCGGTCGAGCTGCGGTACATGGCACGGTAATAGCGTTCGGCGGCGCGAACGATCCGGGCGTTCTGCATGGCGTCGAACCAGCTCTCGCCGTCCTGCTCGAGATAGTCGAGCCTGGAAGAGAGCATTGCGCGCAGCTGTTCCACCGCACGATCCTCGCAGCTTGGGCGCCCTTCCAGCATGACGGCCCTTCCGTAATGGGCCGGTTCGTCCTGCCACGGCGTCAGGCAGCCATAGCGCTGCCGTGCAATTTCCGCCGCCTTCGCATCGACCTTGTCCAGATAGGTGAGCACTGCGTGGATCGATTCGCTCAGGCTGTACACGTCCAGACCGTTGAAGGAAACGCGGTCCCCCTCCGCCAGCGATGCGTTGTGGCCCCGCAGCCAGTCGGCAAATTGCAGCACTTCCTGATTGCGCCACATCCAGGTGGGGAAACGCGCGAAGACGTCGCCCCTACGCGGACGCGGCGCCTGATGCCGCACATAATCGTCTATCCGCGCGGCGTCCGGCCAATCGGCCTCCACCGCCACGACGTTGAAGCCATGTCGTTCGACAAGACGCCGCGTGATCGCGGCGCGCGCCAGATAAAATTCGGACGTGCCGTGCGTCGCCTCGCCAAGCAGGACCACGCGCGCGTCGCCGTAGCGGTCGAAAAAAGCTCCGAACTCCTCGGCCGGTTGGGGTGCGGGCAAAGGCTCCGCCCGGGCGCGGAGCACTTCGATCAGTTCGGCCGGCGCCTGGCGCGCGATGCGATCATAGGTGAACGACTTTGCCATGAGCTTGCCTTGTGGTGGAAAAGGGCTGCCGCAATGTCTGTGCGACCATGGTCCTCCGGAAGACTGCCGTCCATAAGGGCAAATCCGGATAGCGGCTTTTCAAATGAAGCACATTAAAGGCGATCCGGTTCGCCATTCCTGCATGAACTCTACTCACCCAAGGCAAATCGCGTTAACCTATCGCTTTGGCGACGAGTTGGTTTCGATTCATGGATGAGACGAAGAAGCGGCTCTCCGACAGCAAGGCCGACGCCGGCGAAGCCATTCGCCAGCCGGATATCGTCGCGGATGAGCTTAATCTTCTGATCGACGGCGCGCTTGGCTATGCCATTTACATGCTCGATCCAAACGGCAAGGTCACGATCTGGAACGAAGGCGCAAGACGCCTGAAAGGCTGGCCGGAAGCGGAGGTGATCGGAAAGGACGCCGCCCTGTTCTATCCGGTGGAAGCGGTTGCGCAGGGAAAGCCGCAGGAGGACCTTGCCGCCGCGCGCCGCCTCGGGCGCTTTTCGGCGGAAGACTGGCGGCGGCGCAAGGATGGTTCGGAGTTTCTGGCGCATGTCACCATCACGCCGCTTTATGACGATAGCGGCAGGCTGCGCGGCTATGGCAAGGTCGTTCGGGACATAACCGAGGAAAGGGCGGCCGAGCGGCGACAGGCGCAAAGCGAGGCCCATGTCCGCTCGATATTGTCGACCGTGCCGGACCCCATGGTGGTGATCGACGATCACGGCGCAATATTGTCGTTCAGCACCGCCGCCGAACGGCTGTTCGGATATGTCGAGGAAGAAGTGGTGGGCAAGAATGTATCGATGCTGATGCCCTCGCCCTACCGCGAACAGCATGACGGCTATCTTCAGCGCTACCTGCGTACGGGGGAAAAGCACATCATCGGCATCGGACGCGTGGTCACCGGCCAAAAGCGGGACGGCACGACATTTCCGATGGAGCTTTCGGTCGGCGAGGCGACCAGCGATCAGCGCATCTTCACCGGCTTTATCCGCGACCTGACCGAGCGGCAGCGGGCGGAGGAGAAAATGGAAGAGTTGCGGGCCAGCCTCATTCATGCCGCCCGCGTAAGTGCAATGGGAACGATGGCGTCCACCCTGGCGCATGAGCTGAACCAGCCCATCACCGCCGTGAACAATTATGTCGAGGGCGTACGGGACATGCTTCCCGACGCTGACGCGCTCATCAGGGAAGCGCTTGACGACGCCTCAAGGGAAGCGCTCAGGGCGGGCGACATCGTCCACCGTCTGCGCGATTTCGTGGCCCATGGCGAAGTCGGCCGGAACCTCGAGAATCTTCCGGCGCTGATCGGGGAAGCCGTCGCGCTGGGCGCGATCGGCGCGCGCGGCGGCGGTGTCGAGGTTCGGACCGATCTGGATCCGGCGGCCAGACTCGTTCTGGTCGACAAGGTGCAGACGCAGCAGGTGCTGATCAATCTCATCCGCAACGCGATGGAGGCGATGAGTGGCTCGCCCGTGCGACAGCTCGTCATATCAAGCCGCATACAGGACCGGCAGTTCGTGCGGGTCTCGGTCGAGGACAGTGGGCCAGGCGTTCCAAAGGCGATCGCGGAGAATCTGTTCCGCGCATTTGTCAGCACCAAGGCGCAGGGCATGGGGCTGGGCCTTTCCATCTGCCGGACGATCATCGAGGCCAATGGCGGGCGGATATGGCTGGAACCTCGCTCCGGTGGCGGCTCGATTTTTCATTTCACACTGGCGCGCGTGGAGGGGGAGGGGGTCGATGAGCGGTAAGGGGATCGTGCATCTGGTGGACGATGAGGAATCGCTGCGCCGATCGACGAGCTTTGTTCTCAAGACTTCGGGATACGGCGTCGTCACCTATGAATCCGGCCCGGCCTTCCTGCAGCAGGTCGCGCATGCCGAGCCGGGCTGCGTTCTTCTGGACGTGCGCATGCCGGAGCTTGACGGCCTTGAGGTGCAGCGTGCGCTGCATGAACGTGGCGTCGCGATGCCGGTCATCGTCTTCACCGGCCATGGCGATATCTCGATCGCCGTCCAGGCGATGAAGCAGGGGGCGGTGGATTTCATCGAAAAGCCTTTCGAGAAGGCGACGTTGCTCGGGAGCCTTGAATCGGCGTTCGATCGGTTGCGCGACAGGCACAGGCAGGCCGCCGCGGCGTCCGAGGCGTCGGTGCGTATCGCTGCGCTGACCGGCCGTGAACGCGATGTGCTTGCCGGGCTGACGCGGGGGCATCCCAACAAGACGATCGCCTATGACCTGGGCATTTCGCCTCGCACCGTGGAAGTGCACCGGGCCAATCTGATGCAGAAGCTTGAGGTGCGCAGCCTGTCCGATGCGCTGCGTATCGCCTTTGCCGCAGGCCTTGCGGACGACGATCCATCTGTATGACTACGTAATGACCTGAGCCACCCCGATGGCAGTATGCGCGTATGAGGCGCGACTGGCATGTTGATGATCGATCGGGATGAAGGGCTCTGGCATCCAAAGATCCTGTTGGCGGAGGATGACACGGCCGTCCGGCGTTCCCTCCAGCTCCTGCTGCTGGGCCAAAATCTGGATGTCCGCTCCTATGCGACCAGCTCGGAGCTTATCGCCGATGAGACCAACCGCGACGCGCTTTGCCTCATTTCCGACTATCGGATGCCCGGGCTGGACGGCATTTCCCTGCTCCGTCAGATGCGGTTTCTCGGTTGGGGCGGGCGGGCGGCCCTGATCACCGCCTATCGCTCCCCCAAGCTTGAGGCAGAGGCGGCTTTGACCGGCTATGAACTGATCATCGACAAGCCTGTCCGGGGACAGCACCTTCTGGATACTGTTTCTCGATTGACGGCCCGACCGACGATCGAGTCCGGAGAGGGCTGATGCGCTTCATGACGGCGATGCAGATCGACGCGCCGGGCAGGCCGTTGCGGCGCGTCCAGCGCCCGGTCCCGACGCCGGGCCGGAATGAATTGCTCATCAGGGTGTCGGCGTGCGGTGTCTGCCGGACGGACCTGCATGTGCTCGACGGAGAGATCGCGGCCAGCTACCCCATCATCCCGGGGCACGAGATTGTGGGAGAAGTGCTTGAGGTCGGCGCGGAGGTCGAGGGATTTTCGCCCGGGCAACGTGTCGGCGTTCCCTGGCTTGGCCATAGTTGCGGGGTCTGTCCCTATTGCCTGTCGGACCGGGAAAATCTCTGCGATCATCCGGAGTTCACCGGCGCCACGCGGGATGGCGGCTATGCTACCCATGTCGTTGCGGACGCGCATTTCTGCTTTGCGCCGCCGTCGCGTTTTTCCGATGTGGAGGCGGCCCCCCTGCTTTGCGCAGGCCTGATCGGCTGGCGCGCGCTGCGAATGGCAGGCGACGGCAGACGCATCGGACTTTACGGCTTTGGCGCGGCCGCGCATATCCTCGCGCAGATCGTCGCCTGGCAGGGGCGTGAAGTCTATGCCTTCACGAAGGAAGGCGATGAGGGCGGGCAGCAATTCGCGCGGTCGCTGGGGTGCCGCTGGGCGGGCGGGTCGACCGACCTGCCGCCCGAAAAACTGGATGCCGCGATCATATTCGCGCCGGTCGGCTCCCTCGTTCCCGCAGCGCTGAAGGCGGTTCGCAAGGGCGGCAAGGTGGTGTGCGCGGGCATTCACATGAGCGATATTCCCGGCTTCCCCTATGCCGATCTGTGGGGTGAACGCCAGATCGTCTCGGTCGCCAACCTCACGCGGGACGATGGGCTGTCATTCTTCGATGTCGCCGAACAGGCGCCCATCCGCACGGTCACGGAAACATTCGCGCTTGAAGAAGCGAATATCGCGCTGGAGCGGCTGAGGTCCGGACGGCTCACGGGCGCGGCGGTTCTGATCCCCGGCCGATAGGAACATGACTATTGGAGAGCGCACCTGTCCTCGTCGCTCCCCGCCTTCACGGGCCGCGGATCACGGCCGTAGATGTCCGGGAAAAACCTGATCCCGCCCAGATCGTCCGGTTCCGCGGTGAAATAGGTCACATAGACCGGAATCTGGCGGTCGAGCGGCACCGTCAACGTATGGCCCGCCGCGACAAGCGCATCCACCTTTTTCCTGTTCCAGTCGGACTGCGCTTCGAGCAGAGCGGTCGCAAGGCCCAGTGCATCCCCCACCCGAACGCATCCATGGCTGAAGGCTCGCACATCGCGTTCGAACAGCGATTGCGCGGGCGTGTCGTGCAAATAGATGCTGTACGGATTGGGCATCACCAGCTTCATCCGACCAAGGGCGTTCTGGGGGCCGGGCCGCTGGCGGTAACGCCCGTCCTGCACGACATAACCCCTGCGGGCGGCTTCGGCGGGTCTGGTTCGCACCAGCTTGCCGACGCTTTCGGCGACGATGCTTTCCGGTATCTCCCACCAGGGGTTGAAGGTTACGCCGGTGACCTGCGCCGCAAATACGGGCGTCGGTGTTTTCGTCTTGCCGACGATCACCTGCCAGCGGCCGAGGCGCTGGTTGTTCTGCCACAGCGTCGCCTCGAAAGCAGCCGCATTGACGACCAGATAACGTGCGCCGAGCGCCCGGGGCATCCAGCGCCAGCGATCGAGGTTCGCGGCAATAGCGGCGCGGCGGTCGGGATCGGTCTCGGACGCATAGGCGCGCGCCAGCGCCAGATAATCGGGATGGATCGGCCGCGCCTCGGCGAACAACGCGTCGATTTCACCCCGCCCGACCGCGTCGGCGACCGCCGCCTCGGCATCTTGTCGCTTCTCTTGTCCGATCCTCCAATAGGCGGGGGCCTCATCCTGACAGCATCCTGTCCGATGGGCCTTGAGCAGACGGACGGCCGCGGCCGTGGCGGCCTGATCGACCAGTCCGGAATCATGCTGCGCGAGGGCGGCGCGCACCTTGCCCGCCTCCCTTGCCGCCGGCTCAAGCCCTTCACTGCCGGAGGATTGGAGGCGGCCGAGAAGCTGCCGCACTTGTTCGCCATTCCAGTGAGGCGTACCGGCAGCGGCGGCGGCAGGGAGGAGAAGGGCGAGCAGAAGCAGAAAAGTTCTTTTCATCGGCAGGTTTATCGCTGTCCGCGATACCGTGGACAATAGGGACTTTCCCGAAGTGGCTAGGGTCAGGACCCTCGTAATGTTCCTTAATGAACGCATTGCCATTCCGGTCCAACATCGCCCTCGACTCCGAAAGGATATTCGAGGGAGACGAAGATGAAGAACGTGCTGCTTCTGGTTCATGACGATTCCGGCCAGGAAGCCAGGCTTCAATGCGCGCTTGACCTGACCCGCGCCTTGTCCGGCCATTTGTTCTGCATGGATGTTGTTCAGGTGCCGGTGCTTGTCGGGGCCGAGTTCGGAGCGGCGCAGGCCCAGGCAATGCTGCTGGAGGACACGCGCGAAACCGAAGCTGCAAATGAAAGGAAGATCAAGGCGCGGCTGACGGTTGAAGATATCGCCTGGAACTGGCGGAATGGCGTGGGTGACATGGCGCCTCTTCTGATCGAGGCTTCAAACCTTGTGGATGTGCTGGTGCTCAACACCGCCTTGCCCTCCGGTTCGGGGCCGGACATGAGGTGGATCATCTCCTCTGTGGTCACGGAAAGCGGCAAGCCGGTGCTTGCGGTGCCGCCCGCCACCAAAAAGCTGGACGTCACCGGCGAGGCGCTGGTCGCGTGGAACGGCTCGCCCCCTGTGGCCGAGACGCTGCGGGCGGCGGTTCCGCTTCTCTCGCTCGCGGCCGGCGTCAAGATACTCCAGATCGGCGAGGCCGAAGGCGAAACCGCCGAAGAGGCGGCGGCCTATCTGTCGCGCCACGGCATTCACGCTAGGATCGAGCGCCAGGATGCTTCAGTCGACGGCGGCAGCGATGGCGAGAGATTGCTGGCCTACTGCCGGTCTATCGAGCCCGCATATTGCGTGATGGGCGCTTATGGACATGGGCGGATCAGGGAAAGCCTGTTTGGTGGCGTCACCCGACTCCTGTTGAGAGATTCGCCTGTGCCACTGTTCATTGGCCGGTGATTGGAAGGTGAGCGATGATCTTTCGTGACAGACAGGACGCAGGGCAACAGCTTGCGCGCCGACTTCGGCATCTTGCGAACGAGCATCCGCTTGTTCTGGCCTTGCCCCGTGGCGGCGTTCCCGTCGCATTCGAGATCGCAACCGCGCTGAAAGCGGATCTCGATCTGCTGTTCGTCAGAAAGCTGGGCGCGCCCGGTCATGAGGAACTTGGATTGGGCGCGGTCGTCGACGGTGCCGACCCGCAGCTCGTCCTCAACGAGGATATCGTTCGCGATCTCGCCCCCAGCCCCAATTATCTGCACGCGGAAATGCAGCGGCAGCTCGCCGAAATCACACGGCGGCGCGAGATATACATGCACGGCATCCCGCCGATCGACGTCGCCCGGCGCACCGTGATCCTGGTGGACGACGGCATCGCGACGGGGGGCACCGTCCGGGCCGCGCTCAAAGGCCTGCGCAAGCTTGGTCCGGCAAGGCTGATACTGGCGGTGCCGGTTGGCCCACCGGACATGCTGGCAAAGCTTAGACAGGAATGCGACGAGCTTGTCTGCCTGGCCGAGCCCGCACCCTTTTTCGCGGTCGGCGCGCATTACGGCTATTTCGACCAGACCAGCGATGAAGAGGTCGTGCGGCTGCTGCAACAAGCCCGGCTGGAGAAGGCGGGAAGCGCCGCAGCCCGATGACCGGCTCCCCCGTCATGGTCACCCCTGGCGGGCTTGCAGCAGGGTGTTGACCATCACCCAGAAGCCGGGCCAGCGACCGAGCGCGATCAGGATGCCAATAGAGCAGAGCGCGACCAGCCCGAGCAGGCCCGCGCCCACCAGCATCTTCCCGCGTCGCTCTCCGGTCATATCAGCCTCAGCGACAGCCGCGCGGCTTCAAGCGTCCTTTCAAAAGCGCCCGAGGCATCGATGGAGACCCAGCCGTCCAGCCGCCCGATGGCGTATGCAGACTGCGTCCGCGCAATTATGACGTCGGCATCGGATGCGTCGCTTGTGCGGGCAAGAACGCGTTCGACACGCCGTTCTTCTTCCGTCGCCAACCATATACCGGTGAAGGTCGTACCAGTATCTCCGGCTACCGCCTCTATGGCTTTTCGTTCGGGCTGCCTTGCGAACACCGCATCGGCGACGGCTGAATGTCCATGCCCCAGCGCGTCGACCGTGAGCGAGCGCAGCAGCCCGTAAGCCTGAGCATTGGCCGCCAGCGAATAGCGACTTTCATCAAGCGATGTTTCGGGAGCAACACCCGCCAAGCGCTTCCGCAACACGTCGCTGCGGAATATGCGTGCGCCGGGAGCCCTGCCAAGCTCATGCGCAAGCGACGCCGCCAGGGTCGACTTGCCCGAACCTGAAAGGCCGCCAATGGCGACGAGCCGGGGCTCGACCGGCTCGACCAGTTCGGACGCGAGCCTCAGATAGGCCTGCGCCTGTGCGGCAAGCTCCTTGTTTCCTGCCCCCTGCGCCTGAAGCGCAAGGACATGGGTGAGCACCGCCGCGCGCATCGAAAGGAACAAGGGCAGCAGCGGCAAGCCTGCCTCGTCCTCCGGTGAAAGGTCGAAATAGCGGTTGAAGACAAGGTTCGCTTCCTTCCGACATCCGTAATGCCAAAGGTCCATCAGAAGAAACGCCAGATCGTACAGCACATCGACCGTCGCTAGATCGGGGCTGAACTCCAGACAATCGAACGGAACCGCCTCGCCGTCGATCATCGCGATGTTGGTGAGGTGCAGATCGCCATGCCCATGACGGACGCGCCCCATCCGCCGCCGCTCTTCCAGCAACGGCGCAAGGCTTCGCCACAAGGTGCGATGCTGACCGGCAAGATCGCGGACGAGGGTGCGGTCCAGAATGTCGGGAAACTTCCGCATGCTTGAGACATTGCCCTCGATAACCTCCAGAAGGGCGAGAGCGGCGCCGGGGGAACTGCTCACCTCTACCGATGCGTGAAAGCTGTGGATTCTGTCGCCGAGCCTCCGCAGCACGGCCGGCGGCAGCGGGTTGGCGGCGATGTGCCTGTCCAGCCGCGCATCGTCCGGAAAACGCAGCATCTCGAGCAACCATTCGACCGGACGCCCTTCGCCGTCGAGAGCGAGCCCGCCATCTACGTCGCTGGTGATTGCATGCACGGCGATATAGAGCGCGGATGCGGTTCGCCTGTTGAGCCGCAATTCGGTCTCGAGAGCGGCCTTTCGAAGCTCCAGCCTTGAAAAATCCAGATAGTCGAGATGGACGGCGCGCTTCATCTTCCAGGCGCGATCGCCGACCAGGAAGATGGAGGCGGCATGAGTATCGATCCGTTGCGCTACATCGCCGCCCAGCCCGCCGGTTTCGATAAAGGAAACCGCATCCGCCTGACGATCTGCCGGGGCAGCTTCAGGACGGATGCGGGGGGGAGGTGTTCATGCCTTTTCGACTGTGATCTTGCGAGTGTGCGCCGCCGCTTTCTCGTCCTTTGCAAGGGTTACGGTCAGCACTCCGTCCTTGAACTGAGCCTTGATCGCATCGGGATTCACGTCGCTGGGTAGCGGAACGTCACGCTCGAACGCGCCGTAACGGCGCTCGCTGAACAAGAAGCCCTTTTCCTTGCGCTCGGTTTCTTCCTTCTTTTCGCCCGAAATACGGAGGACGCCATCGGCAACGCTGATGTCGATGTCCTTCTCCGCAAGACCAGGAAGTTCGGCAGTCAGGCGGTACGCCTTTTCATCATCCACCATGTCCAGCGCGGGGACGGGGGCGAGACCACGCTGGCCAAAATTGAAGACACTCCGCGTGGGGCGACCGAAATCATCGAAGAGCCGGTCGATTTCCGTGCGAAGCCAGCCCAACGGCTCGCCCAATGGCCGATCGAAGATGGATAGGGGAGACTGAGATTTGCTTGCAGGAGCCTTGGTCATCTCGTTCATGATGCTTTCCTCCGGTTGGGTTCTTCTCGCCGGCACGCCGCCGTGGAGCGAGGAGGTTTCAAGTTACCGGCACGGGGGGAAGAAGCTCTATTCGCAAATCTACCTATGCGACGAAAGACCAGCGAGCCTGTGAGTGAAGTTGTCGCTTGATTTTCAAGGATAGTTCCGAAGATCGCTTGGTGAAGTTTCGTTGCGTCGACCCGATCCGTTCAACCGCAGATCACATGACGCAGTTCCCGTCGCTGCGCGTGAGGAACTTCCGGACCATATCCAAGCCTCAATCTGTTTTGGGGAAAGCCGGAGACGCCGAACTCCCGCAGGCGGAGACGCGGCGCAGGCACTTCGACAGGCTGGTTGAGATAGGCGGTGCACAATCCGGCTGCTGTCACCTGCAGCAATATGTCCCCACGCGCCAATCCCGTATTGAGCCCCGCCAATGGCGTTTTCGCCAAAATAGGTGTATGATCTTTCTTTCAGACGACCCGCGAACGGGATCGTTTTCTACACTTGCATGGGATTGAAAGCGCTTCTGTTGGACAGACCATTGATTTCGCGACGCCAAATATTGGCGGGCATGGCGACGGCCGTGGCCATTGGAATATCCCCCCCGTCGGCGGCTTCGACGATCACCAAAGCGCGTGGAATATCGCCCGGGCTATTGGACGACGCGCTGAATGCATTCGACCGTCATCGCGCGGTGATTCAGCACCGGGACTATATCGGCATTGCCGATTTTTCCCTGCCTTCGTGGAAGCCCCGTTTTCACATCGTGAATCTGGAAGATGGGCAAAGCCGCTCGTTTCTGGTCGCGCACGGCCGCGGCTCGGACCCGGCGCACCAGGGGTGGCTGCAACGGTTCTCCAACTTGCCCGGCTCGAGCGCGACATCCTCGGGCGCGTATCTGACGGGCTCGGATTATCAGGGACAGCACGGCCTTTCACAACGGTTGACCGGTCTTGATCCTGACAACAGCAACGCCGCCGTGCGTGCAATCGTCATCCATTCGGCATGGTATGTCAGCCACAAAATGATCGACGATCACGGTAAGCTTGGGCGGAGCGAGGGCTGCTTTGCTTTTGATGAGGCTGATCTGAGCGCGGTGATGTCCCGCCTGAAAGCCGGTCGGATGATCTACGCGGCCAAGCCCGCATGAACCGGAGCCAGGCAGATGTTCATGCGCTTGTCCCGTGATCGGCCATAGTCACGATTGTCCGGTGACCGGTACGAGCATCTCAAAATAATGCTCGATGTCCTTCCGGTGGCAAAGGCCGGTGCCGGGAGTCATCACTGCGGCCGTTCCTGCCGCCCTGCCGAGCCTGAAGGCGTCTTCGGCGCTCCATCCTTGCGCAAAGCCGTGGGTCATTGCGCCGACGAAGCCGTCGCCCCGGTCTCCCTCGTCATGCGCGTCTTGTGCGTGTGCCGCGCCTTTTGCGCTTCCGGGGCTCCATCGATTGCCGGACTCAACGTCAGGGTTATAATCTTCGTTATCGGAATATCGCCTCGATAGATCTGGCTGTTTTGACAATGGCATCCTCGGGTGCAGAATTGAAAACCGCCTCAACCGACACAGGACCCACATCATGCGGCTGACGTCCGATCACAAGTCCAACGGCCTGATCCTGGCGACGCTGATCTTCGCCGCCCAGTCTGCGCACGCGCAATCGCTTCCCGTCGAGGTTGTCGGAGAGCGGCGAGCGAGCGCGGTCGAGAAGGTGGAGATCGAGGAAAGCGCGGTCGTCGACGGCACGGCCGATATCGAGGTGATCGAGCACCGTCAGGTCCGCGATCTCAATCGCCAGACCGCAGCGCGCCTCGCGGCGGCCGAAGCGAAGGGGGAGGCGGCGCGGCGCGAGCATGAAGAAGCGGTCGCACGGGCGCGCATCGAACGGCAACTCTATGAGGAGGCGCTCGCCAGGCACCGCGCCGCGACCGAACGCTGGCGACAGGACGTGCAACGCGCCTCAGCAAAGACGCCCTAGCCGGGCGCGGTTTCGGCGCGCGCGATCTCGGCGATCGTGGCGACGAAGCTGTCGGGGTTCAGCGAAATGGAATCTATGCCTTCGCCCACAAGGAAGCGGGCGAACTCCGGATAGTTGCTAGGCGCCTGACCACAGATTCCGATCTTGATCCCGGCTTCGTGCGCCTTGCGGATCGCCTCGGCGATCATCCGGGTGACGGCCGGGTTCCGCTCGTCAAACAGCTGGGCGAGGATGCCCGAGTCCCGGTCCACGCCAAGCACAAGCTGGGTCAGGTCGTTGGACCCGATCGAAAAGCCGTCGAACCGCGTCGCGAACTCTTCGGCCAGCACGACGTTGGACGGTATTTCGCACATCATATAGACCTGAAGGCCATTCTCGCCCCGGCGAAGGCCGTTTTTCGCCATTTTCTCCAGCACGCGGTCTGCCTCCTCCGGCGTGCGGCAGAACGGCACCATGATGACGACATTGGTGAAGCCCAGCGTTTCGCGGACCCGCTTCAGCGCACGGCATTCAAGCGCGAAGCCTTCACGATAGCGGTCGTCATAATAGCGGGAAGCGCCCCTGAAGCCGAGCATCGGATTCTCTTCCTCCGGCTCGAACACTGATCCGCCGATCAGATGGGCATATTCATTGGTCTTGAAATCGCTCAGCCGGACGATCGCCGGGTAAGGATGATAGGGGGTGGCCAGCCTTGCGATGCCCCTCGCCAGCGTATCGACGAAATAATCGGCGGGTGTGTCATGGCCGCGCGTCAGTTCGCGGATGCGGCGCTGGTCTTCGGCGCTGGTCCGCTCCGGATGGATGAGCGCCATCGGATGCGCCTTGATCAGCGCGTTGATGATGAACTCCATCCGGGCGAGGCCCACGCCGCGCGCCGGGAGACGCCACCATTGAAACGCCGCCGCCGGATTGGCGATGTTCACCATCACGTCGGTGCGGGTGTCGGGCAGGGACCCCACGTCGATCTCCGACTGGTCGAAGCCCAGCAGGCCCTCATAAACCGTCCCGGTATCGCCCTCGGCGCAGGATAACGTGATGTCCTGCCCGTCGCCGATGACGCTGCTCGCGTCGCCCGTGCCGACGATGGCCGCTACCCCCAGTTCACGGCTGACGATCGCCGCATGGCTGGTGGTTCCGCCATGATCCGTCACGATTCCGGCAGCGCGCTTCATGATCGGAACCCAGTCGGGATCGGTCGCTTCGGTGACCAGAACCGCGCCGTCCTGGAAATCGGCAATGTCGGCGGCGCTGCGGATCACGCAGGCCCGGCCCGATGCAATCGCGCTTCCGATCGCGGCCCCCGTGGCGAGGACCTTTCCCTTCTCCTTCAGCCGATAGTGTCTGAAAGCGGTGGCGCTGCCCGTCGCCTGCACCGTCTCCGGCCGCGCCTGGACGATGTAAAGCTCCCCGGTCTCGCCATGCTTTGCCCATTCCATGTCCATCGGGCGGCCGTAGTGCTGCTCGATCAGCACCGCCCAGCGGGCCAGCTGGAGAATGTCCTCGTCATCAAGGACGAAGCTCTCCCGCTCGGCCGCGCTCGTATCGACGATCCGGGTGCGCCTGCTGCCGCCTTCGGCATAGACCATCTTCAGCGCCTTGCCGCCCCTGGTCTTTTCGATGATGGGCCGCGCGCCGTCCGTCTGGAGCAGCGGTTTGAAGACCATATATTTGTCCGGATTGACGCTGCCCTGGACGACCATTTCGCCAAGACCCCAGGCGGCGCTGATCACCGCCGCATGCGGAAAGCCGGTCTCGGTATCGATGGAGAACATCACGCCCGACCCTGAAAGGTCGGACCGCACCATCTGCTGCACGCCGATCGAAAGGGCCACGTCCATATGGTCGAAGCCCTTGGCCTCGCGGTAGCTGATCGCCCGGTCGGTGAAGAGCGATGCATAGCAGCGGCGGCATGCGTCAAGCAGCGCCCGCCGGCCCCGGACGTTCAGAAACGTCTCCTGCTGGCCGGCAAAGCTGGCGTCGGGCAGGTCCTCGGCGGTGGCGCTGCTGCGAACGGCGGTTGCCGGATCGGGCAGGCGCAGCCTTTCGCCCAGCTCCTCATAGGCGGCGCTTATCCGGTCGGCGATGGCGGATGGAAATGCGCTGTCGAGAAAGCGGCCGCGGATCGCCCGGCCAGCCTCCGCAAGGCTGGTCTTTCCCGCACGATAGGCCTCCAGATGGCTGCGAATATCGGGCTCCAGATCATTGGCCGAAACGAACTCGCGATAGGCGGCGGCCGTGGTGGCGAAACCCGCAGGAACGCGAACCCCTGCGGAGGAAAGTGCGACGATCATCTCGCCCAGTGAGGCGTTCTTCCCGCCGACCGCAGCGACGTCGCCAATACCGATTTGGTCGAACCAGATTACGGACTGCTGTTCCATTCCACCCTCCGGCTGGTGCGGCGCATCGGCGCATCGGACGAGTCCCGGCACAGGTTGCGCTCGCCCTGGCGCTCCATCAACCTTGCCGCAACGACCATCATACAGGGCGGGCCTTCGGATTGCGAGCAGCCACCCATTAACGCAAGTGGCGCTGCGGGCTATCGCCGCGCTACAAGGGCTGGCGGAAACCCTGCGCCAGAAGGATGGGAGTTCAAATGGGGGAGAGCCTCGAAATCACCTTTCACGGTGCGGCCCGCACGGTCACCGGCTCCTGCATGCAGTTGAGATATGGCGATCTGGCGGTGCTGATCGACTGTGGGCTCTTCCAGGGTTCGCGGACGCTTGAAACGCTCAACCGGGAAGCCTTTCCCTTCGATGCGTCGAGATTGGCCGCCGTCATCCTCAGCCACGCCCATATCGATCACAGCGGGTTGTTGCCCAAGCTGGTGGCCGAGGGCTATGGCGGCCCGATCTGGTGCACCTCCGCCACCCGCGACCTGCTTTATCACATGCTGCCGGACGCCGGACGCATACAGGAAAGCGAGACCGAGCGGCGCAACCGTCGCGCCGACCGGGCCGATGAGGAGCCGGTGCCGCCCATCTACACCGAGGCGGATGCAATGGCCGCTTATGCCCAGACCAAAGGCGTCGAGTTCGAAAGCTGGGTCGCGCTTGCGCCCGATTTCAGGTTCCGGCTTTGGAACGCGGGACACATACTCGGTTCCGCCTCGATAGAATTGGAAGCCGGGACGACGCGCCTGCTCTTTTCGGGAGACGTCGGGCCGGATCACAAGGCGTTTCACCCCGATCCCACGGCCCCGGCCGGGTTCGATCATGTGATCTGCGAAAGCACTTATGGCGACCGCATTCGGGAGGAGGTCTCGATAGAGGAGCGCCGGACCCTGCTGGAAGCGGAAATCAGCGGGGCGCTGGTCCGTGGCGGCAATCTGGTCATCCCCGTGTTCGCGCTGGAGCGGACGCAGGAGCTACTGCTCGACATCGCCAGCCTCATCAACGCCGGCCGCCTCCCGCATCCGCGCGTCTTCATCGATTCACCGCTGGCGACGCGGGCGACCAGCGTGTTCGCCAAATACGCGGGGCATCTCGAGGACATGGGTTCGGGCGAGATATTCGGGCATCCGGCCTTTCATTTCATGGGCAGCGCCGCTGAATCGATGCGCCTCAATAACCTGTCGGGCGCGATCATCCTCGCCGCATCGGGCATGTGCGAGGCGGGCCGCATCCGTCATCACCTGCGCCACAATCTCGGCCGGCGTGAATCGACCATATTGTTCGTCGGCTTTCAGGCGGCGGGCACGCTGGGGCGCGCGATCGTCGACGGGGCGCGGCGGGTACGCATATCGGGGCATGACGTGGCGGTGAAGGCGCAGGTCCGGCGAATCGACAGCTATTCGGCCCATGCCGATCAGGACGACATCCGCGCCTGGATCAAGGCGCGTAGGCCGATAGCGGGCAGCCTCTTTCTGACCCATGGCGAGGCGGACGCCATCGAAACGCTGCGGCGGCGGCTGCAATCGGACGCTGCGGCCGACTCCATCGTCACCCCGCAGATCGGCGAGCGCTATGCGCTGGCGTCGGGCGAGGCGGCGCGCCGTCTCTCGACCGGCCGGGTGAATGTACAGGAGGCGGTGGAGCGCGACTGGCAGAATGACTACGCCGACTTCGCCACCAATCTGAAGCGGGAACTGCAACGGATCGACGACGCCCGCGAGCGGCGCGAAGCCGTGCGGCGTATGAAGGAAGTCCTGCAATCCTATCACGACCAACGCGGGAGGAAGAAGGCTGGGCACTAGGCGAAGAACATTGGCTGCAATGCTCATGCTCGAGTGCTGACCGTTTCTCATCGTGGCAGCCATAACGGTGGTACATGCCCACGATGCCGGCCTTTGATCCGCTCAAATTCAGGACCGCTTCCACCACTTCCAACCGGATCCCCAATCTTTGGCGACAAATAAGGAAAGCCCCGGACGTGGGGGATACGTCCGGGGTTCCAGCGCAGATTGCCCTGCAAATCCTAACTGTGGTGAACGGGGCGGGACTCGAACCCGCGACCAGTTGATTAAAAGTCAACTGCTCTACCGACTGAGCTACCCGTCCACTCGCCGCCGCGTGTAGCCATCTCGACCCACCAAAGCAAGGGCAGCTCGGACGTGGGGATTTGCTGTCAGATTGCCACCATTTGTCCCCACACTGACCATTTTTTGATGGTAGGGATATGGCCAAAAAGGTAGGGTTTCCGGGGCTTTTCGGCCCCTCGCTCAGACATGACATACTAACTGTTGATCAGTATGTCGCTGGTTCGAATCCAGCTGGGCTCGCCAGAAACCCTCGTTTAGGCTAACATTCTGGCCAACTTCTCAGGCAAGCAAACAGCCCCAGCCATGAGGCTGGGATGGGCGTGGTTTGCCGTGCTATCAGGCGGCCTGTAGAGGCTGGACTCTCCCGTGCCAAAGTATCGATAACTCACTGCTTTTGTGGCCTCGACGATTTCCGAGCCTGTTTAGAAGGTGCTTTATGGACCGCCCCCGACAGCCTGGAGAATGGAAGAATCCGGATCGAGAGCGCTCCGAGCTCGAAAAGGGTTGGCCGCCCCATGTCTGGGGAATAGGCCTCGACCGTCTCGGTTACCTTGGCGTTGATCAGGACGCGAATCTCTATTGGGATGGAAAGCCGATTGAGATCTCCCGCCAGGTTGACCTGAAGTTCTGGCAGAAGGTTGGTGCGGTGCTCGTGACCATTTCTGCAATTGTCGGTGCCGGAGCAGCCGTTGCTTCGGCTATTGCGGATTGGGTTCGGCCATAATCTGAGGCAAGTTGACGTGGCCTGCAGGGGATGAGCCTTGGTTAAGCCGGGGGCGCTCACTGTCCTGCCGCTCCCGCGCCATGTCGGCCTTCTTTACAGCGTTCCCCAATCGTTTCTGTGCCGAATTGATCCGACACCCCGTTAACCGTGATTGGTCCCCTTCTTGCTTATCTCCCTGCAACAGGGAGATCAGACATGAAGTGGTTGCTCAGCCTTTTGGCTCTCATGGTTCCAGGAACTGCCGACGCCAATATGGTGAGAGAAGGGTTCATTAAGAATTACGAACTCACGATAAATTACACAACGCCAGGCACGGGTGGGCACACCATCTTTGATCTCCAGATTTTCCCGACTGAAGAGCAGGGTGAGATCACAAGCCATTTCTTCGGCCTGTTTACCCTGCTCGGCATGAATGACGAGTTATACTGGAGTAGCGAAGGGACTTTGGATACCCGGCCCATCGGCGTTGACACCATGGGGCAGGAGATCATTCGCCAGCCAACGCATTACCGCTACAGAATCGATGGCATCACCCCCTACAACAATTGTGGTGACACGGCCGGCCCTGTCGGCGTGACATGTGGCATTTCGTGGTTTTCAGGATGGGCTATCAATGATGCTCAGCTTTATATTGGTCCCGTGTGGCCAGACGATCGGGAGTTCGCATACCGTCTTGAGATCACCAACTACCCACCCGCCGTCCCCGAGCCCGCAACATGGCTCATGATGATATCAGGCTTTGGGGTGATCGGGCTGGCCTATCGTTGGCGGCTGCGTATCGCCTCCTCGATCTCGCGAGAGGGCATTTAAAAGGGCTGATCTTGGGTTTGGCTCAGCGTTCTCAGTTGGCAGGCTTCGGCAGACAAGGACTGCAAAATCCCCGCATATGTCCTATTATGACACATGCGGAACTATTAACCTTTGCGTGGGTTCAAATGTCACGCGGCTCAGGCGACACCATACAGCTGCGTGTCGGGGTTGATCCAAACATGCCCCCGCTTTGGTCAGCCACGAACCCCCTGTCGTTTCATGCGGCAGGGGGCTTTTCGTTGCGCGGTGTACGGAGTGCGAAAAAGATCAGGCTCCGCAACCGAAGTCGGGAGCCTGGTCTCTACCTGCTTCATCGGCGATAGATGTTTCCACCTATGCTCTTTGAGCAAGCAGAAATAATACGCTCGATGCCGGAGGAGGTTCCACCGCCAGCCGAGGCGGGCGTCATTCCGCAGCCGCCTGCTGCTCGGCCAGCCGCCGTGATCGCCAAGCCCTCAGCTTCTTGTATGATTTGAGCGCCGGTCCGCGCACCTGGTCCAGCCATGGCAGGGCCGATCTATACTGGCGGATATAGCGATATTCATCCGGCCCGTAGTTCTTCTTATAGTCGCCGGTGCCGCCCCAGTCGTGCAGATGCACGCCGCGCGCCTTCCAGTATCGCATCGCATGCCAGTGAAGCGCCTGATTGGGCCTCAAGTGAAGCATGTCCGTCACGCTGCCATTGCCCCAGAAGGTGGAATAGCGACCAAAGCCGGCGAAGATGCCGGTGGCGATGCTCTCTCCGCCGGGCGCGCGTGCGCGCAGGAGCAGCAGCGATCCCGATGGGTGGACATGCTCGATCAGCTTTTCCACCCGTTCGCGGGAATAGGTCGGCATCAGCCCCTGTCGTGCGAACACCTCTACGAGCTGGGCATGAAACTCCGCCGCAAAGCCTTCGGGCGCAGCTTCTTCCACCGTCACGCCTTCGCGCTCCGCCTTGCGGATGCATCGGCGGGTGGCGCTCGCCATGCGGGCGAAAAGCGCGTCCTCCGACAGCGTCAGGTCGGATGCAAAGCCGCTGATCTTCACGGTTGAATAGCCCGCCGCCGCCGCGCTGTCGAAATCGGCCATCGGGTCCGACAGCTCCAGATAGGCGCAGCCCTGGTCCCGGAAGGCGAAACGGCTGAGCGCGTGAAGCGCGTCGGCGCGGGGCGCCTCGGGGGCCAGGTTCAGGCCCATGTACCCCGTGTTCCATCCGGGGATCGGAGAGCCCAACACCGGCAAGCCCAGCCTTTTGCCGCGCATCGCCGTGAAGCAGCCGATGGTCTTTCCCTCATCCTCCAGCAGCGCCACCAGCGGCTGGCCCGCGCCGATCGCCGTCAGATAATTGAGCCAGGGCAGGCGCTGGGCATGGGTGCGGTCGGCAAAGCGGTCAAGCTCGGCCCAATCGACGTCGTTCAGGGGTACGCGACGAAAACGCATCAGCCTTGCGCCTCCGCAAGCGTGGGCGATGCGCGCGCGACCGGCGGGAAGGCGCGTTGGGCCGCCCATGCATCGGCCGTTTCAGCGATAGTGGCCGAGGTCATGCCATATTCGTCCGCAAGTTGACGGTAGCTCTCCAGAATCCGACGGAGGAAAGCCATGTTTTCAGTAATGTCCGCGCCGAAATTGTGGGGATGCCACCAGAGGTGGAAAACCGATCCCGAAATCGCCGCCTGCCGCATCGCCCGGCAGATACGGCTCAGCCTCATCTCTTCAAGCGATTTCAGACCGGGCTTGTACGGGCGCAGGAAACGGCTGGAACGCACGTTCATCAACGGATCGCCGCTGCAAGGTTCAACGGCGTTGCTCCCGGAAAGCGGCAGATAGGTGTCGGCGAGTCGCGCCGCCCGTCGCGCCAGCGATTGCGCCGCGCCATTGCCCGGAAGGTACATCCAGTTCGTCTCGGTGCCGCGAAAGGCGGAAAGCCCTTCGGCCGCGCACAGTTCCAGATGCCTGCGGTCATATTGGTTGCGGGGGAATACGATGGACCGGCAGTCGATGTTCCACTCGCGAAGCTGGGCGGTGGCGGCGCGCAGATCGGCCCGGAACTGGTCATCGGTCTGTCCCGGCTCCAGACAATAGTAATGCGAATAGCTGTGCGTGGCGATTTCCTGATCGGGGCACTGCAATATGCGGCGGACCATCGATGGCGCGAAATAATAGGGGTCTACCCGCTCGCTCACGCCCACTTCATCCAAATAGCTGTAGTTTGAAAGCCTGGGATCGGCATAGGTCGGCCGGTCTTCCGGCGCGCGGGTGAGAAGCTCGTCCCGCCCGTCGCACATCAGGAACCCCACCGTGGCCCAGGTTGCGTGGATGCCCGATTTCTCGAACAGCTCCAGCATCGCGGGGATCGCCTCGCGTTCACCCAACACCCGATGGCCGTAATCGCTCGTGGTCGCATGGTCGCGCATGCCCCACATCAGTTCCAGATCCAGCGATATGACCAATGCGCCGCGTCCGGCGGACGTCGCCCGTCCCGCGCCGGGTGAATCCGCGCTTCGCGGCCGGATCGCAACACCAGATCCGGACAAACTACGGCTTTCGTCCTGCGCCATGGCCAAACTATAGACACCGATGTTCGAGCTGGGGCCTACGAGTTGGTAGTAACCCGGATTGGCAGGGTCTTCATGCCCTTATGTTCTGGGGGCGAAACAGCCTGCCTTTCTCCGTGATCAGAACGATAACGAGCGCGGATGCGCCCAGCAGCGTGAAACCCAGGGTGATTGGCGTGGTGGTGCCGTCGAACTGCTGCCCGATAAGAAGGCCCAGCAGCGCCCCACCGATCGTCACGACAGCGCCTTGAACCGACGCAGCGGTCCCGGCTAGGCTGCCCATATGTTCCATGGCCATTGCGCCGAAGTTGGAACTGGAAAGCCCGAAACACGCCATCATCAGCGATTGCAGCACGGCGAAGGTCCAGATCGTCTCCAGTCCCGCGATCGCAACGCCTGCATGGACCGCGGCGAACGCAGTGAAGCCGATCAGCCCGGCGTGCGAGATCCTCCTCGTGCCGACCTCTTCAACGAACCGGGCGTTCAGAAGTGAAGTAACGGCCATCATCGATACCAGAGCCGCGAAAATCAGCGGGAACATCTGCGGCAGCCCAAAGACATCGAAAAATATCTGCTGCGAACTGTTGATGAACCCCATCAGGCTGCCGAACAATAGCATGAGCGCAAGCGAATAGCCGACCGACATGCGTTCGCTCACCACCGTCAGCCATGCGACTTTCCATCTTTGCAGCGAAATTTCCAGGCGATGTTCAGGGTGCAGAGTCTCCGGCAAGCGTATGAAAACCCATATGAGCACGGCGAGACCGGATAGCGCCAGCAGCCCGAATATCCAGCGCCACGGTGCGAACAGCAATATGGCCTGGCCCAGCGTGGGCGCCAGCATCGGTACGGCGAGAAAGACGATGAACGTGAGCGACATCACCTTTGCCATAGCGCGACCGGCAAAACGGTCACGGACGATCGACACGGCCAGCACCCTGGTTGCAGCGGCCGAGGTGCCCTGCATCACCCGGGCGGCGATCATCATTGCAAAACTGCCAGCCAGGGCGGCTGCAACGCTGAACAGCACATAGCTGGCGACGCCCGCCAGCAGAACGCGCCGCCGTCCGAAGCGGTCGGCAAGCGGACCCCAGAAGAGCTGCGCTGCGCCCAGGCCAAGCACATAGGCGGCGATGATCCATTGCCGATCGTTCTCGTGAACAATATCCAGCGCGTCGCCCATGGCGGGCAGGGCCGGAAGCATGGCGTCGATCGCAAGCGCATTGAGCGCCATCAGGGATGCGATCAGCACAACAAACTCCTTGAAACCGATCGGGAAGGTGGTTGCTGCGGGGCGGGCAAGGGTGCCGTCCATGGATTGGTCCGGAAATGCTGTTGAACGAAACGGGCTTGCCGCACCCTTTGCGCGAAATGCGCCGCCCAGTCCACCTTTTGAGTGATTCCGCAACGTGTTTGCCCGATGTCGGCGCGCGTTAACCTGCTGATAGGAGATGCGGAATAATTGTGGCGGCTGCTGGACGGGCATCAGGACCTGACTCATGCCGACGATTGCGATTGTCTGATGCGCGGCTTGGTCGTCGTGATCGGTGTATCCGGACTGCTGGCGCTGGCGTGCGTCGGCCGCGCGCATGGCCATCCCCATGCCGTCGGTCGCGATCCCGGCGGACTGATGGAGGCGGTGCTTGCGGTGCATAACGAAGTCCGGGGCGCGGCGAATCTTCCACGGTTGAACTGGAGCGACGCGCTCGCCCGCAGGGCGGCGCAGTGGGCGACGTATCTCGCCGCCCGTCAGCTTGTCGCGCATTCCGAGACGAATATGGCGGAAGGCGAAAACATCTGGGTCGGGACGGCGGGCGCGTTCAGCTATGAGCTGATGTTGCGCGACTGGGCCGACGAGGCACGCTTCTTTCGCGCGGGGCGATTTCCCCACATCAGCACGACGGGGAACTGGGAAGACGTGGGCCACTATTCGCAGATGATCTGGCGCGGCTCGCGCCATGTCGGCTGTGCGGTGGCGACTGGCGACGGGTGGGATTACCTCGTTTGCCGTTATGATGTGCAGGCCAATTTGTTCGGACAAATGCCATATTAGAACCTACCCTAAAGGGGAGTAAATTATCCGTATCGGACTGATTTCTCGGATAGTTTGCGCGCTGTTAACAATCTGGAAAGTTCGAGTCACCACTGTCGCTTTCAATATTTACAAACGGGTCTGCTGGGAGTGCTGCTGTGTTCGGAAATCGCGCACGCAATTTGTCCGCTACGAAGGATGCCGATCAGGCCGTGGATGGCCGGACGGATTATCGCGCGGAAACATCGGGACTGGCGGCGACGATCACCGGCTCGACGGGGCCGATCACGGCCACCATCCATAATCTTTCAACGCGCGGGCTGATGGCGTCCGCGCCACAGCCGCCGAAGACGGGTGAGAGCGTTGTCGTCAGCCTGGGCTCGCTTCCGGCCGTCAACGGACAGGTGCGCTGGGTCAAGGGCAGCCGCTTCGGCGTGCTGCTGTTTACCGCCCTTCCGGTGGGCGCGTTTCGTGTCGCCGATCAGGGCAGGGGCCGCCAGCCCCGCCCGCCGCGTCACATCGTCCGCATTCCTGCGCGCATCGAAGGCCCGGGGGTCGATCGCTCGGCGACGATCCAGAACATTTCCCTCAGCGGCATGGCGCTGGAGGCGGGGTTGCCCGTCAACCCCGGCAAGATGCTCACCATCCATCTTGAAGGATTGCCGCCGATGGAAGGCCGGGTGCGCTGGTCGCGCGGCAGCCGCTGCGGTGTCCTGCTTGCGTCGCCGCTCGATCAGGACGTGCTCGATCAACTGACCAAGCGATAGGCGGTTCTGCGGCCTATTCGTGCCGCAGCGCCTCGATGGGGTTCAGCGCAGCCGCTCGCCGGGCCGGGAAATAGCCGAAAACGACGCCGATCACTGCCGAAAAGGCGAATGACGCCAGGTTGATGAACGGGTCGAAGGTGAAGCCGATGCCCATGACAGGGGCCAGCACCAGCGTTGCGATCAACGCCAGCAATATGCCGATCAGGCCGCCCAGGCAGGCAAGCACGATCGCTTCCACCAGAAACTGAAGCAATACTTCGCGGGCGACCGCGCCGATCGCCAGCCGAATGCCGATTTCCCGCGTCCGTTCGGTCACGGACACCAGCATGATGTTCATGATCCCGATTCCGCCCACGACCAGGCTGACGGCTGCCACCGCCCCCAGTAGCGCCGTCATTATCTGCGTCGTTCCGGATACGGCGTCGGCGATCTGCCTGGTGTCGAGGATGTTGAAATTGTCGGGCTGACTCGATGTCAGGTGCCGCTGTTCGCGAAGCAGCGCGGTCAACGACGCCTGCACGTCGCTGGTTTCATAGGCGGTATCCACCGCAACCATGATGGACCGGATGTCCTGATTGCCGGTGAAGCGGCGCTGGACGGTCTTCAGCGGCATGATGACGACATCGTCCTGGTCGTTGCCGAAGCCGCCCTGGCCGCGCGTGGCAAGCACGCCGATCACCTCGCATGCCGTGTTCCTGATGCGAAACCGCTGGCCGACCGGATCGGCCCCGCGAAACAGGTTCTGCACGATCGTGTTGCCGATGATGCAGACGGTCTTGCCCGCCTGTTCTTCGGCCGCGGTGAAATTGCGGCCGCTCTGGATTTGCCAGTTCTGCGCCACGAAATAATCGTTGGTCGTGCCGTTGATGCTCGTCGACCAGTTCTGCGCATTGCGGATCGCGACGCCTGATGACTGTGCCTGCGCCGCCACCGCCCGCACGCCGCTGATCTGCTCGCGGATCGCCTCGACATCCTCCGGCTTGAACGAGGGCGGGCTTTCGCCGCCGCCGCCCGGCCCCATGCGCTGGCCCGGCCGCACCATCAGCAGGTTGGACCCAAGGCTGGAAATCTGCTCCTTCACGGCCGCAGTCGCGCCATTGCCCAACGTCACCATGGTGACGACGGCGGCGACGCCGATGACGATGCCAAGGATCGTCAGGAAAGATCGCAACAGGTGCCGGCGGATTTCGCGAAGGGCGAGGGTGATTGTGGTGCCAAGCATTGTCAGGCCTTCACCCGGTGGGCGCGTTCGATGTTCTCGATCAGCCCGTCGCGCACCTGGACGATGGTTCGCGCATAGTCCGCCATCTCCTGCTCATGCGTCACCATCAATATGGTGATGCCGCTGTTGCGGTTCAGATCGGTGAGCAATTCCATGATCTCGATCGAACGCTGGGTGTCCAGATTGCCGGTCGGCTCGTCGGCGAGCAGCACGACCGGATTGGTCACGATCGCTCGCGCAATCGCGACGCGCTGCTGCTGCCCGCCGGAAAGCTCGGAAGGTGTGTGCGTGGCCCAGGGCGCAAGTCCCACCTTGTCCAGCGCGGCCATTGCGGCCTCGTGCCGGTTTTCGCGACTTTCCCCGCGATAGATCAGCGGAAGCTCCACATTCTCCAGCGCGGTCGTGCGCGCCAGCAGGTTGAAGCCCTGAAAGACGAAGCCCAGATAGCGCCGCCGCAGCAAGGCGCGCTGGTCGCGGCTCAGATCTTCGACCGCAACCGATTTGAACAGATATTGCCCCGTCGTCGGCACGTCGAGGCAGCCCAGAATGTTCATCAGCGTGGATTTACCCGAACCCGAAGGCCCCATCACCGCGACGAAATCACCGGTGTCGATGTCCAGATCGACGCCTTTCAGCGCCCGGAAAGCGGTCTCTCCCGATCCGAACGTCTTGGTGATCTGGCGCAACCTTATGATAGGCGCATCATTCACCGGAGCTTGCCCGCCTTGCCGTGACGACCTGCATTCCGGCCTTCAGATCGCCGCTGATCACCTCGGTCTCGCGTCCGTTGGAAGCGCCCGCCGTGATCTCGATCGCTTTGGGTTCGCCTTTTTCATCAAGGATATAAACGGTCTGTTTGCTGCCGCGTCCGATATTGCCCTGCTGCCCGGAGCGCGGGCCGCGCAGGCTTCGGGGGCCGCGCGGCGTGAGCGAACCGACCAGCGTCGAATCCCGGTCGCCGCCGGTGTTTGGCTTGAACCTGAGGGCTGCATTCGGGACAAGCAGCACGTTGTTGCGCTCCTCAGTCATGATGTCGGCGGTCGCCGTCATTCCGGGCCTGAGGCTCTGGTCGGGGTTCGCGACGTCCAGCATCGCCGTATAGGCGACGACCGTGCTTGCCGACGCAGCCGAAGAGGATGACGAGGAACTGCTGCCCGATGACGCGCTTGTGTTGTTGGCGCCAAGGTTCACCCGCTGGATGCGGGCGGGGAAAGTCCGGTTCGGGAAGGCGTCGACGGTGAAGGTCGCGGATTGCCCGGCCTTCACCTGTCCCACGTCGGCCTCGTCGATGCTCACTTCCAGCTTCATCTGGGTGAGGTCTTCAGCGATGGTGAACAGCACCGGCGCCTGAAAGGAGGCCGCGACGGTCTGGCCCGGCTCGATCTGGCGCGACAGCACCACGCCGCCCACGGGGGAGCGGATCGCCGCCTTCCGCCGGTTGGTTTCGTCCGATGAAAGCTGGGCGCGGGCCTGCGCCACGCTTGCGACTGCGGAATCGACATTGGCCCTCGCGCGCGCTTCGGCGGCGACGGCGGCCTCCATCTCGGTCTTGGCCGGCACCTTGCCGCCAGACAGTCGCGACACCTCGCGAAGCCGCGACAGGGCGGCTTGCGATTCGGCACGCGACGCCCTGGCCTGCACGACCTGCGCCTCCGCGGCGGAAAGGCCGGCGCGGGCGCGGATCACCGCATCGTCGAGGCGGGAGGTGTCGAGAATGGCCAGCACCTGGCCCCTGACCACCCGGTCGTTGTCGTCGACCAGCACCTGCTCGACCAGGCCCGAAAGTTCGGAGCCGACGTCCACCTGATTGGTCGGCGCGACATTGCCGGTGGCCGACACGCTGACGCGCAGGTCGCCGCGCTTCGCTTCCTGCGTGAAATAGGCGGCATCGTCGGAACCGCCGAAGCAATAGGCGAGCAGCGCGCCAAGCAGGACGACAAAGGCGGCGATCACGCTGACCTTCACCCAGCGCGGCCGCTCCTTAATGCTTTCGACGCCCAGAAAGGCATCGAGCGACTGGCGGGATCGGGAAAGGCTCGGGTCATTCATTGCACATTACCTGCGGTCAGAAGCGCTTGCGGGTCGATCGGCCGCCAGCCGCCGCCCAGTGCGCGATAAAGCTGGATGAGCGCCGATGCGCGATCGGCCTCGGCGCTTGCAAGGCCGTCCTGCGCGGAAAGCAGCGTGCGCTCGGCCGTCAGCAATGTCTGGAAATCGGTGAGCCCCGCCCGGTACTGGCTGCGCGCAAGGATCGCGGCGTTGTTTGCCGCATCATAGGCGACCGCAAGCTGGGTCCGGCGCAGGCGGGCGGACTGGACGGCGGCAAGCGCATTCTCGACGTCCTCAAGCGCGATCAGCACCGACTGGCGATATCCGGCAAGCGCCGCTTCCTGCTGCGCGGTGCGGATGTTGATCTGCTGGCGGATGCGCCCGCCGTCGAAGAGAGGCGCGGCGATGGAGGCGAAGAGCCCGCCCGTCACGACATCGCCAAGCCCGCCCAGGCTGAGCGCGGACGTCCCAATATTGCCGCTGAGCCTGAGCGCCGGATAAAGCTGCGCCTGCGCCGCGCCGATGCGGGCCGTGGCGGCCGCCAGCGCGCGTTCGCTCGCCCGCACGTCGGGCCGTTGGGAAATGGTCTCGGCCGGGATGCCGGTCGCGATCTGCTCCGGACCCCGGGGGATCGGCGCGACCGGCGAAAGAAGCGGCCTGACCGATCCCGGCGCGTCGCCGATCAGCACGCCGATGCGGTTCAGAGCGGCCGCAAGATTCGCTTCCAGCGTGGGAATGGTGGCGGCTGTCTGCGCTCGGCTGGCACGCGCCTGCTCGGCGTCCAGCGACGAGACCAGCCCCGCCTGCACACGCCATTCGGCAATCTGAAGCGTTTCATCCTGCGCCGCCAGATTTTCCCGCGCGATCCCCAACCGCGCCTGGGTGGCCCTCAGCGCCACATAATTGGCGGCCAGTTCGGCGGCGATCGACGTCCTTATCGTGTGGAGGTCATAGCCCACCGCCTCGAAATCGGCCCGTGACGCCTCGATCTCGCGGGCCTGGCCGCCGAAGATGTCGGCTTCCCAGGAGGCATCCGCGCCGCCGCTGTAGCTGTCGCTGTCCGGACCGTTCGATCGGAAGTCGCGTCCCCCGCCGCCCGATGTGGTGATCGACGGAAGCCGCTCCGCCCGTGCGCCCGACAGCGACGCGCGCGCCTGTCTCAGCCGCGCCACGCCCTGAGCGATGTCCAGATTGTCGCTCAGCGCCCGCTCGATCAGTTGCGACAGGATCGGATCGTCAAAGCTGGACCACCAGGCGGAGAGATCGGCCCGCTGGGCGGTAGCGCCGTCCGCCCCATAGTTCGTGGGCACATTGAGGCTTGCCGGAGAGGGCGCACGATAGTCTGGCCCCACCGCGCAGGCGGAGAGAAGGGCCAGCACGGCCATGGAGCCGGGAGCATAGGATCTTGCCGTCATTTATCGCGCTTCTGGGTCATTCCACCTGAACCGAGGATGATCGCATTTCATGTCGTCGGCGAAACTTATTTCGCGAACCGTTCTCAACTAGTGCGAACAGGCCGCTCGATCCAGCAGGATTTGCGGACCGGATGCCAAGGGATATGACTTAGGCGACATCATCGGCTAATGCGGTCGCGTTACAGGGGGCGATACCGCAAGTGCGACGTTTCTTTCCGGGTTTCGACCCGTTCATTCTGCTGCTGATGGGGACTGTCGTTCTGGCGGCGCTGGTCCCGGCGCGTGGCGCTGCGTTCCAGCTTGTGGACGGGCTGGCCGTGACGGCCATCGCGCTCCTGTTCCTCCTGCACGGGTTGCGGCTGCCGAGGGCGGCGGTGTTGCAGGGGCTGGGCCATTGGCGGCTGCATCTCGTCATCCTTGGCGTGACTTTCCTCGCTTTTCCGGTTTTCGTCGTTCTGCTTCAGATGCTGATGCCGGGCTTTGTCGCCCAGCCGCTCTGGGCGGGCATGCTGTTCCTTGCCGCGCTTCCCTCCACCGTCCAGTCGTCGATCGCCTTTACCTCCATGGCGCGCGGCAATGTCGCGGGCGCGGTGGTCGCGGCGGCCGCGTCGAACCTGCTCGGCATCGTGCTGACGCCGTTCATCGTCATGCTGTTGTCGGAGGCGACGGGGGCTTCGGTATCGCTGGCGGGCGTCGGCCGCATTGCGCTTCTGCTGCTCGCGCCATTCGTGCTGGGGCAGATCCTGCGGCGCTGGCTTGCGGACTGGGTGGAGAAAACCCGGCGGATCACCTCGTTCACCGACCGCGCGACGATTATCCTCGCAGTTTACGTCGCCTTTTCCGAGGCGACGAACGAAGGCCTGTGGCAGGTGCTGCCGGTGTCTGACATTCTGCGCTTGGCGATGCTTTCGGTGCTGCTTCTGGCCCTGGTGATGCTCACAAGCGGTGGTATCGGGCGCATGCTGGGCTTTTCCCGCGAGGACAGGATCGCGATCGTCTTCTGCGGCTCCAAGAAAAGCCTGGCGACCGGCATTCCGATGGCGAAGCTGCTTTTCGCCGGAAGCATGGTAGGGCCGGTGGTGCTGCCGCTCATGATCTTTCACCAAATACAGCTCGTGATATGTGCATGGCTTGCCCAGCGCTGGGCACGGCGCTGATCAACAGAACTGGCACCAACCGAGGCGAATGCCTAACTATGCCCTGTGACTGACAATATGAATCAAGGGCTCGCGGCCCTGCTCCGGCAGATTGGGGACACCAGGCTGCCTCCCGTGGACAAGTGGAACCCGCCCCATTGCGGCGACAGCGAAATGCGGATTGCGGCCGACGGCACATGGTTTCACCAGGGCACGCCAATCCGCCGCCCGGAGATGGTGCGCCTGTTCTCCCGCATTCTCCGGCGTGAGGCGGATGGCGGCTATGTGCTTGTCACTCCGGTCGAAAAGCTCGACATTCTGGTGGAGGACGCGCCGTTCGTGGCGGTTGCCGTCGAAAGCGAGAGGGAGGGGAGGGACCGCCGCCTCGGCTTTCGCCTCAACACCGGTGACGCGGTGATCGCCGGGCCGGAAAATGCGCTCCGGATCGAGGACGGCGAGGCGGGGCCGAGGCCCTATGTCCATGTGCGGGCCGGGCTGGATGCGCTGGTCGCCCGCGCGCCTTATTACGAGCTTGTCGCATGGGCGCTGGAAGAGGAGGGCGATCCGCCCGGCCTGTGGAGCGGTGGCGTTTTCTTTCCGCTGGGGGCGATGTGAGCCTTATCCAGCAGATCAGGCATGTGCTTCAGATGCCCCATCCCCAGCCGGCCGAGCTTCTGGCGGGAGATTTTCCCGACAGCCTGCCAACGGGCGGGCGGATCGTCGCTGCGGCGGTGCTGATGGCCATTGTCGAGCACCCCAGGCCCACGCTCATTCTGACGCGGCGCACCGACACGCTCAGGCGGCATGCCGGGCAGGTGGCTTTCCCCGGCGGTCGCGTCGACCCGGAGGACAGCGGCATCGTTGCGGCCGCCCTTCGCGAGGCGGATGAGGAGGTCGGGTTGCCTCCCGGAAAAGTCGATGTGATCGGGGTGCTCGAACCCTATCAGACGGTAACCGGTTTCCATGTGACCCCGGTTGTAGGTGTGGTGCCGCCGGGGCTGGAGCTTGTTCCCCATGCGGCCGAGGTAGCGCGGGTGTTCGAAGTGCCGCTTGATGTGATGCTTGAACCGGCCAACCATATCGAGCAGGCGGTGGAGTGGCAGGGCCAGGATCGCCATTATTACGAGATCGGGTGGGACGGTGAACGTATCTGGGGGGCGACTGCGGGGATGATCGTCAATCTTGGCAGACGGCTGGCCTACGACCGATGAAGCTGCCGCCGCAAGCCTGGCAGGCGCTGCCCGGAGCCGGGGCGATCATGGCTGCGCTGGATGTGGCGGCCGGAACGTCGCGTGTCGTCGGCGGCGCGGTGCGCGACGCATTGATCGGGCTGCAGGTATCGGACGTGGACCTCGCCACCCGCCTCCAGCCGGGGGAGGTGGTCGAACGGCTGGAGGCGGCGGGTCTGAAGGCGGTGCCGACGGGCATCGATCACGGCACGATCACCGCCGTCGCACCCGATTTCGTGATGGAGGTGACGACGCTGCGCCGCGATGTCTCGACCGACGGGCGGCGGGCGACCGTGGCGTTTACCGATGACTGGCGCGAGGATGCGGCGCGACGGGACTTCACTTTCAACGCCTTGTCGGCAAATCCGGTCACCGGGGAAATCTTTGATTATTTCGGCGGCCTTGAAGATCTGCGGCGGCACCATGTGAGGTTCATCGGGTCGCCGTTGGAGCGGATCGCCGAGGATCATCTGCGCATCCTGCGCTTCTTTCGCTTCCACGCGCGGTTCGGCGAGGGCCTGCCCGATCCGGAAGGCCTTGCCGCATGCGCTGACCGCGCGAACGACCTGATGGCGCTGTCGCGCGAACGCATCCGGGAAGAACTGCTGAAGCTTCTCGCCGTGACAGACCCTGCGCCCACCGTGCGGCTGATGGTGGATCATGGTATCTTCAGCCCCGTTCTCCCTGAAATCGGCCCGGGATCGGTTGCGCGGCTGGCGGCGACGGTCGAGGCGGAGCGGAAGGCGGGGCAGGCCGCCTCATCGATAAGAAGGCTGGCGGCCCTGTTCCCGCCCGATCCTGAACTTGCGGCGGACGTGGCGCGCAGGTTGAGATTGTCCAACGCCGAACGCAAGCGACTGGTGACGGCCGCAGGCAGGACGTCTGCTGAGGTGGCCAGCGAACCGGCGGTGCTCGCCTATCGGCTGGGTCTGGAGGAAGCGGTGGATCGCCTGTTGCTGGCTGGCGCTCCGCCCGCTTCGGTTCAAAAGCTACAAGGCTGGGAACGCCCGAGGCTGGCTGTGACGGGCGGCGATTTGGTGGCGCGCGGCGTGGAGAAAGGACCGCAGGTGAGCGCGCTTCTGAAGGCGATAGAGGATGACTGGGTGACGGCGGGCTTTCCGCCGAGATCCTCGGCCATCGAAGCGATCGTCGCGAAGCGCCTGGGCCAGTCGGCGGCCGAAAAGCCTAGCAATTCTCCAGATACGCAGGGAAATCCGCGGCACTGAGCGGGCGGGCATAGAGATAGCCCTGGCCATAGACGCAGCCCATGGTACGCAAGCGGGCGGCCTGTTCGGGCCGCTCGATCCCCTCGGCCACGGTATCCATCATCAGCGACCGCGCAAGGGAGATGATCGCGTTCACGATCTCGAAGCTGTCCTCTTCCTCAAGCATGCCCTTCACGAAGCTGTGGTCCACCTTCAGGACATCGATCGGAAGCCGCTGAAGATAGGCGAGCGAGGAATAGCCCGTGCCGAAATCGTCCATCGCGATCTGCGCATCAAGGCCCTTCAGGGCTTCGAGCACACGCTTCGTGCGTTCCGGATTGTCGATGATCGCGCTTTCCGTCAGCTCGATCTTGAGATGCTCGCCCGGCAGGCCGGAGCCGGCCAGCGCCTCGCGCACCGCTTCCACCACATCGTCGCGCGCAAGCTGAATGCCCGATACGTTGACGCTCATCTGGATTCGGCTGGCAGCGCTGATGGTGCGGTGCCATTCGGCCAGCTGCTGGCAGGCTGTGTTCAGCGCCCAGCGACCCAGCGGGAGGATAAGGCCGGTTTCCTCGGCCAGCGGAATGAACTCCGAAGGGGAGATCGGACCGCGTTCGGGGTGGTTCCACCGCGCCAGCGCCTCCACCGCGCGGATGCGCCCGGTCTTCAGTTCGATCATCGGCTGGTAGGAGAGGGTCAGTTCGTCCCGCTCGATCGCCTGCCGCAATTCGGTCTCAAGCGTGAAGCGTCGCCGCGCGGCCGTGGCGTCCGCCGGATGATAGATTTCCACCCGCCGCCCCTGACGCTTTGCACGGGTGACGGCGAATTCGGCGTTGCCGATCAGTTCCTCGCTGCTGACGCCGTCCGCATGAGGCGTCGCGATGCCGATTGTGGCGCGGACGATCAGTTCGCGTCCGTTGACACGGAATGGATGGGAGAGCGCTTCCTGGATAAGGCTGGCGACGTTCAGCGCGTCGCCGGGACCATCGGTCAGGCGCACGATGACGCCGAACACATCGCCGCCGATACGGGCAAGCACATCGCCTTCGCGCATGGCCGACAACAGACGGCGGGCGATGGTCGCAAGCAGCTCGTCGCCGGCCAGATGACCGAGGCTGTCGTTGATGCGGGAGAAACGGTCGAGATCCGCCACAAGTATCGCGGTTTCCAGCATCGCCTGCCCGTCCGCCTCAGGCCCGTCGAGCCTTTCGGAAAAGGCGATTCGATTGGGAAGGCCGGTCAGCGCGTCGCGCAGCATCTCGTTGCGCAGGCCATGCTCGGTTTCCACTTCGGTGGTGCAGTCGCGCAGGGTGATCTGGATGCGACCCCGGTCGGCCATGCGAACGAAGCGGATCGCGAAATGGCGGGCGCGCGGCGATTCATCGACAGACCAGCGATAGTCCGCGACTTGGCTTCCGTCATCTTCGGCAAAGCGGGTGAAGAGCTTCAGGAAATCGCCTTGTTCAAGAAAGGCGATCATTTCCAGCGGCAAACCGAGCGCACTTGCCTCTTCCAGCGAGGACCAGCGATCAAACAGCTGGTTGGACGCCGCCACGATCCACCTGCCGTCGGCCGCAGGCTGGGCGATCACCACGCCCAGGGGCAGGGCGTTGAGTATCATCTGGGGGTCGGCCACAAGCGGAAGCGCGACGCGGCTGGGCGCGATATGGCGAAGGGTTTCGCGGACCCGCACGGAAGTGACAGGCGTTTGCGCTGCCTTCCGATGATCCATTGTACGAGACCCCTAGCTGGCCCTGCTGAAACTTACAGCAGTGTTCTTTGCCTATGCGGGTCTCGTGAACTTTTGGTAAACACCTGAATGGGCTTGGTGTTTTTTCACCATGACGTCATCCAAAGCGGTTGTCGCGCGGAAATCCGTTGGGCGGCATGCGTCCCGCGGCCCCGCGCGCGGCGCGCCAGGGCAGAAGATCGGTCTCCGTGCGGGTGCGTCCGGTCTCGCCCCCCATGGTCCATGAAAGTCCGTCCGCAAGCCGGAACCCTTTGGCGTCGCTGAGGCCGCCGTCACGATAGCGCTGAAGCATGACCCCCTGTCCCCGGCTCATCACCGGGATTTCGGACAGGGGGAAGATCACGAGCTTGCGGTTGTCGCCGGCGACGGCGAGATAATCGGCGTCGGCGGGCAATGGCCGGGACACCTTCAGCCGCGCGCCGGAGCGTGGCGTCACCACTTGTCGGCCCTTTCGCGTTTCCGCGAGAAGATCGTCGCTTTTTGCAATGAATCCACGGCCGTCCGATGCGGCGAGGATGAACTGTTCGCCCGCCCGCCACGGCGCGAAACTCACGATCTGGGCTTCCGTCTCTATGTCGGCCAGCAGCCTCACCGGCTCACCGAATCCCCGGCCACCGGGAAGCTTGTCGGCAGCCAGCGTGTGGAAACGGCCGCTGTCGGTCGCAAGCAGCAGCTTGTCGGTGGTCTGCGCGTGAAAGGCGAATGCCGGGCCGTCGCCCTCCTTGAACTTGACCGCATCGGCCGAACCAAGATCGATATGCCCCTTCATCGCCCGGACCCAGCCCTTGGCGGACAGGATAACCGTGATCGGCTCTTTCTCGATCATCGCCTCAAGCGGGATTTCGCGGGCAGGCCCGGCCTCGGCAAAGCTCGTCCGCCGTTTACCCAGCTCCGTCTCGGGGCCGTAGAGCGCGCGCATCTTCGTCAGATCGTCGCGCAGCCTGGCGCGCTGAAGTTCGGGCGAGGCGATCAGCGCCTTCAACTCCTTGCGTTCAGCCTTCAGCTCCTTTTCCTCGCGGCGGATCTCCATTTCCTCCAGCTTGCGCAGCGAGCGCAGCCGCATGTTGAGAATGGCCTCCGCCTGCCGGTCGGAAAGCTCGAAAGCCCTGATCAATACGGCCTTCGGCTCATCCTCCTCGCGGATGATGCGGATCACCTCGTCCAGGTTCAGATAGGCGATCAGATAACCGGCGAGCAGCTCCAGCCGGTCCTCGATCTTGGCCAGCCGGTGTTCCGACCGGCGGACCAGAACCTCGATCTGATGCGCGACATAGGCGTTGAGCGCGTCTGCAAGGCTCATCACGCGCGGCGTGCGGTCCTTGTCCAATACGTTCAGGTTCAGGCCGAAGCGGGTCTCCAGCTCGGTCAGCTTGAACAGGCTTTCCATCAGCACTTCGGCTTCCACCGTCCGCGCGCGCGGTTCCAGCACCAGCCGAAGCTCTGCGTCGCTTTCATCGCGCACATCGGCGAGGATCGGCAGCTTCCTGTCGTTGATGAGCCCCGCGATCTGTTCGACCAGCTTCGATTTCTGCACTTGATAGGGGATTTCGGTGACGACGATCACATAAGTGCCGCGCCCCTGATCCTCGACATGCCAGCGCGCCCGCACGCGCATCGATCCGCGCCCGGTCGTATAGGCCTCGCGGATGCTGCGTGGGCTTTCGACGATGATTCCGCCGGTCGGGAAATCCGGGCCCTGCACCGGTCCCATCAGTTCCTCGACAGTGGCTTCCGGATTGCCGATGAGAATCATCGCGGCGTCGATCAGCTCGGCGACATTATGGGGCGGGATGGACGTCGCCATGCCCACCGCGATCCCGCTTGCGCCATTGGCCAGCAGATTGGGGAAAAGGCCGGGAAAGACCTCCGGCTCCTCATCCTCGCCGTTATAGGTGGGGCGGAAGGGAACGGTGCCTTCGTCCAGCCCATCCATCAGCGCGCCGGCGGCGGCCGTCAGCCGTGCCTCGGTATAGCGCATCGCGGCCGCGTTATCGCCGTCGATGTTGCCGAAATTGCCCTGGCCGTCGACCAGCGGATAGCGAAGCGAAAAGCTCTGCGCGAGGCGGACCATGGCGTCATAGACGGACTGGTCGCCATGTGGATGATATTTGCCGATGACGTCGCCCACCACGCGGGCGCATTTCTTGTATCCGCTGGCCGGGTCCAGCTTCAAAAGGCGCATGGCCCATAACAGGCGGCGGTGGACCGGCTTCAGCCCATCCCGCACATCGGGAAGCGAGCGTGCCGTGATGGTGGAAAGCGCATAGACGAGATAGCGCTGCGACAGCGCCTCGTCGAACGGGCTTTCGACAATCCGGTCAAAGGGGTCGGCAAGGTCGTTGGTCATTTGCTCTCGCTGTCCGGAAACCATTCGGCCATCAGCTGGCGCAGGCGGAAGATCAGTTTTTCAGGCTCGGTCGTGGCGCGCACCGGCTCCGTCGTGCGGCCGGCGGCAAGCGCGGCGGGAAGATCGTCCGTCTCGCGCACGGTCTGGATCAGCCCCCGTTCGGCAAAGGCGGTGACAATCTCTTCCTGATGATTGTCATAGTGCTCGTTGCGCTCCGGGTCGCGGGGAATCGCGATCACGCGGCATCCGGCCTGGCAGCCGGTGACGAGCGAGCCGGTGCCGCCATGGCAGAAGACGATGTCCGCCTTGTCCAATATTGCCCGGACTTCGTCGAACGGCAGGCGCTCATGCACTTCCCAACCCTCGGCGCGATAGCCGCCGTCGCCGACCTGCGCGATCACCCGCTCCGGCAGCAGACCCTGCTTCTGGAGGGATTCGACGCCCTTCACCAGCCGGTCGAACGGCATCACCGTACCCACGGTGACAAAGACGAGCGGCTCCTTCTCCGGCCTGCCAGCGCCCAGCACCTTGAGCGGATCGCAGACTTCGGCATGGGGCCATCTGCTCTTCAGCGCCTCCGACTGGACGATGACCTTGGTTGCGAAGCGGTGTGCCATCCGGCCGAAAAGCGAGGGGCCGCGCACCCGCGCAAAGGATTCGATCAGCACGAACCGGGCGCCGGTCAGACGGCCCAACAGGGCGGTGAAGAGCGCGGAGCCCGCGCCGGTGGAAATCACCACGTCCGGCCGTTCGCGAAGCGTGTGGCGCAGCGATGCCCAGAAATTACGGAGCCCGGATGCAGCCAGCGTCGCCCGTGACGCGATCCGCGCCTGACCGAAGGCGAAATGGTCGACAAAGCGTGTCGGATATTCCGTCGCAAGGCTGTGGCCAAGCGCGGTCGGTTCGGTCACCAGATAATGGTCATGTTCCTGCCAGAACGGCTTCAAGTCCAGTATCTGGCGGACGTGTCCGCCCCCCGAGGCGGCAAGGCAGATGCGGGGGCGGCGTTTTCGTACGGTCATCGGCTTCCGGTTAGCAGCCCGAAGCCGCGCTTGGAAGGCGGCATCTGCTCAGCCTGCCCGCGCAAGCCGCTCGATCAGCCGCTCGCGCGTTTCGCATATGTCGGCGAGCTTGCCGGTCAATATGTCGCGCGCCAGGAAATATCCGGTCAGGCGAAACCCCTCGGCGATCTGCTCCCATCCCGGCGCTGCGTCGCCTCCCGTCAGGAAACCGGGCAGGGGCAGCAACCGTTCCGCATAGGGCGCGCCCATCGCGCGGCTGACGGCGATCGAGCTTTTCGGGCTGACATAGGCGAGGTCACCAGCGTCGCCGCCGCCCGCGCAATGGCTCAGGTCAAGCGCAAAGCCAAGCTGGGCCAGCAGCAGCAGTTCATAGCGGATGACCGACGGAGCCCAACCGCGCGCGCTGTTGGCCGATTCCACGGCAGACAGCACGGCTTCCAGCGTATTGAAGAGGGCCGGATAGGGCTGGCCTTCGGGCAATGTCGCGGCGGTGAGCGTCGTCAACCAGTCGATCGCGGTGGAGGGCAACCTCTCGGCGAGCAGGGGCGCGCGGCTGTGAACCAGCTCGACCGAAAGCTGGGCAAGCTGCTCCGGCACGCGGGCGCGATATTCCGCCTGAACCATGTTGCCGGGGAGCAGCACCGGCCGCAGCCGCCTGGACCGGCCGCCGCGCACATAGCCGGGGAGAAGCCCGGCCTCATGCGTCATCAGCCGTGCAATAGCGCCATGTTCCCCATGCCCAAGCACGGCGCAGACGATGGCCTGCGTGTTCAGATGCATGATCGGCTATCGTACATGAAAATGGTCGTGGATCGCCCGCGCCATCGTCCTGGAGATTCCGGGGGCCTTCTCCAGGTCTTCCAGCGCCGCCTCGCGCACCGCGCGGGCCGTGCCGAAATGCATCAGCAGGGCACGCCTGCGGGCCGGCCCGATACCGGGAACGTCATCGAGCGGGTTGGCGACAATGGCCTTGGCGCGCTTCTGCCGATGGGCGCCGATCGCAAAGCGATGCGCCTCGTCCCGCAGGCGCTGGAGGTGGAAGAGCACCGGCGAATTGACCGGCAGCGTCAGTTCCCGCCCGTCCGGCAGGTGAAACACCTCGCGTCCGGCGTTCCGGTCCGGACCCTTGGCGACTCCGACGATGGCGACGTCGTGAACGCCCATTTCCTCCAGCGTTTCGCACACTGCGTTCAACTGCCCCCGTCCGCCGTCGATCAGCACCAGATCGGGCCAGTCACCGGATCGACGGTCCGGGTCGCTGGTCTCCAGCCGGCCGAAGCGGCGCTCCAGAATCTCGCGCATCATTGCGAAATCATCGCCCGGCGTCGTCTCCGCCCGCCTTATGTTGAACTTGCGATAGGCGTTCTTGATGAAGCCTTCCGGCCCGGCGACGATCATAGCGCCAAGCGCGTTCGTGCCCTGTATATGGCTGTTGTCGTACACCTCGATGCGGCGGGGCGGGGCCTCAAGCTCGAACAGATCGGCCAGTTCGCCCAATATCCGCCCCTGCGTCGTGGTTTCGGCGAGGTGCCGGTCCAGCGCTTCCTGCGCGTTGCGGCGCGCCTGATCCATCAACCGCCGCTGCGGGCCGCGTACGGGCTGTCGGATGGCCACCCTGCGGCCAGCGCGTTCCGACAGCGCCTCGGTCAGCAGTTCCAGCTCTTCCGGCTCCCTGTCGATCAGCACCAGCCGGGGCGGGGGGACTTCCTCATAGAATTGGGCAAGAAAGCTGGTCAGCACCTCGTCTTCGGGCACGTCCGCTGTGTGGGAGGGAAAGAAGCTGCGGTGGCCCCAGTTCTGCCCGCCGCGAATGAAGAAGCCCTGGATGCTCATTGCGCCGCCCTTGCTCGCAAGCGCGAAAACATCCGCGTCGGCGGTTCCTTCCGCGTTCACCGCCTGCGCGCCCTGGATATAGGTCAGCGCTTTCAGCCGGTCACGATAGACGGCGGCGAGTTCGAAATCGAGATTGGCCGAGGCCGCCTCCATCGCTTCGCCCAGCTTTCTCTGAACGGCGGACGATCGCCCCGACAGGAACGCCTCGGCGTCGGCGACCAACTCTGCATAATCGTCCTGCGATATGCGTCCGACGCAGGGGGCCGAGCAGCGCTTTATCTGGTGCAGCAGGCACGGGCGCGACCGGTTAGAGAAAAAGCTGTCAGTACATGATCTTAAAAGGAATATCTTTTGTAATGCATTAAGTGTCTGCGTCACCGCCCCCGCGCTCGCGAACGGACCGAAATAGCTGCCCTTGTGCCGCCGCGCGCCGCGATGCTTCATCACCCTCGGGAAGGCATGATCGTCGCGTAGCAATATGAAAGGAAAGCTTTTATCGTCCCGCAGCAGCACATTATAGGCTGGTCGGAAGCGCTTTATGAGTTGCGCCTCCAGCAGCAGCGCCTCCGCCTCGGTATTCGTGGTGACGATCGTCAGGCTGCGCGTCTGCGCCACCATGCGCTGCAGGCGCTTCGGCAGGCGGGCGATCTGGACATAATTGGCGACGCGGTTCTTGAGCGCGCGCGCCTTGCCGACGTAAAGCACGTCGCCGCGCACGTCCTGCATCCGGTAGACACCGGGCCGGGTGGGCAGCGTTTTCAGTACCTGCCGGATCGCCGAGACGCCCGCCTCGATGTCGGGCGCGTCGCTGCCACGGACGACGCGGGCGGTCTGTTCTTCGGAAAATCGGTCTATCGGCGGTCTGGACATCATCACACAGGTAAGCGCGGTTGCCTGCGCGCTCAACCGGGTCTATCGCGCGAAACATGACACCGGAATTCGGCAGCCCCCGGACAGCGATCGTGACTGGCGGCGCAAGACGCATCGGCGAGGCGTTCACGCGGGCGCTCGCGGAGGACGGCTGGCATGTGCTCATTCATTGCAGCAAGTCCGTCAAGGAGGCCGAAGCGCTTGCCGCGGAACTGGCGAACGCGCGCGTGGTGTCGGCCGATCTTGCAGCCACCGACTGCGCCGACCGGATATTTTCCGCGCTCGACGGACTGCCGCCGCCGGGACTTCTCGTCAACAACGCCAGCCGCTTCGTCTATGACGATCTGGATGGCTTCAGCGCGGCGGACTGGTCCGCGCACATGGATGTAAACGCCCGCGCACCCGCGTTGTTGACGCAGGCTTTTGCCCGCGCGGTTCCCGAGGGGCGCGGCGGGTTGATCGTGAATGTCGCCGATGCGAAGCTCGCCTTTCCCAACCCGGATTTCTTCACATACACGCTCAGCAAGATGGCGCTGGCGGGACTGGCCGAACTCAGTGCGCGCGTGCTTGCGCCCCGGAAGATCAGGGTATGCGGTATCGCGCCTGCAGTGACGTTGGTCTCAGGCGCCCAGTCGCCCGAAAACTTCGAGGCGATGCACGAAAGAAATGCGCTCGGCAGGGGCATTACGCCAGGCGACCTGGTCGGCGCGTTGCGCTATATCATAGCCTCGCCCGGCCTGACCGGGCAGAGCATCGTTCTTGATGGCGGCCAGCACTTCCTCGGACTGCAGCGCGATGTGCAATTTCTGAATGGCGAGTAGGGGAAAACGATGACGGAATTCCAGCCTCGCCTTCACGGCCTTGTGCCGCCTGGCCTCCAGCCGAAGACGCGGCGCATGATGCTGGAGGATTTCGAGCTGCCGCTCGACATCGGTTTTCACGATTTCGAGATCGGCAATCCTCAGCGGCTGCTGGTGACGATCGAGGTCTGGCTCGATGAGGCGAGCTTTGCCGACAGCGACCACGTGGAACGGGCGTGGAACTATGATTTTCTGCGTTCGACGGTGATCGATCTGGTCCACGGGCGCCGATTCAACCTGCAGGAAACGCTGGTCCGCGAGATCTATGGCATCGTCGCCGCGCGCAAGGGCGTGGTTGCGCTCAAGGTTTCGACACGCAAGCCCGACGTATATCCTGATTGTCGCTCGGTCGGTGTCGAACTGGCTTCCTTCTAGGCGCGATCACGGTTTGATCTGGCGCGCACAGGGACCGAGCTGTTCCAGAATGAAACGATAGTCGGCGCGGATCGCCTCGGCTTCGTCTGGAGAGGCGTTTTCGACCGACGATTGGGGCAATTGCCCCGGCAGGAAACAGGCCAGCCGATACCAGAGCAGCGTGTCGCGTCCCGCCGGTGCGGACGATTCGTCGACCATCTCGTCGAGCGAGACCGACCATTTGGGCGCTTCGCCCGGACGGCGCAGCACTGAAAGCGAGACCGGGCGCTGATCGGATGTGCGTAGGAATATCTGGGTTTCGGATTCGCCGGGTATCGTGCCGGGCACATGAAAGGCGTCCCCGACGTCGGTGATCTTGAACCTGCGGGGGTTTGCGTTGGCCTCGGTCAGAATCGCGCGGATCGTGCGTGCGGCTTCCTCCGTCCGGGCGATCTGGCTGTGGGGTCCGGTAAGCACCATTTGGCCGGGCGACTGCCCCCGTTTCAGGAACAGCAGCGCCAGTTCGTTCTTTAGCTTCGGCAATTTGCCGCGCGAATCGAACGGAACGTCGACGAGATAATTGATGCGGGAGGGAAGGGCGTCTCGTCCCGAAATGAGCCGGACGACCTCCGCCGTGACCAGATAGCGGCCATGTCCGGCCGGAATGCCGGGCGATTCCTTCGCCTTGATACGGTAGGTTTTCCTGATCTCCGCTTCCACCACCATGGGGGCACCCAGGGCCAGGTCGGCCAGATCCGCATAGCCATTAACCGTTTGTAAAGAAGAGGCTTTGTTCGCCGCATGGGCGGGCTCCAGCGGCTGCAGCGCCAGCGCTGCAATGGCGGCGGACAGTGCTGACCAGCCCAACAACCTTGTCATATTTTCAACTTCCCTCACCTGACCGGTCCGGTAGATTCGATACGAAGGCTCCTAGCTTCTCGTGCGGCGGCAATGTTGTCAAAGTTCGTCGACACATGAGATAAAGCGGTTGCCCGGCGTGTTTGCTGAAGGTAATGAACCGGCCTTCGGAGGCTCACGCCTATTTGTTAACGTGTCCGATCAAGCGGGCGTCAGCTTGCATGGAGAGGGTCAATCTCTCCAGCGAGCGTCATGATTTGGAGGGAGTGTCGCGGGTTAATGGCTTACGCTGATCAGCAGATGAGCACCCGTCGAATCGTGTCGATTGGCATCGTCGCGCTTCTTCATGCCGCTTTGGGTTATGCCTTTGTTACCGGCCTGGCCTATAACGTCATCAAGCAAGTGCCGACCGTGCTCGAGACATTCGACGTCCAAGAGGCGAAGCCGCCGGAGGAGGAACCCCCACCTCCGCCGCCAGAGCCTGAAGCTGCGCCGCCGCCCGTTGCGCCGCCGCCGGAAGTTGTTGTGCAGACCGCCGCTCCGCCGCCCCCCGTGGTGGTTGCGGTGCCCAGGCCGCCGGTTATTTCCGCTCCGCCGCCTCCGCCTGTAGTGCAGCGGCCGAGTCAGGCTTCTCCACCCAGCCCCCGGGGCCGGCGCGCGGAATGGATCACGACTGACGACTATCCTGGCTCCGCACAGCGTGCCGGAGAAGAAGGAACGACGGGCATCCGGGTCCAGGTCAATGCGGACGGTCGGGTCGAATCCTGCACCGTGACCCAGTCCAGCGGATCGTCCACTCTGGATGATGCCACCTGCCGGCTCTATTCGCGCCGCGGCCGGTTCACGCCAGCGAAGGATACGGAAGGCAATGCGATTCCGGCGACCTATAACGACCGGATTCGCTGGCAAATACCAGATTGAGGGATGTGACCGGTTGCCCGCCGAAGGAAGCGGGCAGCCGGCTTTCTTATTTTGTGATTTGAGAGGTAATCAGAATGGAACACGCCGGTAATTCGAATCCCTATGGCTTGATGGCGGCCCTTGAGCAGGGCGGCACGATTGCATGGGCCACCTTCCTCATCCTCGTCTTCATGTCCGTGGTGTCCTGGTACATCATGTTTACGAAGGTGTTCGAGCAGCAGAAGATCTTCAATCAGGGCAAAGCGGCCCGCCGCACCTTCTGGGGCGCGCCGAGCCTGAAGGACGGCGCTGGAAAGCTCGAGAAGAACAGCGCCTATCGCCAGATCGTCGACGACGGCCTCGTCGCCGCCGAACAGCACAGCAAGCTGACCGATCCGATCGATCAGCACGAGTGGATGCACAGCTCGCTGGCCCGCAGCCAGGCTTCGATCAACTCCAAGCTGTCGACCGGTCTGGCGTTCCTCGCCACCGTGGGCTCGACCGCGCCGTTCATCGGCCTGTTCGGCACCGTCGTCGGCATCTACCGCGCGCTCATCAAGATCGGTTCCGCCGGTCAGGCGTCGATCGACGCGGTCGCCGGTCCGGTCGGTGAGGCGCTCATCATGACCGCTCTCGGTCTCGCCGTTGCCGTTCCGGCGGTGCTCGGCTACAACTGGGTGATGCGTCGCAACAAGGCGATTGCCGAGCAGCTGGGTGCCTTCTCGTCCGACCTTTATGGTTACATGATGTCGGGTGGTGCGGTTCGTCCGGTGAGCGTCGGCAAGCCCGCAGCGGCAGCACCCAAGACGCCGGCCGCGACGGCAACTGCGTCGCCGCGCGCCTGATTGTCGGAATGGACGCGGCAGCCAAGCTGGTCGCCGCGTCCTGGTATCCGGCCATATGAATGCCGGATACCCCGGCGAAAAGTATAGAGTAGGAACCTGAAACCATGGCCATGAGTGTTGGCTCAGGTGATGGCGAAGACGATCGCCCCATGTCGGACATCAACACGACGCCGCTGGTCGACGTCATGTTGGTTCTGCTCATCATCTTTCTGATTACCGTTCCCGTCGTTATCCAGACGGTGCCGCTGCAACTGCCTCAGGTCGTGAACGAGCCGACCACCACGAAGCCGGAGAATGTGGCTTTGTCGGTGCGTGAAGTGAACGGGCAATGCGAGACTTACTGGGGTGTTCAGCGGGTGCCTGACAAGAAAACCTTGCTGGATCGCGGCGTCGGCGCCTTGCGGGCCGAAATCGAGCGCCAGGAAGCGATGACCGGTAGCGTTACGGAACTGCCCGAGGTGCATATCCGCGGCGACGCGAATGCGAGTTACCGGTGCATCGGCGGTGTGATCTACACCATGCAGCGCGCCGGGTTCGTGAAGGTCGGCTTCATCTCCGAACCGCCCGCCGGCTACAGATCGGCTCGTCTGTAACACCCCCGCTTGAGGAGTTTATTTTATGGCAATGTCAGTTGGTGGGGGTGGCGACGACGAACCGATGATGGACATCAACACCACGCCGCTTATCGACGTGATGCTGGTGCTCCTGATCATGTTCATCATCACCATTCCCGTGCAGACGCACGCGGTGAAGCTGGACCTTCCGCAGAGCACGCCCCAGGACAATCCGCCGCCGATCGATCCGATCAAGAATGTGGTGCGGATCGACCAGGCGAACACCATCTACTGGAACGGCACGGCCGTGGACCCGGCGACGCTGAAAAGCTATCTGCGCCAGACCACGCAGATGGACCCTGAGCCTGAACTGCACCTCGAGCCCGATCCGAATGCGCGCTATGCGCTGGTCGATCAGGTGCTGGCGGTCGCAAAGCAGAGCCAGGTCACCAAGATGGGCTTTGTCGGCAACGAGCGTTATTACGCCGATTGATCCTGGCGAAGTGAGACAGCAGAAAGGCGGGTCCGGTCGGGCCCGCCTTTTTCATTTCCGGCTTGAGGGGAGGTTCACATGGCACCATCCGCGGCAAATGGTGCAGTGCCCAATATCGCGCTGCTGATCGACGCCGACAATTCCTCCGCCGCCAGCCTCGACGAGGTGCTGACCGTCCTGGCTGAACTGGGGACGGTCAATGTCCGCAGGGCCTATGGCAACTGGAGCAAGCCCGCGCTCAAGGGGTGGGTGCATATGATCCATCGCCACGCCATCGAACCGCAGCAGCAGTTCGACCTGACCAAGGGCAAGAACGCGACCGACATGAAAATGACGATCGACGCGATGGATCTGCTGTTCCGCGGGCGTGTCCAAGGGTTTGGCCTGATGACCAGCGACAGCGATTTCATGCCGCTCGCCATGCGCATTCGTCAGGACGGACTGCCCGTATATGGGTTCGGCACGGGAAAGACGCCGGAGTCCTTCCGTCAGGCCTGCACCCGGTTCATTGATGTGGGGGCGTTGATGGAAGCGGCGAAACAGCCGGCTCCGAAGGATTCATCCAACCCGATCGACGAGGAGCTGATCGACCTGTTGGGCGCGGCGATCAAGGCGTCGAAGAAGGACGATCAGGGCTATGCCAGCCTGAACGAGGTGGGCCAACGCGCAGCGAACCGGTCGTCCTTCGATGCGCGCAACTACGGCTTTTCGAGATTGTCGGAACTGGTGGAAGCGATTCCGAACTTCGCGACGGAAAAGCGTTCCGACGGCCGGTTCTATGTCAGACGGCTGAGATAGGTCGTTCCCCCGCGAAAAGCTGCCGACGGTCCAGCTTCCAGCTTCAGGCGGCCGCTGCGTCGAATTGCAGACGGGCCAGCCGGGCATAGAGACCGTCGCGCGCGATGAGTTGGTCATGCCTGCCCTGATCCACGATCCGCCCCTGATCCATGACGATGATCCTGTCCGCGTTCCGAACGGTCGCCAGCCTGTGCGCAATTACTAGCGTCGTCCGATCCTGCATCAGCCGTTCAAGCGCGTCCTGCACCAGCTTTTCGGATTCGGCGTCGAGCGCGGATGTCGCCTCATCCAGCAGCAGCACCGGCGCATTGCGCAATACTGCCCTTGCGATCGACAGCCGCTGGCGCTGGCCGCCCGACAGGCGAGCGCCGCCTTCGCCCATGAAGGTGTCGAGCCCATCCGGCAGCGCCTTCAGAAAATCGGCAGCATTCGCCGTTTCCGCCGCCGCCCATAGCTCGTCCTCACGTGCGTCCCAGCGTCCGTAGCGCAGATTGTCACGCGCGGAGGCGGCGAAAATGACGCTCTCCTGCGGGACAACCGCGATGCGCGCCCGCAGGGCCGCCGGGTCTACCTTTGGCAGCGGTGTGCCGTCGACCTTCACCACGCCCTGCTGCGGATCGTAGAAACGCTGCACGAGCTGGAAGAGGGTGGTCTTGCCCGCCCCGGAAGGCCCCACGATCGCGACCGTTTCGCCGGGTACGACCTCAAGCGAGAAATCGACAAGTGCGGCGAGATCAGGCCGGGTCGGGTAGAAGAACGTCACCTGATCAAAGCTGACCCGGCCCTGCGGGGGCTCCGGCAGTTTTACCGGATGGGCGGGCGCCTTGATTTCCGGGACCGCCTCGAGCAACTCGGCAAGGCGGCCTGCCGCGCCCGCGCCTCTCAAAAGATCGCCGTAAACCTCTGTCAGCGCGCCAAAAGCGCCCGCAACCAGACCACCGGTCAGCACAAAGGCTGCGATGGCCCCGCCCGATAGCCTGCCTGCCGCCACATCGCGCGCGCCCTCCCACAGGACAAGAACGATCGCCCCGAAGATCAGGCCGATAACGATCGCCGTCATCACCGCCCGGATGGCGACGCGCATGCGTGCGGTGCCGAACGCCCGTTCGACGGCGCTTCCGAAGCGTTCGGCCTCGCGGCCTTCCTGGGTGAAGGCCTGGACGATCTTCATCGCGCCAAGCGTCTCGGAGATGAGCGCGCCCAGATCGGCGATCCGGTCCTGACTCGCGCGCGAAAAGCTCCGGACCCGTCGGCCAAGCAGCACGATAGGACCGATAACGAGCGGAATGCCCAGCAGCAGCATGCCCGCAAGCTTAGGGGAAAGGGTGAACAGATAGATGATCCCGCCAACGCCCATCACGATGTTACGCAGCGCGATGGATGCGGTGCTTCCGACCACCTGCTCGATGACGGAAGTGTCAGCCGTCAGACGCGAAGCGATTTCCGACGGCCGGTTTTCTTCAAAGAAGCCGGGGGCAAGCGTCAGCAGATGATTGTGTACGGACAGCCGGATGTCCGCGACCACGCGCTCGCCAAGCCATGACACGAAATAGAAGCGGCAGGCCGTCGCCACCGCGAGCACGCCCACTACTGCCAGCAGGCCGTAGAAATAGGGCGCGATGTCGCCCGTTCCCCCGGCCCCGGCAAAACCCTTGTCGATCACAAGCATGAAGCCGCGCGGGATGGCGAGAGTGGCGGTCGCGGCCACCACCAGGGCAATCAATGCCCCGATGAGCTTTCCCGGATAATGGCGCACGAAACCCCAAAGCAGCGCCAGCTTTGAAAGCTTGCGCGGCGGCTCCGTCGCCGCCGGAGAGGAGGTTTCTATGCGATCAGCTTTGGGGGCGCTTGCCATATCGCGGCCTGCCTAGCAGCGTCGCGGCGCAGGCTCAATGAGCGGCACGGATTAATGCTATTTCAGCAGCACCAGTTCCTCGGCCATCGTCGGGTGGATGGCCACGCAATCGTCGAACTGCGCCTTGGTGAGCCGCGCCTTCACTGCAACGGCCACCATCTGCAGGATTTCGGGAGCGTCGGGGCCGATCAGATGCGCGCCCACCACGCGCTGGGTCGTATCGTCCACCACCAGCTTGTAGAGCGCCCGCTCGTTCCGTTCGGCGAGCACATTCTTCATCGGTCGAAAATCGGATGTGTAGACTTTCACTGCGCCAAGCCGGTTGCGGGCCTCGGCCTCGGTCATACCGACGCCGCCAAGCGGCGGATGGCTGAAAACGGCCGAAGGAATGCAGTCATAGCTGACCGTCGACGGCTTTCCGCCAAAGACAGTGTCGGCAAATGCCTGGCCTTCGCGAATCGCCACTGGGGTAAGCTGGACCCGGTTGGTGACGTCGCCCACCGCATAGATGGAGGGACAGGTGGACTGGCTGTGCTCGTCGACCTTCACCGCGCCATCGGCGTTCAACTCCACGCCCGCCGCTTCAAGCCCGAGCCCGTCCGTATTGGGGACGCGGCCCGTGGCGAACATCAATATGTCGCAATCCACCGGATCGCCGCCGCCGAGATGGACGCTCAAAGACCCATTCGCTTTCTTCTCGACCTTCCTGAACGGCGCGTTGAAGCGGAACTGGATGCCCTTGGTCATTGAAATCTGCAGCAGCCGGTCGCGGATCTGCTCGTCATAGCCGCGCAGAATCTGGTCGGAACGGTTGACGATGGTGACGTCCGCCCCGAATTCGTTGAAGATTCCGGCGAACTCGTTGGCGATATAGCCACCCCCGGCGATGACGATGCGCTTCGGCAGCTTTTCAAGATGAAAGGCGTCGTTCGACGTGATCCCCAGTTCATTGCCGGGGCAGTCGGGCACCTGCGGCCGCGCGCCGACTGCGATCAGGATCTTGCCCGCGCTCACTTCCCGGCCGCCCACGCTGACCATGTTCGGGCCCGTCACCACGGCGCGGTCGTGAATGATCTCCACCGAATGATTCTGGAGCGTCTGGGTGTAGAGGCCGTTCAGCCGCTCCACCTCGGCCAGCACATTGTCGCGAAGCGTACCCCAGTTGAACGTCGCGCCTTCGATTTCCCAGCCGAACCGGCGTGCGTCCTCCAGATCCTCGGCAAAATGCGCGCCATAGACCAGCAGCTTCTTCGGGACGCAGCCGCGGATCACGCAGGTGCCGCCGACCTTATGCTCTTCCGCCACCGCGACCCGCGCGCCATGTGCTGCCGCGACCCGCGCCGCCCGCACGCCGCCCGATCCGGCGCCGATGACGAACAGGTCATAGTCATAGCTTCTGGTCATCGGTGCGCTCCATAAACCTTTTTGCGGCGTATGCCCCCGGGCCTAGCCGGGCAACGCACATACATCAAACGGACATTATCGTTGAGACTGATCGAGCGTGGCTTTCGCATTTTCCCAATCACGTCCGTCGAATGACCGCACGGTCACGTTCAGCCCGTGATCCGGGTCCAGGCAACGCAGATTGACGCTGATGCCCTGGGGGTGGGAACGGGGCCGGTAAAAGCTCTTTATCCCGCATGTCGCGCAGAAGATGTGTCTGGCCTTGCCGCTGCCGAAGCGATAGCTCGTCGTCTCCGACTTGCCATCCGTCAGCCGGAAGGCGCTTTCGGGCACGATCAGGTGCAGATAGCCCGTCATCGCGCAGACCGAGCAGTTGCAGTCCAGCACTTCGACATCTGCCGAGGGAAGATCGGCCTCGAAATGGACGAGGCCGCAATGGCAGCCGCCGCTGACGGTGATCGACATGGCATACTCCTGATTGCGAAGCCGTGGCGTGCGGCCTAGGGAGAGGCGCTATGTCGAGGTTTGACGCCGATTTTGCAACCGTTCTGGACGCTGCGGCCGCAGTGGGGAACAGGCGTGTCCTCAAGACGGCAGACCCCGAGGGCGCTGCCCGCATGCGGCGGGAAGGGCGGCTCCTCACCGATTTTTCCGGCAATGATTATCTGGGGCTCAGCCACCATCCGCTCCTGAAGGAAAGGGCGGGGGAATGGGCCGCGCGCTGGGGCGCAGGCAGCGGCGCGTCCCGCCTTGTCAACGGAACGCGCTCCATCCACAGTGCGGTCGAAGAAAGGCTGGCCGGGCTGAAGGGTACGGAGGCGGCCCTGATCTTCGCCTCGGGCTGGCAGGCGAACGCCAGCATCCTGCCCGCGCTGTTCAGTGGCTGCGTTCAGCCCGCGACGGTCTTCACCGACCGGCTGATCCACGCCAGCCTGCACCATGGTTGCGCTGCGGCGGGGGTGAGGCAGGTCCGCTTCCGCCATAACGACTATGACCATCTTGAAGAGCTGCTTGCCGCGCGCGCGGGTGAGCCGGGCCGGCGCTTCATCATCACCGAAGGCGTGTTCAGCATGGATGGCGACCAGGCGGACGTCGCCCGTCTCGGCCAGATCGCGCGACGTCATGACGCCTTTCTCTATCTGGACGAGGCGCATGCGACAGGCGTGCTCGGGCCGCGCGGCATGGGCCTGTCCGGCCTGCATCCCGGAGAGGTCGATCTCTCCATGGGAACGTTCAGCAAGGGGCTTGGCAGCTTTGGCGCTTATGTCGCGGGCTCGCGGGTGCTGTGCGACTATCTGGTGAACGCCTGTGGCGGCTTCATCTATTCCACCGCGCCGCCGCCATCCGTGCTGGGCGCGATCGACGCCGCGCTGGACCTGATACCGGATATGGACCGCGAGCGGTCGCGGCTTTCAGAGATGGCCGACATGGTGCGCGGTCGCTTTCGCACCGCCGGGATCGATACCGGCCTGTCGTCGACCCAGATCGTTCCGGCGATCATTGGGGAGAGCGAAGCGACGCTGGCTCTCAGCGCGGCGCTGGAGGACGCGGGGATATTGGCAAGCGCAATCCGCCCGCCAACGGTGCCGAAAGGCACGGCGCGAATCCGCTTCACGCTGAGCGCCGCCCATTCAGACGATGACGTGGCGCAGATGGTGGAAACTGTCGTTCGCCTGGCGGCGCGCTGATGTTTCGCTTCGTGCATGGCTGGGGCTTCGATGCCGCGCTGTGGGACGCGATGCGCGCGACGCTGGGCGGCGACGCATCCGACCTAGGCTATTTTGGGGAGCTAAGGGAATTCGGCGATGATGGGCGGCCGTTCGTTGCGGTCGGTCATTCGCTTGCCGCGCTTCTCTGGCTGAAGGCGCTTCCGCCGAATTGCGCTGGGCTGGTCGCCATCAACGGCTTCGACAGATTCGCTGGCGAACCGGGCGATCCCACGGCCGTGCCGCGCCGGATGGTGGAACGGATGATCGCGCGCTTTCGTGAGCGCCCCGCGCAGGTTCTGGTGGATTTCCGCGAACGCTGCGGGGCGGAGAGACCGGTCACGGCCACGTTGCAGACGGAGCGGCTGTTGCAGGAACTTGAGGTGCTGCGCGATACCGACGCCCGCGAAGCCGCGCGGCGGCTGCATTGCCCGGTTCTGGTGCTTCACGGGAATGAAGACGCGATATTGCCGCCCGCCATGCGTGAAGCCGTGTTCTCCGGCAGTCGTCATGTGAAGCGCCACGCGCTTTCAGGTCATGGGCATCTTCTGCCGCTCACCGCGCCCGAGTGGTGCGCGGAGCATGTGCGCGCCTTTGCGCAGCGGCTCCCGGGTCTGGTGTCATGAACAAGCGGCTGATCGGCGGCGCGTTTGGAGCCGCGCTGCGCTATGACGACGAGGCGCATGTCCAGCGCGAAGTGGCGCAGGGTCTTGCCGCCCATATCGCGGGACTGCCGGTGCGGCGTGATCCGAGATTGCTTGAGATCGGCTGCGGCACCGGACTGCTTACCTCCGCGCTGGTGGAGGAGGGGCTGTCCGGCGATTGGGTGGTAAGCGATCTATCGCCCGTCATGGCCGCACGCTGTCGGGAAGGGCTGGGGGGGGCGCGCGGTCATTTCCGCTATGTCGCGATGGACGGCGAGCGCCCCTGCTTTGCCCCGGACGTGCGTTTCGACCTTGTCTGCTCAAGTCTCGCCTTTCAGTGGTTCCATGATCTTGAAGGCGCGGTGGCGACGCTGTGCGGCCTGATTGCACCGGGCGGCCATCTGGCGTTCACCACCCTGGCGGAAGGAAGCTTTGACGAGTGGCGTGCGGCGCATCGCATCTGGGGGCTGAAGGAAGCCGTGCCCGCATATCCGTCCGTTGCGTCGCTTCGCGCAATGGCGCCGGGCGGACATGAGGCGGACATCTTCGACTTTCGAATTCAGCCGCGCTTTGCCGATGCAAAGGCCTTTCTGGGGCATTTGCGGGGGCTTGGCGCGCATGTGCCGAAGGGTGGGGCCGCACCCCTGTCGCCGGGCGCGCTCCGCCGCGTGATGCGCGTGTTCGAGGATTCGGGGGCCGCCGCAACCTATCATGTTGCGGTTTGCACCTTCCGCAAGCTGGCGTAAGCCGTGCCGATGGCAGGGCTGTTTATCACCGCAAGCGGAACCGACATCGGCAAGACCGTAGTCACCGCCCTGCTTGCGCGCCAGTTGAGGGCGAGGGGCCAGACACCGGATGTGCTGAAGCCCGTGCTGAGCGGTTTTGATCCGGCGACGCCCGCAACCAGCGACGCAGGCGTGTTGCTCAGCGCACTGGACCTGCCGGTGACAGCGACCGCGCTTGATCGCATCTCGCCGTGGCGCTTCCGCGCCCCGCTCTCGCCCGACATGGCGGCGGCGAGGGAGGGGCGGACGGTGCCTTTCGATGATCTTGTCGATCATTGCCGCGATAGGTTGGCGGCGGCGGCCGGGCCGCTGCTGATCGAGGGCGTCGGGGGTGCGATGGTGCCGCTTGACGACTGCCACACCGTGCTTGACTGGATGGCGGCGCTCGCCTTGCCCGCGCTCCTCGTGTCGGGCACCTATCTGGGCGCGATCAGCCACACGCTGACGGCGCTGGCAGCACTTGATGCGCGCGGCATCAGCGTGAGCGGGATCGTTCTCAGTACCTCGGCGGGAAGTTCGGTCGATGCGGGTGAGACCCGGGAACCGATCGCGCGGTTCGCGGCCGTGCCGGTTATCGTCCTGCCACGTCTTGCGATCGGCGCGGACGGTGTGCCCTCCTCGGTTGAAGCGCCCGATCTAACGGGGTTGGTTACATGAACCGAACGGCTCTGGATCAGACTCTCTCGGCCTACTCTCGCGTCACCCTCACCATAACGTCGGCTATTCGTGCAACGTCGTCCAGATCGGTCGTGAGCGGCGGCGTGGTGTAGATGATGTTGCCGAACGGGCGCAGCCATATGCCTTCTTCGATAAACCGCGCCTTCAGCCAGTCGGAATCGCGCATCCGCGTCAGCTCTATGACGCCGAGCGCGCCCTTGGTACGCACATCGGCGACTCCCGGCGTGCCCCGCACGGCCTCAAGCCGCTCCGCCAACAGCGCCCCGATGGCGCGGGCTTGATCCAGACGCGGTTCCTGCTCGAACAGATCGAGCGAGGCATTGGCGGCGGCGCAGGCCAGCGCATTGCCCATATAGGTGGGGCCGTGCATCAGCGCCTTTGCCGGATCGTCGGACAGGAATGCGTCGAACACCCGGTCGCGGGCGATGGTGGCCGATAGCGGCAGCGTGCCGCCGGTCAACGCCTTTGAAAGCGTGATGATATCTGGTGTTACGCCTGCTTCCTCGCACGCAAACAAAGCCTCGCCCAGCCGCCCGAAGCCGACGAATATTTCATCGAATATGAGGAGCGCGCCGTGCCGGTCGCACGCCGCCCGCAGATGGCGGAGCATCTCGGCGTCGTGAAACCGCATGCCGCCCGCACCCTGCACCAGCGGCTCCACCAGCACGGCGGCAATCTCAGCGCCATGCTTCTCAAGCGCGGCATCCACGGAGTCAGGGGTCAGATCGACGACGAACTGATCGGGCACCACGCCGCGAAACATGCCGTGCATGCCCTCGTCGGGGTCGCACACGCTCATCGTCGCCAGCGTGTCGCCATGATAGCCGCCGGTAAAGCTCAGGAAGCGGGTGCGCCGTTCCCCCTGGTTCAGCCAATATTGCACCGCCATCTTCATCGCGATTTCGACGGCGACCGAGCCGGATTCGGAAAAGAACACATGGTCGAGATCGGCCGGCAGAAGCGCCGCCAGCCGTGTCGCCAGCCTGTAGGCCTGCTCATGCGCGAGCCCGCCCAGCATCACATGGGGCAGGGTCTTCAACTGCCGTTCGACGGTCGTTTCGATATGGGGATGGCGATAGCCGTGCGCCGCAGTCCACCAGCTCGCGATGCCGTCCACCAGCTCGCGCCCGTCGGCCAGTTTCAGCCGCGATCCGCTGGCAGATACCACGGGCAATTGCGCCCCGGCAGTCTTCATCTGCGTATAGGGCAGCCAGACATGCCGCTGCCCCGCCGCCAGCCAGTCGGGCGTCGTCACGCGCCGGACTTGACGGTCTGGATCACCTCGAAGCCTTCAAAACGGGGGTGCCCCAGATAGAGCGGCTTGTTGTCGCCCGCATTGCGATGGGCCTGACGGAAGGCATCGGAACGGGTCCACTCTTCGAAGTCCTCGCGCGAGCGCCAAATGGTATGCGACGAATAGAGCGTGTGGTCGTCGGCGCTTGGCCCCCGCAACAGGTGGAACTCGACGAAGCCCGGCACGCCTTCCAGAAAGGTGTCGCGGGAAAGCCAGACATTCTCGAAGGCCTTTTCCTCGCCCGGCAGCACCTGAAAGCGGTTCATGGCGATAAACATAAGGGTCACTCCACGGTAACGCTCTTCGCCAGATTGCGTGGCTGGTCCACGTCCGTGCCTTTTGCGACGGCGACATGATAGGCGAGAAGCTGAACCGGGATAGCATAGACCATCGGCGCGATGAATGCGTCCACATGCGGCATTTCGATGGTGGCGAGACAGTCTTCGGCGGCGGCGCGAAGCCCCTCCGGGTCCGAGATCAGCACCACCTGGCCGCCGCGCGCCTGCACCTCCTGCATGTTCGACACGGTCTTTTCAAACAGCGGGCCGGAAGGTGCCATGACGATCACCGGCACATTCTCGTCGATCAGGGCGATTGGGCCGTGCTTCAGCTCGCCCGCCGCATAGCCTTCGGCATGGATATAGCTGATTTCCTTCAGCTTCAGCGCGCCTTCCAGCGCCAGCGGATAGTCCGGACCGCGCCCCATGTAGAGGACGTCACGCGCCTTGGCGATCACCGGGGCCATTTCCTCGATGGCCGCGTCATGGGCAAGCGCGGCGTTCATGGCGGCGGGAACTTCGGCCAGCAGATTGACGATGCGCTTTTCCTCGGCGGCGTCCAGACGCCCCCTGGCGCGCGCAAGATTGGCTGCAAAGGCGGCAAGCACGCCAAGCTGGCAGGTAAAGGCCTTGGTGGAGGCGACGCCGATTTCCGGCCCCGCATGGGTTGGCAGCACCAGATCGGCCTCGCGCGCCATGGAGGAGGAGGCGACGTTCACCACCACCGCCGTCTTCTGCCCGTTTTCCGCTGCGTGGCGGAGCGCGGCCAGCGTATCGGCCGTCTCGCCCGACTGGCTGATGAAGAGCGCCATGCCGCCTTCCTCAAGCACGGGCGCGCGGTAGCGGAACTCCGAGGCGATATCCAGTTCCACCGGCACCCGTGCGAGCTGCTCGATCCAGTATTTGGCGACCATTCCGGCATAATAGCTCGTGCCGCATGCAACGATGCTGATGCGCCGGATCTCCGCCAGATCGAACGGGAGCGCGGGCAGGGCGACCTGCTCCTCCAGCGGGCGGAGATAGGCGCCAAGCGTCTGCGCGACGACCACAGGCTGCTCGAAAATCTCCTTCTGCATGAAGTGGCGGTGATTGCCCTTGTCGATCAGCGCGCCGGTGACGCCCGACACGGTGATCGGCCGGTCCACCGGCTTGTCGTTGCGGTCATAGATGGACACCTTGTCGCGGGTGATCACCACCCAGTCGCCTTCTTCCAGATAGGCGATGCGCTGGGTGAGCGGGGCAAGTGCGATGGCGTCCGATCCGAGATAGGTTTCGCCGTCGCCATAGCCGATCACCAGCGGCGAGCCGAGCCGCGCGCCGATCAGCAGGTCGGGGTGCTGGCGGAACAATATGGCGAGCGCAAAGGCACCGCGCAGGCGCTTCAACGAACGGCTGACCGCCTGTTCCGGTGTCGCGCCCGCCTCGATCTCGCGGCTGATGAGATGGGCGGCCACTTCGGTATCGGTCTGCGATTCAAAGCTGCGCCCGCTGGCCTGAAGCTCTTCCCGCAATTCCTTGAAGTTTTCGATGATGCCGTTGTGGACCAGCGATACCTCAAGCGTTGCGTGCGGGTGGGCGTTGCTGGTGGTGGGCGCGCCGTGCGTCGCCCAGCGGGTATGTGCGATTCCGACCCGTCCGGTCAGCGGATCGGCGGAAAGCGTCTTCGCCAGATTATCGAGCTTTCCTTCGGCGCGCCGCCGTTCGATATGCCCGTCGACGATGGTCGAGACGCCCGCCGAGTCATAGCCGCGATATTCCAGCCGCCTCAGCCCTTCGACCAGCCGGTCGGTTACCTCGTCCTTGCCCAGAATGCCGATGATGCCGCACATGATTATTCCGTATCCGTTCGTGTCGAGCGAAGTCGAGACATGCTTGCTCCCGTCCCTCGACTTCGCTCGGGACGAACGGGAGCGGCCAACATCAACCCTTGGCCTTTTTCCGTTCCGCCATCGTTGCGCGGAACTTCGCGGCCCAGCCAGGCATATTCGCCTGCCGCGCGCGCGCGACGGCAAGCGCGTCGGCCTCCACGTCCATCGTGACGACCGATCCCGCGCCGACAACCGCGCCGTCGCCGATCTTGACGGGCGCGACCAGCGCGCTGTTGGAGCCGATGAATGCGCCTGCGCCTATTTCCGTGCGATATTTCAGGAAGCCGTCATAGTTGCAGGTGATGGTCCCCGCGCCGATGTTGGCGTTGGCGCCGACGCTGGCGTCGCCGATATAGCTCAGGTGATTGGCCTTTGCGCCCGCGCCGAGCGTTGCGGCCTTCACCTCCACGAAATTGCCGACGCGCGCCTTCTCGCCGATTACCGCGCCCGGCCTCAGGCGGGCATAAGGGCCGACCTTCGCGCCGGATTTCACCGTCGCGCCTTCCAGATGGCTGAATGCGTGGATCACCACGCCGTCTTCCACCTGCACACCGGGGCCGAACACCACATTGGGTTCCACAACAACATCTCGTCCGACAGCCGTATCATGGGAAAACCAGACCGTCTCTGGCGCGATCAGCGTAACCCCATCGGTCATGGCGGCGAGCCGGCGGCGGCGCTGCCATTCGGCTTCGACCAGCGCCAGTTCGGAACGGCTGTTGACGCCCGCCACTTCGTCCGCGCCGGTTTCCACGACCGCGCTTCGCCTGCCGTCGGCAGCGGCCAGCATCACGATGTCGGGCAGATAATATTCACCGGCAGCATTGCTGTTGCCCACGCGCGCGAGCAGGCCGAACAGATCGGTCGACCGCACCGCCATCAGGCCCGAGTTGCACAGATCGACCGCACGTTCGGCATCGGTCGCGTCCTTGTACTCGACCATCTTTTCGATGATGCCGTCTGGCCCTGCGATGACGCGGCCATAGGCCAGCGGATCGGTGGGGCGGAAGCCAAGCACCACCGCCGCAGGGCTGTCCGCCTCGTGCAGCCGGTCCAGCATCCGCCGCATGGTGGCCGTGGTCACCAGCGGAACATCGCCATAGAGGATCAGGACATCACCGTCGAACCCGGCCAGCACACCCTTTGCCTGAAGCACGGCATGGCCGGTGCCAAGCTGCGGCTCCTGTGTCACCAATTTGACATCCAGCCCGGCTAGCGCCGATTCCACCTGTTCGCGGCGCGCGCCCGCAACCACGACCTGGCGTTCGGGGTCCAGCGCCGCCACGCTGTCGAGCAGGTGAAACAGCATCGGCCGCCCGGCGAGGGGGTGGAGCACTTTATGAAGGTCCGACTTCATCCGTGTTCCCATTCCGGCGGCGAGTACGACGGCGGCGATCGGAGTGGACGGCATGAGTTTTCCCGTTGATGAAGCCCGTTCGAGGCGGCGATGCCACAGAAACCTTGCCAAAGCCATAGGATCACCGGCACAGCTGGCGCCCATGAGCGCATTTCCATTTGATCTCGTCGTTTTCGATCTCGACGGTACGTTGGTGGACACCGGACCCGATCTCACGGCGGCCCTCAACCATGTGCTTCATCGCATGGGTCGCCAGACTGTGACCGAAGCCGCCGTGCGCGATATGGTTGGCCTTGGCGCGGCGAAGCTGCTGGAACGGGGGCTGGACGCCACCGGCGGCGGCACGCCGGAGATGGTGCAGGCAGGGCTTGCGGATTTTCTGAACTTTTACGGCGATAACATCTGCGTCCACTCGCGCCCCTATGCCGGCGTGGAACAGGCGATGGACCATCTGGAGACGCTGGGCTGCCGCCTTGCGATCTGCACCAACAAGCCCGAACGGATGAGCGCCGCGCTGATCTCATCGCTTGGGTGGGACGGCCGCTTTGCCGCCAATCTCGGCGGTGACAGCCTGCCTGTGCGCAAGCCCGATCCGCTGCACCTGACCGAAACCATCGCCAGGGCAGGGGGCGGCAGGGTCGCCTTTATCGGGGACTCGATTGTGGATGTGCTCACCGCAAGGGCAGCGGCCGTGCCGGTGATCACGGTCGCTTTCGGCTTTGCGGATCGTCCCGCCGATGAACTGGGCGGGGATGTGCTCATCCACCATTTCGACGAACTGGTTCCGGCGTTGCGCGAAATACGCCTGCCGGACGAATTGAATGACAGACGCGGTGCGTGACGCCAGCCGATTCTGGCTTGGCCGGATGGCGGTCGCGGGGCTTGCGGTCGCGACCGCCGCGATCGCCATCGGATTCGGTCTCGCGCCCTGGTGGGCGGTCATCATTCCCGCGGTTCTGTCAGCCGTCGCCGGCGCCTTGCTGGTGCAGGACCCGCCGTCCTATTCCGCAGCCGAGGCGAATGTGCCGTCGAGGGACAGCTATGATCCCCCGGCGCATGAACTGATCGAACGGATCGAGCATCCCTTCATCGTCGTCGATGCAAAGCGCCGGGTGGAGCTTGCCAATGCGATGGCGCGCAAACTGCTGGGCGAACATATCGTGGGGCAGGACGTGCGACTGGCGCTCCGCAACCCGGCAGCGGCGGCGCTGCTGACGGAGGGCGCGCCGCCCGGCTCCAGAACCGAACTCCTCGATCTGGGCGGACAGGATCAGCGGTGGGAACTGCTTGCCGACCCCATCGGAAACGACAAGCAGGCGGTACGCATCGTCGATCGCACGGCCCTGCGCGCGGCCGAAAAGATGCGCGTCGATTTCGTCGCCAACGCAAGCCATGAACTTCGCACCCCGCTGGCGACGCTGATCGGCTTTATTGAGACGCTTGAAGGTCCGGCGGTAGAGGATGCCGATGCCAGGCGGCGCTTCCTCGCCATCATGCGCGGCGAGGCGCAGCGCATGATCCGGCTGGTGGACGATCTGATGTCGCTGTCGCGAATCGAGGCCGACAAGCACCGGCAGCCGACGGCCCCCGTCGCGCTCATCCCGCTGGCAGAGGAGGTGCGCGACGCGCTGGGCCACCGGCTGGCCAAGGGAGAGCGGAAGATGCTGATCGACGCCGAGCCGGGGCTGCCGCCGGTCGCGGGCGACAGGGATCAGCTTCTCCAGCTTCTGCACAATCTGGTCGGCAACGCGATCAAATATGGGCGGCCGGGCACGACGGTCAAAGTCCGTCTGCGGCGCGACGGCGCGTCGATGGTGCGGCTGACGGTAGAGGATGAGGGGGAGGGAATTGCGGCCGAGCATCTCCCCCGGCTGACCGAGCGATTCTATCGAGTCGATCCCGGAAGGTCGCGTTCGGTCGGCGGCACGGGACTGGGGCTGGCGATCGTCAAGCATATCGTCGAGCGGCATCGCGGACAGCTGTTGATCGACAGTGAAATCGGCGTCGGAACCCGCGTCACCGCACTGCTACCGACCGCCGCTTCGCTGGGCTGAACGCCCGCTTTGTCATCATAGTGTAATAAAGCTGTCACAGAAGCATAACTGCGGCGTCATCAGACGCACATGTTAAGTCTTTAGCGGAGCACTTGCGTGAAAGAAGCGCTGTTCAGCCCCTCAAGGGAGGTAATTTTGGCAAGCAAGCTCCTCGCGGCATCCGCCGCTATCGCCGCTATCGCGGCATGTCAGGGCGTAGGCGGTTCCGCCGAAGCTCGTACTCAGATCCGGGCGGTTGGTTCCTCCACCGTCTATCCGTTCACCACGGCTGTTGCTGAGCAGTTCGTTCAGAAGAATCCGAAGTTCAAGCCGCCGATCGTCGAATCGACCGGCACCGGCGGCGGGTTCAAGCTGTTCTGCGGCGGCGTCGGCGCACAGCACCCGGACGTGTCGAACGCCTCGCGTCGCATCAAGGCTTCCGAAGTCGCCCAGTGCTCCGCCAATGGCGTGACCAACATCATCGAGCTGAAGGTCGGCGTCGATGGCCTGGCGGTTGCGACCGGCAAGGCCACGCAGTTCCCCGGCCTGACCACGGCCGACATCTACAAGGCGCTGGCCGCCAACCCGTTCGGCAAGCCGCAGACCGCGAAGACCTGGAAGGACGTCAACCCGGCGCTTCCGGCCGTCGCCATCCGCGTCTATGGCCCGCCGCCCACGTCCGGCACCCGCGACTCGCTGCATGAGCTCCACCTGATTCCGGGCTGCAACTCCAACCCGGCTATGAAGGCGCTCGCCAAGTCGGACAAGAAGAAGCACGAGGAAGTCTGCACGAAGATTCGTGAGGACGGCGCCTTTATCGAAGCCGGTGAGAACGACAACCTCATCGTCCAGAAGCTGGCCGCCAATCCCAACACGCTCGGCTTCTTCGGCTACAGCTTCCTTGAGGAAAACGGCGACAAGGTGAAGGGCATCGCCATCAACGGCGTGGAGCCTTCGATGGAAAGCATCGCGAGCTTCAAATATCCGGCTGCCCGTCCGCTGTTCGTCTACATCAAGGGCGCGCACCTGAAGGCCGTTCCCGGCCTGAAGGAATTCGTGGCTGAATATACCCGCGAGTCCACCTGGGGCCCGCAGGGTTATCTGGTCCGTCGCGGGCTGGTTCCGATGGATACCGCGGAGCGTCAGCGCTACGCGAAGATCGCCGGTTCGCTCGCTCCGCTGGATCTCGCCAGCGTGAAGTAAGCTGTTGTGAGGCTTCCCGGCTTCGGCCGGGAAGTCTTCATCTGGTTCATAGGCTATCGATAGGTCCGGCCGGTGTCATTGCTCGTCATTGCGGTTCTCATCCTCGGGCTCGGCGCGATCGGCTGGATCACCGCTCGTATCCGCGCCACGGCCTTTGCCGGTCCAGGCAGGAAGACGCGGCCCAATTCCCTGCCCAACTATCATGGCTGGTATGTCGCGATCTGGGCTGCGGGACCTGCGTTGCTGCTTCTGGCGGCGTGGAGCTTTGTCCAGCCCTCGCTCGTCACCGCCGACATCCTTTCCTCCTATTCCGCCGCCGAGCGGCCGCAGACGGACATAGAACGTCAGGCGCTGCTCGCCGAGATAAACGGCCTTGTTTCCGGGAGCATCGAGGCCGCGTTCGATCCGCGGGCCGATCAGGGCGTGGAAGTTTACGAGGCGTCGTCCGCCCGCTGGGGCTGGATCGCCTTTGTCGTCGCGGCGCTGGTCGGCCTTGCTGGCGCGGCCTGGGCATTCTCGCGCGTCCGCCCCGATTTTCGCGCCCGCACCCGCGTCGAACGCGTGGTCATGGGGACGCTTCTGGTCGCCTCGCTGATCGCGATTGTCACCACCTTCGGCATCGTTGCGTCGCTGCTGCTGGAATCGATCCGCTTCTTCCAGTCCGTCTCGCCATTCGAGTTCCTGTTCGGGACGAACTGGAGCCCGCAGACCGCGATCCGCGCCGATCAGGTCGGGTCAAGCGGGGCATTCGGCGCGGTGCCGCTGTTCTGGGGCACGATATTCATCGGCGCCATCATTGCGATGATCGTCGCCATCCCGCTGGGGCTGATGAGCGCGATCTATCTCACCCAGTACGCCCGCCCAAAGGTGCGCAGCGTGCTGAAGCCGGTGCTTGAGGTGCTGGCCGGCGTGCCGACCGTGGTCTACGGCTATTTCGCCGCTCTCACCGTCGCCCCGGCCGTTCGCGAGTTCGCGGTCAGCATCGGCATAAGCAACGCCTCGTCCGAATCCGCGCTTGCGGCCGGCATGGTGATGGGCGTGATGATCATCCCGTTCGTTTCCTCCATGGCCGATGACTCGATCAACGCCGTGCCGCAGGCGATGCGCGATGGTTCGCTCGCCATGGGTGCGACGACATCCGAGACGATCCGCCGCGTGCTGGTGCCCGCAGCGCTTCCCGGCATCGTCGGCGGCGTGCTGCTGGCGGTAAGCCGCGCGATCGGCGAGACGATGATCGTGGTGATGGCCGCCGGTCTTGCCGCGCGCATGACCGCCAATCCCTTTGCTTCGGTGACCACGGTCACGACCCAGATCGTCCAGCTGCTGACGGGCGATCAGGAGTTCGATTCGCCCAAGACGCTGTCGGCTTTCGCGCTGGGCCTGGTCCTGTTCATCGTCACCCTGACCCTCAACATCATCGCGCTTCGCGTGGTGAGAAAATATCGCGAGGCTTATGAGTAAAGTGGCAAGTCTGAACGTGCCCTCGGACATCGTCGCCGCCGACCGCAAGCCGACCGACTGGTCGAGCGACGCGATGCGGTCACGTGTTCGCCGCCGTTACCGGTCCGAGCGGATCTTCCGGACGACGGGGTTCCTTGCGGTAAGCCTGTCGGTGCTGTTCCTCGCGTTCCTTCTGTTCGACATGCTGTCGAAGGGCGCGTCCGGCTTCCAGCAGGCGGAGATCGCCGTCCCGGTGACGCTGGACAGCGGGGAGCTGATGCTGACCAAGGCCCAGTTGCAGGGGCCTGAAGCGGACGCTGCCCTCGCCGCGGCCGACATTCAGGGCGCGGTGGTCCGTGGCGCGACCCAAGCCTATGGCGACAAGGGCATCCGCCTGCTGTCGGAAGGCGCATGGGTGCGCGTCCGCAACATGCTGGAGGATGATCCGTCGCTGCTCGGCAAGACGACCACCATGTGGCTGTCGGCCGAAAGCAATCTGGATCTCATCGCCAAGGGCAAGATGCCCGAATCCGCCGCGCCCGAAGCCGCTGCCTCCTATCAGCGGCTGATGGCGCAGGACCAGGTCCGCGTCGCCTTCAACTGGACCTTCCTGACGGGCGCTGATTCCACCGATCCGACCCTGGCGGGCATCTGGGGCGCGTTCAAGGGATCGCTGATCACGATGTTCGTGACCCTACTGATCAGCTTCCCCGTCGGTGTGCTGTCGGCGCTTTATCTTGAGGAATATGCCCCGAGGAATCGCTGGACCGACATGATCGAGGTTTCGATCAACAATCTGGCGGCGGTGCCTTCGATCATCTTCGGCCTGCTCGGCCTGGCCGTGTTCCTCAACTTCATGCACATGCCGCGATCGGCCCCGCTCGTGGGCGGCCTCACGCTGGCCCTGATGACGCTGCCGGTCATCGTCATCGCGGGGCGCAACGCCATCAAATCGGTGCCGCCGTCCATTCGCGACGCCGCGCTGGGCGTTGGCGCATCGCCGGTGCAGGTCGTGTTCCATCACGTCCTTCCGCTGGCTCTGCCGGGCATATTGACCGGCACGATCATCGGCATGGCCCGCGCGCTTGGCGAAACCGCGCCGCTGCTGATGATCGGCATGCGCGCCTTCATATCCGCGCCGCCGACCGGAATCACCGAACCGGCAACCGTGCTGCCCGTCCAGATCTTTCTCTGGTCCGACGAGGTAAGCCGCGGGTTCGTCGAGAAAACCTCTGCCGCAATCATTGTGCTGCTGGTCTTCCTGCTCGCGATGAACGGCCTGGCCATCTATCTCCGCAACAAATTCGAGAGGCGCTGGTGAGCGAGCAATTGACAATGGATGCCCCCGCGCATCGCACGGCGGGTGGTACGTCCCCGCTGAAGATGACCGCCCGCAACGTCAACGTCTTCTATGGCGACAAGCAGGCGATCAAGGATGTCTCGATCGACGTCGATCAGGACCATGTGACCGCTTTCATCGGTCCGTCGGGATGTGGCAAGTCCACCTTCCTGCGGACGCTGAACCGGATGAACGACACCGTTGAAAGCGCGCGTGTCGAAGGCGACATCACGCTGGACGGCGAGGATATCTACGGGTCCAGCATGGACGTGGTGCAGCTTCGCGCCCGTGTGGGCATGGTGTTCCAGAAGCCCAACCCGTTCCCGAAGTCGATCTATGAGAACGTCGCCTATGGGCCGCGCATCCATGGCCTTGCGTCCACCAAGGCGGATCTGGACCGCATGGTCGAAAAGTCGCTGCGGCGCGCCGGTCTGTGGGAAGAGGTGAAGGATCGCCTGCTTGACAGCGGGACCGCGCTTTCGGGCGGCCAGCAGCAGCGCCTTTGCATCGCCCGCGCCATCGCGGTCGATCCCGAGGTAATCCTGATGGACGAGCCATGCTCGGCGCTGGACCCGATCGCCACCGCCAAGATCGAGGAACTGATCCACGAATTGCGCGGGCGCTATGCGATCGTGATCGTCACCCACAATATGCAGCAGGCTGCGCGCGTCAGCCAGAAGACGGCGTTTTTCCATCTCGGCAATCTGGTCGAATATGGCGACACGTCGGAAATCTTCACCAACCCGCGCGAAACCCGTACCAAGGATTACATCACCGGCCGCTACGGCTGAGTGTGGAGGAAGGTTCATGGCCACCACGACCGGACATACAGTCAAGGCATTCGACGACGATCTCGACGAACTGCGGGCGCTCATCAGCCAGATGGGCGGCCTAGCGGAAGCCGCGATCGCCGATGCGGTGCAAGCCCTTGCCCGCAAGGACACCGACCTCGCGCTTCGCGTGATCGAGGGCGACAAGAAGATCGACCAGATCGAAGTCGATGTGGAACGTCTGGCGGTGCGGCTCATCGCGCTGCGCGCGCCGATGGCGGACGATCTTCGCGAAGTCGTCGCCGCGCTGAAGACGGCGGGCGTCATCGAGCGGATCGGCGACTATGCCAAGAACATCGCGAAGCGTGTCGCGATCTTCGCCGAATCCAATCCCATCGCGCCGATGACGATCGTGCCGGAAATGGCCCGGGTCGTGGCGCAGATGGTGAAATCGGCGCTCGACGCCTTCGTCGCCCGCGACGCTGAACTGGCCGCGCGGGTCCGCGAACGCGACAAGACGGTGGACGATTTCTACAACAGCCTGTTCCGCACGCTGCTGACCTATATGATGGAAAATCCGAACAACATCACCGCGTCGGCCCACCTTCTGTTCATCGCCAAGAATCTGGAGCGGATCGGCGATCACGCCACCAACGTCGCCGAGATGGTCTATTACAGCGCGACGGGCGTCTATCTGGACGAACGTGAAAAGGGCGGGGACTCGATCACCCCGGTGAAGGCGGGATAATCCGGCCATGGCCGCACGTCCCCGCATCCTCCTTGTCGAGGATGATCCCAATCTCGCCGAGCTGGTGCGCTACAATCTGGAGCGCGAGGACTTCGAGGTCGAGACCACGCCCGACGGGGAGGAGGCGCTGCTGCTTGCGCGGGAAACGCCTCCCGATCTGGTGGTGCTTGACTGGATGATCGAGAGCCTGTCCGGCATAGAGGTCTGCCGAAGGCTGCGCCGCTTGCCGGAAACTGCCAATGTGCCGATCATCATGCTGACGGCGCGGGTCGAGGAAGAAGATCGAATCCGTGGCCTGGAGACGGGCGCGGACGATTATATCACCAAGCCCTTTTCCCCGCGCGAGCTTGCAGCGCGCGTCTCGGCCGTGCTTCGCCGCGTGCGTCCCGCGCTTGCGGGCGGCAGCCTGAGCTATGCCGATATCGAAATGGATACGGCCGCGCACCGCGTCCGCAGGGGCGGAAAGGCGGTTCCCCTGGGGCCGACAGAGTTTCGCCTGCTCCGCCATTTCCTGGAACACCCCGGCCGCGTCTTCTCGCGCGAGCGGCTGCTCGACGCCGTGTGGGGGCAGGACACCGACATAGAGCTTCGCACCGTGGATGTGCACATCCGCCGCCTGCGCAAGGCGATCAACGACAATGGCGGGGCGGACGTGATCCGTACCGTCCGGTCGGCGGGATATGCGCTCGACGCGGATTAGGGACGGCTGAGACCGTCCTGACGAACGGCGGCCGCTCTATACGTTGAACCGGAATAGCATGATGTCGCCGTCATGGACGACATAGTCCTTGCCCTCCGAGCGAAGCCGCCCGGCGTCACGCGCGGCCGCTTCTCCGCCCAGCGTCACATAATCCTGATAGGACATGGTTTCCGCCCGGATGAAGCCGCGCTCGAAATCGGTGTGGATGGCGCCGGCCGCCTGCGGCGCCCTTGCGCCTTTTTCCACCGTCCAGGCGCGCGCTTCCTTGGGGCCGACGGTGAAGAAGGTGATCAGATCCAGCAATTCATAGCCCGCGCGGATAATGCGGGCGAGGCCGGTTTCCGACAGGCCCAGTTCGGCAAGGAACTCCGGCCGGTCCGCCGCGTCCATCTGCACGATCTCGGCCTCTATGGCGGCGGAAATGACGACAGCCTTTGCGCCTTCCGCCCCTGCCTTATCGAACACGCGCGCGCTGTGTGCGTTGCCCGAAGCGGCGGACGCTTCCTCGACATTGCAGACGTAGAGCACGGGCTTTGAGGTGAGGAGTTGCGCCTGGGCGAACAGCCGGGCTTCCTCATCGTCCTTTGGCCGGGTGAGGCGGGCGGGCTTTCCCTCCCGGAGCAGGTCAAGCGCCTGGCCGAGCACCGACGCCGCAGCCTTTGCCTCCTTGTCGCCCTGCTGGCCCTTTTTGAAGAGGTTCGGGACGCGCTTCTCAAGGCTGTCGAGGTCGGCGAGCATCAGTTCGGTCTCTACCGTCTCGGCATCGGCGATGGGATCGACGCGGCCCTCGACATGGGTCACGTCGCCATCCTCGAAGCACCGCAGTACATGAACGATGGCGTCCACTTCGCGGATATTGGCGAGGAACTGGTTGCCCAGCCCTTCGCCCTTGGAAGCGCCCCGCACCAGGCCGGCAATGTCCACAAAGCCAAGCTGTGTCTCGATGATCTTGGCCGAACCGCCGATCTTCGCGATCTCGTAAAGCCGGGGATCGGGCACGGCGACCTGGCCGACATTGGGTTCGATCGTGCAGAATGGATAATTCGCCGCCTGCGCCGCCGCCGTCTCCGTCAGCGCGTTGAAAAGCGTCGATTTGCCCACATTGGGCAGGCCCACGATGCCGCAGCGAAAACCCATCTCAGTCTCCCGGCGCCGCCAGCCGGCGCGCAATCTCGTTCATGAAGCGGGCGTCGTCGCCCGCCGCCAGCAACGGCGCTTCGGCCGCGATTGCCCCCAGCATGTCGGCCAGCGGATCGATCTCGGCCTTGGCGTAATTGCCCAGCACATAGGGGCTGACGCGATCCTTGTGGCCCGGATGGCCGATGCCGATCCGCACCCGGCGGAAATCATTGCCGATGTGCGCGCCCGTCGATTTCAGCCCATTGTGTCCCGCCGTGCCGCCGCCGGTCTTCACCTTCACGCGGAAGGGCGCGAGGTCCAGCTCGTCGTGAAAGGCGGTGACATCGCCCGGCTCCAGCTTGAAGAAGCGCATGGCCTCGCCCACCGAGCGTCCGCTTTCGTTCATATAGGTGGACGGCTTCAGCAGCAGGATCTTGTGAGCGCCGAGGCGGCCCTCGCTCGTCCAGCCCTGAAAGCGGCTGCGCCACGGATCGAAGCCGTGAACCTCGGCGATGGCGTCCACGGCCATGAAGCCGACATTGTGCCGGTTGAGCGCATATTGCGCGCCCGGATTACCAAGGCCGACCCAAAGCTGCATGGAAAGGAAATGGCCCCGAAGACGTGCTTCGGGGCCGGATCCGTCAGGCTTCGCCTTCGGCGGCTTCCTCGCCGGCGGCGGCTTCCTCGCCTTCGCTCGACTTCAGCGCCGAAGGCGCGACGATCGTCGCGATGGTGAAGTCGCGGTCGGTGATGCCGCTTTCCGCGCCCTGCGGCAGCGTCACATTGGAAATGTGGATCGACGCGCCGACATCGAGGCCGGCCAGCGAAATCACGACTTCTTCCGGAATGTTCGCCGCGTCGACGACCAGGTCGAGGTCGTGACGGACGATGTTGAGCACGCCGCCGCGCTTGATGCCGGGCGAGGTCTCTTCATCGACGAAACGGACCGGGATGTTGACATGGATGGTCGCATGCTCGCTGATGCGCAGGAAATCCACGTGAAGCGGGCGATCGCTCACCGGGTGGAACTGCACGTCCTTGGGCAGGGTGCGGACGGATGAGCCGCCGACATCGATCATCACCACCGTGTTCATGAAGTGGCCGGTGTTCAGCGCCCTCATCAGCACTTTTTCCTCAACGTGGATGCCCTGCGGCTCCTCGTTGTTGCCATAGATCACGGCGGGTACGCGGCCTTCACGACGCAGTGCACGGGAGGCTCCCTTGCCAGCCCGGTCGCGCGTCTCGGCCGTCAGCGTCAGCGCATCGCTCATCGCATTTCTCCAAAATCGCTTGGGTTAAACATTCGCCCTTTCCACGCCTCCAGGGATGACCATGAAAAAGGATGCGCGCGTGTAGCGGAGGGCTGCCGGGAAAGCAAGGCTCGCCGGGTTATTGCACCCGTTCAACGTCCAGCTTTTTGAGGCCGAGCATGTGCTGGACGGAATCGTCGCCCGCCAGATGCCCGGCCCCAACCGCGACGAACACGGTTCCGGGCGTATCCATCCGCTCGGCGATCCAGTCCGCCCAGCGGGCGTTGCGGCTCGTCAGGAGCACTTTGCGGACATTGGGGTTCGCCTTCAATTCATCATCGGCGAGTTCTTCCAGCGCAGCCACGTCGCCCCGCGCCCAGGCGGCGATCAATTGCTGGAATTGCTTCTTCATCGACCCTTCTTCCTCGATCACGGCGGAAAGGAGGGAGCGTTGATCGGCTTCGGGCAGCTTGTCGAAATAGCCGAGCTGCTCCTCGGTCGTCTCAAGGCCTACGACAGCGATGCCGCGCTTTTGCGCGGAGGCCATCAGCACGCGATCCGCGCCCGTCGCCGGGTCCAGCCCTGCGTCGGCAAGCGTCGGCGCGACGAGGAAAAGGGCGGCGAGCCATGTTTCGAACCTGTCCATCGCCTGTGGCGGGAAGGGCGTGCGCGCGATGAGGGCTTTCAGCGCCTCACGCTCTTTTTCGGGAACGCGCTCACTCAGCGGCGTCACGCTGCCCGGCTCGGCGAGTCCCAGCTTCAGCATGGGGGCGAGCGACGCCGCGTCCTTGTCATCCGCGACTTCCACCACCAGCGTTCCGGCGGAATCGAACGCATCGCGAACCGCGCCCGTATTCCAGGCAAGTTCCCTAGGCAGCGCATGGACGGTGCCGAACAGATAGATGGTGGTGTCCTCGTCCGCCAGCTTCCACAGCGCGGGTCGTGCCTCCGGCGCGCGCGCGCAGGCGGCGGTGGGCACAAGAGCGGCAAGGGCGAGGAGGAGGGAGCCGATCGTTTTCCTGAACATGGCAGGTATCTAGCCCATTGCGCGCCCGCGCCAAATCATTTCCGCCTGCCTCGCTGCACGGCGGCGGCGGCGGTGCAGCTATCCTTGCTTGACCAGCGGGCTACCGAACCGCTAACGCCCGCGTTCAGTTTTGCACGCGCGAAGGACATTGCGTTGAGCGACCCTCAACCGCTTAGTTTTCAGGATCTGATCCTCACGCTTCAGCATTACTGGAGCGAGCGGGGCTGCGTGATCCTGCAACCCTATGACCTTGAAATGGGGGCGGGCACCTTCCACCCGGCGACCACCCTGCGCGCGCTTGGACCGAACCACTGGAAGGCCGCCTATGTCCAGCCGTCGCGCCGCCCGTCCGACGGGCGCTATGGCGAAAACCCCAACCGGCTCCAGCATTATTACCAGTTTCAGGTGATATTGAAGCCAAGCCCGCCCGACATTCAGGACCTGTATCTGGGTTCGTTGCGGGCGATCGGCATCGACACCGCCAATCACGACATCCGCTTTGTGGAAGACGACTGGGAAAGCCCGACGCTTGGCGCATGGGGCCTTGGCTGGGAAGTCTGGTGCGACGGCATGGAGGTGACGCAGTTCACCTATTTCCAGCAGGTCGGCGGGTTCGATTGCACGCCTGTTGCGGGCGAGATCACCTACGGGCTGGAACGGCTGGCCATGTATATCCAGGGCGTGGACCGGGTGTACGACCTCAAGTTCAACAATGAAGGCGTCAGCTATGGCGATGTCTTTCTTGAAAGCGAGCGCCAGTTCTCCGCCTATAATTTCGAGCATGCGAAGACCGATTTCCTGTTCGACCAGTTCAGGGAAGCGCAGGAGCAGTGCAAGGAACTGCTGACGGCAAAGCTGCCGCTTCCGGCCTATGACCATGCGATCAAGGCGAGCCATCTGTTCAACCTGCTGAACGCGCGGGGGGTGATCTCGGTCGCAGAGCGTCAGGCCTATATCGCCCGCGTGCGGGAGTTGGCGAAGGGCTGCTGCGAAGGCTGGATGGAAAAGAACGGGTGGAAGGATGTCGCCAATGGCTGACTTCCTGCTTGAACTTTTCTCCGAGGAAATCCCCGCCCGGATGCAGGCGAGGGCATGCGACGATCTGGCGCGCCTGTTCAACGAGCAGATGGCCGACGCCGGGCTGAAGGCAGGCGCTGTCGAAACCTATGCGACGCCGCGCCGTCTTGCGCTGATCGCGCGCGCCCTGCCGACGGAGACCGAGGCGGTGCGCGAGGAACGCCGGGGGCCACGTGCCGATGCGCCGGAGCAGGCGCTTGCCGGCTTCCTCAAATCGACCGGCCTCACCCGCGATCAGCTGGAGGAGCGGGACGACCCCAAGGGGCGGTTCCTTTATGCGGTGATCGAAAAGCCGGGCCGCAGGACGGCCGACGTGCTTGCCGAAGCCGTGCCCGAGATCGTCCGCGCATTTCCCTGGCCCAAGTCGATGCGTTGGGGGCGGGCGTCTCAGTCCACCGCTTCGATGCGCTGGGTGCGCCCGCTGAAATCGGTGATCGCGCTTCTGGACGGCGAGGAAGTGAATGTCGCGATCGACGGTGTTCCGGCAGGCAGCACGACGCTGGGCCATCGCTTCCATCATCCCGATCAGGTGACGATCGGCTCGGCCGACGATTATGCGGCAAAGCTGCGCGCCTGCCATGTCATCCTTGATCCGGCCGAGCGCAGGCGGATCATCGCTGAAAAGGCGGAGGCGCTTGCGAGCGCGGCCGGGCTGGAGCTTGTGCCGGACGAAGGGCTTCTGGCCGAAAACGCGGGGCTCACCGAATGGCCGGTGCCGCTGCTCGGGTCGTTCGATCCGGCCTTTCTGGAGGTGCCGCCTGAGGTGATCCAGCTCACCATGCGGGTGAATCAGAAATATTTTGCTTTAATAGACGTTTCCACCGGAAAGCTCGCACCCAATTTCATCTGTGTCGCCAACATCGATGCAAAGGATGGCGGCAAGGCGATCGTCGCGGGTAATGAGAAGGTGCTTGCCGCGCGGCTTGCCGACGCGAAGTTCTTCTGGGAGCAGGACAGGAAGACGAAGCTGGCGGATTTCGCCGGCAAGCTGGACCAGATCGTCTTTCACGAAAAGCTGGGTACCGTCGCGGACAAGGTGGAGCGGGTGGCGAAGCTCGCCCGCTGGCTGGTGGAGGAGGGGGTTGTCCAGTCTTCCGTCACCCCCGCGCAGGCGGGGGGCCATGAACACGGCGGTTCCGGTTCTGAAAACGCGGTGTCCATGGATTCCCGCCTTCGCGGGAATGACGGGGAGAGGGCGCGCCTCGCCGACATGGCCGAACAGGCCGCGCGGCTGGCGAAGGCCGATCTCGTCACCGGCATGGTGGGAGAGTTTCCGGAACTTCAAGGCGTTATGGGCGGCTATTACGCCCGTGCGGAAGGTCTGCCGGACGAAGTGGCCGATGCCATCCGCGATCACTACAAGCCGGTGGGGCAGGGCGATGAAGTCCCCACCGCCCCCGTGACCGTGGCGGTAAGCCTGGCCGACAAACTGGATGCGTTGCTAGGTTTCTTTATCGAACAGATGCCACCAACGGGCTCGAAAGATCCGTTTGCCCTACGGCGGGCAGCTTTGGCGGTCCTCCAAATTACGATGGAGGGAGGGCTGCGTTATTCATTGGAGGATGTGCTTCTAGGATCAGGCTATCAATATTATCTGCAAACTCGCCAAAAGAAAGGGCAAGCGATTTTTGCGGAGGTATATCATGGGCTGGCTGAGGCCTACGGCACAACTCCGTCGAAAAGCAAGCTGGACGACCTAATTGAGCTACGAGCTTTGGAAATAAATGATAGCCCAATCTTGGAAACGCACTTCGAAGCGATAACAACGTTGGTCGACTTCTTCGCCGACCGCCTCAAGGTGCAGCAGCGAGAAGCCGGTGTCCGCCACGACCTGATCGACGCCGTGTTCGCGCTTGGCGGGGAGGACGATCTCGTCCGGCTGCTGGCGCGGGTGAAGGCGCTTCAGAGCTTTATCGCCACTGATGACGGCGCAAATCTGCTCGCCGGATACAAGCGCGCGGCGAACATCCTGAAGATCGAGGAGAAGAAGGGCGGCCTCGAGGAGACGGGCGAATACAGGCTCGAACCCGCCGAGGACACGCTGATCGACGCGCTGGACCTTGCCGAAACCGAAGCGCGCGCGGCTGTGGAGGCGGAGGATTTCGAGCGGGCGATGGCAGCGCTCTCCCGCCTTCGCGCGCCTATCGATGCATTTTTCGATGAGGTTACGGTGAACGATGAGCGGCCGCATGTGCGCGCTGCCCGCCTGCGGTTGCTTGGCCGCATCCGCGAGGCGGTTCATGCCGTTGCGGATTTCTCGCGGATTGAAGGTTAGCTAATGGCAATTGACCTGAAACCGTCACCCTGAACCTGTTTCAGCATGACGATATGGATCGATGATACGCGCTTGAGCGAACAGGGATGGTGAAATGACGCAATACGTCTACCGCTTCGGCGGCGGTGTTTCGGAAGGCAAGGCGGGCGACAAGAACCTGCTTGGCGGCAAGGGCGCGAACCTGGCTGAAATGGCGAGCATCGGCCTTCCGGTGCCGCCGGGCCTCACCATCTCCACCGAAATGTGCATCCGCTATTATGAGGAAGGCGAGCGCTTTCCCGATGAACTGCGGCAGCAGGTGGCCGCCGGTATTGCGCATATCGAGGGCGTGACCGGCAAGAAGTTCGGCGACGCTTCCGACCCGCTTCTGGTGTCGGTGCGCTCCGGCGCGCGCGTATCCATGCCCGGCATGATGGACACGGTGCTGAACCTGGGCCTCAACGACCAGACGGTCGAGGGGCTTGCGGCGGCGTCGGGCGATGCCCGTTTCGCCTGGGACAGCTATCGCCGTTTCATCCAGATGTATTCGGACGTGGTGCTTGGCGTCGACCACTATCTGTTCGAGGAAGCGCTTGAAATCCGCAAGGAAGACAAGGGCCTGCTGCTCGACACCGAGCTTGCGGCCGAAGACTGGCAGGCGCTGGTCGGCGTCTACAAGAAAAAGGTGGAGGAGGCGCTCGGCCACCCGTTCCCGCAGGATGTGAACGACCAGCTTTGGGGCGCTGTCGGCGCTGTGTTCGGCTCGTGGCAGTCGGAGCGCGCGAAGGTCTATCGCCGCATCAACGACATTTCCGACGCCTGGGGCACGGCGGTCAACGTGCAGGCGATGGTGTTCGGCAATATGGGTGATACGTCCGCCACCGGCGTCGCCTTCACCCGCGATCCGTCGAAGGGCGACCGCGCCTATTATGGCGAGTTCCTCATCAACGCGCAGGGCGAGGATGTCGTCGCGGGCATCCGCACGCCGCAATATCTGACGAAGGCGGCGCGGGAAGCCGCGGGCGCCAAGCCGCTGTCGATGGAAGAGGCGATGCCGGACGTCTATGCCGAGCTTGCCCGCGTGTTCGATCTGCTGGAAACGCATTATCGCGACATGCAGGACATCGAGTTCACGGTGCAGCAGGGCAAGCTCTGGATGCTCCAGACCCGGAGCGGCAAGCGCACCGCCAAGGCCGCGCTCAAGATCGCGATCGACATGGCGAACGAGGGGCTGATCACTGAGGAGGAGGCGATTGCGCGCGTCGACCCGGCGGCGCTCGACCAGCTTCTGCACCCGACGCTGGACCCGGCGGCGCAGCGCGACGTGATCGCCAAGGGTCTGCCCGCCTCGCCGGGCGCTGCCTCGGGCGTGGTGGTCTTCGATGCCGATCATGCCGAAAAGCGGGCGGCTGCGGGCGAGGACGTCATCCTGGTGCGCGTCGAGACTTCGCCCGAGGACATTCACGGCATGCACGCGGCGCGCGGCATTCTGACGGCCCGTGGCGGCATGACGTCACACGCCGCCGTGGTAGCGCGCGGCATGGGGCGGCCGTGCGTTTCGGGCGCTGGAAGCCTTGCGATCGACGGCAAGGCGGGCGTGATGCGCGTGGCCGGCCGCGAGGTGAGGGAAGGCGACGTCATCACCATCGACGGCGCGAGCGGCGAAGTGATGATGGGGCGGGTGCCGACGGTGCAGCCCGAACTGGCGGGCGATTTCGGAACGCTGATGGTCTGGGCCGACAAGGTCCGCCGCCTCAAGGTGCGCGCCAATGCGGAGACGCCGCTGGATGCGAGAACCGCGCGCGATTTCGGGGCCGAAGGGATCGGCCTTTGCCGCACGGAACACATGTTCTTCGATGCGAACCGGATCACCGCCGTTCGCCAGATGATTTTGGCGGAAGACGAAGCCGGACGCCGCGCGGCGCTGGACCGGCTGTTGCCCGAACAGCGCAAGGATTTCACCGAACTGTTCGACATCATGGCGGGCCTGCCGGTCACGATCCGCTTGCTCGATCCGCCGCTGCACGAGTTCCTCCCGCATGAGGAGGAGGAGTTCGCCGAAGTGGCCGCGGCAGCGGGGGTCGCCGTCGACGTGCTGAAACGTCGTGCCGCCGAGCTTCACGAGGTCAATCCGATGCTGGGCCATCGCGGCTGCCGCCTGGGCGTGACCTATCCTGAAATCTACGAGATGCAGGCGCGGGCGATCTTCGAGGCCGCCGTGGACGTGGCCGAAAAATCCGGGGCCGCGCCGCTGCCGGAAGTGATGGTGCCGCTGGTCGCGACAAGGCGCGAGCTTGAACTGATGAAGGCGGTGATCGACCGGACGGCGGAAGCGGTTTTTGCCGAAAAGGGACGGCGGGTCGATTATCTCGTCGGTACGATGATCGAGCTTCCGCGCGCCGCGCTGATGGCGGGCGAGATCGCAGAAGTGGGCGCGTTCTTCAGCTTCGGCACCAACGACCTGACCCAGACCGCGCTTGGCGTCTCGCGCGATGACGCAAGCCGGTTCCTGACGTCCTATGTCGAACAGGGCATCTATCCCAAGGACCCGTTCGTCAGCCTGGATGTCGAAGGTGTGGGCGAGCTTATCTCGATCGCCAAGGAGCGTGGCCGCAAGACGCGCGCCGACCTGAAGCTCGGCATCTGCGGGGAACATGGCGGGGATCCGGCCTCCATCGCCTTCTGCCAGGCGACGGGGCTGGATTATGTGTCATGCTCGCCCTATCGGGTGCCGATCGCACGGCTTGCCGCCGCTCAGGCGGCGCTGAAGCGGAGTTAGAAGGGACGTCTCACGGGTGAAACCGGCTCCGGTGGTCCTCATGGTCGCCGTGAGCCAGCATCCGCGCCTGTTCGCGCCACTCCTCCCGTTCGATCGTGCCGGCGGGCGCACCCAGCCGCGATTCCAGATCGGCCTCGTCTCGAGCGCTTAGTTCGGCGATCTGGTGATAGCTGAAAATGCCGACTTCATGCAGCCGCGCCTCGCCGGACGCGCCGACGCCGCGTATCAGCGACAGATCGTCTCGCCCCTCCGTGCCGCCATTGGCGATGGCGCTTGCCGAGGCAGCTTTTCTGCCGGTGGCTGTCTTGGCCGGGCGGGCAGGGGCCGCGGGCGGCCGCCGTTTCTCTATCTCGTGAAGCCTGGCCTCGGCCTCGGCCGCGCGCGCCTCGGCCGCTTTTCGCCGCCCTTCCTCGTCATGATAGGCGTGCCGCCATTTCGCGCCTGAACGGGTCAGCAACCCCAGCAGCCAGCCAAGCAGCAGGACCAGCAGCAGAATGATCCATTGATCGGTCGAGAACGTCTCCATCTTTCAGGCTCCTTCCATGACCGGATCAATGTCCGGGCTGCGGAGACGTTCCACCGTTGCACGCAATTGTGCCGAGCGGCTAAGGCTGGCCGCAACTTACCGGCGGCTTTTCCGTTAAGCCCTGGACGCACCCGATGAACGATGGAGAGTTGTGATGGCATTCAGGAAGACGGGACTGGTTCTGAGCCTGGTGGCAGCCGGAGCGCTTGGCGCAGCCGCGGCCAATGCGGGCGGAGCCGGAAAGAGCGCCGGGACGACGTTGATGGATGCTGACGGCAAATCGATCGGCCAGGTCTCGATCAAGAAGGAGGACGACGGGCTTCTCGTGAAGACCACCGTCACCGGGTTGAAGCCGGGCAACTACGCTTTCCATCTCCACACCGTCGGCAAGTGCGAGGCTCCGGGCTTCACCAGCGCGGAAGGCCACTGGAACCCCACGGGCAAGGAGCATGGCAAGGATAACCCGCAGGGCAAGCACATGGGCGACCTGCCGAACATCGAAGTGGCGGCGTCGGGTTCTGGTTCGCTGGAGCAGAAGATTTCGGCCGCCACGCTCACCAAGGGCGAGAATGCGCTGCTCGATGCCGATGGGGCGGCGGCGGTCCTGCACGCCGGACCGGACGACTACAAGACCAACCCCTCCGGCGACAGCGGCGCCCGAATCGCCTGCGGGGTCATCGCGCCGTCCAAGTAAAGTGATGCGATAGAACGACTTCCGTGCGGGACGAGTCATGCTGCGGCCGCGAAGTGGCGATTTCATGACGGCGCTTTAACGGCTATTGGTTAATCGTGACGTTACTGAAGGACAGCCGTCTGGGCAGACGGGAACTGATGCTTGGAATGGCTTCGCTGGGCGTTGCAGGGCAGGCGTTGTTGCGCGCCGCGCCCGCCGCAGGCCAGTCCGCGCCCTTCGGGCCAGGCACGGTCGAAGCGATCGCCAGAAGGCTGGCGCGCAAGCCCTTCAATCCGCCCGATCGTTCCTTGCCGCCTGCAATCGCGAATCTGGATTACGACCAGTATCGCAGCATCCGCTTTGATCGCAGCAAGGCTTTCTGGGCGGGAGAGAACGGCCGGTTCATCGGCGATCTGCTGATGCGCGGCTGGCTAGCGCGCGACCATGTCGAGGTTTTTGAGGTGGAAGGGGGGAAGGCGAGAGCCGTTCCCTATTCCCCCAGGCTGTTCAGCTTTCCCGATGACGTGTCGCCGGTGGAAGACCCCTCGCTCGGCTTTTCGGGGGTGCGGCTGCTGTCGCCCATTAACAATCCCGACGTGTTCGACGAGATCGCGGTGTTTCAGGGCGCGAGCTATTTCCGCAGCCTGGGGCGGGGCAATCTGTACGGGATTTCCGCGCGCGGCCTTTCGATCGGCACCGGCGGACCGCAGGAGGAGTTTCCGCTCTTCCGGACCTTCTGGCTCGAAAAGCCCAAGCCGGGTGCGGAGGCCGTTCAGGTCCATGCGCTGCTCGACAGCCAGAGCGTGACCGGCGCCTATCACATGACGATCGACCCCGGCGAAACGACGGTGATCGATGTCCGGTCTAGGCTCTTTCCCCGCACAACCGTCCAGACGCCGGGCGTTGCGCCGATGAGCAGCATGTTCTTCCTCGGTCCGGCAGGGCGGCGGCGCTTCGACGATTTTCGCGGGGCCGTCCATGATTCGGACGGGCTGAAGATGTGGACGGGCGCGGGCGAACACCTCTGGCGTCCGCTGTCCAACCCCTCCACCGTGCAGATCAGCGCCTTTCAGGACCATGATCCGAAGGGCTTCGGCCTGATGCAGCGGAGCAGGGCGCTTGAAGCCTATAATGATCTCGAAGCGCGGTACGAACGCCGTCCCAGCCTGTGGGTGGAGCCGGTGGGCCGCTGGGGCGCGGGCAGCGTCCAATTGCTCGAGATTCCGACCGACGACGAAACCGCCGATAACATCGCGGCCTTCTGGCGGCCGAAGGCGGCGTGGCGGGCAGGCCGCCCGGTGGACCTCGCCTATCGGCTGCATTGGGGCGATGGCAGCCCCACGCCGACGCCTGCCGCACGCGTTGTCGCGACACGGGTGGGCGAGACGCGGATCGGCACGCGCGTCGACGGCCGCAGACATTTCGCCGTGGATTATGAAGGACTGGGCCTGCGAGAAGGGCTGGATCGTCTGAGTGTTCATCTAAGCGCAAGCTTGGGGTCTTTATCGCCCGTTCGACTTGACCCTTATCCGGCCGCGCCGGGGGAGTCCGATCGCGTGAGAGTGAGCTTTGACCTTACGCCGCCACCGGCGGGAACTGTTGATCTCCGCTTGGAGCTACGCCGCGATGGCAGCCCCATCGGCGAGATTTGGGTGAACCGTTACAGCGTATGAAACCAGTCATTTCCTCCCTTGAGGCCGACCGTTGGGCCAGCCTGTTCCACAGGCTGCCCGCCGACCTTCCGGCCGAAAAGCCGCTGGCGATGCCTCTTCAGGCGTTCGGCGAATGCCCCGGTCGTTTCACCGTCCCCCCGACCGCGCCGCTCAACATCACCGACCGGCGACTGCTTCTCTTCACCACAGTTCTGGCGCTGACCTGCGTTTCCTTCGGGGAACTGCTCCGCGTCAGCATCCCGGATGGCGTCGATGTGATCGAAGGCGCAATCCTGGCGCTGTTCCTGCCTTTGTTCGCCTGGATCGCTTTTTCCTTCGGCAGCGCGCTGGCCGGCTTCTGTGTGCTGATGTCGCGCCGCCCCGGCGCAGCCCTGCTGTCCGAATCCCCCAGTCGTCCGATGTCGCGAACGGCCATTCTTGTTCCCGTCTATAATGAGGATGTCGACGCCGTTTTCCGCCGGGTCCGCGTGATGGCCGATTCATTGCAGTCGGTGACCATGGCGGGCGCTTTCGACATATTCATCCTGAGCGACAGCACCGATCCGGAAATCCACGACGCAGAACGATTGGCGTTCGAGCGCCTACGCGAACACTGCCCGGTGCGGCTCTACTACCGCCGCCGCGCGGAGAATATCGAACGCAAGCCTGGTAATATCGCCGAATGGGTGCGCCGGTTCGGCGGGGCCTATGCCTATATGATCGTGCTGGACGCCGACAGCCTGATGAGCGGCCGCGCGATGCTGCGACTGGCTCATGCGATGGAAAGCCATCCCAAGGTCGGCCTCATCCAGACGGTGCCGGTGGTTGCTGGCTGCTCGACCCTGTTCGGCCGGTGGCAGCAGTTCGCCGCGCGGCTTTACGGCCCCGTCGCGACGGCGGGCCTGCTCTGGTGGTCTGGCGCGGAGGGCAGCTTCTGGGGTCATAATGCGATCATCCGCGTTCGCGCCTTCGCCGAAAGCTGCGGTCTGCCGCCGTTGAAGGGCCCTGCGCCCTTCGGCGGCGCGATCATGAGCCATGACATGGTGGAGGCGGCGCTACTGCGGCGGCGCGGATGGGGCGTTCATATGGTGACGCTCGACGAGGGCAGTTACGAGGAATATCCGCCGACGCTGATCGATTTCGCCATTCGCGACCGCCGCTGGTGCCAGGGCAATCTCCAGCATCTGAAGCTGCTGGCGAGCCGCCGGATGCATTGGGTCAGCCGGCTGCACCTGCTGATGGGAGCATTCGCCTATCTCACTTCGCCGCTCTGGGCGTTGCTGATCGGCGTCAGTCTGGTTCAGGCAGGTCTTGCGGGGGGCGGAGAAATAAGCGCAGCGCTTGGCGCAATGTCGGGCTGGCTGTTCCTGCTCACCACCGCGCTGCTGTTTGGACCGAAGCTGATGTCGCTCGCCTGGACGCTGATCGACAGGGACCGTCGGGCGGAATTCGGCGGATCGCGAAAGCTGGCGATGAGCGTCCTCACCGATATTCCGCTGGCCGCGCTCATGGCGCCTGCGATGATGGTCACCCAGATCGGGATTTTGATCGGCCTTCTCAGCGGCAAGCCCAGCGGCTGGGCGGCGCAGCGCCGCGACGTGGCCGCGATCTCCGCCCGTGAGGCGCTTGACTGCTATCGCCCTCACATGGTCACGGGGCTGGTTCTGGCAGCGGCCTGCGTTGCAGTGCCTTCCATGCTGTTGTGGCTGCTGCCGGTGGTCATCGGCCTGCTGCTTTCGCCCTGGCTCGTCATGCTCACCTCAAGGCGCGACCTGGGCGTATGGACCCGCCGGGCGGGTCTTTTCGCGACGCCCGAAGAGCTGCGTCCCTCCCAGCTTCTGCTGGAAGGCGGGACCGAATGGGACAATGTGGTGCAGATCGCGCCCGCGCAGATCGGCAGGAAGGAACGGGCGGCGCCCGGCTCCTGGAGCGGCGACGGGGAACTCATTCCACTCCACTGACTTGTCACATCGTGGCGATTGGTCCATCCGTGGCGGCGGAGGCGAGCCTCTGGGCCGCCCCTGTGACGCATTGGAAAAAGCAGGGAAGAAGCGATGAACAAGGTCGGCGTGATCGGCGCGGGATTGATGGGCAACGGCATTGCGCATGTGGCGGCCGCTGCGGGCTATGACGTCATCCTGTCCGATGTCTCGATTGAGCGTGCGGAGGCAGGCAAGGCGAATATCGAGAAAAATCTCGGCCGCCAGCTTGCCAAGGGCGGGATTTCCGAAGCGGACTTCAAGGCGACGCTCGATCGCGTGCGGCTGACCACCGACACCGCCGAGTTCAGGGACGCCGGACTGGTGATCGAAGCCGCCACCGAAAATGAGGAGATCAAGAACCGCATCTTCGCTGATCTTGGGCCGAAACTGTCCGCCGACACCGTCATCGCGACCAACACCTCGTCCATTTCGATAACGCGCCTCGGGGCAAAGACCGACCGTCCGGATCGCTTCGTCGGGCTGCACTTCTTCAACCCCGTTCCGATGATGGCGCTTGTCGAGATTATTCGCGGACTCGCCACCTCCGACAAGACGGCGGCGCTGGCCGCCGAGTTCGTGAAGCGCATCGGAAAGACGGCGCTCGATGCCGAGGATGCTCCCGGATTCATCGTCAACCGGATCCTCTGCCCTATGATCAACGAGGCGATATTTGCGCTCGGCGAGGGAATTGGAACGGTCGAGAGCATCGATGCGGGCATGAAGCTTGGCGCCAATCACCCGATGGGGCCGCTGACGCTGGCGGATTTCGTCGGGCTCGACACGTTGCTGGCGGCGATGCGCGTGATTCAGCACGGCACGGGCGATTCCAAATACCGGCCGGCACCGCTGCTGATCAAATATGTGGAAGCAGGCTGGTATGGCAGAAAGACCGGGCGCGGCTTCTACGACTATTCGGGCGATACACCCGTGCCGACCCGTTAAGACTCATCCATCGCCGGGCTCGGGCTGCATCTGGCAGCCGAGCCTAGCTGATCTGCCCGAACCCGTCGCAGCTTAGATCGAAGGCCGCGAGGCCTGCCTCGATATAGGATGCGCCCATCGGCAGCTCCATGACGACGGCGGCTGCGTGGCCATCCATGCTCGCGATCTCCTCGGCCGCGGCTTCCAGCGCCTCGTCCCATTCGGATGCATCGAAGCTGCCCCTGCCGACCAGCGAAAGCGCAATCATTTCGACCGCCTCATCCTCGGCCAGATCGCCTATGGCGGCGATCAGCTCCTGCTCGACGGACTCGTTCGATTCATCTTCCAGAACGGAGACATCCTTGTCGTCGGTGGGATTTGATCCATCGTCAGGGTCCACGGCTGGAACCTGCGCCTCATATTCGCGGAGCCGGAGGACAATCCGGCAAAGTTCCTCAAGCGAAACCGAAAGCTCCATTTGTGCCTCCTTGCTGCCGCCTATCAACAACCGAGGATAGCACAGGTTGCGCTGTCGCAGGATCGGAAGAAAGGATCAGGCGGCGAGTTCCTTCAACGGCACGCCGGCATCCGCCAGTCGGGCCTTGTCGGGACGCGCCTTTGCGATCACCAGCGCGCGGCCCTGGACATAGTCCTTCACCGCATTGACGCAATCGAGCGCGATCACCTGTCCGCCGCGAAGATAGACGACCGAGAAGGAGCGGTCTTCCGGCCGGCCCCGTACGATGGTTTCGTCATATCCGATTGAAAGCCCCACGGTCTGGAGGCGAAGGTCGTACTGGTTGGACCAGAACCACGGGATCGCAGTGTAGGGCGCTGGCGCTCCGGTGATGTATTTGGCGACGGTGGTCGCCTGGTCATTGGCGTTCTGTACCGATTCCAACCTGATCCGCTGGCCGTCGGCAAAGCCGTTTACATGATTGGCGAGATCGCCGATGGCGAACACGTCGGGCAGCGAGGTGCGGCAGAACTCGTCCACCTCCACGCCGTTGGAGCAGACCGCGCCCGCATCCTTCAACACGTCGATCGCAGGGATGATGCCAATGCCGACGATCACGCACTGGGCGGGCAGTATCTCGCCGTCTTCCATGCGGACACCTGAGGCCTCGCCGTTGCTTTCCTCGATGCAGTCGATGCGGGCGTTGAGACGCACGTTGACGCCATGGGCGCGGTGTTCCGCCTCGTAAAAGCGCGACAGCGTCTCCCCGGCGACGCGGGCGAGGACGCGGTCCAGCGCTTCCAGCACCGTCACCTTCTTGCCCAGCTTTGAAAGGACGGCAGCAGCTTCCAGTCCGATATAGCCGCCGCCGATGACAACGACCTCGTTGATCGTCGGAAGCTCCGACATGAGCCGGTCGACATCGGCGCGGGTCCGCACTGCATGGACGCGCTGCAACGCCGATCCGCTACAGGTGAGCCGGCGCGGGCTGCCGCCGGCCGCCCAGATCAGCTTGCCGTAGGAGATCGTCCGCCCGTCCGCCAGGGTCGCGGTGTGGGCGACCGCGTCAATCCCGGTCACGCGCGCATTCAGCACCAGATCGATGTCGCGCTCTTCATAGAAGCTGCGCGGGCGGATCAAAATGCGGTCGAAGGTCTTTTCCTGCGACAGATATTCCTTGGACAGGGGAGGCCGCTCATAAGGGATTTCGGGTTCGTCGCCGACGATGGCGATCGACCCCTCGAACTTGTGCTGACGAAGCGCCACCGCCGCCTGAGCACCGCCATGGCCCGCGCCGACGATAAGCACATCAACCTTGTCCGACATTCCTTCCGACTCCCGGTTTTCCTTTGGTTGGCATCCCCTAGCGGAAAGCTTTTTGCAGCGCTAGTTGACCCTTGATGCGAGTCCTGCTTATAGCGCCTGCGCGTCAGCCTTTCGGGGCGGAGTAGCTCAGCTGGTTAGAGCAGCGGAATCATAATCCGCGTGTCGGGGGTTCAAGTCCCTCCTCCGCTACCATCACCCCCCCCGACACGGCTGTGTGGCGGCTGTTGGGGTAGGCGACGGGGCCAAGCAAAGCGTTGAGACGTCCTTCGATATCGATTGCTATGCCGCCGTCGGTGGCGCGGGCGAGTGTGATGCTGCTGACCAGGTCGCGCACCGCGTCGGCGGCTTCCTGTACGCCGTGCTCCAGCGCGCGGCCGAGCGCGCTGTGCAATTCACCGAGTTGCTGCTCGTAGCGTTTAAGCGCCTGCGGATGCAGGGTTACGATGTTCGGGGCTTCGCCAGACGACGCCAGTTGCTCGCGCAGCGCGGATTCTTCGACCATCAGTTCCTTTGCCCGCCGATCGAGGCGGTCGACGTCGCCCACGCCCTTCACCAGCCAATCGGTAACGCGTTCGGCTTCCTTGTCGATCGCGGCGAGCCGCCGTTCGATATCCGCCCGTCGCGAGATGGTGTCAGCCGCCAGTCGCTGCCGTTCGGCGTGGTACTCGCGAACGTATTCGGTCATGATGGTCGGGTGAACAAGCTCGCCGCGCAGCCCGTCGAGCACCGCCTTCTCGACGGTGTCGAGATAGAAGGTCGCCGGATCGGGGCAGTCGCCGCGCTCGGCCTGGGCCGTGCACCTGATGCGGGTACGTCCGGATTTGTCCTTTCCCATCGTGGACATGCCCGCACCGCATGCGCCGCACCTGAGCAGCCCGGAAAGGATGCGGCGCGGGCGACGCTTTTCCCATGGCCGCGCGCCGCCCCGCGCCAACAGCCGCGCCTGGGCGGCAGCGAAGGTGTCGCTGTCAACGATCGCCAGCGCCGGCACATCGGTGATCGTCCATTCTTCGGGTAGATTCTCGCGCGATACACGTTTGCCGGTGTCGGGGTCGCGGACCATGCGCACGCGGTTCCAGACCTGCCTGCCGGCATAGAGTTGATTGTGCAGAATGCCGTTCTGCCGCGCCCGCGAACCAACGATGGTGCTGGCGTTCCAGCGCGCCCCGAAGGGTGCCGGAACCGCGTCTTTGGTGAGGCCGCAAGCGATATCGCGCGGGGTCCTTCCGGCCAGATATTCGGCATAGATGCGCCGGACGATCGCCGCTTCCTCTTCCACGATCACACGCTCGCCCGGCTTACCCGGCAACGGCCGGTAGCCATAGGCGCGCCCGCCGGCGGAACGGCCGTCGCGCGCAATGCCCGCCATGGTGCGCCTGATCTTGTGAACATTGTCCTCGCGGTAGAGCTGGCCGATCAGGCCGCGCAGGCCCACCAGAACAGTGTTCACCGCGCCTTCGTGCACCGCGCGGATCTGCACGCCCTGGAAGGTGAGCCGCTTATGGATGCCGGCGAGATCCTCCATGTCGCGCGAGAGACGATCGAGCGCCTCGACGATGACCACGCCCACCCGCCCGGCGCGTGCGTCTTCCATCAGCGCATCGAGCCCTTCGCGACCGAAACGCGAGCCGCCGGAGCGCGCGCGATCGGAATGGACGGCCGTGATTTCCAGACCTTCGCGCTCGGCAAAGGCCCGGCACAGCGCAACCTGATCGTCGATCGAGCGGTCGCTCTGGAGTTCGGTTGAAAACCGGGCGTAGATCGCCGCCTTAGTGCTGATCGCGTTCATCCTGAAGCCGTCTGTGATCCTCTCTCGCCGCTGCGCGTGCGAGCGCCCTGGCGAGGCGGAGAATGGCCTCGTCCGGCTGGCGCTGCAAGGGGGCGGCGGCGGGCTTCACCGGTTTGCGATTTCCAGCAGCACGTCGGCATGACACGGCGCACATTGATCGCATTGGACGCCAAGCGGGAGGCCGTCCTGGTGCGCCTCGCACAGCTTGCACCAGCAGGCGAGATTCCTGCCGCGCAGTTCGGCCTGGATGTCTTCGATCGCAGGTGGCTGGGGCGCGGTGATCGCGGGAGACGTTGCAAAGGCGACGCGCTCGCCTTCCCGTTCAGCATAGAGGCCGCAGTCCTGGATCCGGCACGCCGCCGCGTTATTGATCCATTCGCGAAACAGGATCACCGATGCGCGCTGGCGGCCGGCAGGGTCGCCCTTGCAGCCGCAGGCGAGCGCCGTCCAGCAGTGTTCGGACGCTTTCAGGTTGAAGGGGTTGCCCCATTTGGTGCGACGGTCGACCGTGACCGTGTTCTCCGGCATGCGCCAGCCCAGGGTGCGGCCCCGCTTGATGCGCCTTGGTGTCACGCGGCTTTCTCCTGCGGCTCCTGAAAGGTGAGCGGATCGATGCCGGCGTCGAGGCAACGCCTGCGCCGCTCCAGCTCCTGGGCCGCGCCGCCGATCTGGATGGTGAGCAGCTTGTCCCAATAATCGGACAGGATCGCCTCCATCGCGGCGATCTCTTCGTCCACGTCGGCCTGGCTGGCCTTGCCGCTTTCGACGATAGCCGGATAGACGCGGCGGCGGCGCTCCACCTCGCGCACCAGCGCCTTGATCTTGCGCTCATAGCCGACGCTTTCGAGGATGCGGCATTCCGAACGGACATAGCCGAAGCTGTCGAGCAGGCTCATGCCCGCACCTGCGGGAATGCGCTGTGCAGCACGCCATCGAGCAGGCGACCGGCGCGCTTTTTGCCGACGCGGTAGAGATCTGGTTCGTCGTCGACGTGACCATCGGGATATGACCACCTCTCTTCCCAGCGGCCATCCCAAAGGCTGATCCCCTTGGCGACCCGCTCCGGGTCGAGATAGTCGCCCGCGATTTCGCCCGGCGCATATTCACCCCATTGCTTGAAGAAATACGCCATGTCGTTTGCGGCGCAGAAATCACGCGCGGCGCGGTGCCAATCCGGATGCGATGGCCGTGCGGCTGAGCCGGATTCGCCACCGCTGATGATCTGGTCGATGAAATCCCATCCCTCCCAGTCCACGGGACCGAGCGCGGGTTCGTAGCTGACGAACTTGATCGCGGCCGGGGTGTTCGCGAAGTCTTCCCGGCGCTGATCAGCGCGCGCCTGATCCTCGACCGACACGCCCAGCCATACGTTGGGGAGGGGCCAGTCGCGCTGCCCGGCAGGGTGGCAGATCGCCCCCGTCACATAGGGAAGTTCGTCTGCGATAACGGTCCCGCCGCACTGTGCGGCCTGCGCGAGCCCCACGGCGCGGCTGACCCATTTGCGCATCCGGTCTGGCCGCTTGGTGAGCACCTGGAAAATGTGCTGCGGGCAGAGCGCCATGACAGCGAAGACCCGGTCGATCCATTCGTCGGGTACGTTCTCGTGAAACAGGTCGCCATGCGCGCAGACGAATATCTTGCGCGGGCGCTTCCATCGCAGCGGCTGGTCCAGCCATTCGGCGTTGAAGCGCACCTCGCCGTTCCAGACCGGCCCGGCTTTGCTGCCGACCGTCAGTCCATAGCGCGACTTGTGGTGCTGCAGCCGCGTGCCCGCCAGCTTCATCGCATAGCAATTGGTGCAGCCCGGCGAGACGACGCTGCAGCCGGTGACCGGATTCCACGTCGCGTCGGTCCATTCGATATGGGTGTGATCAGCCATGGATGGTGATCCCTTTCGGTGATGCGGGCTGGTCGCCCAGATGGGCGATGGCACGATTGACCAAGTGCAGGCCGATGATGCGCCGATGCACGGGCGGCACGGCCGAGAGGATGGTGGCGAAGATGCCGATCGCCATTTCCTGCGCGGCGCGCGGATCCTCGATAATGTCCGAGGCCTCGCGCACCATGTGGCGGATCTCGCGTGAGAGGTCCTGATCGCCGCTCATTTGCCAAGCACCTCGCCCTTGGCGGGGAAGGCGAAGACTTTCCCCCGGATGAGCCGGATCGGCGGGTTGCGGTCGCCCGCCAGATGGACGCGCCGCCAGCGGTCGGCGTCGGCGCGCTCAGGGCAATCGGTGGATGCTTGCTGCTGCATGTCGATCCTTTTCAGAACGGGTTGCAGTGGATGCAGGAGGCGCTGTCGCAGCCGCCGCAGGGCGGTGGCGCATCCGGATCGTGATCCCAGAACGCGACGACGATGAGCGTGGCGATGATGGCGACGATCACCGTGAGGCCGATCAGCTCCAGCGTCTCGGGCGTGAGCAGGGCGGCCATGCTCAGATCCTCATCGGCATCAGGATGATGGTGAGGCCCGGGTGCGCGGGGCAGCTGAGGCGTGCCTGGCTGCCGGCGTCCGACAGCTCTATCGTCGCCCGCTCGCCGCCGAACAGCTGCAGCGCGGATTTCAGCAGCCGCGCGTTGAAGCCGATGGCGATCTCATCGGCCATGCGCAGCTGGGCGTCGTCGATCGGCTCGATCGCCTCGCCGCCTTCGGCCGTGGTGATGCAGACCGAAGACGTGGCGGTGCCGAGCTGGAGGCGGACGGCGCGGGTCTTTTCGGTCGCGACCGGTTCCACCGCGGCGATGGCGCGGACCAGCTCGGCCGCCGGGCATTCGAACTGGATCGGCAGGCTGCCGGGCACGATGCGGCGATAATCGGGGAATGTCCCGTCGATCAGCCTTGACCAGAGCGTTACGTCTCCGACGGTGAACCGGCAGTGGCGCGCCGAGATCTCCATGCCGATATCGGTCACATCCTCGCCTGCGGCTTTCAGCAGGCCGATCAATGTGGTGATCACGCGGGTGGGAAGGATCGCGCTGTCGGGCCATGCCTCATCGTCGAATTCGGCGAGTTCCACACGATCCAGGTGAAGGCGCGATCCATCGGTCGCGACAAGGCGCAGATCCTGCCCGCCCTGGCCCGGCTCCGGGTGGATGTGGATGCCGTTCAGATAATAGCGCGTCTCTTCGGCGGACTGGGCCGGAGCGACATTGCCGAGCGCCTTTGCAAGCAGGTCGCGCGGCATGGTGACGGCATTGTCCGGCGTCGCCAGGCTGATGTCGGGGAAATCCTCGACCGGCATGGTCCAGAGCCGCCGCTTGCCGCCGTTGCGGGCGGTGATCACCAGCTTGCCGTCATCAAGGGCAAGGCTCGCCTGATCGCCCGCCAGCGTCTTTGCGACATCGCGGAGCATTGCGGCGCTGACGATCACCGGCGCGTTCAGCACGCCGTCGCAATCGATCGCGGTGGTGATGCGCGTATCGAGATCGGTGCAGGTGAGCCGCAGCCGGGCATTGCCGGTCTCGATCAGCACGCCTTCCAGCACCGGAATGGTCGCGCGCCTGGGTGCCACGCTGGCGACAAGGCTGAGCGCATCGGCCAGATCGTGGCGCTTGACGGTGGCGGTGGTGATCGGCGGCGCTTCGGGCGCGGATTTCTTCGCGGCGGTTCGTGCCATGGATTATTTCCCCAGGAGCATGGATGCGATGGCGATGACGCCAAGGCAGATGAGGCACAGCATCGCGAAGCGCTGAAAGCGCAGCTCGACGGGCGAGGCGGCGGGCGGCGCCGGGTGCTGCACGCGAGGAGCCTTGGGCGCATCGGGCCGGATGGCGCGCGACCAGAGCCGGGTCGGGCGGCTCGGATCGGGGCCGCGCGTCTGCATGAAGCTGATCCGCGCGACGGCGATCCAGCGCCCGCTTTCGGCGTGCTGGGGCGCGGCGTTGGCCTTTGCATAGGCCTCGCCAAAGCTGGCGGCGGTGCCGATCAGCTCGCCGGTGTCGTTGGCGTCGTCGATCGCGACGATCATCCAGTCGTCGACCATCACGGGCCGGTCTTCGTCCTGGCCGGGGGTGATCAGGCCGGGCGCGGCCTTTCGCGGCAGGCGATCGGGGCGGGGGCCGTCATCGACAGGCCAGAGATAGGGCGTGTTCATTATTCGCATCCCTTTCCTACGACTTCGCCGTTCGCGCCGGCGGTGAAATCCCGCCAGTGCCGCCACCCGGCATCGGGACAGTGAAAACCCCATTCGCGAATGCGGGGGCCGGTGATGAACAGGGTGAGCGCGGACGTGCCGGGGCGGATCTCGAGCCTGTGCGGGGAACGGGCGCTCCGGAACTTGAAGTCTCCGCCCGTCCTGAGGCGACGGTGATGAATGCCGCCGGCGTCGATCGTGTGTTCGACGTATTCGCCCGCGAGCAGCCAGCTGACATTCCACCAGGGATGATCGTGGAGCGCGCGATCATCGTCCGAGCGCAGCACCTGGTGCAGGTAGATGTTGAACAGCGGATTGCGCGGGATGACGTACCAGCGCTTCAGATATGGACGCGCGGGGTCACCGATCACCAGATCCGGCAAACGGCTGGTCATGGTGCGGAGCGCACGATGGGCGATGGCGTGGCGGATCACCATGACAGCAGCCCTTTCTCCCAGAGAAGGGCGAGTGCGATGGCGAGGCCGAACGCGGCGCCGATGCCCATGCAGACCAGGCCCTCGCGAAGTGACACGCCGCCGTGCGGGGCGACCCTGCCGGTGAGCTCGATGCCGTGCGGCTTCATGCCGCGCCCCGGCTGAGCTGGGCGCTGCCGCGCGTCATGGCGCTGCCGATCGGCAGCAGTTCGTCCAGGCGAACCGTCTTGGTGGTGTTGCCGCCGCTGACCAGCAGCGTGCCGTCAGCGTTGCGCTGGGTGATGCGGACGCGCTTGCGCCCGGCCTTCAGCAGCGCGTGGCTGCCGACCTGGGGAAATTCGGTTGAAGTCTTGAGCATGGTCGCCTCCCATCGGGTGATGGGCCATATTCCGATAATCGGAATGCAATTGTCAATCCGAAAATCGGAAATGACAGCGCGACGCCGTTTTCGCATTGTTTCCGATCACGGATCGGGGGCGTTCATGGAATATCTTGTACTGGGGGCGCTTGTGCTGGTGGGTTTTGCTTTGGCCGGGGCATTGAACCAAGATTCCGGGGGTTCCGGTGCCACCCGGTCAACGTCAGCAAGAGGGCCGGAGCGGCGGAACAAGCGGGCGAGAAACCCCTTGAACGGCGCGGCGCGGCGCGAGGCAGAGCGGTTCAACGAACGGGCGCGGGCGAAAGCAAGAAGCGACGGGAATTGGGATGATCGAGGCTGGATACATCCCGACGATTGGGTTCGCATGCGAAGCCCTGTGTTGGTCTTGAAATATCTCGCGCGAGCTGATGGCGTAATATCTGAATACGAGAGCGATGCTATCGCTGCTTGGAACCAATGGAGGCTGGAAAATTCACATTGGGGAGGGGTGTATACTGAGCCAAAGCGTGTTGCCATTGCGGATTTGTGTTCTGAACTGCACGCGACGGAGCATGAGTTCTCTCTGGCGCTACAGGCAATTTCTTCGGATTTTTCAACGAAGCAGAAGAAAAAGTTTCAGGAGGTGGTAACTCAGATGGCACAACACTGCGGCTCCAAAGGACATGCTGTGTTGAATGATATTCGGGCGGCGTTCGCCGCGTCCGATCAAAGCGGCGAGGCTTTCCAAACGACTCGGCCTACGACCTGAAACTGGTCTGTGCCAAGCATGATCGTGTGATGGCTCTCATTGGTTGACATGGGCTCAAGTCGGGCGGGATCGGTGCGGAAGCACTTTACGGTCGTTTCGCCATCTCCATTCATGACGGCATAGATACGGCCGGAAACCAACGCCTTATCGTCGGGGTCAATCGCGATATAGCCCCCTTCTTCGATGACAAGATTCATGCTGTCGCCCTCAACCCGAAGAGCGAACGTGTTCGGCCCGCCATTCTCGCACCAAACCCAGCCTTGCGGGTCTTGGACGGCCTCGCTCCAGTTTCCGGCAGTTATCTTGCCAGCTATTGGCACCCGTCGAATAGGCGGTGCTCCGGAATCATTATCGTCGGTGATACCGAGCCACTTGAACAGCAGATCGCGTTCAGCGGCGCGCAATGGCCGGCGGCCATGATAGACTTGATGCCCGACGGTGGTGCTTCGACCCAACGCAGTTCCGAGGTCGGCGTGGGTAAGACCCTTCGCCTTCATCGCCTCCCGTATAAGGTCCAGATCGGTCATGAAGAACGGCATGCGACGTTCGGAAATTGCCGTCGATTGCGAAGTTCGGAAAATCATGGTTGACAATGACGTTCCGAATATCGGAATGTCCCACCTATGGTTGCAGATATCATCCTCGCCTTGGGCGGCATCAGTGAGGTCTCACGTCGCATTGATGTGCCAACGAGCACCATCCATTCGTGGACGGCCAAAAATCGCATTCCCCGTTGGCGGCTGCCTCAGCTTGAAGAGGCGGCGCGGGCCTTGGGTGCGGAGTCTCTTGATGAGTTGGTGAGGCGTCATAGAGCCTCAGTTACCCCCGCCGCCACTGGCCCGTCATCCGGTAACGGACGCGAAACTACCGCAGAGGCGCGGGCATGAGCGCGCTTTGGTCATGTATCTGGCTGATCGGGGCGGCGGTGGCGGTGATCGATCGTCGGTTGCGTCGTATCGAGCGGCGGGCGGCATGTGCCGACCGATCCGACGAATTGTTCGAAGAAATGAAGATCCTTGCGCTGGACGGCCTGAAGGGGTTCAGCCGTAGCGGCGGGGAAGTTGAGCGCGCACCTTTCACCCCCGAGCAGGAGGAGCGCATCCGCGAGATGGTGCGCGAGGCGCTGCGGGCGCACGATCAGGCGTCCGCCGAGGCGATCCGCGCGACGATCCGTGAGTGCACTATCCCCGATGGGATACGTTTCACTCCCATGGATGATGAGGCGGGCGACCGGATGATGGATGCCGTGTTCGCCAATATGGTGGATCAACACCGACATGCGCGGGAGGAAAGGCGTTGGCCCAACCGGATCAAGCGCTTCCTGCGGCGTCTTTCGGGTTTCCGAGCATGACGGTGGTGAGCGCATCGTATGCGGCGGCAATGGCTGCTGCGTCATTGCCATCGACCGGTTTCACGCTTGAAATGCTCTTTTGCATGCGTGCGAGATCGGCCTGGTCGATCATGCCTTTGCGCACAAGCGTTGATATAAGGGCGCGTAGCAGCAATTCAGCGACGGACAAAGCCAGTTCCTTTCGTGATGGTTTCGACGACGTCACGATAGTCGATGGGGGTGGGGCCGCAAGTCCCGCCCCCGAAGGGCGCGCCAATGGCTGAGCGTCTCAATTCCGAAAAGCAGGGGCTGAAGCTGGCGGCGCGCGATCTGGTGCGAAGCGTCGGCGGGCAGGAGGCGGCGGCGGGGTTCTGCCGCGTGAGCCAGCAGCGGCTTTCCGAATATGGATCGGTGAACGCCGATCTGTTCATGCCCGCCGATGTGGTGATGGACCTGGAGGCCGTGACCCGGGGCGAACCCGGCGCGCCGCATGTCACCCGCTATCTGGCGCGCGCGGCCGGCTTCGGCCTGGTGGCGCTGCCAGAGCTGGGGGCGGTTTCTGCGAACTGGCACGATCATATCGGCGGGCTTGCCGAAGAGGCGGGCGACATCACCCGCAAGATCTGCGTCGCGCTGGCCGATGACGGCAAGGTGACGGGGCGCGAAGTGAAGGCGCACGGGCTGATTGCCGATGCCGAGCAGCTGCTGGAGATCGCGGTCAACCTGCGCGCGGCGCTGGCCCAGGCGATCGACGATCCCGGCTGACGGCGGGCGAGGGATGCCCGGCGGGGGCCGGGGTGGCGAGTGACGGTTTTCCAGGGGGGTCTTCCATGCAGGCAATGACGCAATCGGTGTCGACGTTCCGCCAGTGGATGGCAAAGGCCAGCGGCGGGGAAAGCTTCACCTATGCCCGCGCGCAGCGCTGCCCACGGGCCGATATCACCGACGAAGTGCGGCTGCTGCACGACACCGGCCTGCTGACCCTGAAGCAACGCAAGGTCGGGCCGGGGCTTTACGATTACATCGCCGAGCGGCGCGCCCATCCGCGCCCGCCCGCGACCGGATTTCACGATATGGAGCGCCGGGGGCGCGACCGGGGCGGGTTGGACGGCGCGGTGCATCGCGTCGCCACTCAGATCGCCCGCGCGCACGGATTTGGCGAGCCGATGCCCGACCGGCGCAGCATCGCGCTTGCCTCGCGCGAAGCGCCGCAGGCGATCAGCCGGGCGTTGAAGGCGCTCGCCGCCGCAGGGCAGGTCCGTTACCTGCCGCCGATCCGCAAGACCATCAAGGTCAAGCGGCGGTCGCGGGGCGTGCTGCGGGAGGCGCGGGCGTGAGCCGCTGGTTTCACATCGGGCTGCAGCTGCAGAGCATCTGCGATGAGCGCGACCGCACATTCGACGGGCGGGTGCTGGTGGTGCGCATCGGCCAATTCCAGCTGGAGATCGGCCTGTCGCGCTGGTGCAAATATGAGCGGATGCGGGAGAGGGCGCGGTGAGATTGCGGGTTCTCGACCTGTTCAGTGCCGCCGCAGGCGGGTGGTCGCTTGGCCTGCACCGCGCCGGGTTCCGCACTATGGCCGCTTGTGAGGCCGTGGAGTGGCGGCGCGTCATCTATGCGCAGAACAATCCCGATGTCAGGATCTATGATGATGTCCGAACCCTCACGGCAGAGCGGCTTCTGGGAGATTTCGGATACCTTCCCGACTTCATCGCCGGAAGCCCGCCGTGTCAGGACATCAGCAGCGCCAACACCAAGGGCAAAGGCGTCGACGGCGAGAGGTCCGGCCTCTATTTCGAAGCCGTCCGCCTTGTCGGAGAGTGCCGACCTCGTTGGTTCGCTTTTGAGAACAGCGCTAATCTCAGAACTCGGGGCGCTGACGCCGTGCTCGCCGCACTGGAAGCGCTCGACTACGCCTGCTGGCCGCTCGTGGTACGTGCTCGGGACATCGGCGCCAATCACGAACGGCCCCGGAGCTGGCTCATCGGATGCGACCTTGAGCAAGTTGCCGACGCAAATGGCGATGGATGGGCAGCGCAATGGAGCGGGAGGCGGCGCGGGTTCGACGTACCCTTTTCGGATGATCCTCTCCACGCCTCGCGCATCGGACATGAAGGCTGGCGGTCATGGCGACACGGGCCGGATGGGAACGGTGCGGCATCAGTTGACGCAGGCGATGCTTGGCACCCCCACCGCCAACGCGGCCCCGCGCGGTTCTGTTCTGAGAAGATCGAAGGGGATGGAAACTTCGCCGGAGGACTCATTCGACCGGACGCCATCGGCAGCGGAAATGGTGCATTTCCTGATAGACGGGAAACTCCCGACCCCGACCAAGCGCGACAAGCGCATGGATGCATGGTCTCCGGCATACGACAAGCGGAAGTCGCCGACGATGGACGCCGTGCTGGATGGAGCGATGACGGATCGCGCGCCGGACAAATGGGCCTATGCCCGCCAGATCGCGGCAATGCTGACGGAAGCGGGACTCTCTGGAGCCTCGATGACCTTGCCCGCCACCTACAACTGGATGATGGGCTTTCCGCCAGGCTGGCTGGGACGCGCGTTGGAATCGGCGGTCCGAAAGGGACTGCTGCCGCTTCCCTCATCGTCGAAGCGTTCGGGGATGCCGTCGTCCCCCAAATCCCGGAAGCGATCGGGCGCGCAATCCTGAAGACTGAGGCGGCGCTTGCTGCCGTGTACGGGAGGATGGCGGCATGACAGCTGCGCGCGTGCGATCGTCCAGCCCTGATGCTGCTGCCGCAAAGGTGAAGCGGCATCCCGATGACTGGTATCCGACGCCGGAGCCGGTCACGCGCGCGCTGCTCCATCACTGGACGTTCTGGGCGGGACCGGACGTGTTGTCGCCCGTGTGGGAGCCCGCCTGCGGCGATTGCCGGATGGCGAATGTCATCGCCGACAAGGGATATGCGGTCATCGGGACCGATCTGGTCTTTCGCGGCGGCATTGGGCAAGGCGGGATCGATTTCCTTCTGGAACAGCGACCGCTGGCGCCGACGATCATCACCAATCCGCCGTTCAAACTTGCGTCCGCCTTCGCGCGTCACGCGCTGAGCCTTCGACCGCAGCACGTCGCCATGCTGCTGCCGATCGGCTTTCTGGGCGGGCAGTGGCGCGGGCGCAATCTGTGGACCGCCTTTCCGGAATTTGGCGCGCCGCAGTTGCTGGTCAGCCTTCGCCGCTTTTCGATGTGGCCGGGCGACGCCGAGATCCCGGTTGATGCCGGCAGCACCAACATGGATTTCGCCTGGTTCATCTGGTCGCGCATGGCGATGGCCGGGCCGCCGCGCTGGTTCGACTGGAAGGATTTCCAGTGAGCGTCTACGTCGACAGCGAGCGTAATCGCTTCGGTCGCATGGTGATGTGCCACATGTTCGCCGATACGGCGGATGAGCTTCACGCCATGGCTGCGAGAATCGGCATGCGGCGCTCATGGTATCAGCCGTTCAGCTTCCCTCACTACGATGTGTGCCTCACCCGTCGCGGCAAAGCGATCGAGCATGGCGCGCTCGTGGTTGATCGGCGGCAGGGATACCTGATCCGAAAAGCGATCCGGGTGCGCATTCTTGAAGATGAGCCTTTTGCTCGAGAGTGGCGGGCATGAGCCGCGCCTGGGCACAATTCGAGGTGCATTACCGCCAGCTGGGCCGCGCGCTGCTGGTCGATATCGCCGAAAAGGTCGGAATGCCGATCGAGCTTGCCGAGGCGCGCGCCGGGCAGATTGACAGGGAAATGGAGGGGAAGGCGCAATGCTTAACCGAGCGACGCTGATCGGCCATCTTGGGCGCGACCCAGAGGCGCGGACAATGCAGAACGGCGGCGAGGTGGTGACGCTGAACGTCGCCACGTCCGAACATTGGAAAGACCAGTCCGGGCAGCGCCAGGAGCGCACCGAATGGCACAAGGTGGTGATCTTCAACGAAAACCTGGTCGATGTGGCGAAGAAATATCTGCGCAAGGGGAGCCGGGTCTTCGCCGAAGGCCAGATCCAGACCCGCAAATGGACCGATAATGCCGGGATCGAGCGCTATTCGACCGAGATCGTGCTGCAGCGATTCCGCGGTGCTTTGACCCTGCTCGACAAGCGCGAAAGCGACCCGGGGCGCAACGACTATTCCAGCCACCAGACGCGGGAGGCGCAGGGGGCATCCGCTGGCGGAGGGGCAGGGGCGTCCGCGCCCTTCGATAGCGATCTAGACGACGACGTTCCTTTCTAGGGGCAAGTGACAGTGCCGAGTGACAACACGCTGCTTTCTGCGGCGCAGGATTTTGCCGCCCGTGGCTGGCCGGTTTTCCCTTGTTCTCCCGAGAACAAGCAGCCGCTGGTCGCGGCCCGGCGCGACGGCGAGGGCAAGCCGATCCGGGGCACGGGCGGCGTGTCGGCGGCGAGCTGCGACGCGAACCAGGTGCAGGCGTGGTGGACGAAATGGCCGAACGCGATGATCGGCCTCGCCATGGGCCGGAACGGGCTGTTCGCGCTCGATTTCGACCCGCGCATCGATGACGAAACCGGCGAGGTCTTCACGCTCGATACGCTGAAAGCAGAGCTGGAAACCCAGATGGGCTGCGCGCTGCCGGCGTCGCTGGCGGTGGTGACTCCATCGGGCGGGGTGCATGTCTATCTGCGCCAGCCCGAAGGTGAGCCGATCCGCAACCGGGGCAATCTGCCGCGCCATGTCGATGTGCGTGGCGAGGGCGGCTATGTGATCGCGCCGCCATCGTCACGCGCCGACGGCATCGGCTATCGCTGGCTGCGGGGGGAGGACCAGGCCGAAGCGGCCGAAGCGCCGCCGGTGCTGGTCGAGATCCTGCGAACCAAGGGCAAAGGCGAACGCAAGCCATCCGGTGATGTGAAGCGCGCCGCCCAGCCCGATGTGCAGGGCCAGGTGGATGATGCCGTGCGCAAATATGCGATGGCGGCGCTGGACGGCGAGATCCGCACGGTGCAGGGCGCGCCCGACGGCACCCGCAACAATCAGCTGAACGCTTCGGCCTATGCGCTGGGCCAGCTGGTGGGCGCGGGTGCGCTGCCGATCTCATTGGTGCGTGCGGCGCTGCAGGACGCCGCCAGGGCGTGGCCGGACTATCCCAAATCGGAAGGGACGATCGAAAGCGGTCTGACGGCCGGAATCGAACAACCGCGCGATCTCAGCGAGATCGCGTCCGCTGCTGCTGCGCGCGGGCAACGTCGTGGTGGAAGGACGGGAGCTGGCCTCAGCCCGGTGCAAAGGCCCGAGCCGCCGCCGCCCGACAGCGCGGACGATTTCGGCTTCTCCCCCGCACCCCCTCCCGATGGGGATGGCCAACCGGCAAGCTTCCAAATGGAAGGGCCACCGCCTTCTCCACCAGCTGGGGGGCGGGGGGACGATGAACTTGACCGCAAGTTGGCGTTCTATCCGCTCACCGACCTGGGCAATGCCGAGCGGTTCCGCGACCGGTTTGGCGGGCGATTCCTGTGGTGCCCGGCGATCGGCTGGTTCGCCTGGGACGGCAAACGCTGGAACAGCCATGCCGCCGAGGCGCTGGTGCAGCGCGCCGTCTATGACACGGTGCGGGCGATCGGCGATGAAGCCGAGCTGGTGAAGGCATCCGGCCACCGCGATGATGGCGGGCTGGATTTCATCGTGAAGGTGGCCCGCGACGGGACCATCACCTGGTATTCCGACAAGATAGCGCAATGGGGCCGGGTGTCCGAAGGCGCGGGGCATCTGGCTTGCATCGCAAGGCTGGCCCAGCCATTTCTTGAAGTGGACGTCGACGATTTCGACGTCGATCCGTTCGCGATCAACGTGCTGAACGGCACCATCCGCGTCGGCAAGGGCGATGACGGCAAGCCCAGGGTGCGCTTCACGCGGCACGATCCCGCCGACAGGATCACCAAGATTGCGCGGGTGATCTATGATCCGCAGGCAGCAAGCCCGGACTATGACGCATTCATGGAGCGGGTGCAGCCCAATGAGGCGACGCGGCGATTCCTGCATGCATGGGGCGGTCTGAGCCTGACCGACGATGTGAGCGACCAGAAGCTGGTGTTCGGATATGGCACCGGGCGGAACGGCAAATCGACCTGGGTGGAAGCGCTGGCATGGCTGGCGGGCGACTATTCCGACACGGTGCCGATCAATTCGCTGATGGACCAGGGCCGCCAGCGCAAGGGCGGCGACGCGACGCCCGATCTCGCCAAGCTGACCGGCGTGCGCCTGCTGCGCGCATCGGAGCCGGAAAAGGGCGCGAAGCTGGCCGAAGCGCTGATCAAGCTGGTGACGGGCGGCGAGCCGGTGGACGTGCGCCACCTGAACAAGGATTTCTTCAAGCTCATCATCAAGTTCAAGCTGACGATCTCGGGCAATTACCGCCCGAAGATCGACGGCACGGACGAAGGCATCTGGCGGCGCATGCTGCTGGTGCCGTGGCAGGTGACGATCCCGAAGGAAGAGGTGGACCGCGACCTGCCCAAAAAGCTGCAGGCCGAAGGCGCGGGCATATTGAACCGGCTGCTGGCCGGGCTGCTCGACTGGATGGAACATGGGCTGAAGCCGCCTGAAGAGGTGGATGAGGCGACATCGCGCTATCGGGCGGACAGTGACCCGCTGGGGCAGTTCCTCGGCCTGTGCGTCGTCGAGGAGCGCGATCAGCGGATCGGCGCGTCGGCGCTGCACGCGGTCTTCTCCGCCTGGTGCAAGTCCGCCGGCGAAAAGGAATGGTCGCCCAAGGGCCTGTCGTCGGCGCTGCTCGATCGAGGCTGGCGGAAGCTCAGGTCGAACGGGATGCAGTGGAAAGACGTGAAGCTCATCAAGCAGGTGAGCGACTTCGTCGACGAACATGGACGGCCGCTGGAGGATCGCAGGCCCGACGATGGCCCGGACGATTACAGCGGGGGCGGCACATTCAGACCCGATGATGTGGGGGATGAATGGTGACGATCCTTCCAAGCTTCCAAAAATGGAAGGTTAGAGGCTTCTCGAAAGTCGCGAATTTCTGCGGCTTTGGAAGGTTGTGGAAACATAGGAAGGGTTTTGTCTGCCCGCCGCTCCTAGCGTGTGTGCGCAGGCGCGCATGCGTAAAGCACGGGTCACATATAACCTTCCTATCTTTCCATAACCTTCCAACCTTCAATGAAAACAATGGTTTGATCGTGGAAGGATCGCGCCTTTCGCGGAAGCTTTGCGCCAAATGTGGAAGGATGGCTGCGATATGAAGGGGGAATGGACGCCCGATGCCGTGCAGGAAGGCTTCATCCAGGCATGGGAGAGCCTGCGGCGCATGCCCGACCGAGAAAAGGGATGGATGCGATCGGGCACGTCGTCGCTCTGGCGTCAGGTGCAGCGGGAGTGGGGCGCCTATTCGCAGGACGCCGAGGATGTGCGCCTGACGCTGGGGCTGCGCGCCGTCGAGGTGGATCAGATGGAAGAGGCACTTCAATGGCTGGAGCTGCTGCGTCCCGAAGACCGCAAGCTGGTTGGCGCCGTGCTGCCCGTGCTGGCGAAGGGCTATTCCCGCATCCCATGGGGCCGGATCAAGGCGCGACGGGGGCTGGAGGGCAAGCCGGACACGCTGAAGAAGCGATATCGCCGCGCGCTGGATATGATCGCGGCAGCATTAAATACCGGAATTGATTTGACGAATTCGAAGTCAAGACAAGAAATCGTACAAGGCTGAAATATCGTGTGTCCCCCTGGCGCAAAAAATCCGTATGTTTGGTGTCAGCGTTGCGAGACGCTCGCGCATTGGCGGGGGCAGATCGAAGCGTTGGCCTTCTGGGCATCCTCTCCTAATCACTTGGCCCGCGTGGCCGCCGTCATCTTCGAGCGCGTCGGGGGTGTGTGCGGTTGCGCGGGCCGTTTTGCGAGGGATGCCCTGGCGCGCTGCAGGATGGGGGGCGATCATGTGACGCACTGCGCGGGGTCGGGGCGGCTTGGGTCCTTCCTGGCGCTCCGACCCTATGCGGGGCGCGAAGGCGCATGTTGTGCGAAGTTCCTGATTTTTCAGGGCTTCTCTTGTTGTTTTTTGGGTTTCGGTTCACGGCGATGAACTGTTCGCTGTCCGAATTCGTCGCGATGCCGGGGGTTCCTTCGGAGCCCACGCTGCGCAAGCTGATCGACGAAAACCCGGATTTCCCGGTGGTCAGCCGGGGCAAGAATGGCCAGGCCTATGAGATCGACGCCGAAGCCGGGCTGAAATGGCTGAAGGCCCGGCGCGAAGCGGAAGAGCAGGCCCGGCGCGAGCGGCAGGATCGTTTGAACCAGCTGTCGCTGAACCTGCTGGGCAGCGACGCGGCGGCGCGGCCCGGTAACAGCGGCTTGAGCCCGCGCGAGATCAGCGAGGCCCTGCAGGCCGAGGTCGATGCGATCAAGCTGGCGCAGCTGCGCGGCGAGCTGGTCCGCAAAGTTGAGGTGGAAGCGGCGCTGAGCCAGTTCATGGTGGCGCTGCGGCAGCAGCTGCGGACAATGCCACAGCGCCTGGGCAAGCGCGTTGAGGTGCGCAGGGAAATCCTGATCGCGCTCGATGCGTTGATCGACGGCGATCTGCACCTGATCGCTGACCGGCTCAAACGCATGGGCGCGCAGGTGCCTGCGGAAGAGAAATAGTTCGCTCGTTTTGGTCCGGGGCCGTCCTTCGTGGCGGCCCTTTTCATATGATGAGGTTTTGACATGCAGCTATCGGTGTCGGTGCGCAACGCGCGCCTGGATGCATTCGAATCCGCCATTGGCGCGGACGCGATCATGAAGATCAGGACAGGCGCTGCGCCTGCCAGCTGTGCAACGGCCGACAGCGGTACGGTGCTGGCGACGCTGAACCTGCCTTCGGACTGGATGGCAGCGGCTTCCGGCGGCACGAAGGCCAAATCCGGCACATGGGAAGACGCGGAGGCGGACGCAGCGGGCGTTGCGGCCCATTTCCGCATCTATGCTTCCGATGGCACCACCTGCCATGCGCAGGGGACGATCACCGCGACCGGCGGCGGCGGGGAGCTGACGCTGAACAACACCAACATTGCCCTGGGGCAGCCGATTGAGATCACCGGCTTTACACTCACCGAACCCGGCGCCTGATAGGATCTGAGGCCCGTGGCTGCGCTAAACGACACCTTTACGGCGGCCGATGGTACGCTGCTGACGGCGCATGCCGCAGACAGCGGTGAAGCATGGACGGCGCTGACCGGCAATTTCGTTGTCCGCAGCAACCGCATCAGGGCAAACGCCACCACCGTCGTTGTCCAGTCGGAGTGGACGCCCGCCGGTGCAGAATACGATATCGAAGCCGATTTCCACGTTCACACCACGATATCGCAAAGCACCTTCATCGCCGCCCGCATCCAGAGCAGCAATACCTACGTCGTTTTCGGGTGGCTGAACGGCACTGGCTGGACGATAGGCCACACGGTCAGCGGTTCGTTCACGAACAACAATTCGTCGGCCTTTACGCTGGTGGCAGGCACTACCTATCACCTGAGGGTGGAGGTCCGGAACGGCACCAAGCGGCTGTACGTCGATGATGTTCTGACATGTTCGACAACGGCCAACACCATTACCGATGCCGGAAAGGTCGGCTTCCGCAATTCGGGCGGAGCGCCCACCGATTCGACGGGTTATCACTGGGATAATCTGACGGTCACCGATTACGCATCGGCCACGCTCATCATGCCGCAGCTGCCCGATCTGCGGATCTTTCAGCGGTCGACGAAGACCGGCGGGGCGAACGGCAAGGGCACTGGCACCGTGCCCGTGCCTGTCACCGTCAATGCCCCGATCACGTCCAGCGTCAAATACCGGCTGCGCGACGCGGAGACGGGCGGCAATCCGGTGGTGCAGGATTGGACCGTTGCCCATAGCGGCGCGCTTTCGGTGGGTGCGGCAACGATCAGCTGCCCGGATGTTCCGGCGGGCACGGGGTGGTATTATCTCGACCTGATGCCGGATGACGACACCGGCCAGATCGTGCTTGGCACGTCCCGGATCATGGTCGGGCGGATTATCTCGCTGCAAGGGCAGAGCCAGGCCGCGCGCCAGTTTGGCAAGATGCCTGCATATACGGGCACGAATGCCAGCCTTGGCGTGACGATCAGCCCCTATTGCTCAATCTATGCGCGGTGCGGCGAAACCGGCATCAGCGTCGCGTCGCCTGCCTGGGAGGCCCCGGCAGACGGCGGGAATTGGGGCAGCACCTTCGCCTCGGAATTCCTGCGGCGACAGGTGGCCGCGTCCGGCGTCAACTGCGCCATGACCGGCCATTCGCAGGGGTCGACCGCGACGGGAGACTGGCTGCCGGATACCACGCTGAACAACCAGCTGCGCGGCGTGTGGGATGCTGTCGGCGGCTTTGAGACGTGGATGATCCACCAGGGCGGCAATGACGCCGGGGATGGCGTCAGCCAGGCCACGTTCGAAAGCAATCTGGACGCGATCGTGGCGGATGCCGCCGCACATAATGCCGTGCTTGGCGCAGCCTTTGATACCATCGTCTGCGCGATGGGAACCCGCACCTCGGGTGCGGCGGGAACGATCGCGCAGATCCATGAGATACGCCGCGCGGGCAGGAACTGGGCGACCGTCAACGGCGGGCAATATGTCGAGCCGCATGACGTGACGCTGGAAGATGCCGTGCATCAGGGGCAGCCAGGCAATATCACGCTGGCACATCATTTCCATCGTGCGGCGCTGCCGGGCCTGGGCCTGTCGGGTAGCAACGCGGGACCGGCGATCACTGGCGCGCGGCGCGCACCGGGCAGCACGGATATCGTGCTGTCGGTTGCATTGCCCAGCGGTGCAAGCGCGCTGGTGGCGGTCGGATCGCCCGCGCCGCGCTTTGTGGTGTATCCGGAAGGCGCGCTCAGCGGTGCGCTATCGCTGGACGGATCGACGCCGATCACGGTCGGCACCGATACGATCACGCTGAGGCTCGCGAGCGATCCCGGCAATGTCGTCGTGGACGTATATGCGCTGGGTCATCCTGACCCCAGTGGGACGACGGCCGATCAGAACATGATCTATGACGATCATGTCGACGGCGACGGCATAACGAACGGGCGCCAGATCGCACCGACGATCGATGCGGTGGCGGCGCTGGTCGCTTATTCAGGATCGGCGGCGGTCACCATGGAGGCCATGACGGCGTCGGGGGCTGGTGGATCAAGCGTTGACGGTTCAGCCACAATCGCGATGGGCGCGATGGAGATCGCGGCATCGGGGGTTCAGCCCGCCCAGGGCGCGGCATCGATCGAGATGGGCGGGCTTGTCGTCGCTGGCGCCGGTAACGTGCAGGTCAGCGGAGCGGCGGAAATCGGCATGGGCGAAATGCTCGTGTCCGGAGGTAGCGAAACGGGCATTCAGGGATCGGGCTCGATCACGCTTGGGACGCTGACCTGCGCCGGCGCGGGCTCTGCGCAATTGACCGGCGCGGTGGCGATCACGCTGGGGGCGGTGACGGAGGGTGGCACCGGCTCTGTGAGGGTTCAAGGCGCGCTCGCCATCACGTTTGGGCCGCTGCAGGTATCGGGGGAAAGCTCCGGCGGGATCGCTGGGGCGGTCATTGTGCAGCTGCCCGCACCGGTGCTGGTGGCGTCGGGATCAGCACGGATTTCAGGCCTGGCGGCGATCAGTCCCCCCGCCATGGCCCTGGTGGCTGTCGGGAGCGGACCAACGACGACGCCGCCGACGCCGATCAAGCGGCTGCAACTGCCGGCAAGGAATCGCACGCTCGATCTGCGCGCGGCGTGATGAGGCAAGTGGAATGAACGGCTTTTATCGCGATCGTGTGGATGGGTTCTGGACCATGGATCTTGACCCGCGCGCCGACGTCAATGTGTCGATCGAGCACAGCTTTCCGGCTCCGGTCGACGTTGAGCTGCTGACGATCGTTGCGGAAGGCGGCGACGTAACGGCGAGCAAGGTTTCGGTGAGCGAAAGCGAGATCGTGCTGCGCGTGATCGGCTCCGGCGGGCTGGTGCCGCTGAAGGTCATCTTCGGCACGCGCGATCCGCAGGAATTCGATATCGTCACGCTCAGGTTCCGCGCCCGCGCCAGCTGACATGACCGTGCATCAGGTGATGGTGCATGGGCGGGCGTTGCCGCCCGTGCCGCCTTTTGAGACGGGCATGGAGCTGGTCGCCCGCATCGCCCAGATGGTGCGGCCACCCGAGCATCTGACGGTGTCGCAATGGGCGCAGCGCCACCTTGGCTATGACCCGAGCGTCATGCCCTGGCAGGTTGTCGTCATGGACGCGCTCAGCGATCCGGAAACGGCCGAAGTCGGACTGCTGGGTCCGGCGCAGCAGGGCAAGTCGGAAATCGGCCTGTCGTGGCTGGGCTGGTCGATCGAGCACGATCCGGCGGATCTGCTGATCTGCCAGCCAGACAAGACGATGATGCAGGATTTCGTCGTCCGGCGGATCCAGCCAATGGTGGACCGGACGGCCGCGCTGAAAGAGCGGCTGCTGGTCGACAATATCTTCCTGAAGCAATTCAGGGGATCGCTGCTGGCGAGCGTCTGGCCGGTGGCATCGCAGTTCACGGCGCGGCCGATTCCGCGTGGCTGGCTCGACGATTACGACCAGCTGCCGGACGATATCGACGGGCAGGGCTCGGCGGTAAAGCTGCTCGACGGCAGGCAAACGCAGTTTGAAGGAAGGGACACCAAGTTCGTCAGTTCGTCGCCGGCGCGCGAGGATGGCGGCGGCATAGAGGCGTTCTGCGCCGGCGGATCGGATGAAAGCCTGCACCCGCGCTGCCCCAGCTGCGGCGACCGGTGGCAGATCGATATCCGGACGGACCTGAAGTTTGAGGGCAAGGGCTCGCCAGACGAAGCCGAAGCGTCGGCACATGTGGTCTGCGGGGCAAATGGCTGCATTCTGGAGCCGATCGAACGGCTGAAGATGATCCAGGATCTGGCGAACCTGCCCGATGCGGGGTTCGTCGCCAAGCATCCGGAGATCCGCAGGCGGCGGGGCTTCAGCGTAGACGGGCTGATGGGCTTCACCAGCTGGGGCAAGCTCGCGCGCGAATGGCGGCAGGCGCAGCTCGCCTGGGAAAGTCGCCAGGATGAAAGCGAGCTGCGCGCGTTCATGAACACGCGCGGCGGCCATAATTTCCGGTCGCAGATGGCCGGTGCCCGCGCCCTGAAGGCGGAGGATTTCGCCGACCGGCGTGAAAAATGGCGGCTCGGCACCGTCCCGCCCGGGGCAAAGGTGCTGGTGGCCTCGGTAGACAACCAGATCGACCGGTTCGAGGTGGCGGTCTGGGGTTATGGCGACGGGCTGGAGTGCTGGGCGATCGACCGGTTTGCGATCACCGTGCTGGAGGATGGGCTGACCCAGATCGACCCTGGCCACAGGGCTGAACATTGGCTGACGCTGATCAGCCAGGTGCTGAACCGGACCTATCCGCTGGCGATGGACGGCGGCCAGCGGGTGCCGATCCTCACCATGGCGGTGGATACGGGCGGCATCGACGGCGCTTCGGACAATGCGGCGAAGATGTTTCGGGCCGCCGTCGAAATGGGCGTGCATCCGAACCGGATCACGCTGATCAAGGGTGGCAACAATCCGAAAGGTCAGCCGCTTCCGCCGCCGACCTATCTGGACCGGAAGGCGAAAGGGCAGGCGATCCGTACCGGCCCGGCTTTGTTCGTGCCGAATGTGCATCTGTTCAAGGATGTGATCGCGCAGCGGCTGCGAAGAGAGGCGTCCGGACCCGGATTTTATCACTTTCCGGAGGATTTCGACGCCGTCTGGTTCCAGGAGCTGACGGCGGAAGAGCGCAAGAACGGCAAATGGGAAAAGATCAGGGCGCGTAACGAGACATGGGACCTGGCCGTCTATGGCTATGTCGCCATTTATCGCCCGCCCTATGCCGGGTCGCGCACCCACATGCGCTGGGTGCCGCAAGGGTTCAGGGTTCCGGAGCCGCGCGAAGGCGCGGAGCCCGCGCCGATCGACGCTGCCGAGGAATCGCAATCGCTACGGCCGCCTGCGGCCAAGCCGGGAAAACGCAAGATGCCGGTCCGTCCGCGCCGCTCCGGCGGATGGATGGGCCGTCTCAAATAGGGATTTCTGCATGGGCAATCTGCTTTCCGCCCCACTGACCGTGGAGCCGGACACAATCACCGCTGGCGATACGGTAAGGATCCGCCGCGATGATCTGAGTTCGCTCTATCCGCAGGGCGAGGGCTATGCGCTGGTCTATCATTTTCAGCGCACCGGCGGCGCGATCGACGCCGTTGACGCGACCTGGGATGCCGAAGGCTGGCTGATCACGGTCGCGGCGAGCGGATGGGAACCCGGCCCGCGCAGCTGGTCGGCGGTTGTCACGCACGGCAGCTATGGGCGGCGCACGATCGCGTCGGGATCCCTGACCGTGCTGCCGGACCCGACCGTGGTTGATGCAAGCTTCGATCCGCGCAGCCATGCCCGAAAGGTCCTGGACGCGATCGAGGCGGTGATCGAGCGGCGCGCTTCGAAAACGCACGAGGAAACGACGCTGTCGGACGGGCGGCAGGTCAAATCCATTCCTCATGCGGAATTGATGCGGCTGCGCGGCCATTATGCGGCGCTTGTTGCGGCTGAGCAGCGCCAGTCCGACCAGCGCCGGGGCCTGCGGCGGGGCCTGCGGCGGGGCGGCGGTACGTTGAAAGCGAGGTTCTAGGCGCATGGCCCTTAGAGATCTGTTGCCATGGGCGCGGCGATCCGCGCCGGCGGCCGAGCCGGTTGCTGCCCCTGTGACCAGGCCGCGATTCCGCAGTTCGATCCCGCCGCAGCGCCGTTCGTTTCAGGCTGGCATCACCGACAGGCTCACCAGCAGCTGGACGTCGTCGGACATGACGGTGAACCAGTCGCTGATCGGCAAGCTGAAGCCGATGCGCGCGCGGAGCCGGGATTTTGCGCGCAACAGTGAATATGGGCGCAAATTCTTCTCGCTGATCCAGACCAATATGGTCGGCCATGCGGGATTTTCGCTGAAGTTCGATTGTCGGCGCCCTGACGGCACGGTGGACAAGGTCGACAGCGCGCGCGTGCTGGAGGCGTTCAAGCGCTGGGCCAAGCGCGGGCAGTGCGAGGTGACCGGCAAATTGAGCTGGGTGCAGATCCAGAAGCTGATCGCCACCATGACGGCGCGCGATGGGGAGATGCTGATCCAGTTCGTCGAAGGCCCGACCCGAGGCATTCATCGCTTTCAGCTGAAGCTGATCCCTGGCCATCTGCTCGATGAGGATCTGCATCGCGAATTGCCCGGCGGCGGCGTGATCCGCATGGGCGTGGAATTCGACCCGGACATGAAGCCGGTGGCCTATCATATCAAGGATGGCGGGCCGCGCAGCGACATCGACGGGCCGACCGCCGCCCAAAAGCACATTCGCGTGCCGGCGCGGGAGATATTGCACCTGTTCGTGCCGGAGGAGCTGAACCAGTGGCGCGGCGTCCCCTGGGCCTTTGCGGGCCTGCGCGGGGCGCGTCATCTGGATCAGTTCGAGGAATCAGCACTGGTCGCCGCCAACGCCGGCGCTTCGAAAATGGGCTTTTTCTTCAAAAAGGAAATGGACGGCATGCCGTCCAACCCGGCTGACCTGGCCGATGAAGCTTCGGGCGACGAACAGCCGGAATTCCTGTCCGATTTCGAGCCGGGCACGTTCGGCGTGCTGCCGGACGGCTATGACATGAAGGCTTTCGACCCGGCCTATCCCAATGACGTGTTCGATCCGTTCACCAAGGCGGTCGCGCGCAAAATGGCGACGGGACTGCTCACCAGCTATCATTCGCTGACCGGCGATCTGACCCAGGTGAACTTTTCTTCGATCCGATCCGGCACGCTGGACGATCGGGAGCACTGGAAGCTGCTGCAGGGTTGGGAAGTCGGCGATGCGCTTGAGCCCATCGTCGAGGCATGGCTGGCGCGGGCGCTGCTCTACGATACGGATCTGCGGCAGCTGCCCTTTACCAAGTTCGACAAGTTCAACGCGCCGGTCTTCCAGGGGCGGCGCTGGGACTGGGTTGATCCGAAGGCCGATATGGCGGCCGAGAAAGAGGCAGTCGCCTTGAAGATCAAGAGCCGCGCGCAGGTGATCCGGGAGCGCGGCGGTGATCCTGAACAGGTGTGGACAGAGATCGAGGCCGAAGAGCAGCGACTTGGCCCGGTCGCGCAACCGCCGCCGCAACCCGGTCAGCAGCCATCCGCTGCCGACGATGACGATGATGACGACGAAGCCGCCTGAGGGGCGGCTTTTTTGATGGGAGGAAGCCCATGATGCAGAGAATCCTGACCACGGCCAGCGCAGCTGCGCTGATCGCCCGGCGTGACGCCGAGCTGCCCGAACAAATGCTTCGGCGCGACCTGATGATCGAGGTACGCGCTGAATCGATCAACGAAGAAAGCCGCACCGTCGAGCTCAGCTTCTCATCCGAGGAGCCCTATGAGCGGTGGTGGGGTGTCGAAATCCTGGATCACGGCAGAAAAGCCGTTCGCCTTGGCAGGCTGAACGGTGGCGCCGCGCTCCTGGTGAACCACGATCCCGATGACCAGGTGGGCGTGGTGGAGAAGGCCTGGCTCGACGGCAAAAAGGGCCGTGCGCTGGTGCGATTTGGCCGATCGCCCCGCGCCGAGGAGGTCTATCAGGATGTCAAGGATGGCATCCGCAAACTGGTGAGCGTCGGCTACCGCATCGCGGGCATCAAGCTGGAATCGTCGGAAAACAACCAGGAGACGTACCGCGTCACTGATTGGGAGCCGTATGAAGTCAGCCTTGTCGCGGTGCCGGCAGACGCAACCGTGGGCGTCGGCCGCGACGGCGAAGCGCCCGCATTTGATCCACGCACGCTTGTTTCCCCAGAGGAGGAAGACGACATGAATTTTCAACGCCGTGACGGCGCTTCGCCGTCTGCCGCACCCGCCGGCACCACCGCAGCTGCCCCGGTCGCACCCGCGCCGGTTCCGGCTGCCCCCACCGTTGACGTTGCCGCCGCGACCCGCGCCGCAACCGATGCAGAGCGCGCCCGCGTCCAGACCATCACCGCGATGGGCGGACGGCTCAATTGCGGCGAGCTCGCGCGCGATGCGATCGCCGATGGGCGCTCGCTGGAGCAGTTCATCGCTGATTATGAACAGCGCGCGGGCAACCAGATCCAGATCCGCGTCGCCGAGGATCCCGCGATCGGTCTGACCGAGCGCGAGACGCGGCAGTTCAGCTTTGTGAGGCTGATGAACGCGCTCGCCAATCCGAATGACCGGCGGGCGAACGAAGCCGCCGCGTTCGAAATCGAGTGCTCGCAGGCCGCCCAGGTCCGCACCGGCCAGACGGAAGCACGGGGCTTTCGTGTGCCGGTCGACGTGCTGCGCGCCCCGCTTATCCCGCAGCAGCGCGACCTTTCGGTCGGCACGGCGACGGCGGGCGGCCATACGGTGGCAACCGACCTGCTGGCGGGATCGTTCATCGACATGCTCCGCAATGCGCTGGCGCTGACCGGCCTTGGCGTGCGCATGCTGACCGATCTCAACGGCAATATCGCGATCCCGCGCCAGACCGGCGGGGCGACCGCCTATTGGGTGGGGGAAGCGGTGGCGCTGACCGAAAGCCAGCAGGCGTTCGACCAGGTGGCCATGTCGCCCAAGACGCTGGGTGCGTTCACCGACTATGGCCGTCAGCTGCTGATGCAGTCCTCGATCGATATCGAGAGCTTCGTTCGCAGCGATATCGCCAAGGTGATCGCGCTTGCGATCGACCTGGCCGGCGTCAACGGCTCGGGCACGTCCAATCAGCCGCGCGGCATCATGCAGACCGCCGGAATCGGATCGGTCGCGGGCGGCACCAATGGCGCTGCGCCGACCTGGGATCACATGGTGGATCTGGAAACCGCCGTGTCGGTCGCCAATGCCGATCTCGGCAGCCTTGGCTATCTCACCAACTCCAAGGTGCGCGGCAAGCTGAAGAAAACCCAGAAGTTCTCCAGCACCAATGGCGATCCGGTCTGGGAGCGCGGCAATGAAGTGAACGGCTACCGGGCGGCGGTTTCCAACCAGGTGCCCGCGACCCTCACCAAGGGCACCGCCGACGGCGTCTGCTCGGCCATCATCTACGGCAATTGGGCCGATATGCTGATCGGCCTCTGGGGCGGGCTCGACCTGATGGTCAATCCCTACATCCTGTCGCCGACCGGCTCGGTTCGCGTCGAGGCGTTCCAGTCGCTGGACGTCAATGTCCGGCATCCGGAGAGCTTCTCGGCGATGCTGGATGCGCTGACCGCATAAGCAGCTGGTCGAATTGTCGAAACGACGTGGGGCGGCTCTGGGAGCCGCCCTTCGTCATTCTGGGGAAATGCAATGATCTACGCGAAGGAAGCCATCCTGGTTGATGGCAAGCACCATGACGTCGGTGACAAAATCAACACCGACAAGGCGACGGCGGACATGCTGGTGCGCCTGCGGCGCGCATCGAATGACGCGCCCGTCAAGAAGGGCGGAGGCAAGAAGGCCGCCGCCGGATCGGGCGAAGGCTCCGGGCAGGGTGCTGGCGAGGGTTCCGGCCCCGGCGAAGGTGCCGGCGCTGGCGAAGGCACCGGCCAGGGCGCAGGCGCGGGCGCCTGATCCGATGATCGACCTGACGGACGATCTTGACGCGCTCCGCGACGACTGGGGTGTTGAGATCACCTTCATTCCCAAGGTCGGATCGTCCGTCACGATATCGGACGCGATCCGCCACGATGAGCCTGCCGACCTGATGGAAGGCCGCTCGATGAGGCGCATCGCGTTCGAACTGCCCGCATCAAGCCTCTCGCGGGATCCAGCCAAGGAAGATGCTATCCGCGACGCGGCGGGCACCGTCTGGCTGGTCACCCAGGTGAAGCGGCTCGATGAGGCCGGTGCCTGGTATCTGGACGTGGAAAGGTCCACCCGCACATGACGGAAGCCATCCGCGACCGGATATTCGGTGCAGTCGTTGCCTGTCTTCAGGCGCTCCAAGGCGTCACAGTCGAAGATACGCCCGTGGGCGACCCGGACACCTTTCCCTGGCTTGGGGTCGAGGATCGGGGGCAACGTGTGATCCAGGAGGGGCCGCAGGTCACGCTCTATGCCATGAACATTCTGATCGAGGGCCATGTTCAGGGCGATGGCGGGGCCGATGCGCGAAAGGCGCTGACCGCGCTTTATTCGCGCACGATCTCCGCGTTGACGGCCGATCACAGCTTTGGCGGGATCGCCGACGATCTCAACGAGGGCGATCTTACCATCCAGCCAGCTCAATTCGCCGAGGTTCGCACGCTCGGCTTCGTGCTCATGGCTGAAATCCAGTTCTTCGCGCGCCGGACGGACCCGGCGCTTCAATAATCGTCACCATCACAGGAAGGAAATCAGGCGATGGCAGATCCCGTCATCCGCCCGCGCAATGTCGCGGTGCTGGTCAAGCTGGAATCAACCGAAGGGGAGGATGCATCCCCCGTAGGCAACACCGATGCAATCCCGGTCGAGGCCGACAGCGTCGGCTGGAATTCGCCCTATCGCGAGGAGAATTCGAACGAAGCGACCGGCAGCCTGGTCGCCGGCGCGCCGCTGATCGTCGGCCAGCCCGCCACCATCCGCTTCCGCTCGCGCCTGAAGGGCGCAGGCCTCGGCGTCACCTATACGTCGGTGGTCAAGCCGCCGCTTCATGCGCCCTATTCGGCCTGCGGCAAGCGCGGGTTCTTCCAGGCCGCCGTTTCGGCTGCGGTGCTGGCGGCGGGCGGCGCAAGCGAGGCCACGCTGGAGGCGAGCTTTGCCGCCACGGCGCAGCTCTATCGCGGCATGCCGCTGGTGATCGGCGCGGGCGTGGGCGACGGCGCAATTCCCTTTGTCTCCGACTATACCGTCGGCAGGGTGGCGACGCTGACCGACAGCTTCTCGCCGGTGCTCGACACCACCACCAGCGTGAGCATCCCCGACAACTGGACCTATGCGGGCACCAGCCCGGCGGACAATGCCGCCCGCGCGACCGACCATCCTTCAGCGACCATCTACGTCTATGAGGACGGGCTGCTGCGGAAGTTCCTCGGTTGCCGTGGCCAGGTGACGCTTGAGGGCAATGCGGCAGGCGCCGGGTTCGAGAGCTTTGAATTCACCGGCGTCTATGCCGGGCTTTCGGATGCCGGGATCCCGACGAACCTGACCGTCGCCAACCACAGCGGCCCGCTGCTGCTGCAGGGCTCGGCCCTGTCGGAAGCATTCCACATCAATCGCAAGGCGCTTCCGATCAGCCAGTTCTCGATCAGTGACGGGGCGGAGCTGGAAAGCCCCGACGATCCGAACACCACCAACGGCTTCGGGCCGGGCCAGATCGGCGGGCGCACGCCCCGCGTCACCTGCGATCCGCTTGCAACGCTGGTCGCGACCCGCAACACGCTGGCCGAAATCGCGGCGGGGAGCGTCTATCCGGGCATCATCCGCTTTGGCTATGCCGCCGGCAACCGCATCGGCATCACCCTGCCGCAGCTGCAGCCGGTCGCGGCCGATCCTGGCACGCGCGGCAGCTTCCGCTCCGAACAGGTCAACTTCCGCGCGATCAATCCGGGCAGGGATTCGAACACGCGCGACGGCGACGTGATCCGCTGCTTTTACTGAGGAGTCCAATCGTGACCGACATTGCACTTTCAACCGCGCTGGTTGCCTTCACGTCGCCCATCAAGGGCTATGACGGCAAGGCGGCGACGTTCCAGATCAAGCCCGGCGGCGTCGTCGAGCGCGAGCTGTTCGAGGCCGAGCTGGCGGCCCGCTGGCGGGCGCCCAAGGTCTATCATTTCCAGCTGTGCGACGCGCTGGCGGACGGCGTCCGCGCGCTCGCCGAGAAGGAAGATCAGCCGCGGCTGCTGGAGGTGATCCGTCTCTCCCGCGCGGCCGAAAAACTGAGCAAGGAAGACGAAGCGCTGCTGGTCGAGACCGAGCGCCTGATGGCCAATGCCTGGCCCGAATTCCGGATCCTGCAGGAACGGCAGGTCCAGCGCGGGAGCATTTTGCCGTTGGTGGCCTTCATGTGGTTCGTGAAGGGCTGGGACGATGCGGTGCCCGGCAAGATAGCGTTCACCGCCGATGAAAAGGTTGCCGAAGCGGCGCTGGCGCATGTTCATCCGCTCGACATCCGCACCGTCGGAAACGAGGCCTATGCCATGCTCTATGGCGGGGGCCACGCAAAAAACTCCGCTGCGCTGTCCGGGTCCGGCGAAAGCCAAGAGACTTCGAATTCGGACAGCGCGTCCCCCGCGGATGGGAAATCGACGGGGAAGTCTGGCCGGAAAACCCCCGCTACGTCCTGAGCCCTCGCTACTTCGCGATCGTCGATCTCTGGCTGCAATGCCAGTCGGGCGGCTTTGGCGGTCGCCTGCTGCCGGCAGCGGGCGGCGTCGGCGATCAGCCTGCCGGGCTGATGGACGCATTCGCCATCGTCGCGCAGGCATTTGCCGAGGATATGTGAATGGCGCGTCGTTCGACGATCAGCCGGCCCGGCTTCTCGATGCTGTTCGAGACCGAAAGGTTCCGGCGGCACATGGCGCTGGTCGATCAATATGTGCTGGAGGCCGCCTATCGCGCCGTGCGTGAAACCACGCGCGAGGCGGAAAAGGCGCTTGAGCAGGTGACGGCCAGCGCCGGGCTGGGCCGTCTTTCCCGGGCATGGGCGAGCGAGATCTATCCCGAGCGCGGACGTGCGCGGGAGCCTGTCGGTTCGATCTATGTCAAGGGGCGCAAGCGGTCGCAGGGGGCGATGGCCGCCTATGCCCGTGGTGCGCGGATCTCGGGCAGCTATGGGCAGTATCTGGCGATCCCGCTGCCGGCGGCAGGGCCGCGTCGGCGGGGCCAGGATCTGACGCCCGGCGAATGGGAGCGGCGGACGGGCATTCGCCTGCAGTTCGTCTATCGCCGGGGAAAGCCCGCACTGCTGGTCGCCCCCGGCGCGATCAACATGCGCAGCGGCCGATTCCGCAAGGCGACCGCGCGGCGGATCGAGCAGGGACGCCATGCGTCCGTGCCGATCTTCGTATTGCTGCCGCTGGTCGACGTGCAGCAGCGCTTTTCGATCAAACAGACGCTGGCGCCCTTTTCCGGGCGTCTGGCGTCACGATTCACCGGCTATGCCCGTCTCGCCGCGCAACGCGCCGAGCGCGAGCTCTGACAGCCGGTCTGGAGGCTTCATTTGTCCGACGCCGACATCACAGCACGGCTGAAGCTCAACGCGCAGCAGTTTTCGAGCGAGCTCAACCGCGAGCTGGGCACCGTCGAAACGCGTGTCGAGCGCACCGCAAGCCAGATCAACAGCGCCTTCAGCCGGATCAAGACGTTCGCTGGCGGCCTGGGGCTTGCGATCGGCGCGCGTGAGCTCGGGCAGCTTGCCGATGAATATGCGACGATCACGTCGCGCCTGCGGCTGGCGACGGCCGAAAGCGGATCGTTCAGCAAGGCGCAGGCCGATGTGCGGCGGATCGCCGGCGAGACGCGCACCTCGCTGAGCGCAACGGCTGAGCTCTATGCCTCCATGGCGCGCAACGGCCAGGAGCTGGGGATCAGCCAGGACCAGATCGCGCGGGCGACGGAAACGGTCAACAAGGCGATCCGCGTCAGTGGCGGGTCGGCCGCATCCGCCGCCGCCGGCGTCACCCAGCTGGGGCAGGCGCTCGCCTCGGGCGTGCTGCGCGGCGACGAATTCAATTCCATGATGGAGAATTCGCCGCGCCTCGCAAAGCTGCTGGCAGACAGCCTGGGCGTGCCGATCGGCCGGTTGCGCAAAATGGCCGAGGATGGCGAGTTGACGGCCGACAAGCTGGTGGCCGCGTTTACGGAAAGAAAATTCACCGCCGGACTCGACCAAGAATTCAAGCAGCTGCCGGTGGCCTTCAGCGAGGCGGCGACGAAGATCTACAATGCGGCGCTGACCGTCTTCGGCGAATTCGATCAGGGCGGCCAATTCAGTTCATCGATCGCGAACTTCGTCTCGGATGGGTCGGACGGCTTCGAGCAGCTCGCCGTCGACGCGCGGGAAGCCGGCGTTGAAGTCCGGGCCAGCTTTGAAGGGCTCGCCGACGCATTCGAGCCGCTGCTGGCCGGTGCGCAGTGGGTGTTCTCACAGATCGGCACCAGCGCCGCATCGCTTAGCGACGCGATCAGCCGCGAACTTGGCACGATTGACGCGCTGCTCAATTTCGCGGACGCGCCATATCGGGCGGCGAAGCGCGAATATAATCGCGTTGTCGAAGGCTTGGGTCTGGGGGGCGTGCTGCCGCGTGTTGACGATTCCGAATATGATCTCAAGGGGCGTTTCGACAGAGGTGTGGAGGCGTCGAAGGCCGAGGCGCGGAAGCGCGACGCAGCCGCGGCTCTCAACGATAAAGCTGCCTCCGATAATTCTCTACCGAAGCGCAGACCGGGCGCGGCCGCCGATGAAGACGAAAAGGCCGCCAAGGCCGCCGAGCGCGCGGCGGAGGCCGCAGAGAAAGAACGCCGCGCCCGGGATGAAAGCTTCCGCCGCCAGGAGGAGGCCAACGCCGCCGAACTGCATGCGCTTGACCTGAAATTGCAGGGCCAGGAGGCGCAGGCCGAGCTTGAACATCGGCTCTTCCAGGTCCGGCAGTCCAACAAGGATCTATCGGCCGAGCAGCTGGCCGTGCTCGAACGTCAGACGATCGAGATCGTCAAGCAGGAACAGGCGCTTGAGGCCAAAAAGAAGGCTGATGCCGACGCGAAGCGCGAAGCCGAGGAACAGGCGCGGGCGGCCGAGGCCGCGCTGGAGGAGCAGCGGCGCCACGCCGAGGACGTGTTCCGCGACCTGGGCGATATCTATTACGACATATTCTCAGGCCAGGGCGGCAACATCTGGGACAATTTCAAGCGCCGGGGCCTGAGCGCGCTTGCCGATCTCGCCGCGCAATGGACGCTGAGCTTCCTGTCGGGCAATGCCGTCGGGATGCCGCAGGGGGCCGGCCCGACCGGGCTGATGTCCGTGCTGTTCGGCGGCGGCGCTGGCGGTCTGGGCGGGCTGGGCGAATTCGATGGCGGCATCAACATTGGACGCAGCCTCGACCGCGTCTTTGGCGTCAGTGACAACAATGCGCTTGCCGCCATCACCAACACGCTTCCTGACGGGACGGTCTTCGGCACGCCGGGTATTGCCTCGACCGGTGCGATCTCCAGCGTGCTGGGATCGCTGGGGGCCGGGCTGGGCGCGGCGGCGATCGGCACCAGCCTGCCGGGCATGTTCGGCCTGAAGACCAGCAGCACCGGCGGGGCGATCGGCGGGATCGGCGGGTTCATCGCAGGAGGCCCGATCGGCGCCGGAATCGGCGCGGCGCTTGGTTCGGTGCTGGGTGGCCTGCTCAAGGGCAATCGCACCGCCCGCGCGCAGGTGACGGGGCTTGACGGGCTGAACGTCGCCGGCGCCGACAAGGGCAATTACGGTGCGGCGTCCGGCCTTGGCGGATCGGTGCAGGAGGGACTCGCCCGGATCATCGATGCGCTGGGCGGCGAGGCGGGCGCGTTCAACGTCACCATCGGCACACGCGGCGACGATTTTCGCGTCAACACCCGTGGCACGTCGCTGAAGATGAAAAATGGCGCGGTCAGCTTTGAAGGCGATCAGCAGGCCGCCATAGAATTCGCCATCCGCGACGCCATCGCCGACGGGGCGATCAAGGGGATATCGGCGGCGGCCGAGCGGATCCTGCGGTCATCGGATGACCTGGAAGCGGCGATCACCAAGGCGTCGCTGATCGAATCGATCCCGAAGCGGCTGAAGGCGATCGACGATCCGCTGGGTGCGGCGATGGACGGGCTGGTGGATGAATTCCGCAAGATCAAAAAGGCGCTGGATGAGGGCGGCGCGACCGCGAAGCAATATGCCGATGCCGAAAAGCTGTTCAATAAAGAACGCGAGGCGCTGGTTGAACGCATGGGCAGCAATGCGCAGACGCTGAAGGATTTTCAGGAGAGCCTAAAAATCGGGTCCAATTCGCCGTTGTCGTTGCGTGACCAGGAAGCGGCGGCGCGGGCAGCATTCGATCCGTTCGCAAAGGCGATCAGGGCCGGAAAATCGATCGACCAGGATGCGTTCAGCGAAGCGGCGCAGCAATATCTGGATGTCAGCCGGGGCCTTCACGGTTCGACCGATGCGTTCTTTAAGGATTATGAGCGCGTCCAGAGCCTTCTGGGACTGGCGATATCGACCGCCGAGAACAATCCGAAGACCTTTGAAAACCCCTTTGCCGAGGCCACGGCCAACGCCGCCCAGGCAACGGCGACCAACACCGCACAGATGGTGGGAGCCCTTCAGCAGAACACGGCAATGCTGGCTGATTTTCTACGCCGCTTCGGGGGCCTGAGCGCGCTTAATCTAAGTTTCGTGAAATGACCTATGGCCTGTTCATCGGGGTCGGCACCGGCACCGGCAAGGCGACCGGGCTGATGATCACCCGCTCGTGCGGCAGGGTTCGGCAGCGGCCATGGCTGCGCTATCATTATCGGCAATATGTGGGGGTGAACGATGCCCGCCCTTGATTCCGACATCGGCGCCGCCACGCGTGACGCCCAGATCGACACGCAATCGTCCAGCCTGATCAAGTCCTGGCATCCCAATGCCCGCGACACCGGCCCGAGCCCGCGCGAAGGCTGGTTCGACGATCCGGCGGACACTGCGGCAATGAACGCCGAAGCCTTCGCGCTGCTGGGCACCGAGCGCCGGCTCTTCCTGGTGCCGGTGATGGGGGTGCAGAACGTCACCCATCTGCTCGCGAGCCTGAATGTGACGCCAACCGTGCGCCTGGTGGACGAAGAGCAGCAGGCGGACGGCATGTTCATGGTCACCAATATCGAGATCGACCTGGAAAGCGACTCGGCCATCCTCGAACTGTTCGGGTAAATCATGGGAAATGCGATCATCGTCAGGCCGCTGTCGCTGGGCACAGTGACGGCGGAAGGATCGGCCACGGGCACCAGCCCGTCCTATCTCGACAACGACCATATCGGCGTCGTCCATCGCGGCACCGGCACGTCAACGGCCTGGGTGCAGCTGGACCTTGGCGCCGCAGCCGCGCTCAATTTTGGGGCGTTCCTGTCAACCAATCTGGCGTCCGGCGCAACGATCAGGGTACGCGGCGCAACCGCTGCGGCCGATCTGACAACCGCGCCCGGCTATGACAGCGGCGTCATCACGCCCGCGCTCGCGGGCAGCGCAACGCCCGTCAGCGGTCGCAAGCACAGCTGGTGGGAGCCTGCGGCGGCCGAGACGTTCCGCTACTGGCGGTTCGATCTCGCAAGCCTGGGCGGCACTGCCTTCGACGCGGGGCGGCTTGTCATCGGCCGGAAGATCCAGCTCGCCCGCAATTTCAGCTATGGGCTGGTGCGCGGCGTGCGCGACACGTCTACCGCCGATTTTTCGGCCAATGGCGTGCCGCTGATCCGGCGGGGACGGAAGCTGCGCACGCTCTCGCTTTTGTTCGAGAGCGCCTATCGCGATGAAGCCGAAGAGGCGATCCTTCCGCTGATCGAGCTGATCGGGGCGACCGAGCCGGTGCTGGTGGTGACCGATCCCGCCGCCGATGCCCAGCGCCAGAACCGCATGTATTTCGGGCGGATCGCGGGCGATCTGGGCGTGATCAACACCGGCCCCGGCAAATGGCGCTGGCAGGCCGATCTGGTGAGCCTGATATGACGCTGGCCGTTCTGGTGGAGCTGGAGCCGTTCGACCCGTCGGCCGCATCCAGCGTGACGCTTCGTGCGTGCAGTCATGACAATGCGGCGCTCACCGCGCTGAACGCCGTCACCTGGTGGCCCGGAATCGCCCGGCTGCCGCGCCTGTCGCTGCGCCTGTTCGACGGCGGCTTTTCAGGCCGGATGACGCCCGGCGGCGGCGACATGGAACTGTCGCTCGACGTGTTCCCCGACGCCGCCAGCTATACCTGGGGCGACAGGCCCGCCCGGATCTGGATCGGCGAGCTTGGCGCGGCCTGGGGCGGGTTCACCCAGATCTTCGACGGGCTGGTGCGCACCGCCCGGGTGGAAGGGGGGCGGATCGCCCTGCAGCTTCGCGTCAATGACGACTGGCTGGATGGGCCGCTGCTGACGGAAAGCTATGAAGGCACCACCGGCGCGGAAGGTCCTGCTGAAAAGAAGGGCGTGGCAAAGCCGCTTGCGATCGGCGCGCCGCGCTATGTCGAGGGGCAGCTGATCGACAGCGTCAACACGGTGGTGCAGCTCCACGGCTATGGCGCGATCAACGCCGTTCCGGTGGCGATGGACCGACTGGTGCGCTTCGGCGCGCCGATCGCCGATCATGCAAGCTATGCTGCGCTGGTCGCCGCCACCATCGCGCCCGGCCAATATGCAACGGCAAAGGCCGTCGGCATGGTCCGGCACGGCGCGCCGCCCGAAGGCGTGCTGAGCTATATGGTGGAAGGCGACAGCGGCGGTTCCGGCGGCTTCGTGCGCACGCCCGGCGCCGTCATCAAGCGGCTTGCCGAGATCGCCGGCGCTTCGGCCGGGCAGATCGACAGCGCCTCGCTCACCGCGCTCGATACGGCGGTGCCGCGCAACCTGTCGCGCTATTTCGGGGAGCAGACGACGCCGCGCGATGCGATCGGTGAAATCGCCGGATCGGCCAACGCCGTCGCCGGCGTCAGCCTGATGGGCAAGCTGTTCGCCTGCCGCGTGATGCTGAGCAATTCGGCGTCGCTGACCCTGAAGACGGACGGCAGCGCCCTGCCGATCGCGGGCGAGCCCGCCCAGCTGGAGGTCGCCCCGCCGTTCTGGCGGATGCAGATGAAGGGAACGCGCACCGCGCGGATCCACGCCTATTCGGAAATCGCGGTCACCGCCACGCTCCAGGATCTGGGCGATTATGACGCGACGCGGATCTACCGCGAGGGCAGCATCGTGCGCCAGCCCAGCGACGGCCGCCGCTATCGCTACATCAATCCGGTGGCAAGCGCCGGCAATGCCCCGCCGAACAGCACCTATTGGACGGTGCACGAGGAAGCACCGGGATCGCTGATCACGGTCGACACGCCGCCCGATATCGAGGAATTCGGCGTCAACGTGCTTGGCAACACCGCCCATTTCAGCCTGAAGCCCGTTTCGGGCAACGGGCTGAGCCACTATCTGGTCAAATATCAGCCGGTGGTGACCGGGGCGGAATGGCCCAACGCAGTCACGCTGCTGCCGCGCCTGTCGATCGACACCGTCGGATTCTCGCTGCCCGCGATGAACGGCAGCTTCCTGATCAAGGCGGTGAACCGCGACGGCGGCGAGGCGGTGAATGCGACGATCGTCAGCGTCAATGTGCTGACGCTCAATGCCCTGAACCTGGTGGCGACCGTCGGCGAGGATCCTGCCTTCGCGGGCGTCTGGGATGATGTGATCGAGGGCGAGCTTGGGCTGATCCTCTCCGGCGGGCAGAGCTGGGACAATTGGAGCGATTTCGACGCCGTCGAGGATGTGGATTTCGGCGACGGCTCTCCCTTTGTCGAGGAGGGCTATTACTATTTCGACAATGATCTGGACCTTGGCGCGGTCTACACGAGCCGCCTGACCGCGCTGATCGAGGCGACGGGGGTGGACACGCGCACCAGCTTTGACCTGGTGCCCGATGTCGACGCGCTGGAATCATGGGACGGCGCCGATCCGACCGCGTGGAATGTGGAGCTGCAGGTTCGCACCAGCGATGACGGCCTGGCCTTTGGCGACTGGCGGACCTTCACCATCGGCGATTACACGGCGCGCGCCTTTCAGTGGCGGGTGCGGCTGCGGTCGAGCGATCCCTATGTCACGCCGGTGTTGGTCGCGGTTTCAGTGACCGTCGACATGCCCGACCGGACGCTTGGCGGCAACGACATCGTCTGCCCGGCGGGCGGCATGACGGTGAGCTTTGCGACGCCGTTCCGCGCCGTGCCGGCGGTAGCGATCACCGGTCAGAATTTGGCGACCGGCGATTATGCAAGCGTCACCAGCAAGACGGCATCGGGCTTTTTCATCAGGTTTTTCAATGCAGCCGGGTCGGGGGTGAGCCGCACCTTCGACTGGCTCGCCAAGGGCTATGGAGTAGAGGCATGACGCAATCGGCAAACTGGCCAAGGGGCAATGGCGGCGGCGCAGTGGTGCGCGCAGCGATGAATGAGAACGACAAGGCGAACGCGACCGTTCACAAGGGGCCGACGCCACCCACCTATGCCGATGCGGCGGGCTGGAAGTGGCTCGATGACAGCGCCGACCCGGTCTGGGCGCTCAGGGTCTATGTCGGCGGGACGGTGAGCGACACCGCCAATTGGCCGGTGGTGTGGTACTTCAATCGGTCGACCGGAGGCTTTGGGCTGGGGACCGCGCCCGGCGCGCCATTTCAGGTCGCTCATCCGGGCGAGGTGTCGGCAGGTGCGCTCGCCGACACGATCAACAACGCAACCGCGCTGTTCAAAACGCACAAGACAAACACCCAGGTCACCAGCATCGGCGGATTTTCCAGCGGACATGGCTATATCCAGCGGGTGAACGGTGCGGGAATCACCGCCTATGACCTGATGCTCAATCCCTATGGCGGCAACGTCATCCTCGGAACTTCGGCTGGACCGAACCACCGCGTCCACAAAAATGTCGCTCAGGGTGTGGGCGTTCTAGACGTAGATAATGGCGTCAGTGGCGCGTTCTTCTTCTCGCATACCTCCGGCGGCCAGTCATCGGCCGCCACCGCTCTCGCCATCGGCAGAAACTCTGTCACATCAAGATCAATCAATGCCGGTGGTACTATCAACGCATCGGGCGCGGACTATGCCGAATATGTGAAAAAGGCGCTTGGCTGCGGCACCATAATGGCCGGGCAGGTCTGCGGCATCAACGCCGATGGCGAGCTGGTCGACCAGTTCGACCTGGCGCACAGCTTCGTCATCAAATCGACCGATCCCGCCTATGTCGGCGGCGACACCTGGGGCAGCGAGGAACTGATCGGCGCGCGCCCGGTCGCACCGTTGCCGCCGCCGGAAAACCATCCGCTCTATGACCTGAAGCTGGTCGAACATGCCGATCTGATGGACGCCTACAATGCGGACCTTGCTGCATGGGAAGCGGCGCTGGAAGCCGAGCGGGTGAAATATGACCGGATTGCCTTTTCCGGCCAGGTGCCGGTCAATCACATTGGCGCGATCGTTGGCGATTATATCGTGGCCATCCGCAACCCTGACGGCTCGATCGGTACGGAAGCCTGGGCGCTCGCCGATATGAGCATGGCTCAATACGCCGCCGCCGTCGGCAAGGTGTGGAAGATCCTCGACGATGGGCGCGCCTGGGTGGCCGTCAAGGTCGGCTGACCGATCACATTCCATCATTCGTCCGGGCCGCCTCGCGCGGCTTTTTTCATGCCCGCAGGAGATTTTACCGTGAACGGATCGCTCAAAAACTGGCTGATACACGCCGCGCTTGCGCTCATCATCATGCTGGTGTTCGGCCTCATCTTCGGATCGGCCGTGGCCGGCGCGGTGATCGCGACCGCCATTTTCTGGGCAAGGGAGGCGGGCGAGAAGTCCAAGCAGCTCGACGGCCGCCCGGAAGGCTGGCGCGCCGTGGTGTCCGACCTGAACCCGTTCGGCCCGCGCTGGAAGAAAGACGATCGGCTAGACTTGGCGTTTCCGGTCGCGGCCGTGTGGCTGGTGCTGGCGCTGCTGCCCGCGTCCGCCCATGCGGCCAGCTATCAGGCGGCGACGTCCGTCGAAGTGAAGGCGCTGCTGCCGAAGCTTGCCGACGGCGATGTGGTGGAGCTGGGCGACGCGCCGATGGGTGTGGTGCGCTGGGGCGGGTTGAAGGCCGTCACGATCAAGGGCGGCGTGTTCGACCAGATCACGCTCGACAAGCCCGCTGGGCCGATCTTCGACGGCTTGCGGGTGAAGATGCCCGCAACGGCCGCGACGCCCGCCTATCAGCGCGCGGTGCAGCTTTATGGCGGCCATGCCACGATCCGCAATTTTGAGATCTCGGCGACGGCTTATGACCCTGCGCAGCCGCGAAAAGGCGTGGGCCTGATGTTCGACGGCCGGGCCGGGGCCAATGGCCAGATCACCGTCGAGAATGGCGTGCTGCATAATCTGGACCAGGGCCTTGGCTGGCTGGAGCAGCCGATGGGCGTGACGGTGCGCAACGTGACGGTTCGCGACTTATCGACCGATGGAATCCAGTTCGGCGGCGCGGACAATGTGCTGATCGAGAATTTCACCTGCGGCGCGCGGGTGGCGACCTATGCCGGCGCGCACCCGGACTGCATCCAGATCGCGTCGACCGGCGGGCCGGTGAACAACCTCACCATCCGCAATGTCGCCATCGATGGCTGGATGTCCACCCAAGGCGTGTTCCTGGTCAACAATCCGACCGCGCGCGGGCGCAACTGGACGATCAGCGGCGTGCGCATGCTGGGCTATTTCTATCGCGGCCTCACGGTGATGAACGCCGATGATGTGAAGATCAGCGACGTGGTGCTGACGACGCCGATCAACGCCGTGCATTTCTCGATGCTGACGCTCGATAATGTCGATGGGGCGGAGATCCGCGACACCATCGCCTGCAGCCATGCGCGCAACAATGTGACGCGCCTTGTCGAGAGCGGCCGGGTGACGATCCCGTGCCGCAAGCCAGCTGCTTACGTCGGGGTCGGCGGCGGCGGCAATGGCGCGGCGCTGCCCGACACCTCGGCGCTGGATGCGACGATCGCCGTGTTGAAGGCGGAGGTGGACCGGCAGGGGCAGGTGATCGCGGCCGTTCGCGCCGCGGTGCAGTGAGTTTCCGGGAAAAGGGGGTGTCATCGGTGGACTGGAAAGATGTTGTGCTCTGGCTGCTGGCCTGGGGCGGCGGGCTGGCGATCTGCGGGGCGAAGCTCGCCTATATGCTGTTCGGCATATCATCGGAGCCGCCCGACGATCCGACCGCGCTTCGCGCATGGGTGCGCAAGCGCAAATGGTTGGTGATCAGCGAGCTGGCGGCGCTGCCCGCCTTCGCCTCGATCGCCGTCATCATCGGCAAGCTGCGCGCCTGGCCGTTGGAAGGCGTGGTGCTGTTCTCCATGCTGCTCGGCGCGCTGGGCTTTGCCTTCTTCCTGGACGCGCTGCGCACATTGGTGAGCCGCCGCCTTGGGCTGAACCAGGGGCAGGGAGGCGCGAATGGTTGAGCTGCTGATCGTGCTGGTGGTGGGCTTCGGCCTGGTGTCGGCGGGCGCGCTTGGCAAGGCGTGGAAACATGGGGCCGAATGCGATCGGGCGAAGGGGGTGTGCAATGACAAGCGTGACTGACGTCGAGCAGCTGCTGGACGAACTGCTGCGGCGCGAGGGCGGCTATGTCGACGATCCGCGCGATGCCGGCGGCGAGACGCACTGGGGAATCACCATCGGGGTGGCGCGCGCCGACGGATATTCCGGGCCGATGCGCGACCTGCCGCGCGAGCGGGCGAAGGCGATCTATCGCAAGCGCTATTGGACCCGGCCAAACTTCGATGCGGTGGCGCGCCTTTCGCCGACGATCGCGGCCGAGCTGTTCGACACCGGGGTCAACATGGGGCCATCGGTGCCTTCGGCATGGCTGCAGCGCTGGCTTAATGTGCTCAATCGCGGCGGGCGCGACTATCGCGACATGGCGATCGACGGCGCGATCGGGCCGATGACGCTGTCTTGCCTGCAGACCTTCCTTCAAATTCGCGGTGACCTGGGCGAGGTGGTGCTACTGCGCGGGCTCAATTGTTCGCAAGGCCATCGCTATCTGGAACTGGCCGAAGCGCGGCCGGCGAACGAAGCCTTTCTGTTCGGCTGGATGAACGGGAGGGTGGATTGATCGGCCAACCGTATCTTGCGCTGGGCGGCGTGCTTGCGCTGGTCTCCGCCTATGGCGCGGGCCGGTGCGACGCCCACAAGATCGAGGCGGGCAAGCAGGCGGCCGTCGATCGCGCCGAGGCTGCGGCCGAGGCGAAATACCAGCGCGCCAGCGCCGATCGGGCGCGACAGGAATTGGAAAGGGAAGCGCGCGATGAAACCGCCAGCAACACCATCACCCGCACGATCGAGCGGATCGTCACCCAGCCTGGCCCTACTGTCTATCGCAATGTGTGCTGGGATGGCGACGGCGTGCGGGCCTATAACCAAGCGGTCGAACTTGCGAACGACCGTCCAGGAATCGTTCCTGCGGCCGTGCCCGGAGCTGGAGATGCTGCCGCCGGGCGAGAAGACCGGGGGAATGACGCTGCCGCCCGCGACGGAGGTGGTGCGGCTTTACGGCATCTGCGCCAAACGCAATGACGCGCTAATCGGCGAGGTGCGGAAGGCGCAGGCGGACTGACTGCGGCGAGCGCAACATTTCACAAGCGTTTTGTTCCCTTGATGTTCCGTATCCATGGCAGATGCTGGCGGCATGGGACCACCGCCGATTCGCACAATCAAGGATCTGGACGACGCCGGGCACGATCTCCGGCTCTGGTGCTATGCGTGCGAGCGGGAAGGGCTGATCGACAGCATCATCTGGGAGGCGTTCGTCGCCAAGGGCTGGCCGATCGAGGTGGACCAGGCGCGCCGGCGGTTCAAATGCAAGCGGTGCCGATCATCGCGTGACGTGCTGCTGGTGGCAGCGACGCGGCCGAAGCCCGATCGGGAAATCACCTGGTCGAATGTCGTTCACGCGTGGTTCTTCAGCCGGAAATCGAAGCGGCTGTTCAAGGGTGCGGTGGAAGAGCGGCGGCGCTAGAGCGGCGTCAGGCCGTCAGCCGCATTGCCCACGGAATTGGTCGGGGGGATTGCTTGAGTCCTGCCTCCGCTACCATCCTTCATTTTCCACCCACGGCCCATTGTGGTCACCGTCGGATTGCGGACCAGGATACTGCGGCCAACGTCCCGCCCGAGGCGGCTTCACGACTAAGTCCAGGCGAGCGCGACCTGATCGAGCGCTTCTTCTGAAGCTCGAGCGTTTCGGCCGCGCGGTCCTTCGCTACGACGAGCTGGCGGCCCGGGCGCTCGAAAGACAAGATCCTAACTTGCGCCGTGCAGATTCTTCCACCAGTTGAGCTGGGTCGGGGCGATCCTGGTCAGCCGTTCGAAACTTTGTGCGACGACATGGTCGGCCTCGGCGCTGTCGACGCCCAGGGCATGAAGCACCATCTCGGCGATATCGCGGATATAGCGGGTTGATCGATGTCCCTGGTTGATCCGGAGGATGGCTTCGACCACGGTTCCGAAGATCATGTCGCTGGCAGCGAGCGCGTTTCGGACGGAATATTGTCCGGCTTCGACCCCTCGCGCGATATCGGCGCGGATGTCCTGGCTCAGGGGGTTTTCCTCGCGCAGCAAGCCTGCCCGAACGATGAACCCGCCCCAGTGCTCATCGAAGAGCGCGCGCGTAAGGAAAAGCAATATGCCGGTCGCGGTGCGCGCCATGGCGCTTTCCAGTCCTTCGAACACCAGCCTGGCGTCGCCGACCATTTCGTCGGCGAGCATTGATCCGGCTTCGGCGACGATCTGCTCAACGGTATCGAAATGTGTGTAGAACGTACCGCGTGACACTCCGGCATGTTTGACGATGTCATCGATCATCGTCGGGGCGCTCGAAGTTTCGCTGGAGTACATGACGAGGACGGAATCGAGCAGTTGCCGCCGCGTGCGTGCGCTCCGTTCCCGGCCCACCCGTACCCTGTGATTTTCTTCTCCGCGGCGCTTTGGGCTTGCGGCTTTTCCTGCCCCGGTCAGCATCTTCGCCATCTAACGACTCAAATCCCTGTTTCCCGTCCTGGCGCAGGCGACCACCATAGCCTGATCAGGCTCCAGCGACAGCATCTGTAGCTGATGCGGCCCTGATCAGGCAATTTGAGACAAACATCAAATCATCACGACAGTCAACTTGACATACATGGTGATTCGAGATTATGTGGGATCAACAAGCAATATGGAGAGAGAGCCGCACGCTTCGATAGCGTGACACCGTGATCACCAATCAATCTCCACACTCCCAGGCGCGCCTGCGCCAGAGAAGTGGAGCGCGCCCGAGCGATAAACCGACGGGCCACGTAATTCCGATGATTTTGAGGAGAGTGACGAGATGAGCGGCCCTGAATACACGGAGCTACCCGAGCGTGCTGCCAAGATACTCGAGAATTTCCTGCCTCCCGACGAAAAGATTGGAGAGCGCATGCAGTATTTCGCTCATGTTCAGCCGCGCGCGGGCGATCAAGAGGGCGATACTGAAATTATCGACGGCGTCACATTCACACATCATTTCGTTGACGCGCCGGGCGATTACGAGACTGTGCGCTGGCACTATGTCGAATGCGGAAATAAAGACGCGGAGAAGATCGTGTTCCTGCACGGCATCCCGGACTCCTGGTATGAGTGGTGCCACCAAATGGCGGCCTTCGCACGTGAATATCACTGCATCGGCGTCGATCTGAAGGGATACGGCCAGTCCGACAAGAAGGGCGGCAATTATCAGCACGAAGCCGTTTCTGAACAGCTATGGGCCATGCTCCAGCAAATTGGCGTTAAGCAGTTCAACGTCATCACTCATGACCGCGGTACGGTGCAGGCCGATTTCATTGCCGCAAACCATCCCGAAAGTGTTCTTCGCTATGGCCGGGGAGAACAGCACCTCTACAACTTCCATCCAGCACTCGCTCCTCAAGGCGATCTATTCATGGACGCTCCGTATAACGGGATGCTCGATGACCCTAAATACACTGTTCTTTGGGGTTACACCTGGCTGACTGTTCGGCCGATCCCCGACGCCGAGATGGAGCGAGTCATCCAAGAATTCTCCTATGAAGGAATTCGAAAGGCCGTGCCTCGCTATTTCAGCTCGTCTACTTTCCGCCAGGAATGGCTTGCGCGCCGGAACCGATTGCTTGGCGCTTGGAAGTGCCCCGTGATGATCTTGCAAGGGTATGACAGCAAGACCCAGCCGCGCGAATTCTATGAGGGTGTTGAGCAGCATATCCCCAATGCCCGGTCGGTAGAGGTTCGATACATTCCCGGCGGCCATTTCTGGACGAAGGAAAGCCCGAAGGAGTCGATTGAGGCCATCCGCGAGTTGCTGAAGATGTAGGATGGCTGCGAGGTAGAGGATGTGGGTCGAGCACCGTTTTGTCCATACGTCAAAACCGGAGGCAAGCCGGAGTGTCGCGGTAGTATCGGGTGAAGGAGCAGTCAGCATGGCGAACATAAAGGATCACGCGATTAACGCGGAGCAGTCCGTCGCGATCCAGAATCTCGTGCAGCGCGAACGCAGGGCGCGCGATTTCCAAGCCTGGGACGAGATGGCCGACTGTTATCATCCGGATGCAGAAGTCGAAATTTCCTGGTTTCGCGGCAGCGCCGCTGACTTTGTGGAGGGGAGCAAAAGAATAGCTGCAGCCGGGACCCGGTCGATCCATCAGATGGCACCTTCGGTGATCACTGTCCGGGGAAACCGTGCCCTTTCCGACACCGGGTGCGAGATTCACGTCCTCGCCGCGCTGGATGGGGTCGATATGATCGTCTCAAGTCAGGCCCGTCTTCTGTCGCGCGTCGAACGGCGCAACGAGCTATGGCGGCTGTCGGGCTTCCGCACGCTTTATGTGTGGGACACGCTGATGCCCGTGAGGCCTTCCCGCGTACCGGATCTCGACGAAGCGGAACTGCAGCGACTGCGGCCATCATACCGGCATCTTTCCTATGTCATGGGTCGGCTGGGCCACGCGTTTCCTGACGATCTGCCGGGAGTTGACGATCCGGAAACCGAACGGCTGCTGAGGTTCAAAGAAGAAGCATGGCTTGGCGAAACGCAGCAATGAATTTGCGTCAGAAATACGCGCGTCAATGCCAGCAAGCGGCAAGATGCTCGCGTGAATAGGATTTTGCGAAGATCTCTAACGGAGCAATGACTCCAATTTGGGAGGGATAAATGAAACATATACTTCTTTTGGGAGCGTCGATAGCAACGCTCGGCAGCGCCAGCGCGGCAATGGCACAACAAGACCAGACGGCGGATAGTCCGGAATCGGCGGCCGATGCCAGCAACATAGGCGAAATTATCGTGACTGCACAGAAGCGTGCGGAGCGAGCGCAAGATGTTCCGATATCGATTTCTGCTTTTGGAGGCGAAGCACTCGCCAAGGCGAATGTCACGCAGATTTCTGATCTTACGCGGCTGGTACCGACGTTTAATTTCGGGTCAGGCCCTGGCTCGGTCAGCGCGCGCTATACTATCCGTGGGCTCGGAACGTACGGCAACAGCGCGGTCGAACCTTCGGTAGCGACTTTTCTTGATGGAGTGTACATCCCACGGCCAGGAAGCCTTAATTCCGGCCTTTTGGATATCCAGTCACTTGAAGTCCTGTCGGGCCCACAAGGCACCTTGTTCGGCCGCAACGCATCGGTGGGCGCGATAAACATCACCACCAACGTGCCCACGGACAGGATAGAAGGAAGCGCGGCGATCGAGGGCGGCACGGGCGAACGCTACCGTGGTGAATTTATTGCCAATCTACCATTTTCTGAAAAGGTCGCAATCCGGTTCGTTGGTTTGGCCGAGCAATTTGGCGGCTATTGGCATTATCGCCCGACAGGCGAACGCTTCGGCGGCGTTGACACAATGAGTTTCCGACTGTCAGGCCGCTTCGACCTGAGCGAGAATATCAGCTGGATCGTGCGTGGCGATTACCAGAGCCAGACAGGTGACGGATACACCAACGTCTCGTTGCTTCCAGAATCGCTGACACCTGCAATTCTGGCGAATTTTGGCGCCAGACTCGGCGGTCGGCTTCCCGTCGTCGGCATCACCAGTAACAGTTCGCTGAACGATCCTGCGACTGCAAACGTGGATGATTACCATTGGGGCGCATCCAGCACGCTGACCTTCACCACCGATTCAGATTTTTCTTTCAAACTGATAAATGGGTATCGCCATTGGCGCGCAGAGGAACAGGATGGAGAGGTGTCCTTCACACCTGTTTCGCTCTTCAACCGCAAATATCTGTTCGAAAGCCGCAGCCAAAACCACGAATTTCAGATCGTATCGCCAAAAGACAGCCTGTTAGATGGAAGGCTCAGCTTTGTAGCGGGCCTGTATTATCTGCATGAAGATCTCGACATCAACTATGATTACAATCTCGGTTCTGAATGGTGCTCGACAGTCATAGCCGCTGTCGCGCCACCCGCCCTGCCAGCCTGTAATGCAGGTCAGGCAACTCCAGGCTTTTACAACCTGTTCCCGCAGACCACTGAAAGTTACGCGGGATATGGGCAGCTTACGTTCAAGATCGTGCCGACCCTGGCCCTTACGCTGGGCGGCCGCTATACGCATGAGGACAAGGAAGCCAACTATACGGCCGTTCGTGTCAATCCGGCCGCCGTATTCGGCACCGACGAAAACACAGATCTCAGCTACTCCGATGAACGCTTCACCTCGCGCGTCAATCTCAGCTGGACACCAAACCGCGATCTGCTGCTCTTTGCAACTTACTCAACTGGTTTCAAGGCGGGGGGTTTCAACAACGGTGCGAGCAGCAGCGTTCTGGGCCAAAGTCGTGAATTTGGGCCTGAAACAGTCAAAAGTTATGAAGTCGGTCTGAAATCGCAATTTTTGGACAGGCGCCTTACCTTTAACGTGACTGCCTATCGTATGGATGTATCGGGCTTCCAAGAGCGTGCGCTCATCAATGCAGTGTCGGTCGTTCAGAATGTGGGCAATATTCGCAGCCAAGGAGTCGAGGCAAACGCCTTGGTACGGCCCACATCCTGGCTCCAGTTCAATGGTTCGGTCGCCTATCTGGATGCAAAGTTCACGAGCTATCCCAATGCGCCGGCCCTGCCTTGGCAAACTGGCGTTCAAGATCTGAGCGGCAAACGTCCAACCTTTGCCCCGAAATGGACGACCAATTTCGGTGCCGAAGCTCAGACGGGGATCGGTGGAGGATATAGTGCGACGCTGCGCGCCGATATCAGCACGACGGGCAAGCAGAATCGCAATTCGATCAACGACGCCAGCCCTACGACCGATCGGCCGGCCTATGCACTGCTTTCGGCACGACTGACGCTCTTCAGTCCCGGAGATCGCTGGTGGCTCGCCTTTTTCGGCCAAAACCTGACTGACAAGCATTATTGTGTCGCGAATGGCTATCAGGTTCTGGCTCCTCAACTCGGGGCGATCGACGTTGCGGGACAGAACGCTGCGACAACCTGTTTCCACGGAAACCCTCGCACGCTTGGGGCGCGGATCGGTTTCAAGTGGTGAAAAGGCCGTTGGGGGCCGGACGTCGTTTCTGAAACGACGTCCGGCCTACCGATAAATTATATTTGGGAACGACCATTCGGACAGTGGAAGGCCAAGCGCTTTATGACAGCTGGACAAACTCATAAGGTCGTGACTGACAGCGGCGCGCCTTCGCTCGATATCGACCTGTTTTCCGAAGCGAGTCTCCGGAATCCGTTCGATGACTACAGAAGGCTACGTGACACGGGTCCGGTGGTCTGGCTCAGCAAGATCGGCATCTATGCCATCGGACGATTTGCCGATGCTCAAAAGGCTCTGCGGGCAAGCGACGAACTGATCAGCGGGGAAGGGGTTGGCTTCAACGACGTATTCAATGCGCCCAAGGGAATGAATGTCATTCAATCTGACGGCGATATCCACAACCGAATGCGCAATACAGTCATGAAGCCACTGACTCCGGCTGCATTAAGGGAGGTTCGCCCGCGACTGAAAGCAATGATTGTCGACCAGCTCCAACGTTTTTCAAAGGACGTGTCATTTGACGCGATGAAGGATATCGCACCTGTCTTACCGGTAGGAGCGATATCTCACCTTGTCGGCATTCCCGATGAGGGACGTGAGCGCATGCTTGAATGGGCTGCTGCTGCGTTCAACGCCATCGGACCCACGCCGGATGCCGATGACGCAGCGCTATTGCGCGAAGCGTTCGCGTTTATTTCTTCCATGGACGAGAACAAGGTTGCTGAAGGGAGCTGGTCTGCCGGTCTTTTTGCCGCCGCGGACAAGGGAAAAATCTCGCGGCAGGAAGCGGTGGCAGCGATGAGCGCCTATGTGGTGCCTAGTCTTGACACCACAATTCTCGCGTCCGGGCATCTGCTTTATAATCTCGCTACCCATGGTGACCAATGGGACATGGTGCGCGAAAATCCCGACCTGATACCTTCCGCTGTGCTTGAAAACATGCGTCATAGCGCTCCTGCGAGATGGTTCTCCCGTGTGGCCGCGAAAGAATATGCGGTCGACGGGATGTCCATCCCTAAAGGCGCGCGGGTCATGATCCTGTACGGATGCGCCAATCGCGATGAACGCCGGTTCGAAAACCCGGACAGATTTGACGTGACCCGCGACGCTCGCGATCATCTGGGATGGGGAACGGGACCCCATATGTGCGCTGGAATGCATTTGGCGCGGATGGAGATGGAAGTTCTTTTGGAAGCGCTCGTAGAAGCGGACGTGCGTCTCGAGGCAGGGGAGCCGGTATTAGCAGCCAATGCGGGGCTGTACGGCTTCGCGGAGCTTCCGCTGCGCTTGATACGCAATGGATGATCTGAGCGAGGATATGAGAGACGCGAAATGACATATCTGCGCAACTGCTGGTACATGGCGGCCTGGAGCGACGAAGTCAGCAACCAGCCACTTGCCCGAACGTTACTCGATGAGCCCGTGGTCCTATACAGGGACGCGGAGGGTGAGCCACATGCATTGTTCGATCGTTGCCCTCATCGATTTGCACCTTTGAGCGCCGGCAGGGTTGAAAACGGCATATTGCTGTGCGGCTATCACGGTCTGGGCTTTGGCGGCGATGGCGCATGCGCTCGCAATCCCCATGGACCGATCACAAAGGCATTGCGCGTCACAAGCTACCCAGTGGTCGAAGCTCATCGTGCAATATGGATCTGGATGGGCGATGCCGGCCGTGCCGATCCGGCTTTGATACGTGATCTCTCTTTTGTCGATGATGCGCCCGATACGGCCTTTAACAAAGGTTATCTCAACGGCACCGGCAACTATCAGTTGTTTGTCGACAACATCCTAGATCTGTCTCATGCTGATTATCTCCATCCCGATACATTGGGCGGCGGAGCGGTCACCCGGACACCAGCGGAGATCGAGGAGCGCATCGACGGAATCATCGCGATTGCCTGGCGGCCGAAAAACGAAGTACCGATGCCGCTGATGGCCGATCGCCTTCCACCCGGCGTGGATTGGGTGGACAGCTGGACCGAGGTGGAGTGGAGCGCCCCCGGTGTGATGACGCTGGTAAACGGCGCGGTTCCCGCAGGCACACCGCGTTCAAACGGCGGAAATGTTTTCAACCTCCATATTCTTACCCCCGAGACGTCGTCCACCTCTCATTATTTCTTCGCGTCTACGCGGGACTATGCGATGGACGACGCCAAGCTGAACGAAGCCACGCGAAAGCTGCGTGAGCAAATCTTCTCGACCGAAGACGAGCCAATGATCGCTGGGCAGCAAAAACGCATTGGGGATCAGGACTTCTGGTCGCTGTCACCCGCATTGCTCAAGATCGACAAAGGAGCGGCGCTTGTACGCCGCCGTATGGATGCGCTCATTCAGGCCGAAGCGAAATAGCGGTTTCCATTTGGCGAACCCAACGAAACTTCCAGTTAGGCCGAGCGGCGTCAAAACATTCAAGTGGAACGAAAAATGGCTTCGAGAAAGATCATCATTACCTGCGCGGTGACCGGCTCGATCCATACGCCATCCATGTCCGACCATCTGCCGGTGACATCTCGCGAAATCGCCGACGCTGCGGTTGGCGCAGCAGAGGCCGGAGCCGCCGTGGTTCACCTGCATGCGCGACGCCCCTATGACGGGCGACCTGACCAGTCACCCGAAGCATTTGCGCCGATCCTCCAGTCCATCAAACAGCGCAGTGATGTCGTCGTGAATCTAACGACGGGAGGCTCACCCTTCATGTCGATAGAAGAAAGGGTCGCGCCTGCGGCTACATACGGGCCTGAGCTGGCGAGCCTCAATATGGGATCGATGAATTTCGGGCTGTTCCCCATGCTCAAGCGATTCAAGCGCTTCAAGCATGACTGGGAACCGGCAGCGCTTGAAGCGAGCCGCAACGTGGTTTTCCGAAACACCTATCAAGACATCCAGTTTGTCATTGAAACGCTCCGCCGTTCCGGCACCCGTTATGAATTTGAATGTTATGACACTTCGCACCTCCACAACCTCCATTATTTCTGGCGCGAGGGGTTGGTGGAAGGGCCGTTGTTTATTCAGACCATCTTTGGTTTGCTGGGTGGCATCGGATCTCATCCCGATGAAGTGATGCACATGAAACGCACCGCCGATCGCTTGTTTGGGGACAATTACGTGTGGTCGGTGTTGGGTGCCGGCTCCGCCCAGATGAAAATCGCGGCTATGGCAGCCGCGATAGGCGGCAATGTGCGGGTTGGGCTGGAGGACTCCCTCTGGATAGGTCCCGGGCAGCTGGCGCAGTCGAACGCGCAGCAGGTGCTTCAGGTTCGTAAGATCATCGAGGGGCTGGGGCTCGAAGTGGCGAGCGCGGTAGATGCACGCGAAATATTGATGCTCAAGGGCGGTGACAAAGTTGGGTTTTAAGTTCGCGGCTGAAGGACGCCTCTCGCGCTCAACGCAAGAATTTATGGAGATATTTTTATGAAGCTACTGCGTTTCAGACAGGGCGACCTGGTCCGGCTGGGCGTGATGGATGGTGATGACATCGTCCCACTCGACATGATCCAGGACAGATACCCTACTATGTTGTCGGTCATCGCCGGAGGCGAGGCTGCCTTGGCCGATGTGCGGTCCGCCGCTTCTCAATGTGATGAGCGCATTTCGCTAAGTTCAGTCCACCTTCTCGCGCCGATCGAGCGTCCCGGCAAGTTCCTGGCGATCGGGATGAACTACAGAAAGCACGCAGAGGAAGCTAAAAAGCTAGGCATTAAGGTTCCCGAGCAACAGTTCTGGTTCAACAAACAGACCAGTTGCATCACCGGTCCTTATGACGACATCAATCCCGGCGTTACGGAGAAACTTGATTATGAAGTCGAGCTGGGCGTGGTTATCGGAAAGCCTGCTAAAGGCGTAAGCGAAGCGGACGCGCACAATCATGTCTTCGGTTATCTGGTCAGCAACGACGTGTCCGCGCGCGACTGGCAGCAGCATTCCCCGACCTTCACCATCGGCAAGTCGTTCGACACCCATGGACCGATCGGACCGTGGATCGTCACCGCTGATGAGATCGAAAATCCGCACGCACTTGGTATTCGCTGCTTCATCAACGGCGAAGTGCGTCAGCAGAGCGACACCAGCGAACTGATCCACAATATCTGGGCGCAAATAGCCTATCTTTCGACCGCCTTCACCCTGGAATCTGGCGATCTGCTTGCGACCGGCACGCCTGAGGGCGTGGGTGTAGCGCGCAATCCGCCGGTCTTCATGAAGCCAGGCGATATCGTTCGCTGCGAAATCGACAAGATTGGTGCGATTGAGAATACCGTAATCGAATCTGCGACATCAGTTGCGACCGAATAGGAGACGCGACATGCCCGTACTCGGACCATTGTCCTACACCCTTGAAGTGCCCTCATTGGACGATGGTATCCGGTTTTATACCGATGCCGGGCTGGAGGCAGAAAGTGATGGCAAGGTCGCCCGCTTCCGTTGCACCGGTCAAGAGCGCGATTCCATTATATTGATCAGTGGTGCAAGTAAGAAACGGCTTCACCATGTAGCCCTGCGTGCAAATGGGCTCGACAAGATTGCAGCGGACACGGCGACTGCCGGCGGCAGTGTGATCACCGCTCCGGACGGCTTCGAGGAGGACGGTCTCTGGGTGCGCGATCCCCACGGCGTCGTCTATCATCTTGTCGAACGTCCGGCGGATGCCGCGCCCGCGGCGGGCGAATCATTTGAGATTAATGGCCCCTGTCGGATAATCCGCACGCGCCGGTCGGCCATAAAGCCGTCAGGCCAATATCCCCCGGTACGGCCCATCAAGCTTGGCCATGTTCTGCTTTTCACGCCGGACGTGATGGCCAGCGTCCGCTTCGTCACTGAAGCCCTCGGGATGGGCCTGACCGATCACGCACAGGATGTCGTTGCCTTCACCTGTGCGCGAAAAGACAGCGATCATCATGTTATCGCCTTCGCCAAATCCGCAGGTTCCGGCTTTCACCATGCCAGCTTCCAGGTCAACGATCCTGATGAGGTTGGGCGGGGTGGCGCCGCGTTGGTCGCCAAGTCGGGGCGAGGCGATTGGGGTTTTGGGCGACATACCGTCGGCTCCAATTTTTTTCACTATATTCAGGATCCATGGGGAAGCTGGTTCGAATATTATGCCGACATGGACTATATCGACGACTATGCACTCTGGAGCCCTACCAATTACGGGCCAGAGGACAGCATGGCCAACTGGGGCCCGAAGCTGCCGCCCGACTTCATTCATAATTATGAGGTCGATCCCGGCTGCTAATTGACGAAGACCGCATTCATCAAAGGCGGACGGCGTTATCTGATCGACGAGCCATAATGCATCATTGTGTTGAGTAGCCTGAGATATGACGAAAAATGCAATGGATGATTCAGGAAGAGGCATTTCTCGTCGAACATTTATCGGCAGCGCCATACTGTCGACTGCGGCAATGTCAGGCCATTCGATTTCGGCGGTTGCGCAACGTAGCGGCGTGAGCAAGCGCCGGCCGAATTTCGTCTTCATCATGGCTGATGACATGGGGGCATTCGATTTATCATGCTATGGCCGCCTTGATTACAAAACGCCGAATATCGACAGTCTTGCGCGCGATGGAATGAAGTTCGATTTTGGTTATGCGAATTCCAGCACCTGTACACCAACGCGTACAGCCCTGATTTCTGGTCGCTATCAGAATCGGTTGCTTGTTGGTTCGGGCCTTGGCGGCGGCTATACCAGCGACGTCATCGGATATCCGGCAGGATTGCCTTCGTTACCGAGCATACTGAAAACGGCCGGATATCGCACGGCGCTCGTTGGCAAATGGGATCTCGGGGAGTTGCCCACCTTCAGCCCGAATCTAAGCGGCTATGACGAATTCTTCGGCCTCATGGGTGGAGCATTCGATTACTGGACGCACGATATGCAGGATTTGAACAATCCGTCGCGGCGATTGGCTACCTTTTATGAAAACGACCAGCCTATTCAGGTTGAAGGATATGCTACCGACTTGTTTTCCGATCGCGCATGCAACTTCATAGCGCGAAATGCAGCCCACCCGTTTTTGCTGTCCCTGCATTACAACGCTCCGCACTGGCCGTGGCAAACCCGCACTGACCGTGGGTTATCTCGCATGACGGACCTTCATTTTAGTGGCGGGTCGCCGGCAATCTATCGCGACATGGTCTTGGCGATGGATGAGGGCGTTGGAAAGGTGCTCGATACATTACGAAAGCTTGATCTCACGCGAGACACCCTTGTCGTTTTCACCAGCGACAATGGCGGAGAGCGATTTTCGAAGATGTGGCCATTGCGAGGAGGGAAAGGTGATCTCTGGGAGGGCGGAACCCGCGTTCCCCTTATCGCGAGTTGGCCGGGCCGAATACCAGCCGGTTCGAAATCAATTCAGGTCGCAATGTCGATGGATTTTCTTCCGACCTTTGCGTCGATGGCTGGCGCCAAGACTGATCCAGAGTATATGCCAGATGGCATCGATCTCTCTCCTCAGCTATATGGCGCTGATCCCGTAGAGCGTACCGTGTTTTGGAAAACCCCGGCTGACATGCTGTCAGCATTGACCTACCCTTGGAAATATTTGAGGATCGATCGAAGGGATTTTCTCTACAACATCGAGGAAGATCCCACTGAGCACGCCAATTACAAGCTCCGCAATTCCGATATGTTTGCGCAGCTGAAGACGGAAGCGGATACATGGTCGGCATCGATGATGAAGAACCTGCCGAGTCATCGGCCTTCAATTATTGAAGCCTTGGAAGCGCTTGATCCGTTGCCTCGCAAATGATCGACGGATGCACCTCCGTCGCTGCAACCGCCCCAATCGCTAGTGCATTTGACGCAAAATATACCGATCAGCCTTGCTATTCGTGCAGGACAGAAGCCACCGCCATATTTAGGTTACGTCGGTCCCAAGAATATTGGTCCCTTCAATAACCGGGTGCCGATGTCAGGTGGAACGATATAGAGAAGAAATGATGTCGCAGACAGCATTGTTGAACGGCAGGAAATTTTCATTTCGTGCAAACCGGGCATTTTCCACCAGATCCGATATTCCTATGATCGTGGCGCTCCACGGCGGCGCCCATTCCTCGGCATATTTCGATATTAAGGGCTTTTCACTTCTGGAACGCGCCGCCGCACTCGGTATCTTGGCCATTGCATTGGACCGGCCCGGCTATGGCGACAGTGAATTTCGCGATGAAGCCGAACTTTCTCATAGTGCCAACGCCGCAATCCTGGACGCTGCCATTGGACAAATCCTTGCGAAATTGGGGCAAAGAAATCGTGGAGTGGTCTTGATCGGCCATTCAATCGGCGGAGCAATCGCATTGATGATTGCCGGGGGCAAGCCGGCATGGCCGTTGCTCGGTGTAGCGGTCTCGGGCGTTGGCCTGCGGCCTCACGATGAAGACATCGAAGCCTGGCAAGCGCTTCCGCCTGACCTCTTCATCGACCTTCCGGTTGCTCTCCGTAATATCAAGATGTTCGGCGAAGGCGGCACCTATAGCGAGGAGGGGCAGCGCAGCATTGCGCTGGCATCCGTACCGGCCCCACGCCAAGAGTTGATCGATATCGTCATGTCCTGGCCGTCTGCCGCGCCGGACATTCTCACGCGAATAGATGCTCCGATACATTATCGGCAGGGAGAAGCGGATGCGTTGTGGACGGTCAATGACCAGGAAATCAGAAGATTTGCCCAAGCCTGCAAATCCGCTGCGATGATTGATGCGTGCTTGTTAAAAAACAGTGGCCACGCCATCGATTTCCATGATCTTGGCCCGGAATTTCAGTTAGAGCAGTTGGCGTTTGCGCTCAAATGCGCGACCTAACTGAAGTCGCTAATCCTTTGGCGCCACAAGTCCAGCTTGTTCTCGCCGGTAGCGACCGGGCGTGATCTTATGATGTTTGCGAAATGCCCGCGTCATGTGCTCCTGATTGCAGAACCCGGTTACGAGTGCGATGTCGGCCAGCTGTGCCGATGAAAACAATGCATTGCGCACCGCTGCGACGCGCTTTTCAAGAAGATATTGATAGGGCGGAATTCCCATGGTTTCCCGGAACAAACGGCTGAAATAGATGGGGCTATAACCAGCCGCTTTCGCGAGATCCCTTACGCCAATATCAAAGGCAAGGTGGGCGTCGATATAGTCGTCGATTGCTCGGAGCCTCTCGGCAGGTATCTTTCCGGAAACACTGTTCTGTGAAACCTGCTTTTTACAACAGATCCTGACAAGGTGCGCGGCGAGGGCCCAGGAAAGATGATCGATATATGCCTGGGCAGGCATTTCAGTTTCGTGCATCGCTGCCGCACACGCCTGTACCAAACCTGCCAGCAGCTGATCATGCAGCACTAACTGCGGTTCAAGAATCAAGTCATGATCGCACCGGTACTCTTCGAGTACGTCGTCTATCATGCTCGCGCTTGCGTAAAGCTGGTAGGTATCGAGAGACCCTTCGATCTTCGTTTCGTGCCTATCCGCTTAAGGCATACACCCACTAGATATGGTATGGTGGGTCCATTGGCCTGAGTAGAGTTCGGCAAAGGTCGGCGCCTCGATATCACTGGCGATCCCGAGGAGGGATCGGAAGGCGTTGAACGGGTAGAAGCGGCGATTGAAGCGGAAAGTGAACTCGTTGAGGTAGGCTTGCAGATGCTTGGTGCTGACGCCGTGGTGGATGCCGTTGAGCCACGCTTTGAGGTTTGAGAACACCAGATGGACGATGGGCAGGAACTCTTCGGACACCTCCGGGTCGCCACACTGGGCGATGGCGTGATGGTCGTAACCGCCGCCCTGCAACCCGCTATAGCCGCTCCAATCATCGGTGATGACCAGCGTTCCCGGCTCGACCGCGCTCTGTACAAAGCCACCAAGGGCACCGGCACTGCGGTCTGCACCGATGGCCAATCGAACCCTTCCGGCATAGCGTCCGTTCCGGCGGCGGTCCTGGCCAGTGCCAGGCTCCCGGTGACGAACTTCGACGGCGGCGACCACCAGCGTTTTGTGGTGGGTTCCCCGGCCTTCGCCGCGCGTTCGCCCGCCGATCCAGGTCTCATCGACCTCGACATGCTGACCGCTCTGCCCGCCGATCCGATCCTGATCGGGGCGCACCATCGCGGCGCGCAGTTTATGGAGCAGGCCAAAGGCCGTCTCGTACCGGGTCAGGCCAAGCTGGCGCTGCAACTGGACGGCAGATATGCCGGTCGTCTGACTCGCAACCAGGTAAGCGGCCCAGAACCACACGCTGAGCGGGATGTGGCTTCGTTCCATGGCCGTGCCGACCATCAGGCCGGTCTGACGGCGACACGAGCGGCACATCAGGATGACAGGCCGAGTGGTGAAACGAAACGGATCGCCGACGACGCCACAGCGTGGGCACGCAAATCCATCAGGCCAGCGAGCTTTTTCAAGCCAGGACGCGCAAGCGCCATCATCCGGGAAAAGCCGCTGGAACTCGGGGAGGGATTTCGGGAACGGCAGCTTGTCGCGGTCAAGAACGTCCACAATCCCCACCCTTTACAACCGCTTTGGGTGGCACCAAGCCGCAGGAAAAGTCAGGCGCGCGCCACAAGGCAGCCACTAGATGTAGTGGGTGTATGCGTCAAGCGGATAGGCACGCTTCGTTTCCACTCCAGTTCCGGCGGGAATGAAGTTCATATGTCCGGGATACACCGTTTTACTGATCCGGCGACCGCCGACAGTGCAGGTCATTCGAGCGGAGCCGCGTTGCATGAACAACAGCAGATGATCTCGTGCTGGTGCGAATGTAGCTGAAAATGATGGGGAGTGATAATCAAGCATTAACAGATGCCGCCATCCCTTCAGCCGGCTATCGGCGCGCAAAACATGCCCACACTCGTAGAGCCGGTGAGTTTCGTTGAGCGCCACTACGTCGCGGGCATTTGTCGAGCAGCGCATTTGCTCTCTGCAGGTTGGTTCCATCATCTTTCAGACCCTCCGTGTTCGGTCTCGTTGCCGACGGCCCAGTAGGTCGCAAATGTGCATGCGAATCCACTGTTTATTGCAGGATTATTGCACACTTTAGCACATAAGTTCGGCCTGAGCCCGTCAAGAAGATCAAAGGGGATCTCCGAATGCCGTACCTGAGGAACTGCTGGTATCTTGCCGCGTGGAGTGACGAAGTCGGCGACGAATTTCTGGAGCGCCGCTTGCTCGGCGATTCCGTCTTGATGTACCGGCTTTCCGATGGCTCCGTCGCGGCGCTGTCCAATCGATGCCCGCATCGATTTGCTCCACTTCATCTCGGCAAGCGTGTTGGTGATGCCATCCAGTGCCCCTATCATGGCCTGCAGTACGCAAGTGATGGCAGTTGCATCGCCAATCCCCAAGGCAATCGCGCAACCCCGGCTGCGGCACGGCTTCATCGTTACCCCGTGAACGAACGTTTTGGCGCTATATGGTACTGGCCTGGCGATCCTTCTTTGGCTGATCCCTCAGCTATACCCGACCTGTCGTTTCTTACAGACGCTCGCTCCGTCGGCGTCCATGGATACCTTCACACCGAGGCCAACTATGAACTTCTGAGCGACAACATCCTGGATCTGGGCCACGCGGATTACTTGCATCCGACTTCGTTAGGGTCCAAACTCAATCAGCCTCTTGAAAATCGTTGGTCTCATTGATTCAAGGCGTTTTCGCTGAAGAGGAGGCCTTGGGGATGTCGCGTTCGTTGTTCTGGCTATCGGATGAAGCGTGGACAGCAATCGAGCTCCACTTGCCCAAGAACCAGCCAGGAGCACGACGTGTTGATGACCGGCGGGTGATCTCCGGCATCGTTCACATGCTCAAGTGCGGCGGTCGCTGGGCAGATTGCCCCGCCGAATACGGGCCGGCGACGACGGTCTACAACCGATGGAACAGGTGGAGCCGGCGGGGCATCTGGACACGCATCCTGGCTGCACTGACCGAAGAAGGCTGGATCGCCGAGACCGGGCAGATCGATAGCAGCTACATCAAGGCTCACCGTAGCGCCGGTGGGGCAAAGGGGGGGCGCGAGCCAATGCCATTGGGATCTCGCGTGGCGGCCGGACAACAAAGATCCACGCCCTTGTCGACGTCCTCGGACGGCCGCTTCGTCTCGTCCTGACGCCCGGCAACACATCGGACGTGAAGGGCGCCGACCTGCTCATCAACGAAACAGCGGGAATGAAGCGGGTGATCGCCGACCGCGGCTACGACGCCAATCGCATTAGGACCATCCTGCGCGAACAGGGCACGACCCCGGTGATCCCCGGCCGCCGCAACCGCAAGCGCCCGATCCAATATGACAAACGCCGCTACAAAGATCGCTGGCGGGTCGAGGCTATGTTCTGCCGCCTCAAGGATTTCCGCCGGATCGCTACTCGCTACGACAAGCTTGCACGAAACTTCCTCTCAGCCGTAAGCCTCGCTGCCGCTGTGGCTTTCTGGCTCTGATTGAGTCTCAACCCTAATAAGCGCATCATTTCTTCGGCAACTAACGTCCCGTCTGTCGGCACGCAGGCTTTTCTTTATGGGCAGCCGCGAACCTACGGTCTGACTGCGGGAGTAAAGTTTTGAGAATGGATAGAGGGGTGTCACGCGGCATTGAGGCGGAGGCGCAGATCATTGTCTCCGCCGCTCGTCCTTCGCTACGACAAGCCGGCGGCCGGGCGCTCGAAAGACAAGATCCTAACTTGCGCCGTCCGGATTCTTCCACCAGTTGAGCTGGGTCGGAGCGATCCTGGTCAGCCGTTCGAAACTTTGTGCGACGACATGGTCGGCCTCGGCGCTGTCGACGCCAAGGGCATGAAGCACCATCTCGGTGATATCGCGGATATAGCGGGTTGATCGATGTCCCTGGTTGATCCGGAGGATGGCTTCGACCACGGTTCCGAAGATCATGTCGCTGGCAGCGAGCGCGTTTCGGACGGAATATTGTCCGGCTTCGACCCCTCGCGCGATATCGGCGCGGATGTCCTGGCTCAGGGGGTTTTCCTCGCGCAGCAAGCCTGCCCGAACGATGAACCCGCCCCAGTGCTCATCGAAGAGCGCGCGCGTAAGGAAAAGCAATATGCCGGTCGCGGTGCGCGCCATGGCGCTTTCCAGTCCTTCGAACACCAGCCTGGCGTCGCCGACCATTTCGTCGGCGAGCATTGATCCGGCTTCGGCGACGATCTGCTCAACGGTATCGAAATGTGTGTAGAACGTACCGCGTGACACTCCGGCATGTTTGACGATGTCATCGATCATCGTCGGGGCGCTCGAAGTTTCGCTGGAGTACATGACGAGGACGGAATCGAGCAGTTGCCGCCGCGTGCGTGCGCTCCGTTCCCGGCCCACCCGTACCCTGTGATTTTCTTCTCCGCGGCGCTTTGGGCTTGCGGCTTTTCCTGCCCCGGTCAGCATCTTCGCCATCTAACGACTCAAATCCCTGTTCCCATTCTGGCAGGCGACAGCATCTGTAGCTGATGCAGCCCTGTTCAGGCAATTTGCGACAAACATCAAATCGTCACGATAGTCAACTTGACATATATGGTGATTCGAGTTTATGTCGGGATCAACAAGCAATATGGAGAGAGAGCCACACGCGCCGATAGCGCGACACCGTGATCAGCAATCAATCTCCACAGGCCCAGGCCCGCCTGCGCCGATTTCCATGTCGACAATCCTGATGAGGTGGTCACCAAGTCGGAACGAGGCGATTGGGGTTTGGCCTACATATCATCGGCTCCAATTTTTTCCACTATGTTCAGGATCCATGGTGACCGTATGAACCCCGTCCGCGCGCGCCTCGACGCCTCTCCAATGGGCTCCACCCAGATCATCGCGGTCGCGTTGGCGGCCATTCTTTCCGCGCTCGATGGCTATGATGTCCTTTCGGTTACCTTCGTCGCCCCGGCGATCGTGACGGACTGGGGCATCGGCAAGGCGATGATAGGCGTCGTGCTCTCGGCTGGGCTCATGGGCATGGCGCTTGGCTCCTTCCTGCTCGCACCGATTGCCGACGTTGTCGGGCGCCGGAAAATGATTCTCGTCAGCCTTGGGTTGATGGCGATTGGCATGCTCGCCTGCGGTTTCGCCGGGTCTATCCAAAGCCTCGCGTTCTGGCGCCTGATCACCGGACTTGGCATCGGTGCGTGCGTCGCAATCATCAACCCGATATCGGCCGAGTTCGCCAATGCGCGTCGGCGGCCGCTGACAGTCGCGATCATGGCGATCGGTTACCCGGTCGGCGGCGTCGGGGGCGGCCTGCTCGCCGCCTTTCTGCTTCAGCACCATGGATGGCCCTCGGTATTCTTTGCAGGCTTTGTGGCGGCGGCGATCCTGCTGCCGGTCGTCGCGTGGTTGTTGCCGGAGTCGCCTGCCTGGCTGCTCAGTCGCCGGGGGCCTGATCGCCTGGCCCGAGTCAATGCGTTTCTGATCCGCTGCGGCCATGCGCCGGTCGATGCCCTGCCGGACTCGCCGGTAGAGACGCGTCGAGGTTATGCGGCGGTGTTCGCGCCGCGACAGATCGGCGCCACCTTCTGGATGGTCGCGATCAACGGGTTTGCCGTCGCCACGATCTATTATGTGCTGAGCTGGTTGCCCCAGATGGTGGCCGATGCCGGCTTCCCGCCCTCTGTCGCCAGCACCGTCTCGGCAACGGCGAGTCTCATGGGCGTCGTCGGCGGGCTGCTCTTGGGCTGGCTTGCCCAGCGGGGCGGGCTGCGGTGGCTTGTCGGTTTCACGATCCTTGGCCTTGGCGTCTCGACAATTGCCTTCGGGGTGGCGCCGCCCTCGCTGCCGCTCCTCATCGCTGCCGCCGGGGTCTGCGGATTCTTTCTGTTCGGCACCGGGACGGGTATCTACGTTACGCTCGCCGGCACCTTTGGCGACGAGGCTCGCGCCGCCGGTTCGGGTTTCGTTATCGGCACGGGCCGCATCATCAGCGCGATCGCGCCGGCAGTGGCGGGCGGGCTGTTCGCGAGCGGCTTTGGACGAAACGAGGTGTGCTTCTTCTTCGGGATGTCGTCCTTATTATCAGCGCTGATCCTGCTGCTCGGCTGGCGGAGGTTTCGCCGCGCATGACACAGGCGGTCGTCCGCACCTAACCCACATTGCCGGACACTGTCCCGATATGGAGCGAAAGTGACGAAAGTTGCGCCAATGGCGTTTTTCGTCACCGGCCGGACGCGCGCGCGTTCCTATTCCGGATCAATCCCGTCCAGCGCGTCCAATATGGGAAGGGTAGGGGGCGGATCGTCGTCCATGCCGCGATACCGATCCACCCGCGCATAGCGCAGCGGATAATGGGCGCGGAGCAGGAACATCAGGAGCCGGTCGTTATGGCTGCGGCGGGTGCGGACGACCTGGCCGTCGCCGTCAAGCTCGATCGATTCCGTGCCGTTCACCGCCCGATCAAACGCGATGTCGATAAGGCGCTTCGACGCTTCGTCCACGGCGGAATCCCATGCGGCGGCGAAATCTTCCGCGCCCGCCGCGCGGCGCAGGCGATAGCAGCTTGCGGTGGATTTGCCCGCCGCCCGCGCGGCATGGGTGACGGAGCCGCTGTCGGCCAGCGCCTCTATGAAGCGGCGCTGCGCGTCCGCCGTCCAGCCATCGGCGCGCTGCTGACGCGGAACGGGCAGGAAATGGCGGTCATGCGGGTGCCGAGGATCATGCCCGTGATCATCGCCCACGAGCGGCGGCTGGGGAGTGGGATTGTGCCTGGTCATACGGTGAGCCTAACCGATATGGTTAGTTGTAGGACAGGGGCAAGACAAATCTTGAACACGGGCGCCCGGCGCTACGAGCCACGCGCGCTGGGCGGGGCGCTGGTGGGCGACCACGCAGGATATTGGCGGTGGCGGATCGGCGACTGTCGCGTGGTTGCGAAAATAGAGGATGTGCGGATCACCATCCTGATCGTCCGCGTGGTGCACCGGCGGGAGGTGTATCGGTGATGTCTTTCAAATTTTCCGGCGGTGGCTGGTATTGACGCTGAACGGGTCTATGCCGACTGCCTTAAGCACACGTCTCTAGCGTCAGCGGAAACTCATCGTAGGTGCGCCCGTGTAGGTGTCGGCCTGTTGCTTTCTTGTTGCGCCCACCCCATTGCTTGAAAAAGAACGCTACGTCATCGCGGCGGCACATTTCAAAGAGCCTTTCAACCCAAGCCTCCTCCATGGGCCGCGCGCGCGGGCCGGACTCTCCCCCGACGATGGCCCAATGAATGCCGCGCAAATTTAGATCAGTGATCGGTCCGACCAGAGGTTCGAATGAAATAAACAATGTCGAATTCTTTATTCTGCTGAGATGCTTCACCCGATCAGCGACATCTGCATTCTCAACCGACGTTCCAAGCCAGATGTTGGCACTCGTTTTCAGTATACCTGAATCGAACATTGTAGACATACGCTCTGGTCGTTTCGTAAGTATTTGGAAATGGTGATGCGTGCTTTGCAGCATTACTTCCCAAACCCGACGGATAAAATCCGAAGGCACGTCAGGGTGAAAAAGGTCCGACATTGAGTTAACGAAAATCCGTTTTGGTTTGCGCCACTCCAAGGGTGCAGAAAGGCTGGCCTCGTCGATGTTGACCTTGCCCGTCCAGACGTATCGATCACCGCTCTTTCGCGTCGTGCCCAAGTATTTTAGGTGGCCCATCGCCTGTAAACGGGCCGCCATCCGCATCGCATAGCAATTAGAGCAGCCACTTGACGCGAGTGTGCATCCAGCCACCGGATTCCAAGTGACATCTGTCCATTCAATTTCGGAAGGTCCGGCCACTATTCAAGCACCGCCTTTGCCAGTTTTGGCGCTAGTTTTGCCTTCTCACTCGGATTGGCCCAAGCAAACATGAGCGAAAACTCTTGAATGCCGTTTCGGCCGAGTGGTAGCGTTTCATCTAGGATGCGGCCGCCAAATGCCTCACCTATGCGTTCTTTGGCGATTTTCTCGAACCATGCGACATCAACAGCTCTTTTCGATCGATGCCGAGGTTGGTCAAACAGGTCTGAAGGCTGAGGTTCTTCAATTACGGCAACGTCACGCCACGAAGTCGTTCCAAGCGCAGCATCAACGCGGGGGCCCCCATCTTCATTGATTTGACCGTCGCCTGAAACTTGTCTGTACATCGCAAAAACTGGAACCAAGTACCAAACGTCCACCGCTTGTGTTTCTGCCAGCGCCTTCAAAGTATCGTAATTAATCTGAAGTCCGAAAGGATCTAGGGTTGAGACTCAATCAGAGCCAGAAAGCCACAGCGGCAGCGAGGCTTACGGCTGAGAGGAAGTTTCGTGCAAGCTTGTCGTAGCGAGTAGCGATCCGGCGGAAATCCTTGAGGCGGCAGAACATAGCCTCGACCCGCCAGCGATCTTTGTAGCGGCGTTTGTCATATTGGATCGGGCGCTTGCGGTTGCGGCGGCCGGGGATCACCGGGGTCGTGCCCTGTTCGCGCAGGATGGTCCTAATGCGATTGGCGTCGTAGCCGCGGTCGGCGATCACCCGCTTCATTCCCGCTGTTTCGTTGATGAGCAGGTCGGCGCCCTTCACGTCCGATGTGTTGCCGGGCGTCAGGACGAGACGAAGCGGCCGTCCGAGGACGTCGACAAGGGCGTGGATCTTTGTTGTCCGGCCGCCACGCGAGATCCCAATGGCATTGGCTCGCGCCCCCCCTTTGCCCCACCGGCGCTACGGTGAGCCTTGATGTAGCTGCTATCGATCTGCCCGGTCTCGGCGATCCAGCCTTCTTCGGTCAGTGCAGCCAGGATGCGTGTCCAGATGCCCCGCCGGCTCCACCTGTTCCATCGGTTGTAGACCGTCGTCGCCGGCCCGTATTCGGCGGGGCAATCTGCCCAGCGACCGCCGCACTTGAGCATGTGAACGATGCCGGAGATCACCCGCCGGTCATCAACACGTCGTGCTCCTGGCTGGTTCTTGGGCAAGTGGAGCTCGATTGCTGTCCACGCTTCATCCGATAGCCAGAACAACGAACGCGACATCCCCAAGGCCTCCTCTTCAGCGAAAACGCCTTGAATCAATGAGACCAACGATTTTCAAGAGGCTGATTGAGTTTGGACCCTAAGAATACGACTGCTCTGGTCTTCCTCCAGTTATAGGAGGAACATAGTTGGCGAAGCATTGAATTAGCATCTAAACGAGTGATTTCGACCCGATCAGCCAGATGTGAAAATCTACCTTCGATTGACTGTCGTAAGGCCTTTACGTTCGAGGGTTTCACGTCGTTGAAAAGGTACCGGTGGAAAGGAGGGTCGACACCTAGCGCACGTACTGCTGACCCAACAATAATTTCGTCAGTATCAGCAACGGGAGTGGCAAAACCGGAAAGGGCGTGCTGCTTCTCATCTTCTGCCGCCCTGAATGCCGCTCTTGGAACAGATGATCCTGACCCAGCACAAGCATCGACATAGAGTAACTCAAACGGCTGGTTTTTTAGCGCAGTTACATACATTTGGAGATATCTCTCCACAGTCTCCAACTTGCTTACCGTATGTCTATCGCCAAAAGACTGCACGCTCATGCCCACGCTCACATTGGAACATTTTAGGAACGCTAGGGCACGAGCTCACGGAATTCAACTAGTTATCGGCGGGTACGTAGAGATCGCCGCCGTTCCGATATTTTTCCGCCATCTCCGCCATGCCAGCCTCTGCATCGGCTGAAGGCGTTTTCCCCTCACCCAATTCTCTCCCCAAGGGGGAGGGGGCTTCGGCGGTGGCGGCGGCAAGGAACTGGTCGCTCGGCTGGTTCTGCTTCGCGGCAAAGTCGCGCACCTCTTGGGTAATCTTCATCGAGCAGAACTTCGGCCCGCACATGGAGCAGAAATGCGCGGTCTTTGCGCCTTCTGCGGGCAGGGTCTGGTCGTGGTACTGCTCGGCCGTGTCGGGATCGAGCGAGAGGTTGAACTGGTCACGCCAGCGGAACTCGAACCGCGCCCGGCTGAGCGCATCGTCGCGCAGCTTCGCGGCCGGGTGGCCCTTGGCGAGATCGGCTGCGTGGGCGGCCAGCTTGTAGGTGACGACGCCGACCTTCACATCGTCGCGGTCGGGCAGGCCCAGATGCTCCTTGGGCGTGACGTAGCAGAGCATCGCCGTGCCGTACCAGCCGATCATCGCCGCGCCGATGCCGCTGGTGATATGATCATAGCCGGGTGCGATGTCGGTCGTCAGCGGCCCAAGCGTGTAGAAGGGGGCTTCACCGCACGCCTCCAGCTGCTTGTCCATATTCTCCTTGATCTTGTGCATCGGCACATGGCCGGGGCCTTCGATCATCACCTGCACGTCCTGCGCCCAGGCGCGCTTCGTGAGCTCGCCCAGCGTGTAAAGCTCGGCGAACTGCGCCTCGTCATTGGCGTCGGCGATGGAGCCGGGGCGAAGGCCATCGCCCAGCGAATAGGCGATGTCATAGGCCTTCATGATCTCGGTGATCTCGTCGAAATGCTCGTAGAGGAAGCTCTCCTTGTGGTGGGAGAGGCACCATTTCGCCATGATCGAGCCGCCGCGCGAGACGATGCCGGTGACGCGCTTCGCCGTCATCGGGATATAGGGCAGGCGCACGCCCGCATGGATGGTGAAATAGTCGACGCCCTGTTCGGCCTGCTCGATCAGCGTGTCGCGGAAGATCTCCCACGTCAGGTCCTCGGCGACTCCGCCCACCTTCTCCAGCGCCTGATAGATGGGCACGGTGCCGATTGGGACGGGCGAGTTGCGCAATATCCATTCGCGCGTGTCGTGGATGTTGCGGCCGGTCGACAGGTCCATGACGGTGTCCGCGCCCCAGCGGATCGACCAGACCATCTTTTCCACTTCCTCCGCCACGGAGGAGGCGACGGCCGAGTTGCCGATGTTGGCGTTGATCTTCACCAGGAAATTGCGGCCGATGGCCATCGGCTCCGATTCCGGGTGGTTGATGTTGTTGGGGATGATCGCGCGGCCGCGGGCCACCTCGTCGCGTACGAACTCCGGCGTGACGAAATCGGGGATGGAGGCGCCCCAATCCTGCCCGTCGCGGACAAGCTTTTCCTTCAGCTGCGCGCGGCCCATGTTCTCGCGGATGGCGACATATTCCATCTCGGCCGTGATGATGCCGCGGCGGGCGTAATGCATCTGGCTGACGTTCATGCCAGGCTTTGCGCGCAGGGGACGCTGCACGACATTGGGGAAGGGCTCGACTCCCCGCGCGCGGTCCGGCCCGGTCAGGCCGTTGTCCTCGGGCCTGAGCGCCCGACCCTGATATTCCTCCACATCGCCGCGCGCCATGATCCAGTCGCGGCGAAGCGCGGGGAGGCCCGCCATGATGTCTATCCGGGCAGCAGGATCGGTATAGGGGCCGGTGGTGTCGTAGACGCGAAGCGGCGGCTCGCCCGAAGATGGCTCAAGGTCGATCTCGCGCATCGCGACGCGCACTGAAGGGTGGCCGGGCGCGGGGACATGCACCTTGCGGCTGCCGCGAATGGGGCCGGTGGTTACCTTCAGTTCGGCAGGTGCAGCTATGTCGGCCATCGTCCATCTCCAGCTATGGGGTTCGTGGACGAAGGGCGAAGAAAGCCTGATGAGTGGCCAGTCCCGTCCCTCCGCCGGTGTGAACCGGATCAGGTTCAAAGGGTCAGGGCGCGTGTCAGCCCTATCTCAGCCGCTTTGGCGCGGCCCCCCTGGAACGGGGAGGACTATGGAACCGAACGCCAGTGATTTCCAGTGGGGCGCACAAAAAAATAGAGCGTCCCGAAGGACGCCCTATTCCGAAACGTTTTCGCAACCGGAAGAACCGGCGGCGAAAGCCGATTACATGGCGTTGTCGGCAGCTTCCACCGCGTTGGCGGCGGCTGCATCGGCAGCGTCAACGGCGTTGTCGGCAGCGGCAGCCAGATTGTCTGCAGCCATGTCGACAGCGTCGGTTGCGTTTTCAACGGCCATAGCCGTATCTTCGACGGTATTCTCGGTGGCAGCTTCCTGCGATCCACCGCAAGCCGCGAGCGTCATCAGGCCAGCCGCAGCAATTACGAACGTCAGCTTCTTCACCCAAACCTCCCAACCTTGTTGGCAAGATGGCGGTTGCCACCTTCAGCGGCAGAACCTAGCCGGAATTGTCCACCAGTCAACAGGTCTTTCGCTTTGGCGTTCGGTTCGCCGCGCCTATACGGTCGTTCGGGCGATTTTTGTTGCTGCATTGCACAAAATGGAGCAACTTTATCCGTCAGGTGTTGTTATGGCTTGGATGCGACCTGCATCCGTTTGCAACTCATGTCGCCACGAGGGGAGCTCCATGACCCGATCGGACAACCGCGTCCCGCAGACGTCAAAAATAGCCCTGATCGGTAATTACCTGCCGCGCAAGTGCGGTATCGCCACCTTCACCACCGACACCCGGAACGGCCTTATCGAGCGTTTTCCGGCGGTTGACGTCGACGTCTATGCGATGGAGGACCTGGGCGAGCGGCGCGACTATCCGCCGGAGGTGGCGGGCGTGATCCGGCAGAACGAAATCTCCGATTATTTCGCAGCCGCACAGCAGATCAACGACAGCGGCGCGGATGTCGTCTGGCTCCAGCATGAGTATGGAATCTTCGGCGGTTCGGCAGGTGGGATGATTCTCCAGATGCTGGACCGGGTGGCCGCCCCGCTGGTGGTGACGCTTCACACCATATTGTCGCATCCGGACGCCGACCAGCGCCGGGTCATGGAAGCGATCCTGCGCCGCGCGTCGCGCATCATCGTGATGACGGAGAAGGGCCGGACGCTGCTGGAGCAGGTGCATGGCGTCAATCCGTCGCGGGTGGCGGTGATCCCGCACGGAATCCCGGACCGCCCGCTCACCGACCCGGAAGAGTACAAGGCGCGATTCGGCTTTGCCGGGCGCAAGGTGCTGCTCACCTTCGGCCTGCTGTCGCCCAACAAGGGCATCGAGACGGTGATCGAGGCGCTGCCCGCGGTCGCCGAGCGCCATCCGGATGTGCTGTATGTGATCTTGGGCGCAACCCACCCGCACCTTGTGGCGAATGAGGGCGAATCCTATCGCGACCGGCTGGCGGCGCGCGCTGCCGAGCTTGGCGTGTCGGAGAACGTCTGCTTCATCAACGCCTTTGTCGAGACCGGGACGCTGCTGGACTATCTGGCGGCGGCCGATGTCTATGTGACGCCTTATCTGAACGAGGCGCAGATCACCTCCGGCACGCTGTCCTACGCGATGGGCGTCGGCAAGCCGGTGATCTCCACGCCTTATTGGCACGCGGCGGAACTGCTCGCCGACGACCATGGCCGGCTCGTGCCGTTTGGCGACACCGCTGGTTTTGCGGCGGCGATCACCAGCCTGTTCGACCATCCCTCGCTTCGTGAAATCCTCAGAAGCCGGGCCTATGCGCGCGGGAGGACGATGATCTGGCCGCGCGTTTCCGAACGGGTGATGGTGGAGCTGGACCATGCGGCCGGGGAAAAGCCCGCGCAGCTTCGGCCGTTTCCGCCAATGGAACGCGAAGAGGTGCTGCCGCCGAATCTGGCGGCCGTCCGTCGCCTGAGCGACGGCTGCGGCATATTGCAGCACGGCCTGTATCGCGTGCCGAACCGTGACCATGGCTATTGCGTGGACGACAATGCGCGCGCGCTGATCCTGATGCACCAGATAAGCGGTGAGATGGCGGCCGAAGCCGATGCGCTTGCCACCACCTATGCCAGCTTTGTCCAATATGCCTGGAACGGCGAGACGCAGCGCTTCCGCAACTTCATGGGGTTCGATCGCCTGTGGTGCGAGGAGGTCGGGTCCGAGGACAGTGGCGGGCGCGCCCTGTGGGCGATCGGCGTCACGGCGGCGCAGGCGCGGCAGCTTGACCTCCGCATCTGGGCGTCGTCGCTCTACGACCAGGCGGCCGGCATGGCGCTGGAACTGAACTATCCCCGCGCGCGGGGCTTTGCGATGCTGGGCGCGGCGTCGATGCTGGCTGCGCACCCCGACCATGAGCTTTCGCTCAGAATCCTGCGCGAGTTCGGGGATTATCTGCGGGGGCTTCTGGTCCAGAACCGCCGCGAGGGCTGGTACTGGTTCGAGGACAATCTGTCCTATGACAACGCCCGGCTGCCCGAGGCGCTGCTTCGCGCCGGAATGGCGCTCGGCAGTGACGGCATGATCGCCGATGGGCTGGCCACGCTGGAATGGCTGAAGGAGATGCAGACCGCGCCCGCGGGTCATTTCCGTGCGGTGGGCACTGCGAGCTTCGGCCGGACTATGCGCAAGCCGATGCCGTTCGACCAGCAGCCGCTTGAAGCCGCAGCGATGATCGACGCCGCATCTGCCGCGTTCGAAGCCACCGGGGAAAAACGGTGGGTGGACGAGGCGGCGCATGTCTATGCCTGGTATCTTGGCGAGAACGACCTTCGCCTGCCGATCTGCACCCGTGACGACGGCGGCTGCTATGACGGACTGATGCCCGACAGGGTGAACCTGAACCAGGGCGCGGAATCCGTGATTTCCTTCCAGCTTGCCTGTTGCGCGATGCAGCGTCTCAAGGCAGGGTTCCGCGCTGTGCCTGCCGAAAGGCTGGCAGCGGAATAACTGGGATAATCGCGGGGGTCGTCATTGCTTGAAGTCCGGCATCATCCGCTGCGCTTGCAGGCGGATCCTTCGCGTGTCGTGGTGCGCCCTTTCCATGTCGGGACGGAGCCGGTCGGCGCCGCGCCGAGCCGCATGGAGCGGATCGTGCGAGCGGTCATGGACATGGACAGGGCCACCATGCTCGCCGAGCTGGAGCTGGTGTTTCGCGATTTCGAAACCCGTCACTGGCAGACGCGAAGCATCTTTCGCCAGCGCTATGCCGAAATCGAACAGTTGCTTGGGCTGGACCCGTCGCAGACGAGCGACGAGAAGAAGGAACTGATCGGCGCCTATTTCTGCCATGAATACAGCTATGCGGCCGCCGCCCTGATGAACCCCAGCGTCGTGCCGCATCCCGACCAGAGCGGCCTGCGCCCCGGCTGCCAGCGAATCATCATCTCGCTGCGGGCGGTGGGAGAGGGGCATATCTCCTCCATCGCGTTCCGCGAGGCGATTCTGACGCCCCGCGGCGGATTCGACCTTGCGCCCGAGCCCCCGTTCGCGACGGCCGTCAATTCGATCGACGACGAAGCGACCAGCACCGATGGGCCGGTGGAGGTGTTCCGCCATGTCGAGGCCAATCTGTCGGGCACGGTCATCTTTCCGATGACGCCTGCGCAACGGAACGGGCTGGAAGACCTGCGGCTCGTCCGGTTCGAGCACGAGGACGGCGAACTGGAATGGCTGGGCACCTATACCGCCTATAGCGGCCGGGAAATCCAGTCGGAGATGCTGCGCACCAGGGATTTCCGGGCGTTCATGCTTGCGCCGATGACCGGCACGGCCGCGCGCAACAAGGGCATGGCGCTGTTTCCCCGGATGGTGGGCGGCCGCTATGCGATGATCGGGCGCCAGGACGGCGAGAATCTTTTCCTCATCCGCTCCGACCGGATCGACCATTGGGATGAGGGCGAGCTTTTGCTGGCCCCGAAATATCCCTGGGAAATGGTGCAGATCGGCAATTGCGGCGCGCCGATCGAGCTGGACGAAGGCTGGCTGCTGCTTACCCATGGCGTGGGCGCGATGCGCAAATATTCGATCGGCGCGGTGCTGCTGGACAAGAACAATCCGTCCAAGGTGCTGGGGCGAAGCGTGCAGCCGCTGCTCTCCGCCGCCGACGAGGACCGCGAAGGCTATGTTCCCAACGTGGTCTACACCTGCGGGGCGCTGAAGCACGGCAAGCAGCTTTTCCTGCCCTATGGCGTGGCCGACAGTTCGGTGACCTTCGCCTTTGTGGAAATCGCCGATCTGCTGGCCGACCTGGGATAACGCCCGACCGCTCTTCAGGAACGATTTGCCGCTATTTGGCGGTTAACAATATGTGAACTTTGAATCCGCCTTTCCCCCTCCGATGCACCTTCTATTATCCGCGCGCAAGAATCCGGTAGAAGGACCAAGCCGGACTTCACGGTCGTACCCTCATGTTGTGTTTAGGAGGTTGCGGTGAACAAAGTCGAAGTTGCCAGACTGACCGACTGTCTTGCCTGCTTTGAAAGCGGGACCGAGTGCAAGGTGATCCATCGCGCCCATGACGGCTCAAGCGTCGTGGAGTTCGAAAATCCGCGCGCGCTGATGAAGCTGGCGGGCAAGTATATCTCCTTCTCCGGCCCGACGGCGGCGGGAGCGAACGACGAAAGCTAGAGCGGCGGAGCGGCAAACGGCCGGGTCCGTCCCCTCACATGTCGAATGAAGCGAGGATCGGGCAGGGCTGGCCATCCTCGACCCGGCAGCGCGCCGCCAGCCGCCGGAGCGCGTCGCGCGCGCGCTCAAGCTCCGCGATCTTCTCATCCAGCGCGGCGATGCGCGTTTCCGCCAGTGTGCGCGCACGGGCACGATCCGCGCCTGCATCAAGCTCCAGAAGCTCGCGGATCTGCTCAAGGGTGAAGCCGGACGCCTGCGCCTGGCGGATGAACCGCAGGCGGCGCAAATCTTCAGACCCATAGCGCCGAACGCCATGGGCGCGCGTTGGTGTGTCGAGAAGGCCCCGGCGCTGGTAGAAGCGCACGGTTTCCACGCCCACATCGCCCGCCTGGGCAAGTTTTCCGATCGTGAGCGACCGGCCCTCTTGATTCCGTACCATGGTACGGAACCTATATCGGCAGCGGACCGAACACAATGGAGACTGAGATGGCGGACATGGCGAACCAGCCGGCAGGCACGAAAAAGGCAGTTCTCTACCGCATGGTCATGCCGGACCATGTCTGCCCTTATGGGCTGAAGGCGAAACATCTGCTGAAGCGTGCAGGCTATGAGGTGGAGGATCATCACCTCGCCACGCGCGAGGCGACCGACGCCTTCAAGGCCGAGCACGGTGTCCGGACCACGCCGCAGGTGTTCATCGGCGGCAAAAGGATCGGCGGGCATGACGATCTGCGCCGCTTCCTGGGCAAGCGGGTCATCGATCCCGAGGCGACGAGCTATCGCCCGGTGATCGCGCTGTTCGCCATGACCGCGCTGATGGCGATGGCGGCGAGCCACGCCGAATATGGGAGCGCGCTCACCGTTCGCGCCGCCGAATGGTTGATCGCCTTTTCGATGGTGGTGCTGTCACTTCTGAAGCTCCAGAACGTCGGGAGCTTCGCGACCATGTTCCTGAACTATGACCTGCTCGCTCGGCGCTGGCCGCCTTACAGCTATGTTTATCCCTTTGCCGAAGGACTGGCGGGCGTGCTGATGGTGGCGGGCGCGATGAACTGGATTTCCGTGCCGGTGGCGCTGTTCATAGGCACGGTGGGGGCGGCATCCGTCTTCAAGGCCGTCTATATCGACAGGCGGGAGCTGAAATGCGCGTGCGTGGGCGGATCGAGCAATGTCCCGCTCGGCTTCGTCTCGCTGACCGAAAACCTGATGATGATCGCCATGGCGATCTGGATGACGGCGGGGCACGGCTGAGCCCCCTCCAACATGTTTGCCAATGCGGGCGGGCTTCGCTAAAGCCCCGGGCAATTCCACAGACCAGAATTCCGACGGAGCACGCATGGCCGGCTATCAATATTCTTATGTGATGAAGGGGCTGACAAAGACCTTCCCCGGCGCGCCCAAGCCGGTGCTGAACAACATCCACCTCCAGTTCCTGCCCGGAACCAAGATCGCGATCATCGGCGTGAACGGCGCGGGCAAATCGACCCTGATGAAGATCATGGCCGGTTTCGACAAGGATTACAGCGGCGAAGCCTGGGCGGCCGAGGGCGTGCGCGTCGGCTATCTGGCGCAGGAGCCGCAGCTCGACCCGAAAAAGACGGTGCGCGAAAACGTCATGGACGGCGTGCGGCCCGTCGCCGACATGATCGAGCGGTTCAACGCGATTTCCGCCGAAATGGGCGACCCGAAGGACGACACCGATTTCGACGCGCTGCTTGCCGAAATGGGCGAACTGCAGGAAAAGATCGACGCGGCTGACGGCTGGTCGCTGGACAGCCAGCTGGAACAGGCGATGGACGCGCTGCGCTGCCCGCCGGGCGACTGGTCGGTCGAAAGCCTGTCCGGCGGTGAAAAGCGCCGCATCGCGCTGTGCCGCCTGCTGCTGGAAAAGCCGGAAGTGCTGCTGCTGGACGAGCCGACCAACCATCTGGACGCCGAAAGCGTGCAATGGCTTGAAAAGCATCTGATCGATTATGCCGGCAACGTCATTCTCGTCACCCACGACCGCTACTTCCTGGACAATGTGGTGGGCTGGGTGCTGGAGCTGGACCGCGGCCGGGGCATTCCCTTCGAGGGCAACTACTCCAAATGGCTTGAAGGCAAGGCCAAGCGCATGGAGCAGGAAGAGCGCGAGGAAGAGGGCCGCCAGAAGGCGATCAAGGAGGAGCTGGAGTGGATCCGGCAGAGCCCCAAGGCCCGGCAGTCCAAATCAAAGGCGCGTATCAAGGCGTTCGACGAGCTGGTCGACCGGCAGAACGACCGTCGCCCCGGCAGCGCACAGATCCTCATCCAGGTGCCCGAGCGGCTTGGCGGGACGGTGATCGAGGCGAAGAACCTCAGCAAGGCCTATGGCGACAAGCTGCTGTTCGAGAACCTGAGCTTCAGCCTTCCGCCGGGCGGCATCGTCGGCGTGATCGGGCCGAACGGCGCGGGCAAGACCACGCTGTTCAAGCTCATCACCGGGGCGGAAAAGCCGGACAGCGGCGAAATCCGCGTCGGCGAGACGGTGAAGCTGGGCTATGTCGACCAGAGCCGCGACGCGCTGGACCCCAACAAAAATGTCTGGGAGGAAGTGTCGGGCGGCAACGAGCGCTTCTACTTCGGCAAGAACGAGGTGGCGACGCGGGCCTATGTCGGCGCGTTCAACTTCAAGGGCGGCGATCAGCAGAAGAAAGTCGGCCAGCTTTCAGGCGGTGAGCGCAACCGCGTCCACATGGCCAAGATGCTGGCGGAGGGCGGCAATGTGCTGCTGCTGGACGAGCCGACCAACGACCTTGATGTGGAGACGCTGCGCGCGCTGGAGGAGGCGCTTGAGAACTTCGCGGGCTGCGCGGTGGTGATCAGCCACGACCGCTTCTTCCTGGACCGGCTGGCGACGCACATCCTGGCGTTTGAGGGCAACAGCCATGTCGAATGGTTCGAAGGCAATTTCGAATCCTATGAGGAAGACAAGCGCCGCCGCCTGGGCGACGAGGCCGACCGGCCGCACCGGATGACGTACAAGAAATTGACGCGTTAAGGATGTTGATAGCCGTTCGCAGTTATACGATCCGTTAAGATTGTCGTGAGATATGGTCCCCAACTCCCTTGGCGGAGGAAGGGGACCCATTGTTCAGAAAACTCGCACAGGACGAACGCGGCAATGTGAGCCTGCTGGGCGCAGCAAGCCTCATCGCCATCGTCGGGCTTGCAGCCTTTGCCGTGGAGCTGGGGCAGGGCTATTCCGCGCGCGTGGAAAACCAGCGCGTCGCCGATACCGCGGCGCTGGGCGCGGCGCTCGCCTATAGCGGCAGTGAGGACGTGGCGGTGCTGACCGCAACGGCGCAGTCGATCGCAGCCGCGCAGGGCATCCTCGCCTCGCAGGTGGCGGCCGCGCTGATCGCCTCGCCGACCGGTGACGGCAGCCAGGCCGTGCAGGTGACGGTCACGACTCCGCTGGCGCTGCGGCTGGCCCGGGTATTCACCAGCACCGCATCCATGAACATTTCGGCGCGTTCCATCGCCTCGCTCTCAGGCGGCGGACCGGCCTGTATTCTTGCATTGTCCAACACCGCATCGAACGGCATTTCGGCCAATGGTGGAACCAGCGTGACAGCCACTGAATGCGGTATGGCGGCCAATATGAACATCAATACGGTCGGCAGCGCAAAACTGATTGCTAAAACCGTACGGACAGGTGGCAGCGTCAGTTCTTCAGGCGGGAGCAGTGTCACCACGGCTCCAACACCCAACAAGATCACGCAGAATGTAGCAAACGCCGCTGTCGATCCGCTTGCGGGAAGCTCGGATGTATCGAGCGCCATCGCGCAAATCGGAACCTACACAAATGTTCTGAGCGGCGTGGCCGCCACCGGCTCTGACTATACGCTCGACTACAATCCACCTAACTCCTTGAAGCCATTTTGGAATAGCGGGACGAGCACTTACACTTTCCCGGCGGGCATCTACACGATCAAAAAGCTCAAGCTGAGCGGCGGCATCAAGGCCGTGTTCCAAGGCTACAGCACGATAACCATTAGCGGAGGCATCGATCACGGTGGTGCATCGCTGACCTTTGGAGATGGACCCCTTACTGTCGTGGGTGAAACCAAGATAGGTGGCGGCACGACCCTTACCATCGGCGCTGGGCGTCACTATTTCGGGCAGATCACTGTCGGTGGGGGCTCGATCATGACAGTGGGCGCAGGCGACGTCGACATCGACGGCGCGATCGACCTTGCGGGCGGTTCGACACTCACGTTCGGAGACGGGAATGTCGCTATCGGCACTGGCAGTGGATCGACCAAGGATAAGTCGATCTTCATGTCGGGCACCAGCACACTCAGCTTCGGCGACGGCACATTCAGCGCCGAGGGTAGCATCACCACCCAAGGTGGCAGCAAGATTACATTCGGCAAGACGTCGAACCACTACATCAACGGGAATCTTGATATCAAAGGCGCGGCCAAGCTGGGTGAGGGACGGTACACGGTGAATGGAGATTTCACCGATGGTACCGGCGGTACGACTTGGCCAACTGGAACCATGCTGGGAGGAAAGGATGTCGGTGGCTATGACGTAGCCGGCATCAACGTGACCCTGGTGATTTCCGGCAAGCTTGATCTTGGAGGCGGAGCAAAAGTCTATCTGACAGCGCCCGGCGATTCTTCATCTGGAGGCATCAGCAACGTGCTGGTGGCAAATACGGATGGTGACGCGTTCAGTTTCGGTGGTGGTTCGGCCAGCATCATGTCCGGCATGCTCTATGCGCCCAACTCAACGATGACCATGAGCGGCGGAGCGACATTAAGTTCTGGCGGGGGCTGTTTCATGCTGGTTGCGGATACGATCTCGATGAAGGGTGGCAGCGCCGGAGCGACGATCTGCCCCGGCATGGGCGGCGGCAGCAGCGCCGAAGTGATGCTGCTCCAATAGGGCGATGAAGATGAAGAAGCTTTTCATAAAGCGGCTGAAGTCGGACGACAAAGGCAGCGCCACCATCGAGTTCGCGGTCTTTGCCTCGATGTTCTTCATGGTGATGATGGTTGCGCTCGATTTCGGCATGTACCTGACCTACCAGCTTCGCCTCAATGCGGCAGTGGAGCAGGGCAGCATGCTGGCCTTCAACAACCGCAAGGCTTTCGATAAACAGCAGATTGAAAATTATGTCGCGGCCGCAAGCCGCCTGCCCGGCGGGACGGTAACGGTGGATGTGGAATGCAACGGATCGAGCGACTGTACCGGCGCAATCGGTCAGTGCGTCTGCCTTTCCCCAGACGGACAGAGCTTCACCGCCGCCGACTCCTGCGGAAAGGAATGCACAGGCGGTTCCACCTCGGGCTTTTACCTAAGCATTGATGCGAGCTATCCCTATTCGGCTGTGGTCGTTCCCAACAAATATCTTGAAGGGACGAACATCCGCCAGACCGCGATGGTGAGGCTGCAATGATGGCGCGGCGAAGCTGGAGCCGCCTGCGTATCGACCAGCGGGGCGCGGCGGTCATCGAACTGGCGCTGGTGCTGCCGATGGTGATCATGTTCATCTTCGGCCTGATCGAAGGTGCGCGCGCGATCTGGACGTTCCAGACGCTGCAGGAGACCGCGTTCAAAGCGGCGCGCTGCATGGTGATCGGCCGCACGCCGTGCGAAAGCACCGATGATGCGCGAAACTATGCAGTCGCGATTGCAGGTCAATCAAACATCACCGTGCCGCTTGACGGAGTGACCGCCGAGGCCGCAGCCACCTGCGACGGGCTGGGCGGGCAGGGGCGGGTGCAGATCGTCATGCCCTATGAAGTGGTGATCGGCAGCTTCCTCAATATGGATATCAGCAATCTGACCGTCACCGCATGCATGCCGGTGCCGCCTTCAAGCTGATAACACGCGGTTAACCCTGTTCCTGAAGCCCGTATTAAGCCCGTTTCGCTATGCCGCAGATGGGGACAACCATCTTGGTGGGACAACAGATGTTCGCGCGCATCCTGAACAAGGCACGTCATCCGCTCCGCTCTGTCGGTAAAGACAGGCGCGGCAATGTGCTGGTGCTGACCGCCGCCGCCCTTCCGGTGATGATCGGGGGGGCCGGGCTGGGGGTGGACGTCACCCAGTGGTATCTCTGGCAGCGCGAATTGCAGATGTCCGTCGATACGGCCGCGCTTGCAGGGGCCTATTCAAAGGTACAGGGCAAGGATTACAACGTCAGCGCCAATGCCGCGCTGACCGACAACAAGCAGGTTCTGGACTATCTCGGCACGCCAAGCGTGACGGTGGTGAGTTGGAGCGGCGGCACCAACAATGCAGTCCGCGTGTCGGCGCAGACCCAGCGCGACCTGCCGTTCTCCAGCCTATTCCTGCCTGCCGGCCCCACCATCACCGCCACCGCGACTGCGGCGGTGATCGATTCCGGCGAGTTCTGCATGCTTGCGACCAACGAGACTGCACAGGCGGCCGTCAGCATCGGCGGCAATGCGCTGCTTCAACTCGGCTGCGGGATCGCGACCAATTCGAACCACTCCGAGGCGATCAAGATCTTCGGTTCATCGCAGGTGGACGCAGATCCGCTGACTGCGATGGGCGGCATAACCGCCGGATCGAACAACCTGATCGGCGATACGACAACGCGGCCCTATTCGGTGAAGCAGACCGATCCGCTGGCGCATCTCACCACGCCGCCCGCCGGCACGTCGCGGACCTATGACAAGAACAACGCGACTTTGCAGCCGGGGACCTATTCCGACATGCAAATCAAGGGCAGCCACACTCTGGCGCCCGGCGTCTACACGATCGACGGCGGCTCGCTGAAAGTGGCCGCCCAATATAATCTGTCGGGCTCCGGCGTGATCTTTGTGCTGAAAAACGGCGCCACGATCGACATCAACGGCGGTTCGAATATCAGCTTTACCGCGCCCACGTCAGACCAGATCACGGCTTCTCCGGGGACATACAACAACATCTCGTCAGAGTTTGGCGGCGTGCTGATCTTCGAGGACAAGGCGACATCCGTCGCAGGCAAGGACAGTCGCATCAACGGCAATGCGACGCTGCACCTGGGCGGGGCGATCTACATGCCCAATCAGGACATGGAAATGACCGGCAATGCTTCGCCCAGCACCCAGTGCCTGCTCCTGATCGCCAATACCATTGGCATCAGCGGCAATCCCATCATCCCCAACTCCTGTCCGCCGGGTTCGTCCCCTCCCGGCAATTTCGGTGCAAAGGTGGTGCGTCTTGTCAGCTAGGAACATCATCCGGTCGCTCTCCGGCGCGCTGCCCGACCGACGCGGCGTTGCGGCGATCGAGCTTGCCTTCACGCTGCCGGTGCTGACTTTCCTGTCGCTTGGCGCGTTCGACGTCGCGCGCATGCTGTCGGCACAGATCGATTATCAGCAGGCGGCCGCCGAAGTGGCGAGCCTGGCGCTGGCACGGCCGCCGCAGAGCGACACCGCTTATCTGAAGCAGGCGGCGATGTCCGCGTCCGGCCTGACCGAAGACAAGGTAACGGTCGCCACATCGCTGACCTGCAACGGGACCGCATCGAACAGCAGCTGCGCATCGGGGCAGGAGCAGGCACGCTATGTGATCGTCACGTTGAACGGGCAATATGCGCCGCTCTGGACTCATTTCGGTGTCAGCCAGACGATCAATCTCGATGTCGTCCGCAAGGTGCGTTACCAGTGAGGAACGCACAGATCCTGAAACTGTGGCGTGATACGCGCGGCACCACGCTGGTGGAGTTTGCGCTCGCAAGCCCGATACTCATAATGTTCATCCTTGCGGTCATGCAGATCGGCATGACGATGCAGGCCTATAGCGCGCTGCGCGAGGTGATCGGCTCCGGCGGGCGCGCGGCGATGGTAGCCTATCAGGACAAGAGCGATGGCGTCATGACCGAAACCCAGGTGGAGGACATGATAAAGACCCGCGCATCCGCCGCGGGACACAGGCTGAGGGCCGATGACCTGACGGTGGATGTAACGATCACCGATGACAATGTGCTGCTCGCCAAGAAGATACAGATCGATCTCGACTATGACGTCGAGCTGGTGATCCCCTTCTGGAAGACGAGTGCCCTCACGCTCAGCGAAAGCCGGATGTTCTACGTGCCCCAATAGGCGCGACCGGCCATCCGGCGGCAGATTTCAGCCGCAAACGCTTGACCCGACAGCGTATATTTGTAGGTAATTGCCGATCCACCCGCCGGTATAGTCCGGCCCTGATCGTTCCTGAACAGAATTTGCGGCGCATATGGATCGGCCGGCCCAAGGATCAGAGTCCCGCAATCGGCAGGTGATCGCCGATCTCGTGGCGGCGGGCGATCCGGAACGCTGGCTGGCCGCAACCTATGCGCGCAGGCAGGCGCGCCCCGGCCTGGCGGCGCTGTTCGCGCTCGACATATCGCTGGGACGGCTCGTCGCCTCAACCAACGAACCGATGATCGGCGCGATCCGCATCGCCTGGTGGCGGGAGGCGCTGGAAAAACTGCACCAGCCGCCGGTCCCGGGCGAGCCGGTGTTGCAGGCGCTGGCCCATGAGGTGACGGGCGGAGACGCGGCGAAATGCGCTGCGCTGGCAGCGCTGACGGATGGCTGGCTTACGCTGATCGAAGCGGAGACGGTGGATGCGCCGACGCTGGAGGCGCATGCGGAGCAGCGCGGCGCGCGGCTGTTCGCGCTTGCCGCCGAGTTGCTTGGCGCGGACGATACCGAAGGATCGCTGCGGCAGATGGGGCGGGGCTGGGCGCTGGTGGATCTCGCGAGCCGGCTTTCGCTCCAGAAGGAACGGGCCGAGGCGGTGGCGATGGCGGCCGACATATTTGCAGAAGCCCCGCCGCGAGTGCGCGGGGCGCGTCCGTTGCTTGCACTGGGGGCGCTTGCCCGCCGCGATGCGCTGTCGCAGTTGAAGGACCGGCGGATAGGGTCGCCCGGACGGCAGCTTCGCATGTTGCGGGCGTTGCTTACCGGACGATGAGCGTTTGAAGGGGGACAGATGATCTGGCGTTGGGTAGCGGGCGGGCTTGCGCTGGCCCTTGGAGTGCTTGCGGTGCTGTTCTGGCGGGACGAAAGCGCGCGCGCGAGCGACAGCGTAATTCCGCCAAGGCCGGCGGCCGTACTCAGCCAAGGGATCGCCGCTCCGCCTCCCGCCGCGCCTGAGGCGAGCGAGCAGAAGCGCGAGGAGCGCCGCTTCAACCGCTATGACAAAGACCGCGACGAGGCGATCACCCGCGAGGAATATCTTGCGAGCCGCCGCAAGGCGTTCGCCAAGCTCGATGTCAATGGCGACGGCAGGCTTTCCTTCGAGGAATGGGCGATCAGGACGACGGACAAGTTCGCCAAGGCGGACGCCGATGGATCGAAAGTGCTGACACGCGCCGAGTTCGCGACGACGCGGGTGAAGCGCAAGGCCCCGGCAAGGCCGGAGTGCGCCCCGGTCGCGGCAGCCGCTGGAGACGAGGAGAGCTGACGGAAAGGCCGGGAGGGCGCGCTTACGCCGCCGGTTCGACCGCCTGCGCTTCCTCCACCCATTCGCCGAGCGCGGTCCGGGCACGGGCGACCATCGCCACCTTGCGTTCATTCTTGCGGGTGCGTCCGTCGAGCGGCGGGAACAGTCCGAAATTGACGTTCATCGGCTGGAATGTGGTGTCGTCGGCCCCGCCGGTGATATGGTGGAGCAGCGCGCCGAGCGCGGTGGTGACGGGCGGCGGCTCAATGCTGCGCCCCAGAACTTCAGCTGCGGCGAAACGCCCGGCTATCAGCCCCACCGCCGCGCTTTCGACATAGCCCTCGCAGCCGGTGATCTGCCCGGCAAAGGAAATGCGCGGAAGCTCCTTCAGCCTGAGCCGGTCGTCCAGCAGCCGGGGCGAGTTGATGAAGGTGTTGCGATGCAGCCCGCCAAGCCGGGCGAACTGCGCGTCCTGAAGGCCGGGAATGGTGCGGAAGATACGCACCTGCTCGGCATGTTTCAACTTGGTCTGGAAGCCGACGATGTTCCACAGCGTGCCGAGCGCATTGTCCTGCCGAAGCTGGACAACGGCATAAGGCCAGCGCCCGGTGCGCGGATCATCCAGCCCCACCGGCTTCATCGGGCCATAGCGCAGCGTTTCCCGCCCGCGCGAGGCCATCACCTCCACCGGCATGCAGCCTTCGAAATAGGGGGTGTCCTGCTCCCACTGCTTGAACTCGGTCTTATCGCCCGCGAGCAGCGCGTCGATGAAGGCGTTGTATTCGTCCTTCGTCATCGGGCAGTTGATGTAGTCCTTGCCGTCACCCTTATTCCAGCGGGACTGGAACCAGGCCGTGTCCATGTCGATCGCCTCGCGATGGACGATCGGCGCGATCGCATCGAAGAAGGCGAGGCTGTCTTCTCCGGTCAGGGCGCGGATCGCCTCTGCCAGCGGAGCGGCGGTGAGCGGGCCGGTGGCGATGATGGTGCGGCCCCAGTCTTCGGGCGGAAGGCCGTCCACCAGCTCGCGCCTGACCTCGACCAGCGGATGGCCTGAGATGGCGGCGGTGACGGCGGCGGAAAAGCCGTCCCGGTCCACCGCCAGCGCGGCGCCCGCAGGCACGCGATGCGTGTCGGCCGATGCTAGGATCAGCGAACCGAGCCGCCGCATTTCCTCATGAAGGAGGCCGATGGCGCTCTTTTCCGCCTCGTCCGAACGAAAGCTGTTGGAACAGACGAGTTCGGCGAAATCGGCCGTGTGGTGGGCAGGCGTCGGCTCCACCCCGCGCATTTCGTGGAGGACGACGGGGACGCCCGCCTCGGCAAGCTGCCAGGCGGCTTCCGACCCCGCAAGGCCGCCGCCGACGATATGGACTGCATCGGTCATGGCGGCGGGTTAGCGCGGGTGCGCGCGAAAGGCGAGGGGGTTGGGCCGCCTCAGCGATCCGGCCGGCAGGTGACGGCCGCCGCCTGTCCGGCTTTCCAGGTCAGCTGGTCGCCCCTGTCCACCAGCTCATGCCGTTCATCGGCATAGCGATTGCCCGCATCCTCGCTGACCAGCGGCAGGATGAGGTTCTTGCGCGAGGGCAGCCTGACACGGACGGCGTCCTGGCTGAGGAATGAAACGCCGATGCGCGACCCGTCCGAGCAGGCGTAATAGCGGTCGGGCCCGGACTCGGCCCCGGTTGCGCAGCCGCCGACGGCGAGCGCGGCCGCCAGTCCAATTCCGAATATGCCAAGGCGCATGATTTCCCCTCCGATTCCCATTCGTGAATCCCCTGTCCGGAAATGAGTACGAGCGGCGTAACGATCGGGTTCCAACCAGGCGGAAATAGGGCAGGGACACCATCCTCGCGCGGGCGCGCGCACGTATGCGCAAGGGGTGGCGTGGCGCGGGATTAGCCGCTAGAGCATTCCCAACAACACCAAACCGAAAGTGTCGCCTTGCCCAACGACGAGACCAGCCTCGCCGAACCGTCTGACATCAGGCCCATCTCCATCGTCGATGAGATGAAAACCTCCTACCTCGATTACGCGATGAGCGTGATCGTGGCGCGCGCCTTGCCCGATGTGCGCGATGGGCTGAAGCCGGTCCACCGGCGCATCCTCTATGCCTGCCAGGAAGCGGGCTATGTGGCCGGAAAGCCCTATCGCAAATCCAGCCGCATCGTCGGCGACGTCATGGGTAAATATCACCCGCACGGCGACAGCGCGATCTATGACGCGCTCGCCCGGTTGGCGCAGGACTGGTCGATGCGGGTGCCGCTGATCGACGGCCAGGGCAATTTCGGATCGATGGACCCCGACCCGCCCGCCGCCATGCGGTATACCGAGGCGCGACTTGCCAAGGTGGCCGACGACCTGCTGACCGACCTGGACAAGGACACGGTCGATTTCCAGCCGAACTATGACGGATCGGAAAGCGAGCCGAACGTCCTTCCCGCACGCTTCCCGAACCTGCTGGTGAACGGGGCCGGCGGCATCGCCGTCGGCATGGCGACCAACATCCCGCCGCACAATCTTGGCGAGGTGATAAAGGCCTGCAAGGCCTATATGGACAATCCCGCGATCACGGTGGACGAGCTGATCGAGATCGTGCCGGGGCCGGATTTCCCCACCGGCGCGATGATATTGGGCCAGGCGGGGGCGCGCCAGGCCTATCACACGGGGCGCGGCTCCATCGTCATGCGCGCCAAGGCGATTGTGGAGGAAAACCGGGGCGAGCGCCGGTCCATCGTCCTTACCGAAATCCCCTATCAGGTGGGCAAATCGGGCCTTGTCGAGAAGATCGCCGAGGCGGTGAAGGACAAGCGGATCGAGGGCGTATCCGACATCCGCGACGAATCCAACCGCGAGGGCGTGCGGGTCGTCATCGAGCTGAAGCGCGACGCGACGCCGGAAGTGGTGCTGAACCAAGTCTATCGCTACACGCCCGCGCAGAGCAATTTCCCGGCCAACGTGCTGGCGCTGCGCGGCGGCCGTCCCGAAGTGCTGTCGCTGAAGGACATCATCGAATCCTTCGTCAAGTTCCGCGAGGAAGTGATCACGCGGCGCTCCAAGTTCGAGCTGCTGAAAGCGCGTGAGCGGGCGCACATCTTGCTGGGCCTTGTCATCGCCGTCACCAACCTGGACGAGGTGGTACGGATCATCCGGGGGTCGAGCACTCCTGCCGACGCGCGCGCCAGCCTGATCGCCCGCGAGTGGCCGGTCGCCGAGATCGCGTCTTATATCGCGCTGGTGGAAGCCGTGGAGCCGGAGGTCCATGGCGACAGCTATCGCCTGTCGGAAACGCAGGTCCGTTCCATCCTGGAGCTGCGCCTGCACCGGTTGACCGCGCTCGGTCGTGACGAGATTGCAGGCGAACTGCGCGAACTGGCCGCCTCCATCGAGGAATTGCTGGAGATATTGCGCAACCGCGTGCGGATGTACGAGGTGATGCGCGAGGAGTTCGAGGCGGTGGAAGCCGTGGCAGTGACTCCACGCCGGACCCAGATTGTCGCCGCGCTTGACGATATCGACGACGAAGACCTGATCGAGCGGCAGGACATGGTCGTGACCGTGACCATGGGCGGCTATATCAAGCGCACGCCGCTGGACACCTTCCGCGCGCAGAAGCGGGGCGGCAAGGGCCGGTCCGGCATGGCGACCAAGGACGAGGACGCCGTCAGGGAGCTGTTCGTCACCTCCACCCATACGCCGGTGCTGTTCTTCTCCACCGCCGGCAAGGTCTATCGGATGAAGGTGTGGCGTCTGCCCGAAGGTGCCCCGCAGGCGCGCGGGCGGCCGATGGTGAACCTGCTTCCGCTGGCCGAAGGGGAGACGATCTCCACCGTGCTGCCGCTTCCCGAGGACGAGGCGGAGTGGAAGAACCTGCACGTCATGTTCGCCACCGCCAACGGCACGGTGCGGCGCAATTCGATGGATGCGTTCACCAACGTGCCGTCGAACGGCAAGATCGCGATGCGGTTCGAGGATGACAGCCCTGACCGGCTGATCGGCGTGGCGCTGCTCACCGAGAACGACGATGTGCTGCTCGCCACCCGCCAGGGCAAGGCGATCAGGTTCGAGGCGACGGTCGTGCGCGAGTTCCAGAGCCGCACGTCGACCGGCGTGCGCGGCATGACCCTGAAGGCGGGGGACGAGGTGATCTCGCTCTCCATCCTCCACCGCGCGGGCGCGACGCCGGAGGAGCGCGAGGATTACCTGCGCTTCGCGCCGTGGAAGCCGGAAAAGGAAGGCTCGCCGCAGATGTCGTCCGAGCGGTTCGAGGAACTGACCGCAAAGGAACAGTTCATCCTGACGATCTGCTCCAACGGCTATGGCAAGCTGTCGTCCGCCTATGAATATCGCCGGACCAACCGCGGCGGGCAGGGCATCACCAACATCGACAATATCGCCCGCAACGGGCCGGTGGTGGCCAGTTTCCCGGCGCATCACGACGATCATCTGATGCTGGTGACCGATCAGGCCAAGATGATCCGGATGCCGCTGGATTCGCTGCGTGTGATCGGGCGCGGATCGGCCGGCGTGCGGCTGTTCGACGTGGCGGACGACGAACATGTCGTCTCGGCGGCCCGCATCACGGATGAGGATGAGGAAGCCGCAGACGAGGGCGATGCGGCCGAGGGCGATGCGGCCGAGGGTGAAGACACGGCAGGCGCGGGCGAAGCCGGAGCGACCGAGGAATGACCTGAGTGGCTGCCCGGGCAGGGCAGCCATTAAGGAAGGTTAACGCTATATCGCTGATTTTCTGTCGATATTTTTTACAACATTTTTATTCCGAGAGCGTCCCGACCGCCATGAAACGGTCGGTGGCATGGAGCTTGCGTGAAAATCCGCAGGGTCGAGCGGGGTCTTTGGCTGGAGGGGGTAGCCGAACAGTAGAGGTGGCTTAATGAGGAAGCTCATCACATCGGTCGCAGCGGCGGCTTTTCTGTCAATCCCGGCGCACGCCGCGACGGTCCTTCTGGACAGCGTGACGTCCGTGTCGGATGGCTATGAGTTCAGCTATGCGGGCACGCTGGACGACACTGAGGGGCTGCGCAACGGATCGCAACTCGTGATCTTTGATTTCGCGGGCTATGTCGATGGCTCGGTCTTCAGCCCATATGACGACGTCGCGGCGAGCGTCGAATTCTCCAATCCCGGCATCACGCTGGCTCCCGGAGTGACGGACGACCCCGGACTCGTGAACCTGGTCTTCACCTGGACGGGCGACGATTTCCAGACGTCCGGCGGTCCTTTCAGCGATATCGACTTCTCCGGCCTTACGGCGGTTTCCACCTATGGGCAGATCTTCACCGATGGTTTCTCTACCCTCACGGTGAAGAATGAGGGCCTGGGTGCGGAAGGAACTGACCTCTACACCCAGGGCTATGTGGGCGTTCCCGGCGTGCCGGAGCCGGAGACATGGCTGATGATGATCGGCGGGTTCGGCCTGGTGGGCTGGCAGCTTCGTCGGCGCAAGGTCCGCACCGAAGCTCTGGCCTGACCCAGAGCCTAAGCGATGTTCCGGCGGCGTCCGCGCCGCCGGAGCGTCCAGCCCCAGGGCCTGACCCTAGGTGGTGGGCAGAGACGCGTTGTCGATGACGAAGCGATATTTGACGTCGCTGGCCAGCATGCGCGTATAGGCGTCGTCCACCTGTTGCACCGGGATCAGTTCGATATCGGCGGTAATTCCGTGTTCGGCGCAGAAATCGAGCATCTCCTGGGTTTCGGCGATGCCGCCAATGGCAGAACCGGCAATGCTGCGCCGCCTCCCGATAAGCGTCCCCGCAGCCGGCGCGACATGCCTTTCGGGACCGGCCCCTACAAGAACGAGAGTCCCGTCGCGTTTCAGCAAGCGGCTGTAGAGGTCAAGGTCCTGCGGAGCCGAGACTGTGCTGACGATCAGGTCGAAGCTGCTCCGGTGTTCCGCCATCCGGGCTTCATCGCTTGAGAGGATGACTTCATCCGCGCCAAGCTTGCGCGCCTCGCCCGCCTTGCCCTCGGACCTGGTGAACGCCGCGACATGCGCTCCAAGCGCGTGGGCAAGCTTGAGCCCCATATGGCCCAGGCCGCCGATCCCCACGATCCCCACTTTCTTGCCGGGTCCGGCGTGCCAGTGACGGAGCGGAGACCACATGGTGATGCCCGCGCACAAAAGCGGCGCAACGGCAGGCAGGTCTTCCGGCTTGTGATTGATGCGAAGGACGAAGTTCTCGCGGACAACGATATGGTCCGAATAGCCGCCGTAGGTTGGAAGGCCCGTCTGAGCCTCCACGCCCATATAGGTGCCCGTCAACCCGTTCTCGCAGTATTGCTCAAGCCCTTCGCCGCAAGACGGGCAATGCCCGCAGCTGTCCACCATGCAACCGACCCCGACCAGATCGCCCGGCTGGAAACGGGTAACGCTCTCACCGACCGCACTGACCCGGCCGACGATCTCATGGCCGGGCACGCAGGGATAACGCGGGTCGCCCCATTCCCCCCGCGCGAAATGCACATCCGAATGGCAGATGCCGCAATAGAGAATGTCGATCCTGACATCCTGCGGCTCAAGCGCCCGCCGCTGAAAGGAGAAGTGCGCGAACGGCGATTGAGCTGAATGGGCGGCCCAGGCATTTGCTGTCGTCATGTCGATCTGCCCCGCAAATGATGCAAATGATGAAGTGTGAGTAGCCAAGCTGGGTTGGTAACGCCGAACCACAAGGGCCGGACGCAAAAGTTTTCACCGGCTTCAGTCAGCGGCCGCAACGTTTCTGACGAACAGCCAGTGGTTCTCGGTCGAACCATCAGCCGAAAAGGCATAGCCGTCGGTGTCGAAGCCCTTCAGCGCCTCGGCCTTCTGCAGTCGGTGTTCGCAGATGAAGCGGGCCATCATGCCTCGCGCTTTCTTCGCCCCGAAGCTGTTGAAGACCAGCTTGCCGCCACGCTGTTCCTTGAAGGCGATGTCGATCACGCGCCGGTTGCCCAGCGCCTTGCGGTCGACCGCCTTCCAATATTCCTGGCTGGCAAGGTTGACGATCACCGGCTCGGGATCGTCGCTAAGGTCGGCGACAAGCGCATCCGCCAGCGATTTGCCCCACCAGGCATAGAGATCCTTCTTTCTGCCCGGCGCCCAGGACGTGCCCATTTCAAGCCGATAGGGCTGCATCAGATCCAGCGGACGGAGCAGGCCGTAAAGGCCTGACAGAATGCGGACATGGTCCTGCGCAAAATCCACCGCGGCTTCGTCCAGCGTCTTCACTTCAAAGCCGGTGTAGACGTCACCGGCGAAGGTGTAGATGGCCGGACGAGCGTTATCTGCGGTGAACGGCACCTCGAATGCGGCGAACCGCTCCGCCGTCAGTTGAGCAAGCTTGTCCGATATATGCATGAGTTTAGTGAGCCGGGCCTTGGACAGCCTGGCCGCCGCGTGGGCCAGTGGTTCCGCCTGCTGGAGAAAGGTTGGTTGCGTCACCGCCACAGGCGGCACGGGAGTGTTGAGATCCAGCGTTTTTGCGGGAGAGATGACGGCGAGCATGTTGAGGCTCTAGCGACTAAACCCGCCGGGTTCAACGACGGTTAAGCCGCGGCATGGCAGCCAATGCCGGTGATGTCGGTTGTGCTTGTCGTGAGGCCATGGCGCCGGTAGCAGAATGGTTTTTCATCCGTCCCGAATGGACAGGTTCGGCGCGGGAAATCGGGAGTAGGATTGAATGAGGAAGATTTCGTCTCTGGCCCTTGGTCTGGCGCTCGCAATGGGCGCGGCCGGCGGGGCCGCCGTCGTCGCGACGCCTGCCGCCGCGCAGAAAGCGCAGAAGCAAAAGTCTCTGAAGCTGGGCAGGGCGGTGCAGTCTCCGCTCGCCGAAGCGCAAAAGCTTCAGGAGGCGGGCAACCTCGACGCCGCTCTTGCGAAGATCAATGAGGCGGCGGCCAAGGCGGAGACCCCCGACGAGAAATTCGTTATCGGCCAGTTCACCTACAATATCGCGGCGGCCAAGAAGGACGACGCGCTTTTGGAAAAGGCGACGCGGGCCATGCTTGAAAGCGGCAGCGCGCCCGAGGATATGAAAAAGCCGCTGATGCGGAACCTCGCGGCATTCAGCCTTCAGCGCAAGGATTATGCGGGCGCTCTCACCCAGTTCAAGGCACTGGCCGCCGCCTATCCGGATGATGCCGAGATCGTCGTTTCGCTTGCCGAACTCTATCACGCGAACAAGCAGCCGGCCGAGGCCGTGACGACGCTGCAAAAAGCCATTCAGACCAAGAAGGCCACGAACGAAGCAGTGCCGGAGACCTGGTACAAGCGGATGCTTGCGATCGCCTATGACGCAAAGCGGATGGACCTTGCGGTGCCGGCATCGCTCGATCTGGTCTCGGCCTATCCGAGCGCCGACAACTGGCGCGATTCGCTTATCATCTTCCGTGATACCGGGAAGCTGGACGACCAGGCGACGCTCGACCTGATGCGCCTGATGCGCGCCGCCGGCGCGATGAAGGGCGAGGCGGATTATTATGAATACGCCAATTCGGCCTATATGAAGGGTCTGCCTGGCGAGGCGAAGGCAGTGATCGACGAAGGCATCGCTAAGAAGATGCTGAACCCCGGCAAGCAGACCTTCGCCGAACTTTCGAGACTGTCGGCAGGCAAGGTCTCGGCCGACAAGGCGTCGCTCCCCAAGCTGGCGACACAGGCCAAATCCGCCGCGAACGGCAAGCTCGCGCTGGGCACGGCCGACGCCTATCTCGGCTATGCCGATTACGCCAAGGCGGCTGAACTCTATCAGGTCGCGCTTCAGAAGGGTGGCGTGGAGGCCAATGTCGTGAATACGCGGCTTGGCATCGCACTTGCGCGATCGGGCCAGAAAGACGCGGCCGCTGCCGCCTTCGCCAAGGTGTCCGGCGAACCCCGGGCCACCATCGCCAAGTTTTGGCAAGCCTGGCTGAATCAGGGCGCTTGATCGGCGTTTCCGCTTCAGTGGCTGGAACAAGGCCCCGCCTTCTAAAAGGGAGGCGGGGCTTTTCCTTTGCCCTTGGCGCGGGCATCGCCGCCGCTCTTCTCGGAGCGGGGCCTGTACATGGCGGGCTGCCGGACCTGTCCCCGATCGACGCCGTGCGCTTGCGCCAGCATGTGGAAGTCCTCGCCGACGACGCATTTCAGGGCAGGGAGGCGGGTGGGCCTGCCGATCGCAAGACCACGAATTACATCGCCAAGGCGCTCGCAAACGCGGGGATCGAGCCGGGATGGCGCGGAAAGTGGCTGCAGCCGGCGCCGTTCATCCGGCGGTCGGCCGTGGAATGGCGTCTGTCGGGGCAAGCGAGCGGGGAGGCGATAGAGATTTCGCCGGAAGCGTTGGTCCTGATCGGCGAGGGGAAGGTTGAGCGCATCGCCAATGCGCCTGTCGTCTTCATCGGCCACGGGATCGTGGACCCGGCGAGCGGGCGGGATGACATCGGAAGCGCCGACCTGAAAGGCGCGGTGGTGCTGAGATTTGCGGAGCCGCCGCCCGAATATGCCGCCGGAAACAGGCCAGTACCGGACCTGCGGTTGCGACGTGCGCTTTACCGAAGCCGGGGCGCGGTGGCGGACATTGCGATCAACGACTCCGAAGATGCCGAGTTCATCCGGCTCCAGAGGGGCTACAGGCTGGGGCTGATGCGGCTTGGGGAGACCGGGCCGGGCATCGGCGTTACGGGCCATGTGAAGGCGGCGGCGGCCGCGCCTGTGCTTGCGGCGGCCGGTCTCGACCTCAAGACGATGCGGACGCAGGCTGCGATGCCCGATTTCCGGGCGGCGACGATTCCCCTGCGGATCACGGCCCATGTCGAGACCGGGATTCGGCGGTTCCGGTCCGCCAATGTCGTCGGCAGGCTGGAGGGCAGGGGAAGGCCCGATGAAGCGGTGATCGTCACCGCCCATTGGGACGGCTATGGCGTCTGCCTGCCCGCCGGGTCGCCGGACCGGATCTGCAATGGCGCGATCGACAATGCGAGCGGCATAGCAGGCATGATCGAGCTTGCCCGCGCGCTGAAGGCGGGGCCTGCACCCAGGCGCAGCGTCCTCTTCGTCGCGACCACGGCGGAAGAACATGGCCTGCTGGGGGCGGAATATTACGCCTCCCATCCCGCCGTGCCGCTGCGCGCGACCGTCGGCGGCGTCAACCTGGACACCATCGCCCTGCGCGGACGCGGGGCCAAGCTGGGCGTCATCGGCAGGGGCCTGACCACGCTTGACCCGATCATCCGCGATGTCGCCAGGGCGCAGGGTCGGGAACTGCTCGACGATTCGTCCGTGCAGCAATATTTCCGCCGGTCGGATCATTTCGCGCTGGTAAAGCGCGGTGTGCCGATGGTGATGCTGACCGGCATATTCTCGCGCGAGCGGGAAAAGGACGACGCCATCGACCGTTATTTCGAGCGCGACTATCATCAGCCGGGCGATGAACTGGAGGCGGTGCCTTCGTTCGACGGGGCGGCCGAAGACGTGGAGGCGGCGCTTGCGGTCGTGCGGTGGATGGCGAATGCCGATGTCCCGCCCCGATGGCTGCCGAATTCGCCCTATCAGCGTGGCGGCGGGCCGTCAGCACCCTAGCCATCGCGCGATCCGCGCCTTATAGAGCCGCCTCGTTCTGTGGAGACATTTATGGATATCCGGCTTGGGCTGACCTTCGATGACGTGCTGCTGGTGCCGGCCGAATCCGAAGTGCTGCCGAGCCAGGCCGACACGCGAAGCCGTGTGACGCGCGAGATCGGACTGAATATCCCAATTTTGTCCTCTGCCATGGATACGGTGACCGAGGCCGACATGGCGATCGTCATGGCGCAGCTTGGCGGCATCGGCGTCCTGCATCGCAACCTGTCGGTGGAGGAGCAGGCCGCCGCCGTGCGCGCCGTGAAGCGGTTCGAATCCGGCATGGTCGTGAACCCCATCACCATGACGCCCGAGCAGACGCTGGCCGAGGCGCTGGAACTGATGGTGCGCCACAAGATTTCGGGCATTCCGGTGGTTGAGAAAAGCGCCACCGGCCTGCCGGGCAAGCTGGTGGGCATCCTCACCAACCGCGACGTCCGCTTTGCCGAACAGATGAGCCAGCCCGTCGCGGAACTGATGACCAGCAACAATCTGGCGACGGTGAAGCCGGGAGTTTCGCAGGAGGATGCGCGCCGTCTGCTCCACCAGCGCCGGATCGAAAAGCTGCTCGTGGTGGACGAGGATTATCGCTGCGTCGGCCTCATCACCGTCAAGGACATCGAGAAGGCGGTGAATTATCCTGCCGCCACCAAGGATTCGTCCGGACGCCTGCGGGTGGCGGCTGCAAGCACCGTCGGCGACGCAGGCTTTGAACGCACCATGGCGCTGGTGGACGCCGAATGCGATCTGGTGGTGATCGACACCGCCCATGGCCATTCAAAGATGGTCAGCGAAATGGTCGCGCGGATCAAGAAGCAGTCGAACTCGGTCCAGATTCTTGCCGGAAACGTCGCGACGGCAGACGCTGCCAAGGCGCTGATCGATGCGGGGGCGGACGGAGTGAAGGTGGGCATCGGCCCCGGCTCCATCTGCACGACGCGCGTGGTCGCCGGTGTCGGCGTTCCGCAGTTGACCGCAGTCATGGATGCGGCGGCGGAAGCAGCGAAGCAGAATGTGCCGGTGACCGCCGATGGCGGGCTGCGCACCTCGGGCGATATCGCCAAGGCGCTGGCGGCGGGCGCATCCAGCGTGATGGTCGGGTCGCTGCTGGCCGGAACCCAGGAAGCGCCGGGCGAGACATTCCTCTACCAGGGCCGCGCCTATAAATCCTATCGCGGCATGGGTTCGGTGGGCGCGATGGCGCGCGGTTCGGCCGATCGCTATTTCCAGCAGGACATCAAGGACCAACTGAAGCTGGTACCCGAGGGAATTGAAGGCCAGGTGCCCTACAAGGGGCCGGCCAAGGACGTGATCCATCAGCTTGTCGGCGGTATCAAGGCCGCGATGGGCTATACCGGCGCGCATACGATCGACGAGCTGCAAAAGCGCTCCAGCTTTGTCCGCATCACCAATGCGGGCCTGCGTGAAAGCCATGTCCATGACGTGACGATCACGCGCGAGGCGCCGAACTACCCCACCAGATAGGACGCCAATGACCCCAGCCGCACGTGTTCAGGCCGCGATCGAGATACTGGATCAGGTCATCGCGGCGGCGCGGGACAATGGTGCCGCCGCCGATACGCTGATCGCCCGCTATTTTCGGGATCGCCGCTATGCCGGGGCAAAGGACCGGCGGGCGGTGCGGGAGCTTGCCTATGCCGCGATCCGCCGGGCGGGCGAGCGGCCGGATTCGGGCCGCGCGGCGATGCTGGGACTGGCCGAGGAACAGCCCGAACTGCGCGCATCCTTCGACGGATCGGCTCATGGCCCCCCGCCGGTCGATGCCGCTGAGAAAGCCGCGCCCGCTGGCATTGCTCCCCAGTGGCTGGTGGACAGGCTCTCCCATCTTCCCGTGCCGGACCGAACGCTTGCAGCCGGGCGCGCGGCGCTGGACCTGCGGGTGAACCGTCTGAAGGCGGATCAGGACGCCGTTCTCGCCGCTTACCCGGGATCGGCGCCCACCGCCCATGCGCCCGACGGCGTGCGGCTGGCGGAAGCGGTGGCGATCGACGCCCATCCGCTGTTTCTGGACGGATCGGTGGAGGTGCAGGACCTGGGCAGCCAGCTTGTGGCGCTTGCCTGCGAAGCGACGCCGGGCATGCTTGCGGTGGATCTGTGCGCCGGAGCGGGCGGAAAGGCGCTTGCGCTTGCGTCGGCCATGGCGAATCAGGGGCGCATCCTTGGCTGCGACACCGATCGCAGCCGCCTGTCCCGACTGTCGCCGCGCGCCGCGCGGGCCGGGGCGACGATCATCGAGACGATGCTGCTGGACCCCGGCAAAGAGGCCGAGGCGCTGGCGGCGACAAAAGACTCCGCCGATGTGGTGCTGATCGACGCGCCGTGTTCGGGAACGGGCACCTGGCGGCGCAACCCGGAAGCCCGCTGGCGGCTGACGCCCGAGCGGCTGGAGCGGTTGATCGCGCTACAGGCACGGCTGCTGGAGATCGGGAGCGAACTGGTGCGGCCGGGCGGCCATATGGTCTATGCGGTGTGCTCGCTTCTTCGCGAAGAGGGCGAGATGCAGCTGGCCGATTTCCTGAACCGCCATCAGGGCTGGACTCCTGCGCCTCTGCCGTTCGCTGCGGGAACAGCGGCGGGACCGGGGCGGCTGCTTACCCCGTCGAATGACGGCACGGACGGCTTTTTCGTCGCGAGATTGGCGCGCGCGTGATAGCCTTGGTGCGAAACCGGTTTGTGGAGCTGTTGATGCGTTATTCTCCAGTTGCGATGGCCCTTGCCCTGGGGTTCGCCTGTGTATCGAGCGGCGTGCTGGCTCAGAAGCCGGACAGCCAGATCAATCCGTTGTCCGTGTCGCTCGCCCGCGCCGGCGAGGCGGCGCTTGCGGCGAAGAATTATCAGGGCGCGATCGACAGGCTTGAAAGCGCGCTTGCGGCCGATCCGCGAAACCGCAGGGCCTATATACTGCTGGGCAAGGTGGCGCAGGCGCAGGAACTGCCCGGCAAGGCCATCGGGCTATACGGACAGGCGCTGGCGCTGGAGCCGAACGATCTGGCGGCGCTGGAGGCGCAGGGCGGGGCGATGGTTCAGCGCGGCGCGGTGAAGCGGGCGGAAGCCAATCTTGAGCGTATCCGGACCCTGTGCAAGCGGGCCTGCGCCGAAGCTCAGGGGCTTGCAGCCGTGATCGCCAAGGGGCCGCCGCCCGCCGTGGTGACGGCGCAGAGTTCCACCGTCGCGCCGCCTCCGGAAAACGGGGCGAAGCCGGTCAAGAACTGATCGGCTATTTCGCGCTCAGGAGCCGGGCGACGGAGGTGAACTCCGCGACGCTCAGCGTTTCGGCGCGGCGGGCGGAATCGATACCGCATGATTCGAGCGCGGCAAGCGCGCCGGGCATCGCCTTCAGGCTTGCCCGCAGCATCTTGCGACGTTGGCCGAAGGCGGCGGCGGTCAACCGTTCAAGCTGTTTCACATCCACATCCGGAGGCATGTCTCCCGGCGTCAGATGGACCACGGCCGAAGTGACCTTTGGCGGCGGGACAAAGGCGTTTCGGTTGACCTCGAAGGCGATGCGGGCGCTCGAACGCCACTGGCACAGCACCGCAAGGCGGCCATAGGCCGAAGTGTCGGGACGGGCGACGACCCGTTCCGCGACTTCCTTCTGGAGCATCAGCGTCAGGGACGCCCACCATGGCGGCCAGACGGGGCTTGCAAGCCAGCGGGTCAGCAATGCGGTGCCGATATTGTACGGCAGGTTTGAAACCACATGCGCGCCCCGGCCGACAAGCTCTTCCTCGTCGATCCCGAGCGCGTCGGCATCGACCACCCGCAGCCGTCCCTCGCCGGCGGCGGCGGCAAGCTCCGCCAGCGCAGGGAGCGCGCGCGAGTCCCGCTCCACTGCGATGACATTGGCGCCCGCCTTCAAAAGCGCGCGGGTGAGGCCGCCGGGGCCGGGGCCGACCTCATATACCGTCCGCCCTTCCAGCGGGCCGGGCACGCGCGCGATGCGGTCCAGAAGATTGCCGTCGGTGAGAAAGTTCTGGCCCAGGCTCTTTTTGGCGGACAGGCCATGCCGCGCGATCACGTCGCGCAGCGGCGGGAGGTCGCTCAGACACATGCCTGAAGACGGCGGCTGGCGCATTCCCCGGCAAGCGCGATCGCGGCGATCATCGCGTCGCCGCGCGCCGCATTGCGTCCGGCCAGCGCGAACGCGGTGCCATGGTCGGGCGCGGTGCGGACGATCGGCAGGCCCAGGGTCATGTTGACCCCGTCGTCGAAGTGAAGCGTCTTGAGCGGTATCAACGCCTGGTCGTGATACATGCAGATCGCAGCATCATAGCCCTTGCGCGCATAGGGATCGAAAAGCGTGTCGGCCGAAAAAGGCCCGTTTGCGTCGATGCCTTCGGCGCGCAGCATCTCAATGGCAGGGCGGATGATCTCCACCTCTTCGGTTCCCATATTGCCGTTTTCCCCGGCATGGGGGTTCAGGCCTGCAATCGCAAGCCGGGGACAGGTGATGCCGAAATCGCGTTGCAAACCTCGGTTTACGGTGCGGACCCGGCTGACGATCAGTTCGATCGTGAGCAGGCCCGGCACCTGCGCGATCGGCGTGTGGATCGTGAGCGGCACCGTCCTGAGGCTGGGGCCGACCATCATCATCGCCACATTTCCTCCTGCGATGCCGCAGCGCTCGGCCACGAACTCGGTCTGGCCGTCATGGGTGAAGCCGATGGAATAGAGTTGCGCCTTGGAAACGGGTGCGGTCACGACGGCTCCCGCCGCGCCCGAGCGGGCGAGCCCGGCCGCCAGTTCCAGCGAATCGAGTGCGCAGCGCGCCCCGGGGGTGTTCGGCTCGCCCGGAATGATGTCGCCGGGATCGTCCACCTGGATGAGCGGAAGGGCGTTGGGGAAAATCGCCGTCGCTTCGGCCGGCGTGCCGATGCGAACGATCGGCCCGCGCCAAATCACCGAAAGGGCGCGTTCATCGCCCACCGCGAAAAAGCAGGGCAGGCGGCGGCGTTCGCGCGCCTCCCAGCTTTTGGCGACAACCTCCGGCCCCACGCCCGCCGGATCGCCGAGCGCGACGGCCAGAGGAGGAAGGGCACGCGCGTCCACCGTCCTACCGATAGTCGATAATCGCGTCGCGGCGAAGGTCGCGCAGATAGCGCTGGGCGCGCATGCTCACCCGCTGCTCGTTGAGCTGTGCATAGACCTGATCGAACGAGGGCGTGCTGACGCTACCCTCATCGCGTCCGCACAGGATCAGAACGCGCACGCCATCGGCAAGCGAACCGAACGGCGGTGTCGCCTCGCCCACCTGCAGGCGACCGACGATCTCCTGCAACTGCTCCGGAAGCTCGCCCAGCCTCAGCGAGTCATTGGCCACAACCTCGGCATCGAACTTTTGGGCCACCGCTTCGGCGGTACCGCAACCGCCGCGCCGGGTGGCGGCGTTGAACGCTTCCACACGGGACGCGGTCTGCGCCTCTGTCGTGCCCGGCGGGAAGGAAATAGCGATCTGCTTCATGTTGAGAACAGCCTGGCGCGGATCGCTTCCGATCTGGCGCTTGTCGATCAGTGCAACGAGCATGATGCCGCCCGGAACCTCGACAGGACCGCCAAGGCTGCCCGGATTCATGGAACGTATGGTTGCGGCGATCGATTCCGGAAGCTGCTCGGCGCGCATCCAGCCGAGATCGCCGCCCACGGCCGCGCTGGACGCCTGGGAAAATTGCCGCGCATAGGCGATGAACGACGCGCCGCCGCGGATCTGCTCGGCGATCCGCTCGGCGTTGGCCATCACCTCGGCTTTGTTCTCCGGCGTGGCGCTGAGGAAGATTTCGCCGACGCGATATTCCTCGCTGCCCTGTGCCTCCTTGAGCCGTTCGATAATGCCTTCGACCTCCTCGTCGCCGACATTGACGAAGGGTTCGACACGGCGGCGGAGGAGGCGGCTCCACGCCAACTCGCCCCTGATCTGCTGTTTGAGCGCGGTGTCGGACGATCCGCTGGCCTTCAGGAACTCGGCGAAGTCCTTGGGCTCGCGCTTGAAGTTTTGAGCCACGCGGGCGAAGGTCTGCTCCACCTCGGCCTCGGGGATGGTGATCTCGTTGCTGCGCGCTTCCTGAATCTGAAGCTTTTCGTCGATGAGGTTACGCAAAACCTGCATGCGCAGGCGCTCGCGTTCCGCCGCATCGACCTGTCCGCGATTGGCGGTCAGAACAAGGTTGAGCCGGTGTTCGATATCGGTGTCGGTGATGATCTCCCCGTTCACGATCGCGGTCGCCTTGCGCACGCTCGGATCGGTCGGACCCAATATGGTCAGCTCGGGCGGCAGGTTGAAATCGCCTTCAGGCGCTGATTGGGCTCCGATCGGAAATGGCGTCGCTGCCAGAATCATCGAGGTTAAGAGCCAGGGAGCCACCCGCATCGGCCAGATTCTCCAGAAAAAATTGAACAGCGGACTTACACCATCGTTACGCGCGGACAACCCCCGCGGCGATTCCATCCGGCAACCGCCTATACGCGCGCGCCTGAACACCGGCTGAGCGGGGTTATACCGGATCAGATCAATAACCAAGATTCTTGAGCGCTATGCGGAAGAGATAGGTGTTCGCCCGGCGGGCGTCGCCGGTGGTCACATAGTCGCGCCGCCAGGTGACGCCGAACTCAAAGCATTCGTCCTCATAGGCAAGGCCGACCCGGTGGCGGATCGGCTCGAAACCGTCGGCGATGGTGAGCGGGTCTTCGCGCCGGGAGGTGAGATCGACGATGGTGGAACCATAGACCGACCAGTAGCGAGCAAATCTCCAGCGCGCGCCCAGCCGGATTTCCTCCCTGTCTCCAAGGTCTTCAAGGAGGATGTTGCGATCAAGTCTCAGATAACCGACGGTGACATAGGTCTGCCTGGTGCCGACCGTGGCGTTGATCTCGTTGCGGCGGAGGGCGAGATTGTCCTTGTCCAGCCGGAAGCGGTGGATGATCGATACATAGTCGCGCCAGCGAAAGGTGGTGCGGCCCACGAAATCGGAGAAGCGATCGGTCAGACCGGTGCCCTGCGGGAACAGCGAGGGCTTGTCCGTCAGACGATAGCTTTGCCCGACGACGCTTCGCACCGAAAATCCGGGCACGTTGAGCGACCATTCCGCGCCCCAGGTGACGCGCGAGCCGTCTTCCCACCGGTCATATCCGGGGAAACGGTTGAGCGCGAACAGGTTGGAATCCTCCAGGTCCACCGCCCGCGAATCCTCGTTCGGGATCGACAGGTTGCTGGTGCCGGGCGACCCGACGAACTGGATTCGCGGCGTGAGCGTCTGGATGCCGCCAAGCGCCGGACCGGCAAGCGGCCAGCTTATGTCGACCGCCGCCGCCGCTATGCCGCGCGTCTGCCAGCCCTCCTCGCCGCGATAGAGCGCATTGGCCGTCAGCGCCGATTGCTCGGTCTGATACACGTCGCCACGGGCGAAGCCGGTAAGCGTCACCACCTGGCCCATCGGCGTATATTTCCGCATGTCCCATTGTACGCTGGCGAGCGCGCGGCGCGTGTCCTGCCCGTCGGTCCGCACCAGCGAGAGGCTGTTGGCATGGACTTCCAGGCGACCGCCAGCAACCGGGCTGGACGGCTGCCAGCGATAGTCGATGGCGGGAAGGGCGAAGGGCTGCTGCCCCTGATCGTCATTGGTCCGCAGCGACTGCACGGCCCATCCGGCGATGGACAGATAGCTTTCCAGGCCGATCCGCTCGACCTCGGCGAAGCTGCGCAGCCGGTCGTCGCGCGAAATGTCATAGCGGCGCAGGAAGGTGTCGTCGGTCGTCACCCGGCCCGAAAAGCTCATCCGCCACAATGGATCGAACTGGAACCGGCCGTTGCCGTATACATAGCCGCGCAGGTCGCGCTCGCTTGCGCCGGGCAGCGGCAGTTCCGACGCGGGAACGCGCGAGCCATAGGTGCCGATGCCGCCGATCTTGAACGGCCCCATCGACGTCATGCGCCGATATTCCACCTCCAGCGCAGGCAGCACTTCGGTGTAGACATGGGGCGTGACCGTCAGGTCATGCGACTGCGAAAGCGACAGATAATAGGGAAATGAAAGCTCAACGCCGTTGACGCGGCTGATCCGCACGTCCGGCACCAGAAGGCCGCTTCCGCTCGCCCCGCTGCCATCCGGGTGCGACATGCGCGGAAGCCAGATCAGCGGAACGCCCAATATCTCCATCCGCGCATCGCGATAGAAGATGCGGTGCCGGCTGGGGTCGTGGACGACCTCGACAGCCTTCACCTGCCACAGCGGCGTCGTGGGACAGCCATCGGAGTTAACGACGTCGCAGGGCGAATAGACGGCATGGCTCAGCACGGTGCGGCCGTCCGTCCGGCTGCCGGAGCGCGCGGCGATGCGGCCGCCGCGTTCCAGCACCAGGAGGATGTTGTCGACGACGGCGTCCCTCAGCGTATCGGTCAGCTCGACCCGGTCGCCATAGGCGGTGTCGCCTTCCGCCGTGGTGGCGGCGACGTTGCCCGTGGCGATGACGCGGCCGGTCGTCCTGTCCCAGCTTACCTGATCGGCGCGGACGCGATTGCCCTCGCTCATCATCCGGACATTGCCCGATGCGACGACCGTCTCGGCCTCGGAATCATAATCGAGCTTGTCGGCCTTGAAATCGATCACCCGCGACTCGCCTTCCGCCGGAGCCGGGGCGGGATTGTCGCCGGTCGCCGTCTGCGCCATGGCGGACGGAGCCAGGGCAGAGGTTGCAAGCAGGCTGAAAAGCAGGGAACGGGTCAGCCGCAAACCTCGGGCTCCAGTCGTCAACGGGTCGAACCGGCTAATGCACCGGCTTGGCTGCCGCTGCAATGCCTCTCGGCGCAGCCGCCCTCTTTGACGCGCCGATCTATCCGTTTATGGATATTGGGTGTTTCAGCGTCAGAGGTGCGTTTCATGAAGATCGGCTTTGCGTCCAGTGGCCCGGAGGATGTCCATGCGCTTGCGGTGCTGGTGGGCAAGGATCGCGCCCTCACGCCTCCGGCCGAAGCGGCCGATCAGGCGACCGGCGGACAGCTGCGGCGCGCGCTTGCGGCCTCCCGCTTCGACGGCGATGCTGCCCAGCTGGCGGAGGTGCTTGCCCCTTATGGGATGACCGCGTCCCGGCTGCTGGCTGTCGGCACCGGAGCGCCCGGCAAGGCCGATCGCGGGCTTTACGAAAAGATCGGCGGCGCGCTGGCCGCCCGGCTGCTCAGCTCGGGCGAGACGCATCTGGTGGTGGACGTGACGGGGACCGAAAGCTCCGCCGAGCTCAACCCGGCCGCGTCGATCGCGCTGGGCGCGGTGCTCCGAAGCTGGCGGCACGACGAATATCGCACCAAGCTGCCTGAAAAGCGCAAGCCGACACTGGCGCGCATCACGATCGTCGGCGGCGCGCCGGAAACGGAGCAGCTTTTCCAGCGGATGGAGTCGGTTGCGCAAGGCGTCTTCCTGACGCGCGAACTGGTCACCCAGCCCGCCAACATCATCTATCCCCAAAGCTTCGTGGAGCGCTGTCGTCACCTGACCGAACTGGGCGTCGAGATCACCGTGCTGGACGAGGACGACATGCGCAAGCTGGGCATGGGCGCGCTGTTGGGCGTGTCCCAGGGCTCCGAACGGCCCGCCCGGCTTCTCGCCATGCGCTGGGACGGCAGCGGGGGTGCTGTGAAAAAGCCCGTCGCCCTCATCGGCAAGGGCGTGACCTTCGATACCGGCGGCATATCCATCAAGCCCGCCGCCGGGATGGAGGAAATGAAATGGGATATGGGCGGCGCGGGCGCGGTCGCAGGCGCGATGAAGGCGCTGGCGCTGCGCAAGGCGCGCGCGCATGTCGTCGGCATCTGCGGGCTGGTGGAAAACATGCCGTCGGGCAACGCGCAGCGGCCGGGCGATGTCGTCACCACAATGTCGGGTCAGACGGTGGAGGTGATCAACACCGACGCCGAAGGGCGGCTGGTGCTGTGCGACGCGATCACCTGGGCGCAGCGCGAATACAAGCCCGAGGTGATCGTCGACCTTGCGACGTTGACGGGGGCGATGGTGATCTCGCTCGGGCATGAATATGCGGGTGTTTTCTCGAATGATGACAAGCTGGCGGAACAACTGACGGCGGCGGGAACGGCAACCGGCGACCTGCTGTGGCGTTTTCCGCTGGGCGAGGCCTATGACAAGCAGATCGAAAGCCAGATCGCCGACATGAAGAATGTGGGTCCGCGTTATGGCGGGTCGATAACGGCCGCGCAGTTCATCAAGCGCTTTGTCGAGGAAGGCGTGAAATGGGCGCATCTCGACATTGCCGGAACGGTATGGGCGGCAAAGCCGGCCGCGCTGTGGGAAAAGGGCGCGACCGGATATGGCGTGCGCCTGCTCGACCAGTTCATTTCCGCCAATCACGAGATCGGATGACGCCTTGCGGGTGGATTTCTACCACCTGACCCGCACGCCGGTGGAGGCCGTGCTTCCCCGGCTGCTGGAAAAGGTGGTGTCCGGCGGCGAGCGGGCGCTGGTGGTGGCCGGGGACGCGGGGCTGCTGGCCCGGCTGGACGAGCAGCTCTGGCGCTATGAGCCGGCGTCCTTCCTCCCGCACGGCATCGCCGGCGGGGGTGATGAGGCGGCGCAGCCGATCCTGCTCGGCACGCGCGCCGAGGCGCTGAACGGGGCGCGTCACCTGCTGGTGGCGGATGGCGCATGGCCGGAAGGCGCGGAGACGTTCGAGCGTGTGTTCTTCCTTTTCGACGAGACGAGCATCGCCGGTGCGCGCGCTGAATGGCGGCGGCTGGGCCAGCCGAAGCGCTATTGGAAGCAGGACGAGCGGAGCCGCTGGGTCGAAGGGCCATGAGCTGAAAGGGGGCGATTGCCTTTGTCGGCGCACGCGGCTAGAGACGCGCAACTTTCAATCCAGCCTTAATATGGAGCGCGTGCCGCCATGGCGACCGAACGCACTTTTTCGATCATCAAACCCGATGCCACCCGCCGCAATCTGACCGGCAAGGTCACCGCCAAGCTGGAAGAAGCAGGGCTGCGCGTTGTCGCGTCCAGGCGCATCCGCATGACCAGGGAACAGGCCGAGGGCTTTTACGGCGTGCATCGCGAGCGGCCGTTCTTCAACGATCTGGTCGCCTTCATGACGTCAGGCCCGGTGGTGGTGCAGGTGCTTGAGGGCGAGGACGCCGTGGCCCGCAACCGCGAGGTGATGGGCGCGACCAATCCCGCTCAAGCCGACGAAGGCACTATCCGCAAGGAGTTCGCCGAATCGATCGAAGCCAATTCGGTCCATGGTTCCGACAGCCCTGAAAACGCGAAGATCGAGATCGACTTCTTCTTCAAGCCCGAAGAGATCGTCGGCTGAAAAGCCTCTGAGGGCGTCATCCCGAACTTGTTTCGGAATCCAGGAAAATCGCGGTCGCAGGACTGAACCCTGTTGTGTTCATGGATGCTGAAGCAAGTTCAGCATGACGGCGTCCTCGGGTGAGCCTCGGATCTAAAACCCCAGTACCCGCTGGCCTTCAACCCTGAGCCTGCCTGAAGCGAGCGCGGCCAGGGCCTGCGGATAGAGGCGGTGTTCCTCCACCAGCACGCGGGCGGCGAGCGCGTCCGGCGTGTCGTCGTCCATCACCGGCACTGCGGCCTGGGCGATGATCGGGCCGCTGTCGAGTTCCGGCGTGACGAGATGGACCGTGCAGCCGTGGAGCCTGCACCCCGCCGCGATGGCGCGGGCGTGCGTGTCCACCCCTTTGAAGCTGGGCAGCAGCGATGGGTGGATGTTGATCATCCGGCCTTCCCATGCGGCAACGAAATCGTCCGACAGCAGCCGCATATAGCCTGCGAGCGCCACGAGATCGCATCCGGCGTCACGCAAGATCGCGTCTACCTTTGCGTCGAACAGCGCCCGTCCGCCATGCCCGCGATGATCGAGTGAAGCCGTTGGAACGCCTGCCGCCTCGGCAATCGCGAGGCCGGGCGCATCGGCGACATTGGAAAAGACGAGCGCCACCTCATAGGGGCAGCCCGGCGCTTGCGCTGCGGCCACAAGCGCGCTCATGTTCGATCCGCGCCCGGAAATCAGAATGCCGACGCGCTTGCGTTCAGCCATGGTGGGTGGCGGTCCAGCTCGTCCGCGCGCTCCAGACCTCGGCCGAACCGGCGACCGTGCAGCCCCTTGGCGCTTCCGTAATCGCGCCGATGCGGTACACCGTCTCGCCCGCCGCCTCCAGCGCCTCCGTCACCGACGAGGCCTCGCTTCCCGCGACCACCACGGCCATCCCGACGCCGCAGTTGAAGGTGCGCGCCATCTCCTCCGGCTCGATATTGCCCTGCGCCTGGAGAAAGGCCATCAGGCGGGGCTGCGGCCAAAGGTCCGCGTCGACATGGGCGTGCAGGCCTTCCGGCAGGACACGCGGCAGGTTTTCCAGCAATCCGCCGCCGGTGATGTGCGCGAGCGCGTGAATCCGCTTTTCCCTGACAAGCGGAAGGAGCGACTTCACATAGATTCGGGTGGGCGCGAGCAGCGCGTCGATCAACAGCACATTCTGGTCGAAGAGCGCAGGGCGATTGAGCTTCCATGCCTTGTCGGCCGCGAGGCGACGCACCAGCGAATAGCCGTTGGAGTGGACGCCCGACGACGCCAGGCCAAGGATCACATCGCCGCTGCGCACCCTGTCGGCGGTCAGCACATCGTCGCGCTCGACCGCGCCCACCGAAAAACCAGCCAGATCATATTCGCCGTCCGGATACATGCCGGGCATTTCGGCCGTCTCGCCGCCGATCAGCGCGCAACCGGCGATGCGGCAGCCCTCGGCGACGCCCGCGACGACCTGTTCGGCGACTCCATTGTCCAGCCGTCCGGTGGCGAAATAATCGAGGAAGAACAACGGCTCCGCGCCCTGAACGACAAGGTCGTTCACGCACATGGCGACCAGATCGACGCCCACCCCGTCATGGCGGTTATGGTCTATCGCGAGCTTGAGCTTGGTGCCGACCCCGTCCGTCGCCGCCACCAGCAGCGGGTCCTTGTATCCGGCAGCGCGCGGATCGAAGAATGCGCCGAAGCCGCCGAGGTCGGCGTTCGCGCCGGGACGGGCCGTGGCCCTGGCGAGCGGGGCGATCGCCTTCACCAGCGCGTTTCCGGCGGCGATCGACACCCCGGCCTTTGCATAGGTGTAGCCGCTTTGCGATGCGTCTTTGCTGTCGGTCATGATCGCGCGATAGCCGCTTCGGCGGACGATTTCCACAAGCGAGACCGGCCCGACCCGATGTTTTCGGAAAATCGGTTCCCACCGCCGGGAATCATGTTCTAAAGACAGCGTCGATGTCCGTGACCCGCGCCCGTTTTCCCCGCCGATACGCCTTTGTCGCCGCCGCGTTGCTGGCGAGCGCGGGCGGGGCCGTCATCGCGCAGCAGGATGGGGATTCGGGACCCGTCGCGCTTGCCGACGACAGTTCCGGCGCGTTCGAGGTGGCGGGAATCGAGGTGGACGTCACCGCCAAATCGCCCGATGCGGCGCGCATGGCCGGCTTTCGCGAGGCGCAGCGGCAGGGCTGGAAGATGCTGTTCGCGCGGATGACGGGCAAGCCGGTAACGGCTTCGCCCAGCCTTTCGGACAGCACGCTCGACGGGCTGGTTTCCGGAATTGTGGTGGAGAAGGAGCAGATCGGCTCCACCCGCTATATCGCGCGGCTTGGCGTTCTGTTCGACCGGGCGAGGGCAGGGCAGTTGCTGGGGGTGCAGGGGCAGGTGATGCGATCACCCCCGATGCTCACCATACCGGTGCTGATGGACGGCAGCGCGGCCCGGACATTCGAGGCGCGGACGCCGTGGCTCACGGCATGGGCGCGCTTTCGCGCCGGCGCGAGCCCGATAGACTATATCAGGCCGACGGGCGCGGGCGCCGACCCCCTGCTGCTTTCCTATGCGCAGACCGAGCGGCCGAATCGCGACTGGTGGCTGAACATCCTCGATCTTTACGGCGCGTCCGACGTGCTGGTGGCTGAGGCGCGGCTGGACCGCGAATATCCGGGCGGTCCCGTGATCGGCCGCTTTACCGCCCGCCACGGCCCGGACGGGCTCGTCATCAAGCGGTTCGCGCTTCGCACCAACGCCGCCGCCGGGCTGGACGCGATGCTGGACGAAGCGGTCCGCCGGATCGACGAGGCCTATGTCGAGGCGCTGCGCGACGGGCGGCTGAGGCCGGACCCGTCGCTCAAGTTCGAGGATGTCGCCGATATCGACCTGTCCGCCGCGCTTGCGCCGGAAATGGCGACAGGCGGTATCGCCGGGGTGGAAGTGACGGTGGAGACGCCCGACGCCGGGCTTGTGGCTGCGATCGAGAATTCGCTGCGGCAGGCGCAGGGCGTCACCGGCACGATCATCACCAGCCTGTCGCTTGGCGGCGTTTCGCGCATGCAGATCAACTATGACGGCGATTTCGCGATGCTGCGCTGGGCCCTGGACCAGGAAGGCTGGCGGCTGGACGAAGGGGCCGACACATATCGGCTTCGCCGCCGCAGCGAGGGTGAAGCGCCGATCCCGCGTCCCGCGCCGCCGGCCCCGCCGCCCGGCGCTGTTCCGGGCGAGGGCGGCCCCGAGAACCTGCTGCCGGGAACGGATTGACCGGTGACGGGGCAGATCGCGCTTCCGCTGGACTGGGCCTCGGCCAGCGGTGAGGCCGATTTCATCGTATCGGACGCAAACGCAGCCGCGGTCCGTCACCTGGAGCATTGGTCGCTGTGGCCGGTGCGGGCGTCGCTGCTGACCGGCCCTCCAAAATCGGGCCGGAGCCATCTGGGCCGCATCTTCCAGCACTGGTCGTCGGGCGATGTCATCGACGACGCCGACCTTGCCGACGAACAGATGATTTTCCATGCGTGGAACCGGGCGCAGGAATTGCGCCGTCCGCTGCTCATCATCGCAAGCGCAGCGCCGCCGCTCTGGCAAATCGCCTTGCCCGACCTGGCGTCAAGGCTCAAAGCCACACCATCTGTCGCGATCGGCGCGCCCGACGATGCGCTGCTGACGGCGGTGATGTCGAAGCAGTTCCACGATCGTGGCCTTCAGCCGTCGCCCGAGGTGGTGCATTATATCCTCGCACGGATAGAACGCAGCTTTTCCGGCATTGCCGAGGTGGTGGCCGCGCTGGACACGGCCGCGCTTTCCGCCCACCGCAGGATCACCGTCCCGCTGGCGAGAAACGTGCTTTTCAGCCTTGGTGTCATCGACGATTCATAATCGCTGGCGTAATATGCCGCGTTATGGAACTTGTCGTCGATAACCCCTATCCCAATTCGTCGCCTTCTCCGCTGCGCGATCGCTATTTCAACCGCGAGCTTTCGTGGCTGGCGTTCAATTTTCGCGTGCTGGAAGAAGCGTGCAACCCGCGCCACCCGCTGCTTGAGCGGCTGCGCTTCCTCTCGATTTCGGGAAGCAATCTCGACGAGTTCTTCATGGTCCGTGTTGCAGGCCTGAAAGGGCAGCAGCTTCAAGGGGTTGAGGAGCGTAGCGCAGACGGGCTGACACCCGTCCAGCAACTGGCCGCCATCGGCGTCAAGGCTGACGAACTGATGGCCCGCCAGCAGGGAATCTGGGCCCAGCTCAAGCAGGAACTGGCCGAGGCGGAGTTCCATGTGCTGGACGCGAGCGATCTTGGCAATGAAGACACGGCCTGGTTGCAGGACCATTTCAACGAGCAGATTTTTCCGGTGCTGACGCCGCAGGCGATCGACCCGGCGCATCCCTTTCCGTTCGTGCCGAACAAGGGCTTCGGCCTTGTGTTCGACCTGAAGGCGAAGGGGCGCGGCGAACTGATCCGCGAGCTTTTGATGCTGCCGGCCTCGCTGCCGCGCTTCGTCCAGCTGCCCGGCGACGAAGTCAGGTTCGTCTCCCTCGAATCGGTGGTGCGTTGCTTCACCAAGCAGATATTCCCCGACTATCAGCTTGTCGGCGACGGCGCGTTCCGGATCATCCGCGACAGCGACATCGAGGTGGAGGAAGAGGCCGAGGATCTGGTCCGCTATTTCCGCAACGCCCTACAGCGCCGCCGCCGGGGCCGCGTGATCCGGCTGAAGCTGGAACGGGGCATGCCCAGCGATCTGACCGCGCTGCTGCTGGATTCGCTGACGGAGGGCGATGCGATCATCACCGAAGTGGACGGCATCATCGGCATCGGCGACGTGTCGCAGCTTGTCGACTGCGATCGGCCGGACCTGAAGTTCCTGCCTTATACGCCGCGTTTTCCCGAGCGAATCCGGGAGCATGACGGCGATTGCTTCGCCGCCATCAAGGCCAAGGACATCATCGTCCACCATCCCTATGAAAGCTTTGACGTGGTGCTCGCCTTCCTGCGCCAGGCGGCGGCCGACCCGGATGTGGTCGCGATCAAGCAGACGCTCTATCGCGCGGGCAAGCAATCGGCGGTCATACGCGCGCTGATCGACGCGGCCGAGGCGGGCAAGTCGGTGACGGCCGTGGTGGAGATCAAGGCGCGCTTCGACGAGGAGCAGAACCTCGTCTGGGCGGCGGCGCTGGAACGCGCCGGGGTGCAGGTCGTCTACGGCTTCATCGAATGGAAGACCCACGCCAAGGTATCGATGGTGGTCCGGAGGGAAGCCGATGGATTCCGCACCTATTGCCACTTCGGCACCGGCAATTATCACCCGATAACGGCGCGAATCTACACGGACCTGAGCTTCTTCACCGCCAACCCGAAGATCGGGCGCGATGCCGCGCAGTTGTTCAACTACATCACCGGCTATGTGACCCCGGTGGAACTGAACTCGCTCGTGATATCGCCGCTCAGCCTGCGCGAGAAGATATGCGAGGAGATCGACCGGGAGATCGCGTTCGCGGCGGAAGGGCGGCCAGCCTCGATCTGGGCAAAGATGAACTCGCTGGTCGATCCTGCGATCATCGAAAAACTGTATGAGGCGAGCGAGGCCGGGGTCGAGATCGATTTGGTCGTGCGCGGCATCTGCTGCCTCCGGCCCGGCGTGGAGGGCATGTCGTCGCGAATCAGGATTCGGTCCATCGTCGGCCGGTTCCTGGAGCACAGCCGCATCATGGTGTTCGGCAATGGCGAGCCGCTGCCGTCTCCGCTCGCCAAGGTCTATATTTCCTCGGCCGACTGGATGAACCGCAATTTCGACCGGCGGGTGGAATATCTGCTGCCGATCGAAAATCCCACCGTCCATGCGCAGGTGCTGGATCAGGTGATGGTCGCCAATCTGCTGGACAATGAGCAGAGCTGGACGTTGCAGCCGGACGGCGTGTACGAACGCATAAAAACCACCGGCAAACGATTTAATTTGCACGATTATTTCATGACGAATCCGAGCCTTTCAGGCCGGGGCGCGGCGCTCCGGTCGCACGGGCCGGTGCCGCAGCTCACCATCGGCCGGCAATAAAGCTGGCGGCCCCGGTGGCGAGGCGCTAATCGGCAAGTGCCATGTCGTCGCGATTCCCCCGGATGCTGAAACCGCTGGAGGTCGAGTCCGACCCTGTGACGGCGGTCGGTCCGCAGGCGATCATCGACATCGGTTCCAATTCCATCCGTCTTGTCGTCTGGCAGGATGGCGGCCGGGTGCCGCCCGTGATGTTCAATGAAAAGCTGATGGCGGGGCTGGGGCGCGGCCTTCGCGAGACCGGACGCCTGGAAGAAGATGCGATGGCGGCGGGCGAACGCGCACTTGCGCGCTTTGCCGGGCTGGCGCGAAGCATCGGCGTTTCGCGGCTGAGAGCGGTCGCAACGGCCGCCGTGCGGCAGGCGTCCAACGGTCCTGATTTCGTCGACCGGGTCCAGCGTGCAACGGGCCTGCGGATAGAGGTTTTGAGCGGGGATGCCGAAGCGGCCGCATCCGCCAGCGGCGTGATTGCGGGGATTCCGGGCGCGGACGGCATCGTCGGCGATCTGGGCGGCGGCAGCCTGGAGCTTGTGCGCGTGGCGGGCGGGAAGGTGCATGAACGCATTTCCCTGCCGTTCGGTTCGCTTGGAATCACCGATATACGCGCGCGCGGGCCGCATGTGCTGGAGCGCGTTCTTGCCAAAGCACTGGCAGGCGAGAAATGGCTGGCCGAGGGGCGCGGAAAGACATTCTATGCCGTCGGCGGGTCGTGGCGGGCGCTGGCGCAGGTCCATATGGACGTCACCGACCATCCGCTGCCGATGGTGCATCAATATCCGCTGCCCCGGCAGGCGCTGCCGCAGCTTGTGCGCTCGCTCGCGCAGATGGGTACGAAGCGGCTCAAGCAGGTCGCCAATCTTTCAGGTTCGCGTATTCAGACCCTGCCGGGGGCGGCGGCGCTGCTGTCGGCCACGGTCAGGAAGCTGGGCGCATCGCAGGTCGTCATATCCGCCTGGGGCCTGCGCGAGGGCTTGCTTTACCAGCAGCTAGACCCTGACGTTCAGGCGCTCGACCCGCTGATCGAGGCGGCGCGCGCCGAAGGCGACCGGGAAGGGCGGTTCCAGGGACAGGGCGAGGAACTGCACCAGTGGATCGCGCCGCTGTTCACCGACGAGCCGCCGGAGCTGGCCCGCCTTCGCCACGCAGCCTGCCTGCTTGCCGATGTCGCATGGCGGGCGCACCCCGATTTCCGTCCCGACCGGGGGCTGGAGTTTGCGCTGCACGGCAATTGGGTAGGGATCGACGGCTTCGGGCGGGCGCTGCTGGGCGCGGCGCTGTTCGCCAATTTCGGCGGCCCCGCGGAACATGAATCGACCGCTCTGCTCGGCCGGCTCGCCGATCCCGAATCGCTCCATCGCGCCCGCTGCTGGGGGCTTGCCCTGCGGCTGGGGCTGCGGATCACCGGCGGCCCCGCGCATGAGCTGAAACATATCGAGCTGTCGCGCGGCGATGGCGTGCTGCTGATGCAGCTGCCATCGAGCAAAAAGATGCTTTATGGCGAAGCGATCGGCCGCCGACACCGGACGCTGGCGAATGCCATGGCGCTGGAGGCGAAGGTCTCCTTCGCCTGATCAGCCGCAGGTGACGCGGACGATCTTGTCGTTTTCATCCAGTTCGACGTTCACCCGGTCTTGCCGAAAATCCATGGTGACGGCCTGGCCGGGCCGGGTGACCCGCATCGCGCGCGATCCGGTGGATTCCTGCACGCTTGCGGCAAGTTCCACCGTGTAGCTCTGGTTCACTGCGAACTGTCCCTTGGAGGCGTCGCAATTGCCCGTCGGTTCGGGAATGGGGGGAGAGGCGGTCGCGCAGGATGCCAGCAGCCCGGCCACTGACAGCACAGCCAATCGATTCATCCTCATGTCTCGCTCCTTTCCATGCGGGTCATGCGCAGCCGGCCGTCCACTATGGCGAAGGCCAGCCGCCCCTCCACCAGATCGATCGCGTCGCTTCCGAACACGTCGCGCCGCCAGCCGTCAAGCACGGCAAGACCCTCGCGTTGACCGGCGGCGATCGCTTCCAGATCGTCGCTGCGTGCGATCAGCTTTGCGGCGACATCGGCCTCCTTCGACCTGATCTTGAGCAGCAGCTTCAACAGATCGGCGATAAGCGCGGAATCCTTGCCCATGCCGGGGCGCGCGCCGTCGCGCTGCGGCATTTCATCCGGATCGAGCGGCCCCGCAGACTGCAACGCCTCGACAAGCCGCCGCCCGATGTCGTTCGTCGCCCATCCGGACGAAAGCCCCCGCACGCGACCAAGGTCCGCCTGGGTGCGGGGCGGGGAAAGGGCCAGGTCGCCCAGCGTGTCGTCCTTGACGATGCGGCCCTTGGGAATGTCCTTCGATTGCGCCTCGCGTTCCCTCCAGGCTGCAAGCGCCTTCAGCCGCCCCAGGGTTTCGGCCTTGCGGTTGGGCAGGCGCAGCTTGCGCCAGGCCATTTCGGGGTCGTTGGCATAGGTGGACGGGTCCGCCAGCCGGTGCATCTCCTCGTCCAGCCACGCGCCGCGCCCGGTCTTCTTCAGCCGGTTCAACATCTTGGGGAACAGGGTGGCGAGATGGGTGACGTCGGAAATGGCGTAGTCCAGCTGTCGCGTTTCCAGCGGACGGCGGCTCCAGTCGGTAAAGCGCGCGCCCTTGTCCACCTGATGGCCGAGATAGCTTTCGACCAGGCTTGAATAGCCGACCTGCTCGCCCAGCCCCAGCGCCATGGCGGCGACCTGCGTGTCGAACATCGGCCAGGGAGTCTTGCGGGTGAGGTTATAGATGATCTCAAGGTCCTGCGCGCCGGCGTGGAGGACCTTCAGCACATCCTCATTCTCGACCAGCAGATCGAGCAGAGGCTTCAGGTCCAGGCCGGGGGCCTTGGGGTCTATCGCAGCCGCCTCTTCGGACGAGGCGATCTGGATCAGGCACAGGTCGGGCCAATAGGTGTTCTCGCGCATGAATTCCGTGTCGACGGCAACGAAATCGGCCGTCGCAAGGCGGGAACAGAGCTTTTCAAGGGTAGCGGTGTCGCTGATCAACGGGTGAAGGTGCATTGCGGGGCTATAAACCAGTCTTGCCCGCCTTGACAAAGAGGCATTGCACGTGTGCATCGCGGCCACACGAACAGTTGCTGGAAACGAGAAGCCGAATGCATCCTTATCGCACGCACCATTGCGCCGAACTGCGCGCCTCCGACGTGGGGGGGAAGGTCCGCCTGTCGGGCTGGGTTCACCGCAAGCGCGACCATGGCAACCTGCTGTTCGTGGACCTGCGCGATCATCATGGCATCACCCAGATCGTGACCGACGTCGATTCGGAAGCGTTTGCGCTGATCGAGGGCGCGCGCGCGGAATCCGTGCTGACGATCACCGGCGAAGTGGTGGCGCGGTCGCCCGAGACGCTGAACCCGAACCTGCCGACCGGCGAGATCGAGGTCCGCGCACGCGAAGTGACCGTCCAGTCGGCGGCGGCTGAACTGCCGATGCCGGTGGCGGGCGAGCAGGAATATCCGGAGGATATCCGCCTCAAATACCGCTATCTGGACCTGCGGCGCGAGCGGCTGCACCGCAATATCGTGCTTCGCTCCAACGTCATCGCATCGCTGCGGCGGCGGATGATCGAGAGGGGCTTCACCGAGTTCCAGACGCCGATCCTGACGGCCTCCTCGCCCGAAGGCGCGCGCGACTATCTGGTACCCAGCCGCGTGCATCCGGGCAAGTTCTACGCGCTGCCGCAGGCACCGCAGATGTTCAAGCAGCTGCTGATGGTGGCGGGATTCGATCGCTATTTCCAGATCGCGCCCTGCTTCCGCGACGAGGATGCGCGGGCGGACCGTTCACCGGGCGAGTTCTACCAGCTCGACTTCGAGATGAGCTTCGTCACTCAGGACGATGTGTTCGCCGCGATCGAGCCGGTGCTGCACGGCGTGTTCGAAGAGTTCGGGGCCGGCCGCACGGTCACGCCAGCACCGTTCCCGCGCATTCCGTACCGGGAATCGATGCTGAAATACGGCAATGACAAGCCGGACCTGCGCAACCCGATAGAGATCGTCGACGTCACCGATCATTTCCGTGGATCGGGCTTCGGGCTGTTCTCCCGCATCGTGGAGGGCGGGGGCGTCGTGCGCGCCGTTCCGGCACCCAGGGCGGGCGAGCGCAGCCGCAAGTTCTTCGACGACATGAACGACTGGGCGCGCGGCGAAGGCCATGCCGGGCTTGGCTATATCAACATCAAGGGCGGCGAGGCGGGCGGCCCTATCGCCAAGAATCACGGCGAGGAAGGCACCGCAAAGCTGATCGCAGCGCTTGGCCTTGGCCCCGACGACGGCGTATTTTTCGCCGCAGGCAAGGAAAAGGACGCGGCGAAGCTCGCCGGACTTGCACGCACCCGCGTTGGGGAGGAACTGGGCCTGATCGAGGAGAACGCCTTCCGCTTCTGCTGGATCGTCGATTTCCCGATGTATGAATATGACGAGGACGCGAAGAAGGTGGATTTCAGCCACAACCCCTTCTCGATGCCGCAGGGCGAGCTGGAGGCGCTGGAGACGAAAGACCCGCTCGACATCCTCGCCTATCAGTACGACATAGTGTGCAACGGCGTGGAGCTTTCCTCGGGCGCGATCCGGAACCACAGGCCCGACATCATGTACAAGGCGTTCGAGATCGCCGGGTACAGCAGGGAAGATGTCGATACCAATTTCGCGGGCATGATCAACGCCTTCAAGTTCGGTGCGCCGCCGCACGGCGGATCGGCGCCGGGCGTGGACCGCATCGTCATGCTGCTGGCGGACGAGCCGAATATCCGTGAGGTGATCGTCTTCCCGATGAACCAGAAGGCGGAGGACCTGATGATGGGCGCGCCCGCCGAGGTGACGGCGCGGCAATTACGGGAACTTCATATTCGCGTGGTAGAGCCGCAGAAATCTTGACGCGGAACGGAGCGTCCGACGGTGACCATCGACCTCAAGGACTATGAACGGGGCGAGCACATCGACCCGGACAAATACGAGAAAAAGCTCGCCAAGCTGCAGAAGCGGCTGGGGCGCATTCAGGTGTCGCACATCCTGCACAAGCGGCGGGCGATCATGGTGCTGGAGGGCTGGGACGCGGCGGGCAAGGGCGGAATCATCCGCCGCGCCACCGCCCAGATGGACCCGCGCTATTTCGAGGTCTGGCCGACCAGCGCGCCGACACCCGAGGAAAAGGACCGCCACTATCTCTGGCGGTTCTGGACTCGGTTGCCCGCCAATGGCGACATCAACATCTTCGACCGGAGCTGGTACGGCCGGGTTCTGGTGGAAAGGGTGGAGGGCTTTTGCAGCGAAGCCGAATGGCGGCGCGCCTATGACGAGATCAACGCCTTCGAGGCCGAACAGGTCGACGACAACACGACCATCGTCAAGCTGTTCATCCATGTGACGCAGGAAGAGCAGGACCGCCGCTTTGCCGAGCGGCTGGAGGACCCCTGGAAACGGTGGAAGACCGGCCTTGAGGATTACCGCAATCGCGCGCGGCGGGCCGAATATCTGGACGCGATTCAGGAGATGCTCGCGCGTACCAACAGCCATTGGGCGCCCTGGACGGTGATCGACGGCAACAACCAGAAGGCGGCCCGGATTGCGGCGCTGGAATCGATCGCGGAACAGCTTGAGGCGCGTGTGCCGATGATGCCGCCCGCGTGCGATCCCGAATTATGGCGCGCCGCCGAGGATGCGCTTGGAAGAAAGCTGAACGCGGACTGAGGCCGGACCGGCCGCCCGCGGTCGTTTCGCCCCCCCATGCTTAATCAAAAAGAAACCGCTCTGCGGCTAGGGTCGCCCCTCATCATTTTGTCAGGGCAAAGATGAAAAGCGGGACCAGAAAAAAACAAGCGCGGGCAGCCAAAAGCCCGCAGGCGCCAAGGGAGACTCCGGCTCAGGCCGGGTTGGCGGTATTGACCGATTTTATGGCGTATCACGCGATCACCGTGGTGTTCGGCGCGATACTGGCCGTCACCATATTGAGCGACGCGGCGGATCCGAAACTGCTGTTCGGCTGGATCGGCGCTGTTCTTGTCGCCAACTGGCTGTCGCTGACGGTGACGAACCGCCTGCACGAGCGGGCGGGGACCGGAACATGGCCGCTGACGCTGGTGACGGGCGACGCAGCCTTTCGCGCGGCGCTGTGGGTGGCGATGCCGGTGATGACCTTTCAGGGGGCCGATCCGCTCCTCAAGATCACACTCTTGGGCCTCGTGCTTTGCGTGGCCGCTGCGGGACTTGCGCTGGCGGCGGTGCCGTCGGCCGCGTTCGCATGGGTCGGCATCTGCACCGGCGCGATGATGTGGATGCTGTGGCGCGACCCGTTCTCCTATCCGCTGACGCTCAACATGCTGCCGGTGCTGTTCGCGGCGGTGATGGTGTTCGGGCTTTTCCGGCTGGGGCAGCTGGTGCTGAACCAGTCGCGCACCAACCTTCGCCTTGCCGAACAGAACCGAAGCGTCACCCAGCTGATCGAGGAATATGAACATCGCGGCGGCGCATGGCTTTGGGAAACCGACCAGCACCACCGGCTGAGCTATGTCTCCCCGCAGATCGGGATGATCCTTGGGCAGGCATCGTCGACGCTAGTGGGGCAGAGCTTTCCGGCCATCTTCGGCGGCAGCCTGATCCTGAGTTCGACCCTTCAGAAGCTTGCCGTGTTCGACAAGCTCGAGTTCGAGGTGGCGACGAAGAACGGCGCCCGCTGGATGTCGGTCTCCGGAACGCCCCGGCTTTCGCGCATGGGCAATTTCGAAGGTTTCCGGGGGATCGGCCTCGACATCACCGAGCATAAGCTGTCGAACGACCGGCTGGTCAATCTCGCGAAGATCGACAGCCTGACTGGTCTTCCGAACCGCACCCACATCCGCCAGCTCTTCGAGGAAGGGCTTGCGCAGGCCGAGAAAGGCTTTGGCCAGTGCGGCATGCTTTTCCTCGACCTCGACGGCTTCAAGCCGATCAACGACACCTATGGGCACTCAAAGGGCGATGCGCTGCTCAAGGCGGTGGCGGGCCGGCTGGTGAACGCGGTGGCGGGCTATGGGCAGGTGGGACGCATCGGCGGTGACGAGTTTGCGGTGGTGCTGCCCAACATCGATGGCCGCAAGGCGATGGAGATCCTTGCGCAGCGCCTCATCGACGTGGTGTCGGAGACCTATCTGATCGACCAGAGCCAGCTCGACGTCGGATGCAGCATCGGCGGCGCGATGGGGCCAAGCGACGGCCGCACGGTTGAGGAGCTGCTCAAGCGGTCCGACCTGGCGCTTTACCATGCAAAGAGCGACGGCCGGGGCATTTACCGGCATTTCGACCTCGATCTGCAAAAGAAGATCGATCACCGGCTCGACATGGAAAGGGCGCTTAGGGAAGCGCTCGCCGAAGACCAGTTCGAGCTGCACTATCAGCCGATCGTGTCCGCCCAGAAGCCACAGGTGGTCGGGTTCGAGGCGCTGATCCGCTGGGATCACCCGACCCGCGGCCGCATGTCGCCTGCCGAGTTCATTCCGGTGGCCGAAGAAGTGGGCCTGATCGCCGACATCGGAGCGTGGGTGCTGCGGCGAGCATGCGCCGACGCCGCTGCCTGGCCCAGCCACATCAGCGTGTCGGTCAATGTCTCGCCCTTGCAGCTGCTGTCCAGTGCCTTCCCCAATCTGGTAGGCGATGCGCTGGCCAAGGGCAGGCTGTCGCCCAACCGGCTGGAACTGGAAGTCACCGAATCGATCTTCCTGACCGACGGCGACGGCGCGCTCAAGATTTTGAAGCAGTTGCAGATGCAGGGCATCCGCATCGCGCTGGACGATTTCGGGACCGGCTATTCCTCGCTCGGCTATCTGAACAAGGCGATCTTCAACAAGCTGAAGATCGACCGCTCGTTCGTGCGTGAGGCAGGCATAAAGAAAGAAGCCGTGCTTATCGTGCAGGCGATCGTGGCGCTGGCGAGCAGCTTCAACATGACGATCACTGCCGAGGGCGTGGAGACCGCCGACGAGCTGAAGCTGATGCGCGATCTCGGCTGTCACCAGATTCAGGGTTATATCTACAGCAAGCCAATGCCGTTCCAGAAAACCTTCGAGCTTTTCGAGAAGAAGGACACGCGGAGCGCGATAGCGAGCTAGCGGCTTCTGCGGGTCGCGCGCGCCATCTTCGCCTTGCCGAAGCGGGTCGCACGCGTGCCCGGCGCGCCCGCCATCGAACGGCCCTTTACCGGGGCGTGATGCTGATCGGGCGGCAGGCCCAGTTCCTGTTGCTCCAGCTTTCTGATCTCGTCACGCAGACGGGCGGCCTCCTCGAACTCAAGGTCGCCCGCTGCTTTCCGCATCCGCTTTTCAAGGTCTTCGATATAGGCGCGCAGATTGTGGCCGACGAGATTTGACGTCTCCTCGTCGATTTCGGGCGTGACATAGTCGCCGGACGCCACATGCGCGACGACATCGGCGATGTTGCGCTTGATGGTGGTGGGGGTGATTCCGTTCGCCTCATTATAGGCGACCTGCTTCTCCCGCCGCCGGTCGGTCTCGGCGATTGCGCGTTCCATCGATCCGGTCATCCGGTCGCCATAGAGGATCACGCGGCCTTCCACGTTGCGGGCCGCGCGCCCGATGGTCTGGATCAGCGAGGTTTCCGATCTGAGGAACCCCTCCTTGTCGGCGTCCAGGATGGCGACCAGCCCGCATTCCGGAATGTCCAGTCCCTCGCGCAGCAGGTTGATGCCGACGAGCACGTCATAGACGCCAAGGCGCAGGTCGCGGATCAGTTCGATGCGCTCCAGCGTCTCGACATCCGAATGCATGTAGCGGACCCTCATGCCCGCCTCGTGCAGATATTCGGTCAGGTCTTCGGCCATGCGCTTGGTGAGCGTGGTCACCAGCGTGCGATATCCCTGGGCCGCAGCCGCCTTTGCCTCATAGATCAGGTCGTCCACCTGATGCTCCACCGGGCGCACGGTCACGGGCGGATCGACAAGCCCGGTCGGGCGGATCACCTGTTCGGTGAAGACGCCGCTCGTCTGCTCCATCTCCCACGACCCCGGCGTCGCCGAGACGAACACCGATTGCGGCCGCATCGCATCCCATTCGTTGAAGCGCAGCGGGCGATTGTCGATGGCGGACGGCAGGCGAAAGCCATATTCGGCCAGCGTCAGCTTGCGGCGGTGGTCGCCGCGCGACATGCCGTTCACCTGGCCGATGGTGACATGGCTTTCATCGACGAACAGCAACGCATTTTCGGGCAAATATTCGAACAGCGTCGGCGGCGGCTCGCCCGGCAGGCGTCCGGTGAGGAAGCGACTGTAGTTCTCAATCCCCGCGCACGATCCGGTGGCGGCGATCATCTCCAGGTCAAAGTTGGTGCGCTGCTCCAGCCGCTGCGCCTCCAGCAGCCGGCCTTCGGCGACCAGCTCCTTCAGCCGCTCGGCCAATTCATGCCTGATCGCCTCGGTTGCCTGTTTCAGCGTGGGGCCGGGCGTGACATAGTGCGAATTGGCGTAGATCTTCACATGATCGAGCGAGGCGACCTTCTTGCCAGTGAGCGGATCGAACTCGACGATCTCCTCGATCTCGTCCCCGAAGAAGGTGATGCGCCAGGCGGTGTCCTCATAGTGCGAGGGGAAAAGCTCGATCGTGTCGCCGCGCACGCGGAACGCCCCGCGCTGGAAGGCGGCCTCGTTGCGTTTGTACTGGAGGGCCACCAGCTTCCTGATGATCTCGCGCGGGTCGTGCGTCTGCCCCTTGGCGAGGCTGAACGTCATTGCCGAATAGGTTTCGACCGACCCTATGCCGTAAAGACACGACACCGACGCCACGATCAGCACGTCGTCGCGCTCCAGCAGCGCGCGCGTGGCGGAGTGGCGCATCCGGTCGATCGCCTCGTTTATCGAGCTTTCCTTCTCGATATAGGTGTCGGTGCGGGCCACATAGGCTTCGGGCTGATAATAGTCGTAATAGCTGACGAAATATTCGACCGCATTTTCGGGAAAGAAGCTCTTGAACTCGCCATAAAGCTGGGCGGCGAGGATCTTGTTGGGGGCAAGCACAAGGGCAGGGCGCTGCAGCGCCTCCACCACCTTGGCCATGGTGAAGGTCTTGCCCGATCCGGTGACGCCGAGCAGCACCTGATTGCGCTCCCCCTCGCGCGCCTGCGCGACCAACTCCGCGATGGCCGTCGGCTGGTCGCCGGACGGCTGATAGTCGCTCACCAGCTTGAACTTCTTGCCGCCTTCCGACTTCGGCGGACGTTCAGGCCGGTGCGGCATGAACATGGGCGAAGTTTCAGGCTCGGACAGGTTGGTGCGGATCTGGATGGACATGGCTTCATCATATGGGGTGGCCCCCAAACATTGAAAGCCGCTATTGAGGGAAGAGCTACAAGGCCGCGCCACAAATTCTATGGGGAGAATGTCCATGCGCCAGTTTGCCGCCGCCGCCATTGCCGGGGCGTCCATCTTCGCCGCCAGCGCGGCCCATGCCGATGCGCCGATCCAGCCCGGTTTGTGGGAGATGAAATCCGCCGTCACCGATGTGAACATGCCGGGCGCGCCGCCCCAGATGCTGGAGATGATGAAGAAACCGCAGACGATGAGGCATTGCGTGACGCCCGATCAGGCGAGCAGGGGACCGCAGGAACTGCTGAAGCAGAGCCAGGGTCAGTGCAAATTCAGCAAATACGACTTTCGCGCCGGGCGGGTGAACGCGGTCATGGAGTGCAATTCACGCGAGCGCGGATCGATGACCGTAACCACCGAAGGCAGATTCACGCCTTCCAGCTATGCGACCACGAGCAAGATGGTGATGAACTCGCCGATGGGGACGATGAACATCACTTCCAGCGGCACGGGCAAGCGCATCGGCACCTGCAAGGGTTGATCGCGCTCAGCGCATCGCAAGCTGGACGTCGCGGGACGGCAGGTGGTTCACATCGCGCATCACCGCGCGAAAGCTGAGCTGTCCGCCGGCGCCGGTTGGCATGGCGCGATTGATCACCCAGCGCACATGGGTGACGTCCGCGGGCGTTGCGGTGCGTTCAACGCCGTCCGCATCCGCGACCTTCATCTCGGCAATCGGCCCGAAGCTCCGCCCGCCGTCGACCGAGACGACCTCGCCCGGCGTATCGGTGCCGGCATAGACCATCTGGTCGGGAATGGGGTTGGTGATGACGAAGCTGTTGGCGACCCCCGGCCGCGCATTGCGATAGTCGAACTGGAAGACAAGCGCTTCGCCGGGCGCTGCGTCCGCAGTTTCCTCCAGCACCAGATGAGGATTCCCGGCCCCATCGGTGACGGCGCGTTCCACCATCACCCGGCCGGTCACGTCAAAGCATCGCGCATTGGCGGGAGTTGCCAGAAGGGCCGCGGCCATTGCTGCACAGGCGATGAACTTCATGACCTCGTCCTTTCGGTCGAACCGGGGATCGCGCCGTGGCCGGTCCGATGACAAGGTCAGCCGGACGAGGTGCTTCGCGTTTCCCGAAGCTATTTCCCGCCACAGGCGTTAAAGAGGGGTAAACATTCGCGAGCCGTAACAGCGTTAACTACCTACCGGCTTGTAAACAGGGGAAAAACGTGGCTGAGCAGTCACTTGAGGAAAAGCCGTCGCCGCCTCCCGCCACCGTTGCCCATGATCATCACGAGTCGGAAGACGAATCCTGGCGGCGCGACCGGCTGCTTTCATCGCTCAATCTGCTGGTGGCGGTGGCGCTGTTTTTCAGCATTCCGTTCGCGCTGAAGGCGGGGGCGGCGTTCTTCCTTCCGGTGACGGTCGCCTTCACCGTGGCGGTCACGCTGGTGCCGCCGCTTGAATGGCTGGAACGGCATCGGGTGCCGTCGTCGCTTGCGGCGCTGCTCTGCGTCACCGGGGCGGTGCTGATCATCAACGCGGCGATCGCAGCGATCCTGTTTCCGGCGATGAACTGGCTGACGCTGCTGCCGCAGCGCCTGGGCAAGCTGCGCGAAACGCTTGCGCCGTTGCTGGATGCCTATGCAAGCCTGCAAAGGTTCGTCGACCAGATCATGAGCATCATGAGCCAGCGCGCACCCCACGCGCCCGCGCAGGTGACGGTCACCACTCCGAACTCGCTTGTGGACCTGATCGCCGCTTCAGCGCCGGGCGCGATCATTCAGATGCTGTTCGGCCTACTGCTGATCTATTTCTTCCTGTCCACCTGGACGCGGATGCGCGCCACCACCATCCTGAGCAGATCGTCACTGACCGGATCGATCCGGATGGCGCGGACGATCCGCGACATGGTGAACGCGACCGCCGCCTATATAGGCACCATCACGGTCATCAACCTGGCGATGGGCGCGCTCGTCTCCCTCGTCGTCTGGATGCTGGGCATGCCGACGCCGCTGATGTGGGGCGGCCTGGCGGCGCTGTTCAACTATGTGCCCTATGTCGGTCCGACGGTGACGACCGCGATGCTGGCGTTCGGCGGACTGCTCGCCTTCGATGACGTCTACAGCGCGATGCTGCCCGCATTGGCGTTTCTGGGAATCCATGCGCTTGAGGCCAATTTCATCACGCCCCTGCTGGTCGGGCGGCGGCTGACGATCAATCCGTTGCTGATCCTGCTTGCGCTCAGTTTCTGGGGATGGGTTTGGGGCACCATCGGGGCGCTGCTTTCAGTCCCGCTTCTCATCATGATGCGCGTGCTTCTGGAGAGCGCGGGAAAGCCCGATATCGCCGGATTCCTGTTCGAGGAAAGGCTGCTGGGCGCCGGTCATCACGAGTTTCACGATCATCACGAACCGCCGCTTGACAGGCCGAAACCCAGTCCCTAGTGAGGCGCCTCCAAGCCAAAGCGCGGGTGTAGCTCAGTTGGTTAGAGCGCCGGCCTGTCACGCCGGAGGTCGCGGGTTCGAGCCCCGTCACTCGCGCCATTTCTTCCCATCAAAACGGAACGAAACGGCGTATCAGCCGCGCGGCTGGCGCGCGTCGAACACCTTCAGTTCATGCGCGATCGAATACTCCACGATCTGCTCGTAAAGCGCTGACGCAAGGTCGGTGGGAAGGCCCATTTGCCCCGCGGCTTCCACGGCATGGGCAATGACTTCGGCCTTGCGCTGCTCGTCCCGCACGGTGTCGCGCTCCTGCTTCACCCGGGCAGCCGCGTCTATGTAGCGCATCCGCTCTGAAAGCAGCGTCACAATGTCATGATCCAGCGCATCTATCGCGGCGCGAATCTCGGCCATCGACTGGCATTTCTCGGGCGGCATCAGAAGGTTCGTCATCGCGGCGTTTTCCAACTTCCTGTTTCCATCCACCGCAGCAGCGGCTTCAGCGGCAATATCCAGATGATCCCTAGAACCAGATAAACCGGCGTCTGCGCAAGTACATGCAGCCTTTCGATCCACGGCGCAGCGCTGGCGACAAGCGCCGCATAGATGCAGATGCCGATGACGATCGCGATGACGCCGAAGGGCTTGCGCAGGGTAGGGGTCATGGGCGGGTCCTGATCGTCCTGCTTGGCGTGATGATGAGGTCGAGCGGCTGATCCCAGGGATCGGCGGCAATGCTGTCGACCAACTGGACGTCCCATGCAAGCCCGATCGTCGTGACGCGACCGTCCTCGCGGAGCGACTGGAGCGCACGGTCATAATGCCCCGCGCCCTGGCCGATGCGGTTGCCGGCGGGGTCCACGCCGACAAGCGGAACGATGATCCAGTCCGGCCGCATTTCAGGCGCTGTTCCGGGTGGCTGGCGGATACCGAAAGGGCCGGACGAAAAGACGCCGCCGCCCAACCGGAAGAGCATCCGCGCTTCGCGGCTTTCAAACCAGGGAAAGGCGATCGGCTGGTCCGGCGGGGCATTGTCGGCGACGCGGGCCGGACTGATCTCGCTCCCCATCGCGAGATAGCTGGCCCAGACGCCGGGTCCGAGCACCGCGCGCAGCCGGCCGATGGCGGCAGCCTCCAGCCCCGCGCGCTCCGCCGGGTCAAGGGCGCGGGCATAGGAGTCGCGCGCCTGGCGAAGGGACTGGCGCAGAATTTCCTTGGACGTCGGGGATGTCATGGTGACGGGACCGCCATGGCCGTTTGCCGGAATATCCTCTGACGCCAGAACGTCAGGTGGGCGCCGTGTAATTCAGACCGGAATCTGATCAGGGACAGCTCCCTAGGATGTCTTATCGCCTCAGGGATGTTCGCTAAAGCTCGTACCGGGCAGTACCCGTCGACCCCTATCTAGGCATTTGCCGTGCGTTCCTCAAGAGCCGCGCAGATCGCCTCGATGCGGCCCGCAATGCGTTCCAGCCGCCGGGTCTCCCCATCCTCGTCGGGCGCGGGGGCCGCAACGCCGTTTTTCAGTTCGGCCAGTTCGTCGGCGATAAGGAGCGCCGCCGTCAGCAGCAGCCTGGGTTCCGGCATCACGCCGAGCGCGGTCGTCGCCTCGTTGCATTTGCGGTCGATCATCGCGGCAAGCCGAAGCAGGTGCTCCTCCTCGCCGTCGCGGCAAGACATCATATGGCTGCGCTCGCCGACCCTGAGAGATATCTGGCCCATCAGTGTTCGCTCCCGTTCAGCAGCCGGTCGATTCCGGCAACCGCGGCTTCGGCCCGCGTGCGAAGCAACTGGTGCGCGGCAAGCAGCGTTTCATGCGCTTCCCGGCTGACCATATCGGCCTCGACGCCGCCGTGCGGCAGCCCGCCGACAAACGCGGCCAGACGGTCCAGGCCCGCCTCGATACGGCGGAGCGCTGCTTCCCTGGAGGCTTGATCCATGATGTGTTCCCGATCCCCTCCGAAGACGGATGGCGGACGATAGGAATGCGCGCACCGAGCGTCAACGGCGCAACTCGCGCGTTGCGACGGTTGACGCTGACGACAGGTCTGGACAATGTGCGCCCGCGCTGGCTTTCCGAGTCGGCGCGTCCCCGTTCCTTGGTCCGAGAGCGCTGATGACCGTCGCACATCAAGCCATGGCGAACGCGATCCGTGCGCTTGCTATGGATGCAGTTCAAGCCGCCAATTCCGGGCATCCCGGCATGCCCATGGGCATGGCCGACGTTGCCACGGTGCTTTACACCCGCCATCTGAAGTACGACGCGAGCCGTCCCGACTGGGCCGACCGCGACCGTTTCGTGCTGTCGGCAGGGCATGGGTCGATGCTGATCTACGCCCTTTTGAATCTGACGGGTTATGTCCGTCCGACCATGGACGATATCCGCAATTTCCGTCAGCTTCACAGTCCATGCGCCGGGCATCCGGAAAATTTCGAGCTTTCCGGAGTCGAAACGACCACCGGACCGCTGGGGCAGGGGCTTGCGACCTCCGTCGGCATGGCGATCGCCGAACGGCATCTGAACGCAGTGTTCGGCGACGACCTGGTCGACCATCGCACCTGGGTGATCGCCGGCGACGGCTGCCTGATGGAAGGCATCAACCATGAGGCGATCGGCCTCGCCGGCCACCTGAAGCTGGGACGCCTGAACGTTTTGTGGGACGACAATCGCATCACCATCGACGGTGCGACGAGCCTTTCCACCAGCGAGGACATTCCGGCGCGCTACCGTGCGACGGGCTGGCATGTGGTGTCGTGCGACGGCCATGATCCGGCCGACATCGCCCGCGCGATGGACGAGGCCGTGGCCGATCCGCGCCCCTCGCTGATCGCCTGCCGCACCGTGATCGGCTATGGCGCACCCAATAAGCAGGGCAGCCATTCGGTTCACGGTTCGCCGCTGGGCGGGGACGAGATTGCCGCCGCGCGCGCGCATCTGGGCTGGGACTGGCCCGCGTTTGAAGTACCGTCCGATATTCGCGAGGCATGGCAGGCGGCAGGCCGTCGTTCGGCCGACGCAGCCGCCGACTGGGACCGCCGTCTTGCAGCCAGCCCGCAGCGCGCCGAGTTCGAGCGGCGCATGAAGGGCGAGCTTCCCGCCGACACGGGCGTGAAGGCGCATATCGACGCGCTGCTCGCCAATCCGCAGAAGGTCGCGACCCGCAAGGCGTCGGAAATGGCGCTGGAGGCGATCAACAATGCGGTGCCCGAGACGCTTGGGGGATCGGCCGATCTGACCGGCTCGAACAACACCAAGACCAAGGCGCAGGGTCCGCTGACGGCGGAGGACTATTCCGGCCGCTATATCTATTACGGCATCCGCGAGTTCGGCATGGCAGCCGCGATGAACGGCATGGCGCTGCACGGCGGCGTCATTCCCTATGGCGGCACCTTCCTCGTGTTTTCGGACTATTGCCGCCCCGCGATACGCCTGTCCGCGCTTCAGAATGCGCGGGCGATCTATGTGATGACGCATGATTCCATCGGCCTGGGCGAGGACGGCCCGACCCACCAGCCGATCGAGCATCTGGCGTCGCTGCGCGCAATACCGAATCTGCTCATCATGCGCCCGGCTGACGCGGTGGAAACGGCCGAATGCTGGGATGTAGCGCTGAAAAGCGCAAACACGCCGTCGCTGCTCGCACTTTCGCGCCAGAACCTGCCGCAACTGAGGACCGAAGCCGCCGAGAATCGTTCGGCACGGGGCGCATACCGGCTGAAGGCGGCGGAAGCGCCGCGCAAGGTGGTCCTGATCGCGTCGGGGTCGGAAGTCCCGCTCGCGCTTGAAACGGCGGCGAAGCTGGAGGCCGAAGGCGTCGGCGCGGACGTGGTTTCCATGCCTTGCTGGGAATTGTTCGATGCGCAGGACGCTTCCTATCGCCGCGATCTTCTGCCCGGAGACGTGCTGAAAGTCTCTATCGAGGCCGGAGCGACCTTTGGCTGGGAACGTTATACCGGACTTGACGGTCTTCGCTTCGGGATCGACCGCTATGGCGCATCGGCGCCTGCGGAAAAGCTCTATGAATATTTCGGCCTCACCGCCGACGCGATCGCACCCAAGGTGCGCGCGGCTCTTTGAACTGGGTAAGGAGAAACGGGAATGGCAGTGAAAGTTGCGATCAACGGCTTCGGGCGGATTGGCCGCCTCGTAGCCCGGGCGATCCTCGAACGGCCCGATTGCGGCCTTGAACTGGTCGCGATCAACGATCTCGCGGATGCGAAATCCAACGCACTGCTGTTCAAGCGCGATTCGGTGCATGGACCTTATCCGGGCTCGGTCGAAGCGGACGGGAACGACCTCGTCATCGATGGCAAGCGCATCAAGGTGACGGCGGAGCGGGACCCGGCGAATCTGCCGCATGCCGCGAACGGCGTCGACATCGCGCTGGAATGCACCGGCTTTTTCACCGATCGCGAAAGCGCCTCCAAGCATCTTTCGGCTGGTGCGAAGCGCGTGCTGGTTTCGGCCCCGGCCAAGGGCGTGGATCTGACCGTCGTCTACGGCGTCAACCATGACAAGCTGACGGCCGATCACACCATTGTGTCCAACGCCTCGTGCACGACCAACTGCCTTGCCCCTGTGGCCAAGGTGCTCAACGACAGCGTCGGCATCGAGCGCGGGCTGATGACGACGGTGCACGCCTATACCAACGACCAGAAGATCCTCGACCAGATCCACAGCGACATGCGCCGCGCGCGTGCAGCCGCAATGTCGATCATCCCCACCACGACAGGCGCTGCCCGCGCCGTGGGCGAGGTGCTGCCCGAACTGAAGGGCAAGCTCGACGGTTCGGCGATCCGCGTGCCGACGCCCAACGTCAGCCTTGTCGACCTGACGTTCACGCCGAAGCGCGACACCACACGGGACGAAATCAACGGCATTTTGAAGGCAGCGTCGGAAAGCGGCCCGTTGAAGGGAATCCTGGCCTATACCGACGAGCCGCTGGTCTCGATCGACCTCAACCACAATCCGGCGTCGTCGACGGTCGACAGCCTTGAGACGGCCGTGCTGGAAGGCAAGCTGGTGCGGGTCGTGTCCTGGTACGACAATGAATGGGGCTTTTCGAACCGCATGGTCGACACCGCGGGCGCAATCGCCAAGCTGCTCTGATCTGAATGAAACAGCGTCACCCCGGCGAGAGCCGGGGTCGATGAACACAGGCTGTGTTCGTGGATTCCCCCCTGGCGGGAATGACAAACAAGGAGACCTTGAGGTGGCACGGTTCAGGACGCTCGATGATCTGGGCGATGTGAAGGGCAAGAAGGCGCTGGTCCGCGTCGACCTGAATGTCCCCATGTCGGAAGGCCGCGTGACCGACGCCACCCGGCTTGAAGCGGCGGTGCCCACCATCACCGAACTGGCCGACAAGGGCGCGGTGGTGCTGATCCTCGCGCATTTCGGCCGTCCCAAGGGAGAGCGCCGCCCGGACATGTCGCTGTCGCTCATCACCCGTCCGCTCACCGATGTGCTTGGGCGGCCGGTGATGTTCATCAGCGACAGTCATGGGCCGGACGCCGAGCGGGCGGTCGCGATGCTTGCGCCCGGCGATATCGCCATCCTTGAGAACACCCGCTTTGAAAAGGGCGAGGAAAAGAACGACCCCGCGCTTGCCGATGCGGTGGCGCGACTGGGCGATCTCTATGTGAACGACGCCTTTTCCGCAGCACACCGCGCCCATATGTCGACCGAAGGGCTGGCGCACCGGCTGCCCGCCTATGCCGGCCGTTCGATGCAGGCGGAACTTGAGGCGCTGGAAAAGGCGCTTGGCGCACCCGAGCGGCCGGTCGCGGCCGTGGTCGGCGGGGCCAAGGTTTCGACCAAGCTTGATGTGCTGATGCACCTGGTTGAAAAGGTCGACCACCTCATCATCGGCGGCGGCATGGCCAACACCTTTCTTGCCGCGCGCGGGATCAATGTCGGCAAGTCGCTGTGCGAGCATGACCTGACCGAAACCGCGCTCGAGATCCTCGACCGCGCCGACAAGGCCGACTGCACCGTTCATTTGCCCTATGATGCGGTGGTGGCGAAGGAGTTCAGGGCCAATCCGCCTACCCGCATCGCCAATGTGCACGAGGTTGCCGCCGACGAGATGATCCTCGATGTCGGCCCGGCCGCCGTCGAAGCGCTGGCCGATGCGATCAAGACCTGCCGGACTTTGGTGTGGAACGGGCCGCTGGGCGCGTTCGAGACTCCGCCGTTCGACGCGGCCACGGTCGCGCTTGCGAAAACCGCGGCGGCCCTGACCGAGGGCGGTACGCTGGTTTCGGTCGCTGGCGGGGGCGATACCGTCGCCGCGCTCAACCAGGCGGGCGTGGCCGACAGCTTCACCTTCATATCCACCGCCGGTGGCGCTTTCCTCGAATGGATGGAAGGCAAGGAATTGCCGGGCGTGAAAGCGCTCGAGATTTGATGATCGACTTGAACATGCCGACAGGAGATTTCCGATGACCTTTACCCCAACCGTCAAGAATATCCTTTCCTGGTATGAAAGCGACAATCCCGGCACCAAGGCCAACCTCGCCCGCATCCTGACCCAAGGCAAGCTGGGCGGCACCGGCAAGCTCATCATCCTGCCGGTCGATCAGGGTTTCGAGCACGGCCCGGCGCGCAGCTTCGCGATCAATCCGGCGGCCTATGACCCGCACTATCACTATCAGCTTGCGATCGACGCCGGCCTTTCCGCCTATGCGGCGCCGCTCGGGCCGCTGGAGGCGGGCGCCGACACCTTTGCGGGCCAGATTCCGACCATCCTCAAGATGAATTCGTCGAACAGCTGGGCGACCTCCATCGACCAGGCCGTGACCGCAAGCGTGGATGACGCGCTGCGGCTGGGCTGCTCGGCAATCGGCTTCACCATCTATCCGGGCTCCGACCAGATTTTCGAGCAGATCGAGGAAATCCGCGAACTGTCGGCGGAAGCCAAGTCGGTGGGAATCGCGACGGTCGTCTGGTCCTATCCGCGCGGCGGCAATCTGTCGAAGGAGGGCGAGCTTGCGCTGGATGTCGGCGCTTATGCTGCGCACATCGCCGCGCTGATCGGCGCGCACATCATCAAGGTGAAGCTGCCGACCGCCCATATCGAGCAGAAGGACGCGCAGAAATCCTATGAGGGAACCGACTGGTCAAAGCAATCCGACCGAGTGAAACATGTCGTGCAGTCGTGCTTCAACGGACGTCGCCTGGTGGTGTTCTCCGGCGGTGCGGCCAAGGGCGCGGACGCTGTCTATCAGGACGCGCGCGACATCCGCGACGGCGGCGGCAACGGCTCGATCATCGGCCGCAACACCTTCCAGCGCCCGCGGGACGAAGCGCTTGCCATGCTGGACAAGCTCATCCGCATCTACAAGGGCGAGGAGTAATTGTCCTTCCCGCAAGCGGGAGAGGGAGAAACTGACGACGACCTCCGCCTCGATCCCGACTTCGCCAGCCGGTTCGAGCGCCAGCCGCGCCCGCCCTGCCAGCTTTACCTCATTTCGCCACCCGCCATCGGCGGCGATTTTGCAGACCTGCTGGAGGCGGCGCTCGGCGCGGGGTCGGTTGCGGCGTTTCAGCTTCGGCTGAAAGGCGCATCCGACGAGGAAGTGATGGCGGCGGCAAGGGCGCTGATGCCCGTCTGCGCGCGGCATGATGTCGCCTTCATCCTGAACGACCGGATGGACCTGACGCACCAGCTTGGCGCGGATGGCGTGCATCTGGGGCAGGGCGACGGCGACCCGCGCGAGGCGCGCCGTCTGCTTGGGCCGGCGGCGCAGATCGGCGTGACATGCCATGATAGCCGCCACCTGGCGATGGAAGCAGGGGAGGCGGGGGCCGATTATGTCGCGTTCGGCGCCTTCTATCCAACCACGACCAAGGAAAGCATGCATCGGCCGGACCCGGCGATCCTCGGCTGGTGGTCGACGCTGTTCGAAATCCCCTGTGTCGCCATCGGCGGCATCACGCCCGCCAACGCGCGCCCGCTGATAGAGGCCGGGGCGGACTTTCTTGCCGTTTCGTCTGCGGTATGGAATCATCCTGAAGGCCCGGCGGATGCAGTCCGGGCGTTCAGGGATGTGCTGGATTGAGCCGCTGGATCGGTTGGACATTCGTCATAATCTGCGCGATATCGGCTCTGCTGGCGATCATCTTCAGCTTTACCGAGGCGGATGCGCGGCTGCCGGGCAGCATCAGGCTGGGGGTCATGCATTTCCTGATCCCGGTCATCATCGGCTGGCTGGCGCTGTTTCCCCGCTCGCGCGAGGAGCTTGACGACCTGCGTCGCGGCCATCCGCTGGCGCAGCGCTTCTTCGGGGGCAGGCCGGGTGGCTTCTTCGGCGACTATCGGCGCAGGCTGACGCGCCCTGGCAAGCTCATACTCTACGGATCGATCGGCTTGACCGCGCTGCTGATGCTGCTTGGCGCGGTGCGGATCGAGCTTGCGATCATCGGCATCTTCTATCTCGTCGCGCTCTGCTATTGGGTGATGCGGCTGGAGAAGAGTGGCGACCGGCTTGCCGGGCTGCTGCGGCGTATCGGGACGGCGCTGGTCTATGAGCAGCCCTCGAAAACCCGCTCTTGAGCAAATCGCGCTGCCGGGCTAAAGCCGCGCCCGGCTCTTTCTTTTCAAAGATACGGACATCCCATGAAGATCAGCGGCGTGGACATTCGTCCCGGCAACATCATCGAATATGAAAAAGGCCTGTGGCGCGCGGTCAAGATCCAGCACACCCAGCCCGGCAAGGGCGGCGCATATATGCAGGTGGAGCTGAAGAACCTGATCGACGGGCGCAAGACCAACGTCCGCTTCCGCTCTTCGGAAACGGTGGAGCGGGTGCGGCTCGACACCAAGGATTTCCAGTATCTTTACGCCGAGGGCGACCAGCTCACCTTCATGGACAAGGCCACCTACGACCAGGTGCAGCTTCCCCGCGACCTCCTCGGGGACGCGGCCGCCTTCCTGCAGGACGGCATGGACGTGGTGATGGAACTTTACGAGGACAAGCCGATCTCGGTGCAGCTGCCCGACCAGATCGAGGCGACGATCGTGGAGGCCGACGCAGTGGTGAAGGGCCAGACGGCATCCTCGTCCTACAAGCCCGCGATCCTCGACAATGGCGTGCGCGTGATGGTGCCGCCGCACATCACGGCGGGCACGCGCATCGTCGTTGACGTCTACGCCCAGGAATATGTCCGCCGGGCGGATTAGAAAAACAAGCCGTTCGTCCCGAGCATAGTCGAGGGACGTGCGCTTTGCGGGGTGTCTCGACTTCGCTCGACACGAACGGAAAAAGCAGAAAAATGCCCGCACATTCCAGCCTCATCACCATCATGGAAAAGGCGGCGCGCAAGGCCGCGCCCCGGCTGCGCCGCGACTTCAACGAGGTCGAGGCGCTGCAGGTGTCGCGCAAGGGCCCGGCCGATTTCGTGTCCGCCGCGGACAATGCCGCCGAACAGACGATCCGCGAAGTGCTGATGCAGGCGCGGCCCGACTGGGGCTATGTGATGGAGGAAATCGGCGAAAAGAAGGGACAGAATGGCCGTTTTCGCTGGATAGTCGATCCGCTGGACGGGACCACCAACTTTCTTCACGGGGTCCCGCACTTCGCCGTTTCCATCGCGGTGGAGGATGCCGAGGCTGGGCCGGGCGGCACCATTGTCGCAGGACTTGTCTATCAACCGCTGACGGACGAAAGCTTCTGGGCGGAAAAAGGCAAGGGCGCCTGGCTTCAGGACCGCCGCCTGCGCGTGTCGGCGCGGCGCGACCTCGCCGATTCCCTGATCGCCACCGGCATTCCCTTCATGGGCCATGGCGACATGGCCCGGTTCGAGAGCATTCTGCACGCGGTCGCGCCCGAAGTATCCGGCATCCGCCGCTTCGGATCGGCCGCGCTCGATCTCGCCTGGGTCGCGGCAGGGCGTTTCGACGGCTTTTGGGAAAGCGACCTGAAGCTTTGGGATGTCGCCGCCGGTATCCTTCTGGTGCGCGAAGCAGGCGGATTCATCAGCGATTTCAGGGGCGGGGATCGCGCCGTTGAACGCGGCGAGATCATCGCGGCGAGCGATGCGATTCATTCGCGTTTGCACCGCCTGATCGCGGGCGCGCTGCGCGGCTGAGCCGAAGCCGAAAATCTGCCTACAAAGCGCGCTCAACGGCTTGGCAAGCCGGGACAAGGCTCCTAAAAGCCGCACCAGTTTTCATTCGCACCTGCGAGATGTTCCTTGCCGCTCGACCTGTCGCAATATCTGCCGATCCTCTTGTTTCTGGGCATAGCGATTCTTATGTCCGGCGTGTTCGTCGGGTTGCCTGTGCTGATCGCCACGCTGACCGGGGCGCAAAATCCCTATCCGGACAAGCTCACCGAATATGAGTGCGGCTTTCCGGCGTTCGAGGACGCGCGGCGTCAGTTCGACGTGCGGTTCTATCTGGTCTCGATCCTGTTCATCATCTTCGATCTGGAGGCGGCCTTTCTGTTTCCATGGGCCGTTTCGCTGGGGGTGATCGGATTGGCCGGATGGGCCGCGATGATGGTCTTCCTGATCGACCTGACGGTTGGCTTTATCTACGCCTGGAAAAGAGGAGCGCTGGAATGGGAGTGACCTTGCCCCAAGGCCATGCCCCGGAAAATCCGTCGGTCACGCCGCCGCCGGGCACCGCGCCCGACGCCGATTATTTCAAGGCGCTTCAGGCGGAGGTGAGCGACAAGGGCTTTCTCGTCACCTCGACCGAAGACCTGTTCAACTGGGCGCGCACCGGCTCGCTGTGGTGGATGACCTTCGGCCTGGCTTGCTGCGCGGTGGAGATGATCCAGGTCAACATGCCGCGCTATGACCTGGAGCGTTTCGGCGCTGCGCCGCGCGCGAGTCCGCGCCAGTCGGACGTGATGATCGTCGCGGGTACGCTTTGCAACAAGATGGCCCCGGCGCTGCGCCGCGTCTACGACCAGATGTCGGAGCCGCGCTACGTCATCTCGATGGGAAGCTGCGCCAATGGCGGCGGCTATTATCACTACAGCTATTCGGTGGTGCGCGGCTGCGACCGGATCGTTCCGGTTGACGTCTATGTGCCGGGCTGCCCGCCCACCGCCGAGGCGCTGCTTTACGGAATCATGACGCTCCAGCGCAAAATCCGCCGCGTCGGGACGTTCGAGAGATGAGCAGTCCTGCGCCCCGCATGGCGTCCAATGAAGGCGTGATCGATGCCGTGAAGGCGGCGATCGGCGACGCATTTGTCGACGCCAGGGATTCGGTCGACGAAATCTCGGTCACAGTGGTCCGCGAGAAGCTGGCCGACGCGATGATCGCGCTGCGCGATACGCCCGGTCTTGAATATCAGCAACTGATGGAGATCGCGGGCGTCGATTATCCGGAACGGCCGGAGCGGTTCGAGGTCTGCTACCATCTGCTGTCACTGACCAGGAACCGCCGCATTCGGGTGCGCATTTCGACCGACGAGGATACGCCTGTGCCTTCGCTCACGGGCATCTGGCCGGTCGCCAACTGGCTGGAGCGCGAAGTCTACGACATGTACGGCGTGCTGTTCGAGAACCATCCCGACCTGCGTCGCATACTGACCGACTATGGCTTTCAGGGCCACCCGCAGCGCAGGGACTTCCCGCTGACGGGCTATGTCGAGCTGCGCTATTCCGAAGAGCACAAGCGCGTGGTCTACGAGCCGGTGAAGCTGGCGCAGGATTTCCGCAGCTTTGACTTCCTTAGCCCTTGGGAAGGCGCGAAATATGTGCTGCCCGGTGACGAAAAGGCGAAGCCGGAGGCCCCTGGAGCGCCGTCGCCGGTTGATGCGGATGGCAAAAAATAATGGCCGATACACTGGATAAATTCATCACCCCGGAGTCGGGTGAGGTCGATATCGCCAATTATATGGTGAACTTCGGCCCGCAGCACCCGGCCGCGCATGGCGTGCTGCGCATGGTGCTGGAAATGGACGGAGAGATCGTCGAGCGGGTCGATCCGCACATCGGCCTCCTCCATCGCGGCACCGAAAAGCTGATCGAGTACAAGACCTATCTTCAGGCGCTGCCCTATTTCGACCGGCTCGATTACGTCAGCCCGATGTGCATGGAGCACTCCTATGTGCTGGCCATCGAAAAGCTGCTCGACCTCGAAGTGCCGCTGCGGGCGCAATATATCCGCGTGATGTTCGCGGAGATCACCCGCGTCCTGAACCACTGCCTCAACATCGGCTCGCACGTCATGGACGTGGGGGCGATGACCCCGAATATCTGGGTGTTCGAGGAACGCGAAAAGGCGATGTCGCTGTATGAGCGCGCATCGGGCGCGCGGATGCACGCCGCCTATTTCCGTCCCGGCGGCGTTCATCAGGACCTGCCGGTGGCGCTGTTGAATGACATTGGCGACTGGGCGGACAATTTCGGCAAGGTGTTCGAGGACGCGATGTCGCTGGTCATCGACAACCGCATCTTCAAGCAGCGCAATGTCGACATTGCCAAGGTGTCAAAGGAAGACGCGATCAAATGGGGCTTTTCCGGCCCGATGATCCGCGGTTCGGGCATCGCCTGGGATATCCGCAAAAGCCAGCCCTATGACGTGTACGACCGCATGGACTTCGACGTTCCCGTCGGCACCAGCGGCGATTGCTACGACCGCTTCATGGTGCGGGTGGAGGAATGCCGCCAGTCGATCCGCATCATCAAGCAGTGCCTGCGCGACATGCCGGACGGGCCGATCGCCTCGCTGGACCGCAAGGTGGTGCCGCCCAAGCGCGGCGAGATGAAGCAGTCGATGGAAGCGCTGATCCATCACTTCAAGCTCTACACCGAAGGCTTTCACGTGCCCGCCGGCGAGGTTTACGTGGCGACCGAAAGCCCCAAGGGCGAATTCGGCGTCTATCTGGTGTCGGACGGCACCAACAAGCCCTATCGCTGCAAGATCAGGCCGACGGCGTTCAGCCACCTTCAGGCGATGGACATGATGACGAGGGGCCACATGCTGGCCGATGCGACCGCCATATTGGGCGCGATCGACGTGGTGTTCGGGGAGTGCGACCGGTGAGCGAGGCTGCCCATATTCCCGATGAGGCGGAAGTCCGCGCACGCTGGGGCGATTTCCGCTGGACTCCGGAAAACGCCGACAAGGTGAAGGCCATCATCGCCCGCTATCCGGCGGGGCGGCAGCAATCGGCCGTGATGCCGTTGCTGGACCTGGCGCAGCGGCAGGTGGGGGTAGAGACGAACACGCAGGGCTGGCTGCCGGTGCCGGTGATCGAGTTCATCGCAGAGCAGCTCGGCATGCCTTATATCCGCGCGTTCGAGGTCGCGACCTTCTACACCATGTACAATCTGGCGCCCGTCGGCCGCTATCATGTGCAGGTTTGCGGGACGACGCCCTGCATGCTGCGCGGCTCCGACGATGTGTTCCGCGCCTGCTCCGACAAGGGGCTGAGGAAGGGCGCGACGACGGCGGACGGCCTGTTCACGCTGACCGAGGTCGAATGCATGGGCAATTGCGCCAATGCACCGATGATCCAGGTCAACGACGACAATTTCGAAGACCTGAGCTACGAGACGACGACCACGATCCTTGAAGCGCTTGCAAGGGGCGAACGGCCGAAGCCCGGCCCGCAGATCGACCGTCAGTTCTCGGCTCCGGTCGGCGGCCCGACCACGTTGAAGGAGTTCATGGCGTGACGAACTCTCCATTCACGTTCGTCCCGAGCGAAGTCGATACGAACGGTCTTGTTGTGGTGAACGCCGATGCTTGAGGACAAGGACCGCATCTTCACCAACCTGTACGGCTATCAGGATTGGGGCATCGAAGGCGCGATGAAGCGCGGCGACTGGGACAACACCAAGGCGCTGCTCGACTTCGGCCAGGATGAAATCATCGAGCGGATCAAGGCATCCGGCCTGCGCGGGCGCGGCGGCGCTGGGTTCCCGACCGGCCTCAAATGGAGCTTCATGCCCAAGGAGCCGCAGCCGGGCCGCCCGAGCTTTCTCGTCATCAACGCCGACGAGTCGGAGCCGGGGTCGTGCAAGGACCGCGAGATCATTCGCCACGATCCGCACAAGCTGATCGAGGGCGCGCTGGTCGCCGGTTTCGCCATGCGCGCGCGGGCCGCCTATATCTACATTCGCGGCGAGTTCATCCGCGAGGCGGAGACGCTCTTCGCCGCCGTCGCCCAGGCCTATGAAAAGGGCTTCATCGGCAAGAACGCCTGCGGCTCGGGCTATGATTTCGACGTCTTCGTCCATCGCGGCGCGGGCGCCTATATCTGCGGCGAGGAGACCGCCCAGATCGAAAGCCTGGAGGGCAAGAAGGGCCAGCCTCGCCTGAAGCCGCCGTTCCCGGCAGGAGTCGGCCTTTACGGTTGCCCGACCACGGTCAACAATGTCGAATCGATCGCGGTCGCTCCCACCATCCTGAGGCGCGGGGCGGCGTGGTTCTCCTCCATCGGGCGGGAGAACAACAAGGGCACCAAGCTCTTCCAGATTTCAGGTCATGTGAACGCGCCCTGCGTGGTGGAAGAGGCGATGGGCATTCCGTTCCGCGAGCTGATCGACAAGCATGCGGGCGGCATTCGCGGCGGCTGGGACAATCTGCTTGCGGTCATCCCCGGCGGATCGTCGGTGCCGCTGGTGCCCGCCGCCGAGATCATGGACGCGCCGATGGATTTCGACGGGCTGAAGACGCTTGGCAGCGGCCTTGGCACCGCCGCCGTCATCGTCATGGACAAGTCCACCGACATCGTCCGCGCGATCAGCCGGATCAGCTATTTCTACAAGCATGAAAGCTGCGGCCAGTGCACGCCCTGCCGCGAGGGCACGGGCTGGATGTGGCGGGTGATGGAGCGGCTTCGCACCGGCGACGCCCAGCTTCACGAGATCGACCTGCTTGAGGAAGTGACCCGGCAGGTGGAAGGCCACACCATCTGCGCGCTTGGCGACGCGGCGGCCTGGCCGATCCAGGGCCTCATCCGCCACTTCCGCCCGGAAATCGAGCGGCGCATCAACGAGCGCAGCGGCGCTGCCCCTATGATGGAGGCGGCGGAGTGACGTTCCTGGGCAAGCCATTTGATGCAGTGTTCATGGGTTCCCGCCTAGGCAGGAATGACGTGGTGATTGACGATGCCTAAGCTGACCGTAGACGGGATAGAGGTCGAAGTCCCCGCCGGCGCGACGGTGCTGCAGGCGTGCGAGGCGGCGGGCAAGGAAATCCCGCGTTTTTGCTATCATGAGCGGCTGTCGATCGCCGGCAACTGCCGCATGTGCCTGGTCGAAGTCGCTCCCGGGCCGCCCAAGCCGCAGGCGAGTTGCGCGCTTCCTGCAGCCGACGGCCAGACCATCACCACCACATCGGAAAAGGTGAAGAAGGCGCGGGAAGGGGTGATGGAGTTCCTCCTCATCAACCACCCGCTCGATTGCCCGATCTGCGATCAGGGCGGCGAATGCGACCTTCAGGACCAGTCGCTTGCCTATGGACGCGGCCACACCCGCTTTCACGAGAACAAGCGGGCCGTGACCGAGAAATACATGGGCCCCATCGTCAAGACGGCGATGACCCGCTGCATCCAGTGCACCCGCTGCGTTCGCTTTGCCGAGGAAGTCGGCGGCGTGGAGGACATCGGCGCGATCTATCGCGGCGAGAACATGCAGATCACCACCTATCTGGAACATGCCATCCAGTCGGAGCTTTCCGGCAATGTGGTGGACCTGTGCCCGGTGGGTGCGCTCACGTCCAAACCCTATGCGTTCGAGGCGCGGCCGTGGGAGCTGACCAAGACGCCGGGCATCGACGTGATGGACGCGGTCGGGACCAATGTGCGCTTCGATGCGCGCGGCCGTCAGGTGCTGCGTGTGCTGCCGCGCATCAACGAGGACGTGAACGAGGAATGGGCGCACGACAAGACGCGCCACGCCGTCGACGGCCTCGTCCGGTCGCGGCTCGACCAGCCCTATGTGCGGGTGAAGGGCAGGCTCCAGCCCGCAAGCTGGGCCGATGCATTCGCCGCCATCGCAAAAAAGCTGAAGGGCGTCGGCAAGGACGAGGTTGCTGCAGTGGCGGGCGACCTGGTGGAGGTGGAAAGCCTCTATGCCGCGAAGAAACTGATTGCAGCGCTTGGCTCGTCACTGGTGGAAGGCCGCCAGAACGGGCTTGGCTATGACACGTCCAGCCTGTCGGCGCTTCGCTCCAACACCGGTATCGCGGGGCTGGAGCGGGCGGACGTGATCCTGCTTGCAGGCACGAATCTTCGCTGGGAAGCGTCGCTGCTGAACACGCGCGTGCGCAAAGCGATCCGGCGCGGCAAGGCGAAGGTCTTCGCGATCGGGCGGGAAGTGGACCTGACCTACAAGGCGACATGGCTCGGCAACGACCTGGGCCTTCTCGCCAGCCTCCCCGCCGAAGCCGCCGATGCGCTGAAAAATGCCGAACAGCCTGTGCTGCTGGTTGGCGAGACGGTACTTGGCGCAGAGGGCGGGTTCGCCGCCGCGCTGAAGCTGGCGGCCGATCTCAAACTCGTGCGAGACGACTGGAACGGCTTCAACATCGTCCACACCGCCGCAAGCCGCATGGGCGCGCTGATGCTTGGCTTTGCAACGCCGGGCGGCCTGCCCGCAATTGCCGCCAAGGCGGAAAGCCTTAAGGCGCTGTTCGTGCTTGGCGCGGACGAGGCCGATCTTTCGGCATTCGAGGGCACGTTCAAGATCTATGTCGGCCATCATGGGGATCGCGCAGCGCACAGCGCCGATGTGATTCTGCCGGGGGCGGCCTATACCGAAAAGCCCGGAACCTGGGTGAACCTTGAAGGCCGTGTCCAGTTCAGCGAGCGCGCCGTCTTCCCGCCCGGAGACGCGCGGGAAGACTGGACGATCTTCCGCGCGCTGTCCGAAGTGCTTGGCGCAAAGCTGCCGTTCGACAGCCCCGGCCAGCTTCGCGCTGCAATCGCTGCCGATCATCCGGCGCTTGCCGAAGAAGGGGTGCAGCCGCTCGACTGGTCGCCGCCCAAGCTCGATGGCGCCGCGCCAAAGGGCGAAATCCGCTATCCGATCGAGGATTTCTACCTCACCAACGCCGTTTGCAGGGCAAGCTACACCATGGAGCGCTGCTCGGCCGAGATCATCCACAAGCAGCCGATGCTGGAGGCCGCCGAATGACGCCGTGGTTCCAGAATCTGCTGGGCGAGGGGTTTGGCTGGTTCGTCGCGACGACGATCCTGATCCTGCTGATCGTCCTGCCGCTGCTGTTGGCCGTTGCCTTTTCGGTCTATGCCGACCGCAAGATCTGGGCCGCGATGCAGATGCGGCGCGGGCCAAACGTCGTCGGACCCTGGGGCCTGCTCCAGAGCTTCGCCGACGGCGCAAAGCTGTTCCTCAAGGAAACGATCATCCCGTCGGGCGCGAACCGCGTCATCTTCCTCATTGCGCCGATGATCACCTTCAGCCTTGCCCTGGTGGGCTGGGCGGTCATCCCGTTCGATGCGGGCGTGGTGCTGGCCGACATCAATATCGGCGTGCTCTATCTGTTCGCCATCTCCTCGCTTGGCGTTTACGGCATCATCATGTCGGGCTGGGCGTCCAACTCGAAATATCCGTTTCTGGCCGCCCTGCGCTCCGCCGCGCAGATGGTGAGCTATGAGGTGTCGATCGGCTTCGTCATCGTATGCGTGGTGATGTGGGCGTCGAGCTTCAACCTGTCGGAGATCGTGACAAGCCAGGTCGGCTACGCCTTTGGCCTGCTGAACGGCAATGTCTTCAATCCGCTGCTGTTTCCGATGGCGGTGGTGTTCTTCATCTCGGCCCTTGCCGAGACGAACCGCCCGCCGTTCGACCTTGCCGAGGCGGAGTCGGAGCTGGTCGCCGGCTACCAGACCGAATATTCATCCATGGCGTTCGCGCTGTTCTTCCTCGGCGAATACGCCAACATCCTGCTGATGTGCGCGATGACTGCGATACTGTTCTTCGGCGGCTGGCTGCCCCCGGTGAACTGGGAACCGCTCTATGCAGTGCCGGGCTTCATCTGGCTGCTCCTCAAGATCGCGTTCTTCTTCTTCGTCTTCGCCTGGGTGAAGGCGACGGTGCCGAGGTATCGCTATGACCAGCTCATGCGTCTGGGCTGGAAGGTGTTCCTGCCGCTGTCGCTTGCGTGGGTTGTCCTTGTCTCCGGGTGGCTGATGCTGACCCGCTATAAGGTGCTCGGATCATGAGTGTCGCGTCTGTCGTCAAATCCTTCTTTCTCATAGAGTTTGTGAAGGCGCACTGGCTGACCTTGAAGTATTTCTTCAAGCCCAAGGCGACGATCAACTACCCCTATGAGAAGAACCCGGTGTCCCCCCGTTTCCGGGGCGAGCATGCGCTGCGCCGCTATCCCAACGGGGAGGAGCGCTGCATCGCGTGCAAGCTGTGCGAAGCCGTGTGCCCCGCGCTGGCGATAACGATCGAAGCCGAACCGCGCGAGGACGGCAGCCGCCGCACCACGCGCTACGACATCGACATGACCAAGTGCATCTACTGCGGCTTCTGCCAGGAAGCCTGCCCGGTGGATGCGATCGTCGAGGGGCCAAACTTCGAATTTGCCACCGAGACCCGCGAGGAACTGATCTACGACAAGGACAAGCTGCTGGCGAACGGCGATCGATGGGAGCGGGCGATTGCGCAGAACCTTGCCGCCGACGCCCCCTATCGTTAAGCGCCACAGCCGAGTGAGCGGGGAACGTCGCAAGTGATCCAGGCCATAGCCTTTTATCTGTTCGCGGGCATTGTCATCGCATCGGGCGCGCTGACCATCCTCGCCCGCAATCCGGTGCATTCGGTGCTGTGGTTGATTCTCGCCTTCTTCAACGCCGCCGGGTTGTTCCTGCTGCTGGGGGCGGAGTTTCTGGCGGCGCTGCTGGTGATCGTCTATGTCGGCGCGGTCGCGGTGCTTTTCCTCTTCGTCGTGATGATGCTGGATATCGATTTCAGCGAGCTGCGCGCCGGTTTCGCGCGCTATCTGCCGTTCAGCCTGCTGCTGGCCGCCGTGCTGGGCGCCGAGCTGATCTTCGCTGTCGGCGCATGGAACGCCGGGCTGATAGAACCGGCCGCGCGCGCCGCCGTGCCCAGCCCGCATATGAGCAATACCGAGGCGCTGGGTTCGGTGATCTACACCCGCTACGCCTATGTGTTCGAGGCAGCCGGCCTGGTGCTGCTCGTCGCGATGATCGGCGCGATCGTGCTGACGCACCGCCAACGGGGCGGCGTGCGGCGGCAGAACATCGGCAAGCAGGTCGCGCGCCGTCCGGAAGACGCGGTGCGGCTTGAAAAGCCGGAAACGGGGCAGGGGGTTACGCTGTGACGATCGGACTGGGCCATTATCTGGCCGTCGGCGCGATCCTGTTCGTGCTTGGCGTGCTGGGCATCTTCATCAACCGCAAGAACGTCATCATCATCCTGATGTCGATCGAGCTGATCCTGCTGTCGGTGAACATCAACCTCGTCGCCTTTTCCAGCTATCTGGGCGATCTCGTGGGCCAGGTGTTCGCGATGTTCGTGCTGACGGTGGCGGCGGGCGAGGCCGCCATCGGCCTTGCAATCCTTGTCGCCTATTTCCGCAACCGTGGGACCATCGCGGTTGAAGATATCAACATGATGAAGGGCTGACCGCCCAATGATCCAGGCACTCGTCTTCCTGCCGCTTGTCGCGGCGCTTATCGCCGGGCTGGGCAATCGCGCGATCGGCAATGTTCCCGCCAAGCTGCTGACCACCGGCGCGCTGTTCATCTCCTGCGCGCTGGCCTGGGGCATCTTCCTGCCGATGATGGGGGGGCAGACGCAGCCCTATGTCGCGCATGTGCTGGACTTCATTCATTCGGGCGACCTTAATGTCGCCTGGTCGCTGCGCGTGGACATGCTTACGGCGGTGATGCTGGTGGTGGTCACCACCGTGTCCGCGCTCGTCCATCTCTATAGCTGGGGCTATATGGCCGAAGATCCGGACCAGCCCCGCTTCTTCGCCTATCTCTCGCTGTTCACCTTCGCGATGCTGATGCTGGTGACGGCGGACAATCTCGTCCAGATGTTCTTCGGCTGGGAAGGCGTGGGGCTCGCCTCCTATCTGCTGATCGGCTTCTGGTATCACAAGCCCAGCGCCAATGCGGCGGCGATCAAGGCGTTCGTCGTCAACCGCGTCGGCGATTTCGGCTTTTCGCTGGGCATCTTCGGCACCTTCCTGGTGTTCGGCACCGTATCGATCCCGGCCATTCTCGCAGCCGCGCCGGACATGGCGGGCTCGACCATCGGCTTTCTGGGCATGCGGATGGACACGATGACGCTGCTCTGCCTGCTGCTGTTCATCGGCGCGATGGGCAAATCGGCGCAGCTTGGGCTCCACACCTGGCTGCCGGACGCGATGGAAGGCCCCACACCAGTGTCGGCGCTGATCCATGCGGCGACGATGGTGACGGCAGGCGTGTTCATGGTCTGCCGCCTGTCGCCGATGTTCGAGACGAGCGTGACCGCGACCAACGTCGTCATCTATGTCGGGGCGGCGACCGCTCTGTTCGCCGCGACGGTGGGCACGGTGCAGAACGACATCAAGCGCGTGATCGCCTATTCCACCTGCTCGCAGCTTGGCTACATGTTCTTCGCGGCGGGCGTCGGCGCATATAGCGCAGCGATGTTCCACCTGTTCACCCACGCCTTCTTCAAGGCGCTGCTGTTCCTGGGCGCAGGCTCGGTCATCCACGCGATGCATCACGAGCAGGACATGCGCTTTTACGGCGGGCTTCGCAGGCACATTCCGCTCACCTTCTGGGCGATGACGGCGGGCACGCTCGCCATCACCGGCGTCGGCGTCATTGGCGTGTTCGGCTTTGCCGGCTTCTATTCGAAGGACGCGATCATCGAGGCGGCCTTCGCGGCGGGCGGGCAGGCGGGATATGCCGCCTTTGCGGTTGGTGTGTTCGCGGCGCTCCTTACCAGCTTCTACTCATGGCGACTGGTGTTCCTGACCTTCTTCGGCCAGCCGCGCTGGGCGGCGTCGGAGCATATCCAGCACGCGGTCCATGGCGATCATCACGATCACCCCGACGCCGAGGACGCGGGCCAGGAGACGGAAGCGCACAGCCACGGCCATCATGTCCATCCAGCCAAGGGAACGGCGGGCTATCATCCGCACGAAAGCCCGTGGACGATGCTCGTTCCGCTGGGCGTGCTGGCGCTTGGCGCGGTGTTTGCCGGCTTCATCTTCCACCACGGCTTCATTGACGTGGAGGGGAACTTCTGGAACGGCTCGATCGCATTCGACGCGCATCTGATGCACGCGATGCACGAGGTGCCCTTGTGGGTGAAGCTTTCGCCCGCTGCCGTGATGCTGCTGGGCCTGTTCCTGGCCTGGAACAGCTATATCCGCAATCCGGCGCTGCCGGGCGCGTTCGTCGCGCAGTTCCGGGGGCTTTACGCCTTCCTGCTGAACAAATGGTATTTCGACGAGCTGTACAACGTGCTGTTCGTGCGGCCGGCGCTCGCCATCGGCCGGTTCTTCTGGAAGAAGGGCGACGTCGGCACGATCGACCGCTTCGGCCCCGACGGCATGGCCGCCGTGGTGGCGGGCGGCAGCGTCGCGGCCCGGCGGCTCCAGACCGGCTATGTCTATACCTATGCGCTGGTGATGCTGCTTGGCATTGCCGCTGCCGCAACCTGGGCGATGGTACGATAAAGATATGAACGCGCTCGGCTTTCCGATCCTCTCCGTCCTGCTTGCGGTGCCGCTGGCCGCAGCGCTGTGGATATTGTTCGCACCCGGCAGCGAAGCAGGCCGTGCACAGAATGCGCGGGTGATCGCGCTTGGCGCGACGCTGATCGACTTTGCGCTGGGCATTCTGCTGTGGCTCAACTTCGACAGCAGCACCGCCGCCTTCCAGTTTCAGGAAGACGTGCCGCTGTTCGCGCCCTGGTTCTCGTGGAAGCTCGGGATAGACGGCATTGCGCTGATGCTGATCCAGCTCAGCGTTTTTCTGATGCCGATCTGCATCCTCGCCTCGTGGCGCTCCATCGAGAGGCGCGTGCCTGAATATATGGCCGCCTTCCTGCTGATGGAAACGCTGATGCTGGGCGTGTTCGCGGCGCAGGATCTCTTCCTGTTCTACATCTTCTTCGAGGCCGGCCTCATCCCGATGTATCTCATCATCGGCATCTGGGGCGGCGCGCGGCGCATCTACGCCAGCTACAAGTTCTTCCTCTATACGCTGCTCGGCTCGGTGCTGATGCTGATCGCGATGCTGTGGATGGTGAACCAGGCGGGCACCACCGACATCCCGACGCTGATGGGCCATGATTTCCCGGTCGGCGCGCAGACATGGCTGTGGCTTGCGTTCTTCGCATCGTTCGCGGTCAAGATGCCGATGTGGCCGGTCCATACCTGGCTGCCCGACGCGCATGTCGAAGCGCCGACCGCAGGCTCGGTGATCCTGGCGGGCGTGCTGCTGAAGCTGGGCGGCTATGGCTTCATCCGCTTTTCGCTGCCGATGTTCCCGGAAGCCTCGGCGCAACTCGTCTGGCTGGTCTATGGCCTGTCGATGGTCGCGGTGGTCTATACCTCGCTCGTCGCGCTCGTGCAGACCGACATGAAGAAGCTGATTGCCTATTCGTCCGTCGCGCACATGGCGTTCGTCACCATCGGCCTGTTCGCCTTCAACACCCAGGGCATCGAAGGCGCGATGATCGTGATGCTCAGCCACGGGCTGGTGTCGGGCGCGCTGTTCCTTTGCGTGGGCGTGATCTACGACCGGCTGCACACCCGAGAGATCGCCCGCTATGGCGGCCTTTCCGACAATATGCCGCGCTATGCGCTGCTGTTTCTGCTGTTCACCATGGCCTCCGTCGGCCTGCCGGGGACCAGCGGCTTCGTCGGCGAGTTCCTGGTGCTGCTGGGTGCTTATGAGGCGCATAGCTGGGTGGCGTTTGTGGCCACCACCGGCATCATCCTTGGCGCGGCCTATATGCTCTACCTCTATCGCCGCATCGCCTATGGCAAGCTCGACAAGCCCGATGTCGCGGCGATGCCCGATCTGTCGGCGCGCGAACTCTGGCTGCTTGCGCCGATCGCGGCGGTGGTGCTGTGGATGGGCGTCTACCCCGAAAGCTTCCTGAAGCCGATGCGGGTGTCGATCGCCAGCCTTGTCGAACGTGTCGAGGGCGCAGCGCCCGAGGGCGACGCCCATCTCGCCGCCGGTGAGCCCGCACCTGCCGCCGCCCAATCAGCCGAGGCCCATCACTGATGCAATCGTTCACCCAATCCCTCGCGCTTTCGCTGCCCGAAGCCATTCTGGCGGTGGGCGCGCTCGTCCTGCTGCTGATCGGCGCGTTTCGTGGCGACCGTTCGCTGGGGCTGCTGAGCTGGCTGTGCGTCGGCCTTTATGCAGCGGCGGGGCTGGCGCTGCTGGGGCCTGAGGGCGTGGGCTATGACGGGCTTTATGTGGCCGACGGCTTTTCCACCTTTCTGAAGGCGCTGATCTTCCTGTCGGCAGCGGCCGCGACCATATTGGCGCTGCCCTATATGAAGCGCAGCCACTCCGCGCGCTTTGAATATCCGGTGCTGCTGCTGCTTGGTGCGACCGGCATGGGCATGATGGTGTCGGCCAGCGACATGCTGTCGCTCTATGTCGGGCTGGAGCTGCAATCGCTTGCCGCCTATGTGCTTGCCGCCTTCCATCGCGGCGAGGTGCGTTCGTCCGAGGCGGGCCTCAAATATTTCGTCCTCGGCGCGCTTGCGTCGGGCGTGCTGCTTTACGGCGTGTCGCTGGTCTATGGGTTTACCGGCACGACGTCCTTCCAGGGCATCGCATCCGCAGTCGCGGCCGAGGGACGCTCGGTGGGCGTGCTGTTCGGCCTCACCTTTGTGCTGGCGGGTCTTGCGTTCAAGATTTCGGCCGTGCCGTTCCACATGTGGACGCCCGATGTCTATGAGGGCGCGCCGACCCCGGTAGCGACCTTCTTCGCCACCGCGCCGAAGGTGGCCGCGATGGGCCTTTTCGTGCGCGTCGCGGTAGAGGCGTTCGGCGGTGCGGTCGCCGACTGGCGGCAGATCGTGATCTTCTCCTCGCTTGCATCCATCGTGCTTGGCGCGGTGGGCGCGATCGGCCAGTCCAGCATCAAGCGGCTGCTCGCCTATTCGTCGATCAACAACATCGGTTTCGCGCTGATCGGCCTTGCCGCCGCCTCGCCCGAGGGTGTGGCCGCCGTGCTGTTCTACATGACGGTCTATGTCGCTATGACGATGGGATCGTTCATCTGCGTGCTCCAGATGCGTGATCTCGACGGTCGGCCGGTGGAGACGATCGCCTCGCTTTCCGGCCTGTCGCGCACGCGGCCGGGGCTGGCGGCGGCGCTGGCGGTGTTCATGTTCTCGCTGGCCGGTATCCCGCCGCTGTTCGGCTTCTGGCCGAAGTTCCTTGTCTTCAACGCAGCCGTCGCGGCCGATCTTGTGCCGCTGGCGGTGATCGGCATCGCCGCCTCGGTCATCGGCGCCTTCTATTATCTGAAGGTGGTGAAGACGATGTACTTCGACGAGCCCGCCGAAGCCTATGGACCGGCAGACAGCCGCATCAACATGGCGATGGTGGCGGCAACTGGGCTGTTCGTCTCCCCGCTGGGTTATCTGGCGATCCCGCTTCTGTCGGCGGCGACCGCCAACGCGGCGAGGGCGCTGTTCTGACCGGGGACACGCGCTTTCGGGCCTTTGCCGAGCTTGGCTCGACCAACGACTGGCTGGCCGACGCTGCCCGCCAGGGTGCTCCCGAAGGGCAATGGGTCCGCGCGGACCGGCAGACGGGAGGGCGCGGACGCAGGGGGCGGACCTGGGTGTCGGAGCCGGGCAATCTTTATGCAAGCACGCTCATCCGCTTGCGCGAAGACGATCCGCCAGCCCAGGAGCTTGGCTTCGTCGCGGCACTTGCCCTTCACCGGGCGCTTTCCGCCTGGGTCGCGTCGGCAAGGCTATCGCTCAAATGGCCCAACGACCTGCTGATGGACGGCGCGAAGCTGAGCGGCATTCTGCTGGAGCGGGAAGGCGACGCGGTGATCGCGGGTTTCGGCGTCAATCTCGCGCATCATCCGGGGAATGTCGAACGCCCGGCTATATCACTTTCCGCCGCCGGGATCGCAGCGCCATCCCCGGACTCCCTGATGCAGGCGCTGGCGGAGTGCTGGGAAAAGGAAGTCGCCGGCTGGCGGTCGCAGGGCTTTGCCACCGTGCGCGAAGCCTGGATGGCGCGGGCGCACGCGCCGGGCACGCTGCTCGCCGCCCGTTTGGCCAATGGCGAAGACTGTCAGGGGCGCTATGATGGCCTGGATGCCGATGGGGCGTTGCTGCTGCGGATGACGGACGGTTCGGTTCGTGTCATCCATGCAGGCGATGTCTTCCAGCTCTAACGCGGGCGAGGCGATCATGAGGGACAGGGCCGATGCTGCTCGCGATTGATGCCGGAAACACCAATGTCGTCTTCGCGCTGGTTGAAGGCGACGAGATCCGCCAGCGCTGGCGGATCGCGACCGACCCGCGCCGCACCGGCGACGAATATGCCGTCTGGCTGTTCCAGCTGCTTGAAATCGCCGGGCTGGACCGGAGCGTCATCGACGCCGTAGTGATCGCGACGGTGGTGCCGCGCGCGCTCCACAATCTGGAGGTGCTGGCCAGCAAATATTTCGGGCAGCAGCCCGTCATCGTTGGCACGCCCGGCGTCGACCTGGGCATGCGGATCGATCTGCCCGCGCCGGAGGAAGTGGGCGCGGACCGCATCGTCAACGCGCTTGCCGCGCACCATCTCTATGGCGGCGATCTGGTGGTCGTCGATTTCGGCACGGCGACGACATTCGACGTGGTCGATTTCGCAGGGGCCTATAAGGGTGGAATCATCGCGCCGGGAATCAACCTGTCGCTCGATGCGCTGGCGGCGGCCGCCGCCCGGTTGCCGAAGATCGTCATAGAAGCGCCGGAACAGGGCCAGCCGGTGATCGGCCGCACCACGGTGGACGCGATGCACAGCGGCGTCTATTGGGGCTATATCGGCCTGATCGAAGGGCTGATCGGCCGCATCCGCGCGGAAGTGGGGCGGCCCGCCAAGGTCGTCGCCACCGGAGGCCTCGCGCTTCTGTTCGAAAAGCACACCGCCATCTTCGATCATGTCGATGGCGATCTCACAATCAAGGGGCTGGCGCTGATCCATCGGCGCAATACCTCCAGCTAAGAGTTTGCAAATCATGGTTCCTGGTGACGAGCTGATCTTCCTGCCGCTCGGCGGGTCGGGCGAGATCGGAATGAACGTCAATCTATACGGTTGTCGCGGCAAGTGGCTGATGGTGGATCTGGGCCTTACATTCGGTGATCCGACCGTGCCGGGCATCGATCTGGTTTTGCCCGATCTCGCCTTCATAGAGGAACGGCGCAACGACCTGCTGGGCGTGGTGCTGACCCATGGCCATGAAGATCACATCGGCGCGATTCCCTATCTGGTGGAGGATCTGGGCGATGTGCCGCTTTACGCCACGCCCTTCACGGCCTCTCTCATCCGGTCCAAGCTGGAGGAAGAGGGCATCGCCAACCGGGTGAAGCTGAACATCATCGAGCTTGGCGGGACTGTGAACCTGGGGCCGTTCTCGTGCCGCTATGTCGCGCTTGCCCATTCGATTCCGGAGGGCAATGCGCTGTTGATCGACACGCCCTTCGGCAAGGTGTTCCACACCGGTGACTGGAAGCTGGACGAGGATCCGGTGCTCGGCTCCCCCTCCACCGCCGCGGAGTTGACCGCCATCGGCGCGGAAGGCGTGCTTGCGGTGATCGGCGACTCCACCAACGTCTTCAATCCCGAGGCGTCCGGATCGGAGAGCGATGTGCGCGCCGATCTGGACCAGATCATCGCGGATGCGCCGGGCCGGGTGGTGGTGACCACCTTTGCGTCGAACGCGGCCCGCCTTCACACGCTGGGCCAGGTCGCCCGCGACACCGGTCGCGAGCTTGCGATCGCCGGTCGTTCGCTGGAGCGGATCACGAAGGCGGCAAAAAGCGTCGGCTACCTCACCGACTTTCCCGAAACGATCGACTTCGACACGGCGATGAACCTGCCGCGCGATCAGGTGATGATCATCGCGACCGGCGGGCAGGGGGAGCCGATGGCCGCGCTTGGCCGGATTGCGGGCAACAACCATCCGATCAAGCTGACGGCGGGCGATACGGTCGTCTTTTCGTCAAAGCAGATACCGGGCAATGAAATCGCCATCGGGCGCATCCAGAACCAGCTGGCCGAGGCGGGCGTGCAGATGGTGACGGACCGCCAGGCCCTGATCCATGTGTCGGGCCATCCGGGCCGTCCGGAGCTTGCCGCCATGTACGGCTGGCTGAAGCCGCATATCGTCGTGCCGGTGCATGGCGAGATGCGGCATATGGTGGAACATGCCCGTCTTGCGCTGGCGCAGGGCGTCCCGGAAACGGTGGTGCCGAAGAACGGTTCCGTGATCCGTCTCGCGCCAGGCGCTCCCCAGGTGATCAGCCATGAGAAGGTGGGTCGACTGGTGCTGGACGGCGACGTCATCCTGCCCGCCGATGGTGCGACGATCAACGCCCGCCGCCGCATTTCCGTGCACGGCTATATGGCGGTCACGGTCGTGCTTGGCCGCAACGGCAAACTGGCGGCCGCCCCCGTGGTGACGGCGCAAGGCGTCCCCGTGGAGGAGGATCGGGACGCCTTTCTTGAGGAAGTGCGCGAGAAACTCGCCGCTACCGTCAAATCCGATGGCGACAAGAGCGACGACAGGTTCCGCGAGGCGTTGCGCCTTGCCGCCCGCCGCACCGCCACCGCATGGACCGGCAAGAAGCCGATCATGGAAGTCAGCATCGTCAGGCTGGACTGACCGCCGATGAAGCTCACCTCCATCCTCGCCATCTACGCGCTGTTCTGGACGCTGTCGCTGTTCGTCATCCTGCCGATCGGGGTGAAAACCAGCGAGGAGATGGGGGAAGAGCGCGGCAAGGGCCATGCGGACAGCGCACCCCATCGGCACGATCTGAAACGCAAGGTCGTGTGGACGACGCTGCTGGCGAGCGCGCTGTTCGCGGTGTTCTACGCCAATTACGTCTACGGCTGGGTGACGCTCGGCACATTTCCGGTTCCCGAGCCGGCAGGGTTCAACACGGCCGATTGACCATGCCGATCGGCAAGGGGAGCTGTCAGTTCGCCCGCAGCCGCTCGATCGCCTGGGCGAGCGCCACATAAAGCTTGCCCACGTCGGAAGAAAGCATCGCCACCGCCATGGGGCCGCCGTCACGCTCGGCCAGGACGCGGCGGATCACCGCCTCGAAATCGTGGATATAGCGGTTCACCTGGTCGCGGAACTCGGGCTCTTCCTCATAATGCCGCAGGATGGCCTTGGCTTCGCCGCTGTCCAGCAGGCGGACGGCGCGCCGCGCGAAGACGCTGCGATCGCCCTTCAGATAGGCGGCCCAAGTCGTGTCCGTCACCTCGTTCGACATGATCTTGGCGATGTCGATCGCGGTGGAATTGAGCGATTCGATGAGCAGGGCGGAACGGCGGGAAAACTCCTCCTTGTTCTGTTCTTCGACCTGCGTGTTCACCTCGGCGATGCGCGCCTCGACGCTGGCGGTGGTGTCGGCGATCGTCAGCATCTGCCGCGCTAGCCGCTCGGCCGCGCCCTGCGCCGCCGCCACAGCTTCCTCGCTCGCGGTCTTGAGGTCGGCGAGCCGCGACACGACCGCTTCATCAAGCACGGACTTCAGGCTTTCCTCGTTCGAGCGCGCGAAGGCAGCCTGCGCCTCTTCGGCGACGCCAGCGAACACAGCGCGCGCGTGATCGGCAGCCTGGCTGGCAGCCTCGCGGGCGCGGCCGATCGCCTCGATCAGCGTCGACGCCGCCTTGAAGCCGACATCCTCGGATTCGCTTTCTATCGCGGTCAGGCGGCTGCGGCTCTCCTCCAGCCCGGCCGTGAGCGCGGCCAGTCGCTCCGCCGCGCCAGCGACGCCGCTGTCGAGCACGCCGAGGCTGTCGCGGGAGACGTCCCGCATCGCGTCGGCGGCGCTGCGCAACTGCATGAGCCTTGCGTCGACCTCGGCAATCTCGGCCTGCGCGTCGGCAAGCGCCGCGCGCGTCTGTGCGGCCACATCATTGGCGGCGACCAGATTCTGCGGAAGACTGCCGTTCGCGATCTCGTTCACCTCCCCAAGCGTCGTCCGCATCTGGCCTATGCGCTCGATCAGGCGACTGGTTCCGGTATCGCTTTCGGATAGCGGCTGCGAGATGCTGTTCAGCGCCTCCTTCAGCTGCGAGACCGACACGCCGAGTTGTTCGGTCTGCACGACGCCCGCGTCGCCCAGCGCCGCAACCTGGGCCTCCACCTCGGCCAGCCCGGTGCTCAGATGGGAGATCATCGTCCGGACGCGGCTGTCCTGTTCGTCGACAAGCCGCTCAAGTCCGGCGAACTGGACGGAAAGCTGCTCGACATTCCCCGCCAGCTTCCGCGACGCCTCGTCGCCGATCTCCGCCAGGGTGAGCCTTGCCGATTCCACCGCGCCAAGCATTGCTTCGGACTGCAGATTGACGCTGTTGCGCGTTGCTTCCACGGCCTCGGCGGTGCGGACGAGTGCACTGTCGACATTCTCGTTCAGCCGGGCGGTCAGCGTTTCGATCTGGTTGCCGGTCCGTTCGGTGGCCAGCTCGATCTGCGTCACCTGCGTGGTGATGCGCTGCGTCGCGATCGCCGACGCTTCCTGTGCCGCACTTGATTCCTGAGCAAGCCGGCTCAATCCGACTTCCAGATCGCCGGCCTGGGTGCGCGCCTCGCTTCCCAGCGTCCGAATGGTTTCGCCGACCGAGCGAGCCAGCGTCTCCACCCGGGGAAGATCGGCAATGACGACGCCCATGTCGGCCTTGGCCTGGGCGGCGCTCTGATCCAGCGCCTCGGCCACTTTCAGCAGCCTGTCCGTCTCGCCGGAAAGATGGCCCGTGGTCTGGCTCATCTGTTGCGAAAAGCCGTCGCCTGCGGCCAGAAGCTTCTGCGCCTGCTGATCCACCTCTGCCCGGCGTCCCGCAATTTCATTGTGCATGGTGGCAAGCGCGGTGCGCAGGCTGTCGATCTCGGCATGCATGGAGGAACTGGCGTTGTCGAACAGCGCCTGGGCATGGCCGACAAGCAATGCGCCGCGCGCCGCGTCGATCCTGAGCCCCACCATCACAGCAACACCGATCAGCGCCAGCGGCCCGCAGACGGCAGCGATGACGGCCGCCCATTCGACCAGGTCAAGGCGGCTTGCCGGGCTGTCGAAATTCAGCAGGTAGAGCGCCGCCGTGGCCAGCGCCAGCCACAGAAAGCCGGCCACCGCGCCAAGCTTCAATATGGTGCCGGTCAACGACCGTGGCGGCGGCAAATGAAGGGTGCTTCGCCCATAGCCGGAGTTGTAATCATCCGCATCCATCTCCCTCAGGCTATGAATGTCGACGGGTGCGCTGCCTTGCGCGTTGCGCCCGAGTGCTTGTTTTCCAGCCCCGCTCATATAGAATGTTTACCATCATTGGTGCGACATTCCAGCCCATTTGGCCGAATTATCATGCGGTTCCACGCAAGATTTCAGTCGCGAACCCGATTTTCGGCCCATCTGTGCCAGAAAATCGCGAGGATAGCGACCAGGGTCAGCGGCCCGATCTGGAACCACCAGAACAGGCGCGGATCGCCCGCGACGGCCGCCAGAAAGACGGTGAACGCCCGCGCATTGGAGCTTAACAGCGACATCAGCTTCATCGGCGGCCGCGCCGCTTCGCGGTAATGACGGGCAAGCCCCGGAGGATCGGCGCTGGCGGCCATTCGCCTGTCGAAAGGGGCGGCCCAGCGGTCCAGCGCGTGAAAGACCTTGTCGTAAAGGCCCACTCCGGTGACTTGCGGTTTGATACGGTCGGGAGCCCCGACGCCCGCCCTGATCCGCCGGTGATAGCGCGCCCGCTCGCTTTCATAGAGGCTTGACTGAATTGCGTGGAACAAGCCCGCGACGGCGGCGAGCCAGGCCCATGAGGCAAAGCCCAGCGAAAACGCCAGCGAGACATAGATGCAGATGAACACGCCGTGGTCGCATATGCCGTCCAGCACCCGGCCCGCAGCGCTGCTGGTGCCGGTGGCGCGGGCGATCATCCCGTCGAGGCCGTCCGCCACCAGCCAGCCGAGCGAAAGCAGCAGGCCTGCCGCAGCCCAGAGCGGGTTTTGCCAGTGAAAATAGGCGAGGGCGGAGGCAATCCCCAGCAGCAACCCCGCGATCGACACCATATTGGCAGAAACGCCACGCCTCAGCGCCCAGCCCAGCCCTGCGCGCGAGAGCGGGTGGATAAGCCACAGATTGCTGACGGACTCGATCGCGGGATCGCGGGAGCCATCGGATGCCAGTGCAGTCATCATCACCGCTTTTTCTTCCCCGCGGGCCATGACAGATCAAGTCAATGCTTGGCAATCCTCATCAGAGGCGACTAGGAAGTCGCTCATTCTTTCCATCTGGGCAAGGAGGCGGCGTTGCCGCTGACGGCGCTTCTGTTCGCACATCATGAAATGCCGGAAAATCGGACCCCCGCCGGGCTCCTTCCGCTTGCCGGATGGACCGTGGTGGAACGGCAGGCGCGCCTCGCCGCGCGCGCAGGCGCTGAACATCTCGTGATCTGCGCCGACCGCGCCTCGCCCGAGCTGAATTCTGCGCTCGCCCGGCTTCGCGGCGAGGGGATCAATCCCGAAATCGCACGCAACGTCGCAGAGGCGGGAGATCTGATCCAGCCTGACTGCATGGTCGTGGTGTTCGCCGAAGGGCTGGTCTGCGACGACCGGCTGCTGACGCGGCTGGTCGAGGAATCGGGCGCACCGGTGCTGATGGTGCGCGAGGATGACGGCGACGAGGGGTTCGAGCGGATTGATGCAACCGCCCGCTGGGCGGGCCTGGCGCTGCTTCCCGGAACGATGGTTCGAGAGGTGTCGCGCCGCTTCGGCGATTGGGACCTGCAATCCACGCTGCTGCGCACCGCCGTGCAGTCGGGGGCTGCGCGCATGCCCTGGGACGACGTTCCCCTTTACGTGCCCAACCGCCGGCGCGAAGTGCCGCTGGTGCTTGAGATGCCGCGCAACCGGGCAGAGTCGGCGGCGTGCGGCGATGCGCTGCTCGCACAGGCGCAGAAGGGCTGCCTGGACTGGCCGGCGCGCTTCATCCATCCGCCCATCGAGAACATGATGGTCCGGCTTTTGCTGCCGACGCCGATCACGCCCAATATGGTTACGCTGATAACGGCGGTCGTGGGTTTTGCCTCGATTGCCGCATTTGCGACGGGCTGGCTCTGGACAGGGCTGCTCCTGATGCTGTTCCTTGGTCCGCTGGATGGCGTGGACGGAAAGCTGGCGCGCACGCGGCTGCAATATTCGCGCTGGGGGGATCTGGAGCATGTCGCCGACAAGATCGTCGAATATGGGGCCTTCATCGCGCTTGGCGGCTATTTATCCAGCACGGCGGGCCATTACGGGCCGTGGGTGCTTGCCGGGATCACCATCGCCTTTGCGCTTGCCGAAGCCGTGCAGGGCGAGTTCTTCAACCGTTATACCGGGCGTCAGCTCGACGATGCGGGCGTCTGGCAGCGCCGTGTCCGGCTGGTCGCCGGAAGGCGGAACACCTTCTTTTGGCTGCTCGTTCCCTTCGCCGTGTTCGGCGCGTGGGAATCGGGCTTTATTGCAATCGCCGTTTACAGCGCCGTGACATTTTTTATTGCGCAGGGATTCTTCTTTTCCACTATGCGCAGCTATGCGCTAGAGCACCTGCCGCCTGTCGCGGAAAATTTCAGGAAGTCCAGATACGCGTTCCTGCCAAAGCAGGAACGACCCGTTAACTAAAAAGCGTGTCACGGTCTGACGTGTGGTGAATGGAAATCGGTTCATGGGAATAAAGGTAGCAATCGTCGGTGTCGGCAACTGTGCCAGTTCGCTCGTTCAGGGCGTCGCGCACTATTCCAATGGCGGGGCAAACGAAGCTATCGGCCTCATCCACTGGGATATGGCCGGATACCGGCCGCGCGATATCGATATCGTCGCGGCGTGGGACGTCGACAGGCGCAAGGTCGGCAAGGACGTGTCCGAGGCGATTTTCGCCCGTCCGAACTGCACGACTGTGTTTTGCGACCATGTTCCGCCCACCGGAACCACCGTGCTGATGGGCCGCATCCTTGATGGCGTGGCCGACCATATGGAGGATTATCCGATCGACCGCACGTTCGACGTCGCGGACGCTCCGGAACCCGACAGGGCGGAGGTCGTGCGCGTGCTGAGGGAAAGCGGGGCCGAGGTTCTGATGAACTATCTGCCGGTCGGAAGCCAGGAAGCGACCGAGTTTTACGCGGAATGCGCGCTGGAGGCTGGCGTCGCATTCGTGAACAACATCCCCGTCTTCATCGCCAGCGATCCGGTATGGGCGAAGCGTTTCACCGAGGCCGGCGTTCCGATCATCGGCGACGACATCAAGGCGCAGCTTGGCGCGACGATCGTCCACCGGGTGCTGACCGACCTGTTCAACAAGCGCGGCGTGCGTCTGGACCGGACCTATCAGCTCAACACCGGCGGCAACACCGACTTCCTCAACATGACCAACCGCAAGCGGCTGGCGTCGAAGAAAAAGTCAAAGACGGAGGCCGTGCAATCGGTCGCCGAACAGCGGCTGGAGGACGAGAATATCCATGTCGGCCCATCCGACTATGTCGCATGGCAGAACGACAACAAGGTCTGCTTCCTGCGAATGGAAGGCCGTATGTTCGGCGGCGTGCCGCTGAACCTGGAACTTCGCCTGTCGGTGGAAGACAGCCCCAATTCTGCCGGAGTGGCGATCGATATGATCCGCTGCGCCAAGATTGCCCGCGACCGGGGCCTTGGCGGACCGATCCTCGCGCCCGCCGCCTATTTCTGCAAGCATCCGCCTGAACAAATGCCCGACGACAAGGCGTTCAACGCGGTCGAAGCGTTCATCGCCGACGCCGCCGCGTGATCCGGACTGCGATCCTGCTGGCGGCCGGAGAGGGAAGCCGGCTTCGGGAGGCAGGCCCTTCCAAGCCACTTTGCCCGGTGGGCGGCGTGGCCCTGCTGGACCATGCGCTGAAAGGGCTGGCCCAGGCGGGGCTTGGCCGCGCGATCGTGGTGACCGGCTATAGGGCGGATGACGTCGAGGCGCATCTGGCGGGGCGGAACACGCCCCTCCCGGTCGAAACGGTCCGGACGCCCGACTGGCGCTTGCCGAACGGCGTGTCCGCCCGTGCCGCGAGCGCTCTTGTGGGCGGCCAGCCCGCGCTGCTCGCCATGTGCGACCATCTGGTCGATCCGGCGCTCTACCGGCGCATGGCGGAAGCGGGGGCGGGGCAGGGGCTGCGCCTTGGTGTCGACCGCCGCCTCGGGCATCCGTGGATCGACCCGGACGACGTCACCTGCGTGGAGACGGACGGCACGCGCATCGTCGCGATCGGCAAGGGTATCGAGCCGCATAATGCTTATGACACCGGCGTTTTCGCAGTGACGACGCCGTTCTTCGACGTGCTGGAGCGTCTGGAATCGCCGTCCATCAGCATGGCGGTTGACGTTCTTGCGGAATATCGCCGCGCGGAAACGGTCGATTGCAGCGATCTTGACTGGATCGACGTTGACGATCCACGGGCGATGGCGCAGGCCGCTGCGTGGCTTTCAGGTCAGGATCAGGCCGGCCAGGGTCATGCCGTACTGAGAAAAGCCGGTTAAAAAGGGGGTTTAGATGCGTTGGTCCTTGTTGATGGCGGCCGCCATGCTGTCTGTTTCCGCGCCCGCTCTGGCAGGTCCGTGGATCGAGCCCGGCGACGTCCAGGTGCGCGAGGATGTGGAGCGGTTGAAGGCCGCGCGGATCATCAACGGCCCGACCAATGCCTGGCCCTTGCCCTGGGCCGTCATGTCCGACCTCGCCCGCGCGGCGGACGACGCACAGCTTCCGCCTGATCTGCGCGCCGCCGCGCAAAGGCTGCAGCGCGTCGCCGAACTTGCCGACCAGCCGAATGGCGGCGAAGCGACCGTGACCTATACCGACCGTCCGGCGCTGATTCGCGACTTCGGCGCAGGCGCGCGCGAGGATTTTGACGGCGAACTGCGCGTGACCCAGCAGCTCGGCAACCTCTACATCAGCCTGGGCGGCGGCTATCGGCGACATCAGCTTGGGAACGACTGGCATCTGGACCAGACCTACGCCGCCTACAAGCTGGGCAACTGGGCGGTCTATGGCGGGTTCGTGGAGCATTGGTGGGGGCCGGGCAACAGCGGTTCGCTGCTTTTCTCCACCTCGGCCCGGCCATTCCCCAAGATCGGTTTCAAGCGGCTGGCGGCGCATCCCATCGACTTTCCGGTGCTGCGCTGGCTCGGGCCGTGGCGGTTCGACATGTTCGTGGGCGACCTTGGCAACCGGCGCGATTTCGACAATGCTAAGGTGATCGCAATGCGCTTTGATTTCGCGCCCGCGCCGGGCCTCGAAATCGGTCTCAACCGTGCGCTTCAGCTGTGCGGCGATAACCGGCCTTGCGGGTTCAACACCATCGGCAAGGCGCTGACCGGGTTCGGTAATGCCGACAACACGGGCACCCCGAACGAGCCGGGCAACCAGATCGCCGGGTTCGACCTGAGCTACACCACCCGCATCGGCCCCGTCACTGCGCGCCTTTATGGCGAGATGGAGGCGGAGGATGAGGACAACATCATCATCGACAAGTTCGCGCGCATGGCGGGTGCGAAATTCTCCGGCCCGCTGGGCGGCGGCGGCGCAAGCTGGGAACTGGGCGGCGAATGGACCGACACCTATGCATGGGAACTGACGACCGGCGATCGCAAACCGGGCATCGTCTATCGCAACTTCATCTATTTCGACGGCTTCACCTACCGCGACCAGCCGATCGGAAATTCGGTCGACACCGACTCGGAACTGCTGAGCTTTGACGCGGCAGTCACCGACACCGCCAACCGGCGCTATTACGGGTCGTTCCGCAAGGCGAAGCTCAACATCACCGCGCGCGCGGATCACCGGCTTTCGGCCAATCCCGAGAATATCAGCATCGGCACGCTTGGCGTCATGGTGCCAACGCAATTCGGCGATCTGCGACTGGAAGGCCGCTATATGAACGACTTGCCAGGCACGCCGGGGCGTTCACCCAACGCCATCGATTTCGAGGCAAGCTGGCGCACCCGCTTCTAGCTCTTGAGAGGGCGCACCGGGCCATTGGTATCTACCCTTCAGGGTTAGGCTCGCTTTAACGCAATTGCGAGTAAACATTTGCCTCGTTGGACAATTTCGACGGGTGAATGGCGAAGAAACTGGGCGATACGGTGAATGTCGACCGGCTGCTGGATCTGGCGGCCGACCGTTCGCGCGCGGCCAAGACAGAACTGACCAATGCGATCGTCGATCTGTTCCTTCCCGAGCGCCATCGCCTGTCCGATCACCAGCGCGCGATGATGACCGATGTGCTTCGCAAGCTCATCGGATCGCTTGAGATCGAGGTTCGGCAGTATCTGGTCGAGGCGTTGCTGCGCGGGCCGGACCCGCTGCCCGAGCTTCAGTCCGTGCTCGCCAATGACGAGATCGAGGTCGCCCAGGCGGTGCTGGAACGAAGCAAGGTGCTTCAGGACCAGGACCTGATCGACGTTGTGCTGCGCCGGGCGGAAGAGCACCGCATGGCGATTGCGCTTCGCAACGACGTGTCCGCCGCCGTGGCCGAGGCGCTGGTCGAAAAGGCGGGACCGGATGTGATCGAGGCGCTGATCCGCAATCCCGACGCCACGCTATCGCGCCGGGCGATGGAGATGCTGGTCGCCGAAAGCAAGCGTTTCGACCGCTTTCAGGAACCGCTGCTCTCCCGTGCCGACCTGCCGCCGGAGCTTGCCTATCGCATGTACTGGTGGGTCTCGGCGGCGCTGCGCGATTATATTCTGAAGCGGTTCGAGATCGACCCGGGCAAGATCGACGCCCTCATCCAGTCCGCCGCCCGTCGCGGCATCGCCGCCCATGAGATCGACAACAAGCTTGAAGAACGGGCCATGCGGCTGGCCGAGCGACTGCACGAACTGGACGATCTGACCGACGATTTCATCCGCGCGTCGCTCCGCCAGTCGCGCATCAGCCTGTTCGTCGCCGGACTCGCGGTTCGCGCCAAAATAGATTTCGCCACCAGCTGGGCGATCGTTTCCGATCCGGGCGTCGATTCCATGGTGGTGTTGCTCCGCGCCATCGACATGCCGCGCGACATGGCGGCTTCGATATTGATGCTGATGCAGCGGCTGCGCGACGGCACGCATCCGCAACCGCCAGAGGCGCTGGTGATCGCGATGGAAGCGTTCGACCGGATGGAGATTGCCGGCGCCCGTTCCGTTCTCCAGCTCTGGCGGCTTGACCGGCAATATCGGACGGCAATTGACGAAGTTGCGGCGGGGGCGAACTGATGGCCACCGCGACGATCGAAGCCCCTGCCATATATTCGGGCCGTTTCCACGCCGATGGACGGGCCGTCACGGTCACGCCGGAGCTGCTCGCCCTGCATCGCCGCTGTGGAGGCGGGGAGGGGGATCCGATCGCGCTGCCCGGCCTGCCGTCGCTGATCCGCCGCGCGGTGGCACTTTCCATGCCCCTGAGCGCGCCGGTGCTTCTGGCGGACGGGCCGAACAACGTCACCTATTGGGCGCGCGTGATTCCCGACGGCGAAGAGGCCGATCTGCAGCTGTTCGACTGGAACGGCACCGGCGGAGCGATGGAACATGCGCTTGAGGGTGCGGTCCGGGAGCAGGATTTTCTGCGCGCTTCGGCCGATTGGCTGTGGGAAGCGGACGCCAGCCTGTGTTTCACCTCGCTGTCGGAAACGGTGACTGCGGTGTTCGGCCAGCCTGCGGCGATCCTTGTCGGAAGGCCCATGGCGGCGCTGTTGTGGCCTTTTCCCGCCACGGCGGACGGAGATACGGATTTCCGGTCATCGGCAGACCCGGCCGAGTGGTTCAGCAATCGCATCGTCGAGGTAAAGGACCATGCGCCAGCCCGCTTCTATCGGCTGAACGCCCGGCCCGTTTTTGACGGGGAGGAGCTGGCGGGCTTTCGCGGCACCGCCGTGGAGGTGGAGCGCCCTGTCGCCCCGCCGGCCGCTTCGAAAACACGAGCGGCGCCGTCACCCATGGCAGAGGGCGAGGCCGAACCCGACGGCGCGTTCCCCATGACGGACGTGCTTCGCGCACCGCTGGAGAAGATCACGCGGCAGGCCGAGGCGATCCGCTCCCAAAGCTTCGGCCATCTGAAAAGCGTATATACGGACTATGCGGGTGACATTACGACCGCCGCGCGCCATCTGCGGACGTTGATCGACGATGTTTTCGATGTCGCAGCGATCGAGTCCGGCACGGTTTCATTGCTGATCGAGAATGTCGATCTGACGACCCTGGCGGAAGAGGCGCGGGCGATCGTTTCCCAACGCGCGGCTGCAAGCGGCTCCAGCATCATATGGCGCTCACCCCCGGTGTCGGTGATCGTAAGGGCCGATCGCGGCCGCGCGCTCCAGATACTCATCAACCTCATCCAGAACGCGGTGAAGTTTGCGGGCGACGCCGGTCCTGTCCGGCTGGCTCTGGAGGTGGGGGAAGGTGAGGCGAGAATATCGGTCGACGATCAGGGCGGCGGCGTGGCCGAAGCCGACCGGGAGCGGGTTTTCACCAAGTTCGAGCGGCTCCGCCAGAATGCGGAAGGCAGCGGGCTGGGGCTCTACATTTCCCGCGCGCTCGCCCGCGCGTTGGGGGGCGACATTCTGGTGACGGAATCGCCCGAAAGCGGCGCGCGGTTCACCCTGAGGTTGCCGCGCGCCTGAGCCGTTTCTAGCGCTTGTCGACGGGCACATAGTCCCGCTGCGTATGGCCGGTGTAGAGCTGACGCGGGCGGCCGATCTTCTGCGCCGGGTCCTCGATCATCTCGTTCCACTGCGCGACCCAGCCCACGGTGCGGGCCAGCGCGAACAGCACGGTGAACATGGTGGTCGGGAAGCCGATCGCCGACAGGATGATGCCCGAATAGAAATCGACGTTCGGATAGAGCTTCTTGTCGATGAAATAGGGGTCGTTGAGCGCCATGTGCTCCAGCTCGCGCGCGACGTCGAAAACCGGGTCCTTCACGCCCAGCTTTTCGAGCACTTCGGCGGCCGTCTTCTGCATCACCGTGGCGCGGGGATCATAGTTCTTGTAGACCCGGTGGCCAAAGCCCATCAGGCGGAACGGATCGTCCTTATCCTTGGCGCGGGCGACATATTCCGGAATCCGGTCGGGCGTGCCGATTTCCCGCAGCATGTTGAGCGCAGCCTCGTTCGCGCCGCCATGCGCGGGGCCCCACAGACATGCGATGCCAGCGGCGATGCAGGCAAACGGGTTCGCGCCCGATGAGCTGGCGAGACGGACGGTCGACGTGGATGCGTTCTGCTCATGGTCGGCATGAAGGATGAAGATCCGGTCCATCGCCTTTTCGACCACGGGGTCGACGACATATTCCTCCGCCGGAACGCCAAAGGTCATCCGCAGGAAATTGCCGGTATAGCTGAGGCTGTTGTCCGGATAGAGGAACGGCTGACCGACGGAATATTTATACGCCATCGCCGCGATCGTGGGCATCTTCGCGATCAGCCGGTGGCTGGCGATCATCCGCTGCACCGGATCGTCGATGTCGGTGGAATCATGGTAGAAGGCGGACAGCGCGCCCACCACGCCGCACATGATCGCCATGGGGTGCGCGTCGCGGCGGAAACCGCGATAGAACATGGCAAGCTGCTCATGCACCATGGTGTGGCGCGTGATGGTGTGGATGAAGCTGTCCAGTTCGGTCTTGCTCGGCAGTTCCCCGCGCAGCAGCAGATAGGCCACTTCCATGAAGCTGGACTGTTCGGCCAGCTGGCCGATCGGATAGCCGCGATGGAGCAGCACGCCCTCGTCGCCGTCGATATAGGTGATCTTGGATTCGCAGCTGGCCGTGGAGGTGAAGCCCGGATCATAGGTGAACGCGCCGGTTTCGCCGTAGAGCTTGCGGATGTCGATGACGTCCGGCCCGACCGAGCCGGATAGAACAGGGTAGCTCTTTTCGCTGTCGCCGATCTTCAGCGCCACAGTCTTGTCCGCCATACACCTACCCTCCTTGAATAATGCACCGGCCCATAACGGGCCTAAAGTTGATCGTCCATCCTGCCCAGGCTTTCCTCGCGCCCCAGCTGGAGGAGCACATCGAAGATACCGGGCGATTTGCTTTGGCCGGTCAGCGCGGCACGCAACGGCTGCGCGACCTTGCCCAATCCCGTGCCGGCCGCCTCCGCCGCGCCACGCACTGCCGAATCCAGTCGCTCCGCGGTCCATTCGGGAAGCTCGCCAAGAGCATTGCGGGCCTGGGCCAGCAGTCTGCGTCCATCGCCCTCTAGCAACTTCTGAGCCCCCTCGTCGAGATTTAAGGGGCGAATGCGAAAGAGGTAGAGCGCGCTCTCGGCTAACTCATTCAAATCCTTTGCTCTTGGCTTCAACTCCGGGATGCTGCGAAGCAGAAGCTGCCGGTCCGAATCGGTTAGCGGACGATCAAGCAGCGCGGCGATGCGGGGAGCGACAAGCGCCGCCAGGCGCGCGTCGTCCGCAGCGCGGATATAATGCGCATTCACGCTCTCCAGCTTTTTGGCGTCAAAGCGCGCCGGCGCACGTCCGACCGCCTCCAGCGTGAACCATTCTATGGCCTGGGCGCGGCTGATGATCTCGTCGTCGCCATGTCCCCAGCCAAGGCGGAGCAGATAATTCTCCAGCGCTTCGGGGAGGATGCCCAACTCGTCGCGATAGGCCTCTACCCCCAATGCCCCATGGCGCTTGGACAGCTTTGCCCCGTCGGCTCCATGGATCAGCGGGATGTGCGCATAGACCGGCTCCGCCCAGCCCAGGGCGCGGATGAGTTGAAGCTGTCGGAAGGCGTTGTTCAGATGATCGTCGCCACGGATCACATGGCTGACGCCCATATCGTGATCGTCGACCACCACCGCCAGCATATAGGTGGGCGTGCCGTCCGAACGCAGCAGGACCATGTCGTCGAGTTCGCTGTTCTGCACGGTGACGCGGCCCTGCACCTTGTCTTCTATCACCGTCTCGCCCTCGTGCGGGGCCTTGAGGCGGATGACGAAGGGCGCGTCCGGACCGGCTTCGGAAGGATCGCGGTCGCGCCAGCGGCCGTCATATCGCATCGGCTGCCTGGCGGCGCGCTGGGCGGCGCGCATCTCCTCAAGCTCCTGCGGAGTGGCAAAGCATTTATAGGCATGGCCGCCGGCCAGAAGCTGATGGGCGACTTCGGAATGACGGGCTTGGCGGGCGAACTGATAGACGGTCTCGCCGTCCCAATCGAGGTTCAGCCAGCGCATCCCGTCAAGAATGGCGGCAATGGCTGCATCCGTCGAGCGCGCGCGGTCGGTATCCTCGATCCGCAGCTTGAATTCGCCGCCATGATGCCGGGCGAACAGCAGGTTGAACAGCGCCGTCCGCACGCCGCCGATGTGCAGGAAACCAGTGGGCGAGGGAGCGAACCGGGTCACGATTCCATTATTCTTCGCGCTTGCGGACACGCAGGCTTTCTCCAGCTATCACCGGCCTGTTAAGGAAGCGGCGGGGGTAAGGCGGCGGGTGTCTAGCATAGCGTCCAGATGGGCACAAACCGGCTTTTCGACGGTTGGTGCGCGTGCGCTTTGGCAGCGTGCGCGGAGCCTTGCCGATGGCTGGCTGACGGAGCAGGCACCGCAGTTCGCGCTGTGGCTTCCGGTCTCGCTCGGGCTTGGCGTTGCACTATGGTTCGTCCTGCCTTCGCCTGGGCTGTGGATCGCGGCTCTGGGGGCGTTTGGCGCAATCGCGGCAGGTGGATCGGCGCTTGGCGGCAGGGTGGGAAGGCTCGCCCTGTGGTTCGGCCTCGTCGCCGCCATCGGCCTCGCCCTGGTCTGGATGCGGGCGGAGCGGGTGGCCGCGCCCCGGCTCGATAGGCCGGTTACCACATCCGTCACGGGCAAGGTGGAACGTGTCGAGCGGCTTGTCGGGCGAGGCGTGACGCGGATCACGCTGGTCGATGAGGGCGAGCATCCCGGCCTCAGGGTCCGCGTCTCCTTTCCCGACAGCGATGCGGCAGCGGTTCAGTCCGGCGCGCGGATCAGCCTTCGCGCCCGGTTGATGCCGCCCGCGCCCGCGTCAGTGCCGGGCGGTTATGAGTTCGCGCGGCTTGCGTGGTTCAAGGGCATCGGCGCCACCGGGCGTGGGTTCGGCGAGCCACGGACGCTTTCGCCACCCAGCGGCGGCTTCTGGGCGTGGCTCGATCGCGTTCGGGGGCGGCTGACCGCGCATGTTCAGATCAGCGTGGGCGACGCGGAAGGGGGGGTCGCCGCCTCATTTGTGACCGGCGATCAGGGCGGCGTTCCCGACGATGTCGCGCAGGCGCTGCGCGATTCGGGCCTTACCCATTTGCTGTCGATCTCCGGCCTCCATGTGACGGCGGTGGTCGGCTTCGTCATGATCGCCACGCGGAGATTGCTTGCGCTTTCGATGCACGCCGCGACGCACTGGCATCTGTCGTTGATCGGCGCAATCGCGGCCGCGGGGGCGGGCGTCGGCTACAGCCTGCTTGCGGGCGGGGAGGTGCCGACCGTGCGTTCCTGCATAGCAGCGCTGCTGGTGCTGCTGGGGCTTGCCCTGGGACGGGAGGCAATCACGCTCCGGCTGGTGGCGGCGGGCGCTTTCATGATCCTGCTGATCCTGCCCGAGGCGCTGATCGGCGCGAGCTTCCAGCTATCCTTCGCCGCCGTCACCGCCATTGTCGCTCTGCACGAGGTTCCCTGGGTGCGCGAGCGGCTGATGCGGCGCGAGGAGCCATGGTGGGCGGCGTTCCTTCGGCTGCTTGCAGGGCTGCTGCTGACCGGCATTGTCGTCGAGGCGGCGCTCGCGCCGATCGGTCTCTATCACTTCAACCGAATGGGCGCTTATGGCGCGTTCGCCAACATCATCGCCATTCCGCTCACCACCTTTGTCATCATGCCGCTGGAGGCGGTTGCGTTGCTGCTCGATCCGCTCGGGCTCGCCGGCCCGGTGTGGCTGCTCGTCAAATGGACGCTGTCGCTCTTGATCGCGCTGGCCGAATGGACCGCCACGCTTCCCGGCGGAGTGACGCTCGCCCCGGCGATGCCACAGGCGGCGTTCGGGCTGATGGTGGCAGGCGGGCTATGGCTGGTGCTGTGGCGCGGATGGACACGGCTCGCTGGTGTGGTTCCGTTCATGGCTGGCGCCATGTGGGCCTGGGTTTCGCCCGTGCCGGATATTCTCATCACCGGCGTCGGGCGGCACGTCGGCGTCGTCGCAAACGGAAAGGTCCACCTGCTGCGCACCCGAACGGGCGATTATGTGCGTGATCTGATGTCGGGCGTAACCGCAGCTCCCGACATCATGCCGCTTCAGGACAGCCGGTTCGCCCGCTGCGGCAGGGATTCGTGCGTGGCGGACATATGGAAGCATGGCCGCCGTCTGCGCCTGCTCGCCACCCGCAGCAGCGTCTTCATCGACCGCCGTCGTTTCGAACCGGCCTGCGCCGATGCCGATATCGTCGTGAGCGACCGCAGGCTGCCATATTGGTGCGCGCCTCGCTGGCTGAAGGCGGATCGGACGTTGCTTCAACGAACCGGCGGGCTGGCGATCGATACCTCGACCGGAGTCGTCAGGAGCGTCGCCGAAGAGAACGGCCGCCACCCCTGGGCGCACCGCCGCATCGGTCGCCAGCCTCAGTAGCGGCGCAGCAGCCCGGCGAGCTTGCCCTGAATGCGAATCCGCATCGGCGGATAACGCTGCGGCTCATGATTGCGATTGGCCGGATCGAGGCGGATCATCGAGCCTTCCCGCCGGAAGTATTTGAGCGTGGCTTCCTCGTCGTCGATCAGCGCGACGACGATCTCGCCGTCACGCGCAACATCGGTGCGCCGGACAAGCGCGTAATCCCCGTCCAATATGCCGGCCTCCACCATGGAGTCGCCCGAAACCTCCAGCGCATAATGCTCGCCGCTGCCGAGCAGGGCGGCGGGAACGGAAAGGCTGCTCTGCCCCTCCAGCGCCTCTATCGGGAGACCTGCCGCGATCCGTCCGTGCAGTGGGATTTCAACGACATCATTTGCGATCTTCGTCGCACGAGTGAAATCGGGGCGGATGATATTATCCGCCTTCGCTTCGCCCTTGACGGCCGAAGGCTCCGGCATCTTCATCACTTCAAGCGCTCGCGCCCGGTTGGGCAGGCGGCGAATGAAGCCGCGCTCCTCCAGCGCGCTGATCAGCCGGTGCACGCCGGATTTCGATTTCAGATCAAGCGCTTCCTTCATTTCCTCGAAAGAGGGGGAAATGCCCGACGTGCTCAACCGTTCGTTGATGAAGCTCAGCAACTCATGCTGTTTGCGTGTCAGCATCTGTCATGCCCCTGCAATTAAGGAACGTACAGGGAACGTTTAGGCAACCTTTGTCCGCTTGTCAATCCAGCCGCAGCGTGTCCACGATCGTGCCCGCCGGGACGGCTTGCGCGCCTGCATTGCGCCGGATGAGGATGGCCGCCTCGGCGAGCAGCGCCAGCGCGGCGCTGTCCTGATTGCGGAACGGAAGGGCGCGGCCGTCCTCGATCTTTCCGCGAATGAACTCGGTGCGGTTACCGACAGCCGGCATTGCAGCGCCGAGCGGGAGGGGCAGGACCGGAGCCAGGGGGGTGGCTGCGCCCATGAGCTTGCGGACAAGCGGAAGCGCAAAGAGGAAGCAGGTGACATAGGCCGATACGGGATTGCCCGGCAGGCCCAGCACCAGCGCGTTGGCCAGCCTGCCCGCCATCAGCGGCTTGCCGGGCTTCAACGCCACCTTGATGAAATCGAGCGTGGCCCTGCACGCCAGAAATGCAGGCTTTACAAGATCATGGTCGCCCACCGAAGCGCCGCCAATTGTAAGGATGACGTCATGGCGTCGGGCAGCATCGACCGCGCCCTTGATCGAGTCCAGATCGTCGCCGACGACGCCCATGTCGTCGACATCGCAGCCCGTTGAGCGGAGCATTGCGGCCAGCATCGGCCCGTTGGATGCCGGTATCTGATGCGGGCCGGTCACAGCGCCGGGCGCGGCCAGCTCGTCCCCGGTGGAAATCAGGGCTATGCGGGCGCGCCGGTGTACCGGGACCGTGCCATGCCCGCCCATGATGGCCAGTGCGATCGCTGCGGGCGTCATCCGCGCTCCTCTGGCGACGAGCAGCGCGTGCTCGCTGAAATCGCTGCCACGGACGCGGATGTCGCGACCGGGGGCGGGCGGCTGTGCCGTCAACCGCAGCGTGTCGCCCTCACGCGCGCAATTTTCCTGCATGATGACGGTGTCGGCGCCTTCAGGAACTGCCGCACCGGTAAAGATACGAACGGCCTCAGCCGCACCTGGCGATCCAGGAAACCCTTTCCCTGCAGCGCTTTCGCCGATGATCCTGAATGGCCCCGGCAAATCCATGTGACGCACCGCATAGCCGTCCATCGCCGACAAGTCGGCGGCGGGTTGCGACCGGCGGGCGATGATGTCGCTTGCTGCCCAGCGTCCGCCAGCCTCGGCCACCGCGATGGTTTCAATCGGCAAAGCCTCAGCCAGCGCAAGCAGTCTCGCCTGGGCTTCGTCCAGAGGAAGCAGCCCGGCCATGCCGTTCAACGTTTCCAGTCGCCGGAACGGCCGCCGGACTTGGAAACCAGCCTCACCGCCTCGATCGTCATTCCACGATCAATCGATTTCACCATGTCGTATACAGTAAGCAATGCAACAGAAGCTGCTGTCATTGCTTCCATTTCTACGCCCGTCATGTGAGTGGTCCGTGCGCTCGCATTCACGAGAACGGCGTCCTCCGTCACTTGCAGATCGACGATGACCCCGGACAGGGGCAGCGGATGGCAGAGCGGGATAAGATCGGCCGTCTTCTTTGCCGCCATGATCCCAGCGATCCGGGCAACCGCAAGCACATCGCCCTTGGCAGCGGCCTGGTTGCGGATGGCGTCGGCCGCCTCGCGCGACATTCTGATCCGTCCTTCGGCCGCGGCCTCGCGCACGCTGACCTGCTTGGCGGACACATCGACCATGTGTGCCGCGCCCTTTTCATCCAGATGGGTGAGCCTGCTCATTGCCCGGTCAGCAGCCTGCGGGTCGCCGCTTCCACATCCGCCTCGCGCATCAGCGATTCCCCGACGAGGAAGCTCGTCACGCCCACCTCGGCCAGTGCATCAAGATCGGCCTTCGTCCTGAGGCCACTTTCGCCCACCAGGCGGTGCGTGTCCGGCACCATCGCTGCATAATCTCGCGCGACGGAAAGATCGACCTCCAAGGTCTTGAGATTGCGATTGTTTATCCCGAGAAGGCTACTTTTGAGCTGAAGCGCCTCCTCCATTTCGGCTGGATTGTGGACCTCCACCAGAACATCCATGCCCAACTCGAGTGCGGCGGCTTCCAGCTCGCGCATCTGCAGCAGGTCCAGACAGGCGACGATCAGCAATATGCAGTCCGCGCCAAGGGCCCGCGCCTCTGTCACCTGCCAGGGGTCGATCATGAAATCCTTGCGGAGCACCGGCAGATCAACTTCCGCCCGCGCCGCGACCAGATATTCATCCGCCCCCATGAACCAGGGCTCATCGGTCAGAACCGAAAGGCAGGATGCGCCGCCCGCCTGATAGGCGCGGGCATGAGCCGGCGGGTCGAAATCTTCCCGTATCAATCCCTTGGACGGGCTTCCTTTCTTCACTTCCGCGATCAGCCCATAGCGTCCTTCGGCATGGGCACGATCAAGCGCTGCCTTGAATCCGCGCGGCGGCGACGCTTCTCTCGCGTGCGCCTCAAGCGCTGCAAGCGAGACCTGCGTCTTGCGGATGGCGATGTGATTTCGCTTGTCGGCAATGATCTGGGCGAGGGTGTTGCTCATCGAAATGCAATCCATCTGTCAAGCAGCGCTGCCGCGCGCCCGCTGTCTATCGCTTCTGCGGCCCGCTCTGCGCCATCATGCCATGTACCCGCGGCATCGGCCACGATCAGCGCGCCCGCGGCGTTCATCAGCACCGCGTCTCGATAGGCTGATCGTTCGCCCGCAAGCAGCTTCCGGAGCGCCTGCGCGTTGAACGCCGCGTCGCCCCCCCTTATCGCATCGCGGTTGTGCGCGGGCAGCCCGGCGGCCTCGGGCGTGATCCGGTCGCGAGCGATGTCACCGCCAGATAGCGTTGCGATCCGCGACGGGCCGCAGATGCTGATCTCGTCCAGCCCTTCCTCGCCATGCACCGCCATTGCCCGTTCAGCGCCAAGCGTCTTCAATGCTGCGATGTGCGTTTCTACATAGGCGGGCGAGGGGACGCCGATAAGCTGCCGCCTGACGCCCGCCGGGTTGCAGAGCGGCCCCAGCAGGTTGAAGATCGTTCGCCGCCCCAGCGCCCGCCGCAGCGGCCCCAGCCGCCCGAGCGCCGGATGGTGGCGCGCGGCGAATAGAAAGGCGATGCCAAGCTCGGCAAGGCTGCGTTCGGCCGTCTTCTCGGCGATATCGAGATCCAGCCCCAGCGCCTCCAGCGTGTCGGCCGCACCGGCGCGCGAGGATGCGGCGCGGTTGCCGTGCTTCGCCACCGGTGTTCCGGCGGCGGCAACAACCAGCGCCACGGCTGTCGAGACGTTCAGGCTATGGCTGCCGTCGCCGCCCGTGCCGCAAACGTCGATCGCATCAGCCGGAGCCTCGATCGCCACCATCCGCGCCCGCATTTCCCGTGCGGCGGCCGCGATCTCATCGGCCGTTTCACCACGGTCGTTGAGCGCGACCAGAAATGGCCCGACCTCCTCATCAGGATATTTCCCGTCGAGGATCGCGGCGAAAGCGTCGGCCGCGGCTTCGCGCGACAAGGGTTGGGTGACGTCGGGCAGCATCGTCAGGCGGCGTCAGGAAGTCGGGCGGAGATTCCGGCTGCCCGCAGGAAATTGTGGAGCATCTGGTGACCGTGCTGGGTGGCGATGCTTTCCGGGTGGAACTGCACGCCATGGATCGGCAGATCGCGGTGGCGCATGCCCATGATGAGGCCATCGGGGCTGGTCGCGTTCACCACCAGCGCGTCCGGCAGGCTTTCAGCCTCGACGATCAGCGAGTGATAGCGCGTCGCGGTGAAGGGAGAGGGAAGGCCCGCGAACACGCCGGTTGCGTCATGGCTGATCTCGCTGGTCTTGCCGTGCATGAGTTGCGGCGCACGGACCACCTTGCCGCCGAACGCCTGTCCGATGGCCTGATGACCAAGGCAGACGCCCAGCAGCGGGCGCTTCTCGGCCGCGCAGGCCAGCACGAGATCGAGCGAGATTCCCGCCTCATTGGGCGTGCAGGGGCCGGGCGAGATGAGGAACCCTTCGGCCCCGCCGGACATGGCCTGATCCACCGAAATGCGGTCGTTGCGCGCCACTTCCACCGCGACGCCCATTTCCTGGAGGTAGTGGACGAGATTCCAGGTGAAGCTGTCGTAATTGTCGATGACCAGGATCATGGGGTGCGACTTAATCTTTCGATGGACCGGGCGCCAGCGTCTCTATTGACCATAGCCTGCTTCGGCGGCGCGCGCGATGGCTTCGCGGGCGGCGGCGATGAGAGCGCCCGATTTCGCCTCGCACTCGCGCTGTTCATAGGCCGGATCGGAATCGGCGACGATGCCTGCGCCCGCCTGAACATGCATCACGCCGTCCTTCACCACCGCCGTACGCAGGACGATGCAGCTGTCCATCGAACCGTCGGGGGAGAAATAGCCGACGCCGCCGGCATAGGGCCCGCGCTTTTCCGGCTCAAGCTCGGCAATGATCTCGCACGCCCGCACCTTGGGCGCGCCCGAAACCGTGCCGGCAGGAAAGCCCGCGAGCAGCGCGTCGATCGCATCCCGGGCCGGGTCCATCTCTCCCCGCACGTTCGACACGATATGCATGACATGGCTGTACATCTCGACGCTGTAGCTTTCGGTCACCTTGACGGTGCCGCTTGCAGCCACCCGGCCCACATCGTTGCGGCCAAGGTCCAGCAGCATCAGATGCTCCGCCCGTTCCTTGGGGTCGGCGAGCAGGCTTTCGCGGTTCTCCGCATCCTCCAGCGCCGTCTTGCCGCGCGGGCGGGTGCCCGCAATCGGGCGGATCGTCACTTCGCCGTCGCGGACGCGGACAAGGATTTCGGGCGAGGAGCCGATCAGGGCAAAGCCCGGCAGGTCCAGATAATAGAGGAAAGGCGAGGGGTTGATCCGCCTGAGCGCCCGGTAAAGATCGATCGGCGGCAGCGGAAAGGGCGTGGTGAAGCGCTGCGCCAGCACAACCTGAAATATGTCGCCCGCCGCTATATATTCCTTCGCCCGCATGACCATGTCGCCATAGACTCCGGGCGCCAGTACGGGCGACGGTGCGGTAAGCTCCGCCGGTACGGCGGCATGCGCAGGAGGCGGGACAGGCTGGGCCAGACGGGCGGCCGCCGCCTCTATCCGCTCCCTCGCGCGTGCTTCCGCCCTGGCCCCTTCCGCCCAGAGCGGCGCGACCAGGAACAGCTCGTCCTTCAGCCTGTCGAACACCAGCAGCAGCGAGGGCCGGACGAAGGTCATGTCCGGAACGCCGATGGCGTCGGCATCCGGCACTGGCAGGTCTTCGACAAGGCCGATGGTTTCATAGCCCATATTGCCGACGAGAAGCGCAAGCGCAGGCGGCAGCGCGTCGGGCACGTCGAGGCGGCATGAGGCGACCAGCTTGCGAAGCTCGGCAAGCGTATCGCCTTCGCAGCGGACAAAGGCCGCGCGGTCCACCTGCCATGCCCCGTTGATTTCGGCTGTCCGGCCATTGGCGCGAAACACCAGATCGGGGTCCAGGCCGATCAGCGAATAGCGGCCGCGCGCAGCGCCGCCTTCCACCGATTCCAGCAGAAAATCACCGCGTCCCGGCTGGGTCAGCTTCAAAAGCGCCGAGACCGGGGTTTCGGTGTCGGCCACCATCCGGGTCCAGATCAGCCGGGGAGCGGTTCGGCCTTCATGCGACGATCTGCTGTCGTGCGGCTGCGCGGTCACTGCTCGCCCGCTGCTCCGCCAGCGAGTTCCTGCCGCAGCTGTTCGATCGCCTTGTCGTTGCGCTCCAGGCCGACTTCGGCGGCGACGGCGCGCGCGAACTGCGCCGCATATTCCTCACCCGCGAACTGATTAAACTGCGCCCTGGTCGATTCCACCATCGCCGGGGCGGTGCTGAGGTCACCCTTTTTCACCTCGTCCACCTTCACCACGAACCAGCCCTGCTCGCCGGGCGCGGCAAGGGTGCGGACCGCATCGGCGGGCATGGTGAACATCATGGCGAGCGGCGGCGGAATCCTCTCGCCCTGCGAGGCGACATCGATGCGGCGATTGGTGACCGTCTGCGGCGCGGGCAGCTTGGCGTCGGCCAGCACCTGGCGCAGCGGCAGGCCCGCCTTCACCTTTGCGACCACCATCTCCGCCTGTTCCTTGGCCTTGTCGAACGCGCGGCTGCGGACAAGGTCGGCGGCGACTTGCTCACGAATCTGGTTCAATGGCCGGGGGGCGGCTTCAACGACCTCGCCGACCGCGACGATGGCGTAATTATGCTGGCCCAGATCCTCAACCACCGGATCGTCGTCGGGCGCAAGCGTGAACGCCGCCTTCACGACGGGCTGGAGCGCCGGCGGCAACTGGAAGTCCGCATGATCCGGAGCCTGACCACCCGTGGTGAGCGGCGGCGTGACGGTTTCCGAAAGATTGTTCGCCTTCAGAACCTCGGCCATGCTGTCGCCTTTGGCGAAGCCATCCTCCACCCGCGCGATGAGCTCGGCCATCGCGTCTTCTCGCTTCTGCGCGGTGAGCTTTTCGACGATCTCGGGCCGCGCCTGTTCAAGCGACTGGCCGGGCGTAGCGGCGATATTCTCGACGTGGAGAACATGCCAGCCGAAGTCGGACCGGACCGGGTCGGTGGTCCCATTGGCAGGCGCTGCGAACGCAGCCGCCGCGACCTCCGGCGTTGTGGCTGAAGCCAATGCGTCCTTCGTCTGCTCGCCGATCGCGATGTCGGCTGCGGTGAAGCCCTTGTCGGCGGCGATCTTCGCGAAGTTCTCGCCCTTGCGTGCCCGTTCGGTCACATCGGCGGCGGCAGCTTCGTCGGGCAGGATGATCTGCGCCAGCGTGCGGGTTTCCGATGGCCCATAGACGGCCTTGTTCGCCGCGTAGAACCGCTGGATCTCGGCATCGGTCGGAGCGACGGCCGCACCGAGTGTGTCATAGGTGATCGGCGCATATCGCACGACCCGCCGTTCCGGCACCATGTAGCGCCGGCTGTTCTTGGCGTAAAAGGCCTGAACGTCCGCATCGCTGGGCGGCGTCTTTTCGGCAAAGGCTTCCGACGGAATGATTCCGATGCTGCCGGTGCGCTCTTCCAGCAGCAGCTCGGCGTAGGGCTTCACCAGCCCATCCGGGACGGACGCTGCCAACGAGACCGGCATCAGCACCTGCCTGCGGAGCAGGTCTCCCGTCAGGCCCTTGCGCAATTCGCGGTCGGAAAGGTTCTGCTGGGCAAGGGCCGCCTCATAGCTCGCCTGATCGAATCGGCCGCCGATCTGGAAGGCCGGGATGGAGGCGATTTCGGCGTCCACCTGCCGGCGGCTGACGCCAAAGCCGTGCTTCTCGGCCCATTGGCTGATCGCTTCGGCGACGATCGACTGGCTCAATATCTGGTCGAACCCGCCCGCGCGTACATAAGTCGCCGTATCGACCTGCGGATCCTGCTGGCGCGCGGCGCGAACCGCGCGGTCGAGCTGCTGGCGAACCTGCGCGTCGGTGATGGCGGCACCACCCACCTTCGCAAGCCTGCTCCCGCCGCCGCCCATGCTGCCAAAGGGGTCGCCGACACCGGTCACTATGAATGCGATCAGCACCAGGCCCAGCAGGCCCAGCACGATCCATGACGACATGGCGCGGCGAATAAGTCCGATCATCTCTGACGCATACCTCAAATCTGGCGGACGCAACGCATCCGGGCGCGGACCATAGAAGCGGGCCACCAGAGCCGCAAGCGCGGAAAGCCGGACGCGCGCCCGCTTTTTATCTTCGCAAAGCTTTGCTACTGCCCTCGCCGACAGGTGACGGGAGACGTGAAATGCGGCGCATGCTGGTGGCGGGAAACTGGAAGATGAACGGCAGCCATGCGGCGCTTGCCGAGCTGGATGCCATCGCCGCGTCCGCGGTCGCGAGCCCTGTGATCGACGCCGCGATCTGTCCGCCCTTCACGCTCATCGAGCGGGCGGTTGCGCGGGCAGGGGCGCTGCCCATCGGCGCACAGGATTGCCACGCGGCGGACAAGGGCGCGCATACCGGCTGCGTCTCCGCGCCGATGCTGAAGGAAGCGGGCGCGCGGCTCGTCATCGTCGGCCACAGCGAGCGCCGCGCCGACCAGCATGAAACCAGCGAAGAGGTGCGCGCCAAGGCCGAAGCCGCGATCCGCCACGGCCTGACAGCCATCGTCTGCGTCGGCGAGACGGAAGCGGAACGCGACTCCGGAAAGACGCTGGACGTGGTGGGCGGCCAGCTTGACGGCTCCGTCCCGCCCGTCGGCACGGGCGCGACGCTCGTCATCGCCTATGAGCCGGTCTGGGCCATCGGCACCGGCCGAACGCCTTCGGTGGCCGATGTCGCCGAGGTCCACGGCTTCATCCGCAAGCGCCTGGGCGCGCTGCTGGGCGATGAAGGCGCCAAGGTGCGCATCCTCTACGGCGGCTCGGTCAAGGGCGAGAACGCGATCGAACTGCTGGGGGTCGCTGACGTCGACGGCGCGCTTGTCGGCGGGGCCAGCCTCACGGCCGCCCAGTTCGTGCCGATCATCGAGGCGGCGGTTGCCTTGAGCAAACAGTCGGCCTAGAGAGCGGCTGGCTTTACGGATTATCGAACCGATGTTTCACACGCTCCTGCTCGTCATCCAGATTCTCATCGCCGCCGCGCTGGTGGGCGTCATCCTCATGCAGCGTTCCGAAGGCGGCGGGCTGAGCGGTGGCGGGAGCGCCAGCGGCCTGATGAGCGCGCGCGGCGCGGGGGATTTCCTCACCCGCACCACCGCAGTTCTGGGCGCTCTCTTCGTGCTGAACAGCATTGGGCTGGCGGTGCTTGCAAGCGTCGACCGCAACCCGCGCCAGATCGACACATCGTTGACTGCTCCGGCAGCGCCCGTGCCGAGCCAGCTTCCGCCCGTACCGGTGACCGATGGCGGCGACACGAGCGTGACCTCGCCCGCAACCGCCGATGAAGCCGCGCCGGCCCCGCAGGACAGCCCCGTTCCGCTCGCGGAATAAGCGTTAACCAGGCTTATCCCCAACTAAATCGTTCATCGCCGCAAGTCGGGGTTTCCGACTCGCGATCCAATAGGCTAGACCCATTCTCCCATGGCGCGGTTCATATTCATCACCGGCGGCGTGGTCTCATCGCTTGGCAAAGGTCTTATGGCGGCAAGCCTCGCGGCTCTGCTGCAGGCGAGGGGCTATCGCGTTCGAATCCGCAAGTTCGATCCCTATCTGAACGTCGATCCGGGCACCATGTCGCCCTATCAGCACGGCGAGGTGTACGTCACCGACGACGGGGCGGAGACGGACCTGGACCTGGGCCATTATGAGCGCTTCACCGGCGTTCCGTCACGCCAGTCGGACAATGTCACTTCAGGACGCATCTATCAGGAGATCATCGCCAAGGAACGGCGCGGCGATTATCTGGGCGCGACCGTGCAGGTCATTCCGCATGTGACCGACGCCATCAAGAACTTCGCCCGCGCCGATACCGACGGCCTAGACTTCGTGCTGTGCGAGATCGGCGGCACCGTCGGCGACATCGAAAGCCTTCCCTTCATGGAGGCGATCCGCCAGCTCAGGAACGATGTCGGGCGCGAGAACGCCGTATTCATCCACGTCACGCTGGTGCCGTTCATCGCGGCGGCGGGCGAACTCAAGACCAAGCCCACCCAGCATTCGGTGCGCGACCTGACCTCGCTCGGCATCCAGCCCGATGTGCTGGTCTGCCGGTGCGAGCAGCCGCTGCCCGACAGCGAGCGGGCGAAGATCGCGCTGTTCTGCAACGTCTCCAAGGAAGCGGTTATCCCCGCGCTGGACGCAAGCAGCATCTATGGCGTGCCGCTGCAATATCACGCCGAGGGGCTGGACGATCAGGTGCTTGCCGCCTTCGGCATCAAGGACGCGCCGCCGCCCGTGCTTCAGCGCTGGGAAGAGATCATGGAGCGGCTCGATCATCCCGAAGGGGAAGTGACGATCGGCGTGGTCGGTAAATACACCGGTCTGAAGGACGCCTATAAATCGCTGCAGGAGGCGCTGGTCCATGGCGGCATCGCCAACCGCGTCACCGTCAATATCAAATGGCTCGACGCCGAGATGTTCGAACAGGGCGAGGACGTCGCCCAGCAACTTGAGCCGATGCACGGCATCCTGGTGCCCGGCGGCTTTGGCGAACGCGGGTCGGAAGGCAAGATCGCCAGCGTCAGCTTCGCCCGCAAGAAGAAGGTGCCGTTCTTCGGCATTTGCCTTGGAATGCAGATGGCCTGCATCGAAAGCGCGCGCAGTACCGGAATCGACAAGGCCTCGACCACCGAGTTCGGCCCGACGACCGAACCTGTCGTCGGCCTCATCACCGAATGGGATTCGCCGCGCGGGCGCGAGATCAGGGCCGAGGGCGGCGACCTGGGCGGCACCATGCGGCTGGGTGCGTTTCCGGCAAGGCTTTCAGGCAACAGCCATTCGGCCGCCATCTATGGGGCAAGCGAGATCAGCGAGCGGCATCGCCACCGCTATGAGGTGAACATCCACTACCGCGAACCGCTGGAAAAGGACGGGCTGGTCTTTGCGGGCATGTCGCCCGACGGATCGCTGCCCGAAATCGTCGAGCGGCCCGATCATCCGTGGTTTGTCGGCGTGCAGTTCCACCCTGAGCTGAAATCAAAGCCGTTTGACCCGCACCCGCTGTTCGCCAGCTTCATCGAAGCGGCGGTGAAGCAGAGCCGGCTGGTCTGAGTCTCTCGCTATTGGTCCGCCGGTCGGGGACCGGCGGTTCAAAGCCCGAGCAGCGAGGGCATGGCGGTCGAGGCAGGCACGTTGAGGCTCTGTCCCGGCTCCAGCGCCTGAAAGCGCCGCGGCTCTATCCTTTCGCGCTTCAGGACTTCATCCAGCACCTCGCGCGGCTCGTTCACCGCCTCGCTTGAAAGCTGGAACGTGCCCCAATGGACGCCGATGGCGCTTTCCGCGCCAAGCGCCTTGAACACGTCCACCGCTTCTTCCGGGCCGATATGGTTGCCGCTCATCAGCTCGCGCGGGCGGAAGGCACCGACTGCGATCAGCGCCAGCCGTGGCCGCCCCCGCTGGGCGGCTTCAGTCACCCAGCTTCCATCGCCCCAGCCGGTGTCGCCGGTGAAGAACAGATTGCCGCCCGGAAGCGTGACAGTGAATCCGGACCAGAGCGCCCGGTTGCGGTCGCTCATCCAGCGCGATCCCCAATGATGGACGCGCTCGACGATCACCTCCACGCCGGGCTTGACCGGCACCCGTCCGCCCCAGTCCCTGACCACCGAAGGAATGCCGTTGCGGGCGAGAAGGGTATCATTGCCAAGGCCGGTGACGATCAGCGGCCGGTCGCGCTCCCACAGCCGCTTGAGCGTAGGCATATCCATGTGATCGTAATGATTGTGGCTGAGGAGCACGATGTCGATCTTCGGCAGATCATCGAACTTCACGCCTGGCGCGCGCACCCGTTTCGGTCCCGTGAAGGTGAAGGGAGAGGCGCGTTCCGACCAGATCGGGTCGGTCAATATGTTGAGGCCCTGGGTCTGCACCAGCACCGTCGCATGGCCCACCCATGTGGCGACCATCTGCGGCCCTTCGATGTGGCGGGCGGGGACCGTGGGCGACACCGGAATATGCTCCGGCCAGACGGCGCGCTCGCGTCCCAGCATGAAGGAGACGATCCGGCCCAGGCTTGGCCGCTTGCTGCCTCCGGTGCCGAACTGGCCATCGGGGTTGAAGAAGCGGTCGCCGTCGAAATGCTCCGAGATCGGCCCGCGATAATAGACATTGTCCAGAAAGCCCGGCAGCGCAGGCGGCAGCCAGAGCAGCAGCGCGAGCAGGGCGACCAGTGCGCCGCCCAGCCTCTTTGCCAGGCGGCTCTGCGTGCTAATCGGGACGGTCGTGGTCATCCCCTCGTACTGTCGGCCTTCTCGCGAGCCAACCCCCGTTGCGTCGCGGGCCGCGCCTCGACCCGTTCCGCCCATGCCGCCATGTTCCGGAAACCCATGGCGTCGAAGCCGGGCAGTTCAATCGCGCCGCGCCACACCCAGAACAGATAGGCATCCATCGCCGACCAATCACCATGCCAGAACGGCCGCTCCGCGAGCCGGGCGTCGGCCAGTCCGAAATCTGCGGCAAGCGACTTCAACCCCAGCGCGCGCACCTCGTCCTGCTTTTCCTCGCCGTCAATGAAATAGCGCGGCATCCGGCAGCGGCGGAAATCGATGTGCACCGTCGAGCCCACCCAGGCGAGATCCGACAGCACCTTGGCTTCGTCGAGCGCTTCGCCCCCGGGCAGCAGCCTCGCCTCGGGGAAAACCTTGTTCAGCCAGCTTATGATCGCGACATTCTCGGTCAGGGGACGCCCGTCCACTACTAGCGTCGGCACCTTTCCCTTAGGATTCACCGCAAGATATTCGGGCGTTTTCTGCGCCCCCTGCATCAGATCGACAAAATGCGTGGCGTATTCCGCGACCGCTTCCTCAAGCAAGATCATTGTCGCGCGCGAGCAGGCACCCGGGTAAAAGTGAAGCGTCAGTTCGGTCATTGTTCAATGATCCTTTTCTTAAGTCAGACATCAAGCAAGCGCCGCTTCCCTTGCCTTCCGAATCTTCTCTTTCCAGACGAGCGGGGCCGTCTGGTGAACGCTTTCGCCGGTCGCATCGACGGCCACGGTCACCGGCATGTCCTGCACCTCGAACTCGTAGATGGCTTCCATGCCCAGGTCTTCAAACCCCAGCACCTTTGCGCCCTTGATCGCGCGCGCGACCAGATAGGCAGCACCACCCACCGCCATCAGATAGGCGGCCTTGTGCTTCCTGATCGCCTCGATCGCGACCGGTCCGCGCTCGGCCTTGCCGACCATCGCGATGAGGCCGGTCTGCTCCAGCATCATGTCGGTGAACTTGTCCATGCGAGTGGCGGTGGTTGGGCCGGCCGGGCCGACCACCTCATCGCCCACGGGATCGACGGGACCGACATAATAGATAACGCGATTTCTAAAGCTTACCGGCAGCTCTTCACCGCGTGACAGCATATCCTGAATGCGCTTGTGGGCGGCATCCCGGCCGGTCAGCATCTTGCCGTTGAGCAGAATGCGGTCGCCGGGCTGCCAGCTCGCGACTTCCTCTTTCGTCAGCGTGTCGAGGTTGACGCGCTTCGCCGCCTTGTCCGGAGTCCAGTTCACATCCGGCCATTCGGCGAGGTTCGGCTGTTCCAGATAGGCGGGGCCTGAACCGTCCAGCACGAAATGGGCGTGGCGGGTTGCGGCGCAATTGGGGATCATCGCCACCGGCTTCGACGCCGCATGGGTGGGCGCATCATAGATTTTCACATCAAGGATGGTCGAAAGCCCGCCAAGGCCCTGCGCGCCGATGCCGAGCGCGTTGACTTTCTCATAAATCTCGACGCGCAGCTTCTCGATGTCGGTCTGCGGCCCGCGCTGAAGAAGCTGGGCCATGTCGATCGGCTCCATCAGCGATTCCTTGGCCATGACCATCGCCTTTTCCGCCGTGCCGCCGATGCCGATGCCGAGCATTCCGGGCGGGCACCAGCCCGCGCCCATCTTCGGCACCATCTCCAGCACCCAGTCGACAATCGAATCGCTGGGGTTCAGCATTGCGAACTTGGTCTTGTTCTCCGACCCGCCGCCCTTGGCCGCCACGGTGATGTCCAGCCTGTCGCCCGGCACGACGCGCGTGTGGATGACGGCCGGCGTGTTGTCCTTCGTGTTCGTGCGGCTGAATGCCGGGTCGGCGACGATCGAGGCGCGCAGCCGATTTTCCGGATGCATATAGGCCTGGCGGACGCCTTCGTTGATCATGTCCTCAAGACCCATGGTCGCGCCATCCCAGCGCACATCCATGCCGACCTCTACAAAGACAGTGACGATTCCGGTGTCCTGACAGATCGGTCGGTGACCCTCGGCGCACATGCGGCTGTTGGTGAGGATCTGAGCGATCGCGTCCTTGGCGGCGGGGCCTTGTTCGGCGTCATAGGCCGCGCCCAGCGCACGGATATAGTCCATCGGGTGATAATAGCTGATGTACTGCAGAGCATCCGCTACGGATGCGATCACATCGTCCTGCCGGATCGTCGTCACGCCTGTCTCCAAACCTTGCCGTATCGCTTTTGAAGCGCGCTTTAGCGGGTGCGCAACGCGGCGTCCACGGCGGGTTTGTATGTCAAGTTCATTTAGCGGCTTGAAATCCAAATCTTCTGTGGCACTATCCCTAGCGGTCGGACAGGGGGAAGACCCTACAACTTGTGCTTGACGGCCCGCATGCCTATCTTGCGGGATAAGGAGACTTGTCTCTGAACGGTGCACAGGCTGTGGAACACGGGGATAACCTCCGGGCGAAGCCAATGTGCGCTGGACGATGTCCTGTGCTAGGCTAGGCTCACCTCCGGCGCGATGGAATAAGGTGCCGACGGAAGTGTCGTCGGCAGAACCGGGGAGTTGGCACCATGGATTTTTCAGGCGGAAGCGAGATGACCGTGGCGGACGGCCCAACCACTATCGAAAACCCGGAATCGGAATCCAGGCGCGTACACGAGCCGCGTTTTCCGGTGACGGTGGATCGTGACCGTGACTCGCTGCTGACGGATTTCGGCAGGGAAACGCTGAACGACCGTTATCTGCTGCCGGGCGAAAGCTATCAGGACATCTTCGCCCGCGTCGCCGCCGCCTATGCCGATGACGCCGAACACGCCCAGCGCGTCTATGACTATATCTCGAAGCTCTGGTTCATGCCTGCGACGCCGGTGCTGTCGAACGGCGGCACGGGCAGGGGCCTGCCGATTTCCTGCTACCTCAATTCTGTGGACGACAGCCTTGAAGGCATCGTCAACACCTGGAACGAGAATGTCTGGCTCGCCTCGCGCGGCGGCGGCATCGGGACCTATTGGGGCAGCGTGCGGGGCATCGGCGAGCCGGTCGGCCTCAACGGCAAGACCAGCGGCATCATTCCCTTCGTGCGGGTGATGGACAGCCTCACGCTTGCGATCAGCCAGGGCTCGCTGCGGCGCGGCTCGGCTGCCTGCTATCTCGACGTCTCGCATCCCGAAATCGAGGAGTTCCTCGAAATCCGCAAGCCCAGCGGCGACTTCAACCGCAAGGCGCTGAACCTGCATCATGGCGTGCTGATCACCGACGCCTTCATGGAAGCGGTGCGCGAGGGCGCGACCTGGGATCTGGTGTCGCCGAAGGATGGTTCCAAGCGCGCCGAGGTGGATGCCCGCGCGCTGTTCCAGAAGCTGGTCGAAACCCGGCTTGCGACGGGCGAGCCCTATATCGTCTTCATCGACAAGGTGAACGCGACGATGCCCACGCATCACCGCGAGCTTGGGCTCAAGGTCTCGACATCGAACCTTTGTTCCGAAATCACGCTGCCGACTGGCCGCGACCATCTGGGGAACGACCGCACGGCCGTGTGCTGCCTGTCGTCGCTCAACCTTGAAACCTGGGATCAGTGGAACGGCGACAAGCAGTTCATCGAGGATGTCATGCGCTTCCTCGACAATGTGCTGCAGGACTATATCGACCGTGCACCCGACGAGATGGCCCGCGCCAAATACAGCGCGTCGCGTGAGCGTTCGGTCGGCCTTGGCGTAATGGGTTTCCACAGCTTCCTCCAGGCGCGCGGCATCCCTTTTGAAAGCGCGATGGCCAAGAGCTGGAACCTGAAGGTCTTCAAGCACATCAACGCCAAGGTGAACGAAGCCTCGATGATGCTTGCGCAGGAGCGCGGCCCGTGCCCGGACGCGGCCGACATGGGCGTGATGGAACGCTTCTCGTGCAAGATGGCGATTGCGCCGACCGCGTCCATCTCGATCATCTGCGGCGGCACCTCCGCCTGCATCGAGCCGATCCCCGCCAACGTCTATACGCACAAGACGCTGTCGGGCAGCTTCGTCGTCCGCAACCCCTATCTGGAAAAGCTGCTGGTCGCCAAGGCCAAGAACGGCGAGCAGACGTGGAACTCCATCCTGGAGAAGGGCGGCTCGGTCCAGCATCTCGAGTTCCTGACCCAGGAGGAAAAGGACGTCTTCAAGACCAGTTTCGAGATCGACCAACGCTGGATATTGGAACTGGCGGGCGACCGCTCCCCATTCATCGACCAGGCGCAGTCGCTCAACCTCTTCATCCCCGCCGATGTCGAGAAATGGGATCTGCTGATGCTCCACTTCCGCGCGTGGGAACTGGGCATCAAGTCGCTCTATTATCTGCGGTCCAAATCCATCCAGCGCGCGGGATTCGCGGGCGGCGTCGAGGCGGACAACACGATCGACCTCCGCCAGATCGAGGTGGAGACCAGGGACTATGACGAATGTCTCGCGTGTCAGTGATCTGACCTCGCGCCGGCTGGAAGGCCGGGCCTGACGCCCGGCCGCTCCGCCCTTACGGGCATACCCCGTTCGCGCCGTTTACAAGACTGCGCCGCCGAAGGATCGTCTGTTCGTCTTGGACAGCCGGTTGTGAAAGGCGTGTGCGATGGGAATCGAATTCACGGAGCATCCGCCGCGCACGGAGCGCGCCGGGCCCGCCGATTATCTCGCGATCATGCGGCTGGACCATGCGACCAAGCACATCTTCATCGTGCCGGGTTTTGCGCTGGCCGTGCTGCTCAGGCCCGAACATGGCGAATTCCGCCTCTATCCGATCATCACCGGCCTCGTCATGGCGGTGCTGATCGCATCGGCCAATTACGTCATCAACGAATATCTCGACCGCGATTTCGATGCGCTGCACCCCACAAAATCGCTACGCCGCGCGGTGCAGCGCCAGATGGACGGGCGCATGGTGTGGCTGCTCTGGCTGGCGCTGGTGGTGGCTGGCGTCGGAATCGCGCTTGTCACTAGCAAGATGATGACGGCGATCGCGCTCGCCTTTGCAGCGCAGGGGCTGGCGTACAACGTCCCGCCCATCCGCACCAAGGACGTGCCCTATCTGGATGTGCTGTCCGAATCGGTGAACAACCCGCTGCGGCTCGCGATCGGCTGGGCGATGATCGACCCCGGCTCGCTGCCGCCCGTCAGCATCATCATCGCCTATTGGTTCGGCGGCGCCTTTCTGATGGGCACCAAGCGCCTGTCCGAATATCGCGAGATCGTCGCGTCGCACGGCGCCGCTCTGCTCGCGCGCTATCGCAAGAGCTTTGCCGGCTATGATGAGGTGACGCTCACTGCTTCCTGCTTGTTCTACGCGCTGTTGAGCGTGATGGCGGTGTCGATCTTCCTCGTTAAATATCGGATCGAATATGTTCTGCTGCTGCCGGCGCTTGGTCTGCTCTTCGCAACCTATCTGGCGCTCGCCATGCAGCCCGGCTCCACCGCGCAAAAGCCCGAGCGCCTCTTTGCGGAGCGCGGCCTGATGCGGCTGGTCGCGGTGCTGGTGCTGTTGTTCGTCGCGCTGACCTTTGTGAATATCCCCGGGCTTGCGCCGCTCGCCGAGCCGCACTTTGTTGAATTGAGGCGTTAGCGGGTGCTGGAAGTCGACTGGTCTTCCGTCCGGCTGGTGGTTTTCGATGTCGACGGAACGCTTTATCGCCAGCGCCCCGTGCGGCTTCGCATGGCCGCCGCGCTGGTGGCCGATGGCCTGCGCCGCCGTAGCCTTTCCACGATCCGCGCGCTTGGCGCATATCGGCGGCTGCGCGAGGAACTGGCCGATAACGGAATCACTGCGTTCGAGACGGAGCTTGTCCGCGCCGTTGCTGCCGTCACCGGCCTTTCCGAATCCGGCGTTTCTGCGCTCGTCGAAGAGTGGATGAACCGGCGGCCGCTGCCGCTGCTGATGAAGGCGCGCTACCCCGGCGTGGAGCGGCTGTTCGACGCGATTCGCGTTTCGGGGCGGAGCATCGGCGTACTCTCCGACTATCCCGCTATCGCCAAGCTCGAGGCGCTTGGGCTTGCCGCCGATTTCATTGTCGCGGCCGCCGATGAGGGCGTTGGCGTCATGAAGCCTAGCCCCGCCGGATTGATTCACCTGATGGAGCGGGCGGGCGCATGGCCGCGATCGACCATCCTCATCGGCGACCGGCCCGAACGCGACGGCCAGGCGGGCAGGCGGGCAGGGGTGCGCACCTATATCCGTTCGTCACGGCCGATTGCGGGACACAGCTGCTTTGCAAGCTTTGCCGAGTTTCCGCTGCCCGATGGAGAGCCACGGCCGTGAACCGGCTACCGCGCCTTCGCGATATGTCGAGAAAGGCGGCGGGCTATCTGCTGTCGGGCGGGGGCGCGGCCGTCATCGACATCAGCCTGTTCCGCCTGTTCGCGCCCGTGATGGGGGTGATGGCGGGCGCGACGCTCAGCTTCCTTGTCGCTGCCGTCGTGAACTTTCTCGTCAGCTCGCGCTATGTCTTCGGCGGCGGAGGGGGCGCGCGCAAGGCCGTGCTGTTCCTCGTCTTCGCGGGCGTGGGCCTTGTCATCAACGTGACCGCGACGACGCTCATCTGGCAGGCGTCGGACCTGCCGCTCATCCTGTGCAAGACAGGCGGCGTGGGAATCGCGTTTCTGTTCAACTTTGCGTTCAACTTTCTGATCGTCTTCCGCGCCCGCCCCGCGCATCGCTGAAACGACATCCTGCGGCTGTCGCAGAAGCTATCCACAATCGGTTGTGGGTTTATCCCCATATTTATCGCAAGCGGTGCGGCTTTGTGGTAGAAACGCCTGCCGCTTTGGCATAGCATCCGGCCATATGCCGCATTGCCCCGGCTGCGGGGCCAGAAAGACCCAAGGAGTCCTTCATGTCGCTTCTCCAGGCCTCCCGCACCTACAAGCCCTTTGAATATCCCTGGGCTTTCGATTTCTGGAAGCGCCAGCAGCAGATCCACTGGATGCCGGAGGAAGTGCCGCTGGGCGAGGACTGCCGCGACTGGGCGCAGAAGCTCACCGACCATGAGCGCAACCTGCTGACCCAGATCTTCCGCTTCTTCACCCAGGCGGACGTGGAGGTGCAGGACTGCTATCACGACAAATACGGCCGCGTGTTCAAGCCGACCGAGATCAAGATGATGCTGACCGCCTTTTCCAACATGGAGACGGTGCATATCGCCGCCTACAGCCATCTGCTCGACACCATCGGCATGCCCGAGAGCGAGTACAGCATGTTCCTTCAGTACAAGGAAATGAAGGACAAGCACGATTATCTCGCCACCTTCGGCGTCGATTCGGATGAGGATATCGCAAAGACGCTCGCCATGTTCGGCGGCTTTACCGAGGGGCTTCAGCTTTTCGCCAGCTTTGCGATGCTGATGAACTTCCCGCGCTTCAACAAGATGAAGGGCATGGGGCAGATCGTGAGCTGGTCGGTGCGCGACGAGAGCCTGCATTGTGAAGGGATCACGCGGCTGTTCCACGCCTTCGTGAAGGAGCGCGACTGCCTGACCCCGGCCGTGAAGAAGGACATTCGCGACGTCTGCCACCACACGGTGGACCTGGAGGACGCCTTCATCGACCTTGCGTTTGAACAGGGGCCGGTGACGGGCATGACGCCCAAGGAAATCAAGAAGTATATCCGCTATATCGCCGACTGGCGGCTGAGCCAGCTTGGCCTGAGGCCGATGTTCATGGTGGACGAGCACCCGCTGCCGTGGCTTGCGCCGCTGCTGAACGGCGTGGAGCACGCCAATTTCTTCGAGACCCGCGCCACCGAATACTCAAAAGCTGCCACGCGCGGCAACTGGAACGAGGTGTGGGACAATTTCGACCGCCGCCAGAATGCGAAGGCGGTGGCCGCCGCCAACGAGGATACGCAGGAAGGCGGCTTGTTCGACAAGTCGGGCGTTGCTGCGGAGTAGGGCGCCCTCCGCCCTGATGGTCATGCGATGACGGCATTATCGATTCTTGAGCTTGGGCGCGTCCGGCAGGGCGGCGACCGGCGCATGGCGCTGGACGAGGCGAGGGCGCTTGCCCGTCACGCCGAAGGCTGGGGCTATCAGCGGTTCTGGGTGGCCGAGCATCACAACATGCCGACGGTCACGACGGCGGCGACATCACTTGTCATCCAGCATATCGCCGCCGGGACGACGACGATCAGGGTGGGCGCGGGCGGCATCATGCTGCCCAACCACGCGCCCTATGTCATTGCCGAGCAGTTCGGCACATTGGCCACGCTGTTCCCCGGACGCATCGATCTGGGCCTGGGACGCGCGCCCGGAACCGACCAGATGACGCTGCGCGCCTTGCGCCGTGACCCGGCCAACGCCGATCGTTTTCCGCAGGATGTGCTGGAGTTGCAGGCATTTCTCGGCCCGGTTCAGCCGAACCAGAGGATAGAGGCCGTACCCGGCTCCGGCACCAATGTGCCCTTGTGGATATTGGGCTCCAGCCTGTTCGGAGCGCAGCTGGCGGCGGAACTGGGGCTGCCCTATGGCTTTGCCTCGCACTTTGCACCGCAGGCGCTCGACATGGCCATCGCCATTTACCGCGAGCGTTTCAAGCCGTCGGACCAGCTCGCCAAGCCCTATGTGCTGGTTGGAATGAACGTCATCGCTGCCGAAAATGACGATGAGGCGCGGCGGCTGGCGACCACGCAGCAGATGTCCTTCGCCAATATTTTCAGGGGCACCCGCTCCCTGAGCCAGCCGCCGATCGATGATATCGACAGCTATTGGTCGCCGCAGGAAAAGATGCAGGCATCGCAGATGCTCGCGTGCAGCGTCATAGGCAGCCCGGAGACGGTGCGCCGCGGCCTGAAGGACATGATCGAGCGGACGAATGCGGACGAACTGATGATCGTCTCCGACATCTTCGACCCGCAAAAACGGCTGCGATCATTCGAGATCATCGCCGAGGCCAACGGCTGAGACTTGCGCGTGCGCGAGCGGAGGTGCCCTTCGTCCAGAGCGACCATGTGCAACGCCGGTGTCAATCTCGGCAAGGCGGACTACGTCACGCACATGCTCGCCTTTCTGCGGCCAGGCACATTGCCCTCGCATTGAGTGTTGGCCGTCGTCTATCCATGCACCAATGGAGGCGAGGGAGCGGGAAAATGCCAGGGCATCGGATCTATTCAGCCAGTGTTGCAAGTGTCTATCCCTTCTACATCGCCAAGGCGGAGAAGAAGGGGCGCACGAAGGGCGAAGTTGACGAAATCATCCGTTGGCTGACGGGGCATAGCCAGGAAACGCTTGAGCAAGAGCTGGCCTCCAAGACGTCGTTCGAGGATTTCTTTGCGAACGCGCCTCGAATGAATCCTGCACGCTCATCGATCACCGGTGTGATCTGCGGGGTGCGGATTGAAAATATCGAAGAGCCTACCATGCGCGAAATCCGCTACCTCGACAAATTGGTCGATGAGCTCGCCAAAGGCAAAACGATGGAGAAAGTCCTCCGCAGATAGGAGGCTCGCCGGCAAAGCCGCCATTACGACACTGGTGGTGCTTCCCTGATAAACTGTTCAGTTGCCGGCCTTCGTCGCCAGCCAAATGAGGTGATGCCCGCCCTTACCCGCGTGAGCGCGAGCCTTCACTTCCCTCACGTCGAAGCCTGCCTTGCGCAGGCGCTGGGTGAAGGCAGAGTCTGGTGCTGAAGACCAGACCGCCAGCACTCCCTCCGGCCGAAGTGCGGCATAGGCCGCGTTCAGTCCGCTATTGCCGTACAGTCGATCATTTGCCGCACGTGTGAGGCCGTCGGGACCGTTGTCGACATCGAGCAGAATCGCATCGTAGAGCGACGCAGCTTCCCCGATCAACCGGCCGACATCGGCCACCTCAAGCGTGACGCGCGGATCATCCAGGCTCCCGCCAATGATGTGCGCGAGCGGCCCCCGCGCCCAGTTTACGACCGCAGGTACAAGCTCGGCGACGCGGACCGCGGCATCCTTGCCTAGTGTCGCCAGAGCCGTGCGCAGCGTGAAGCCCATACCAAGCCCGCCGATCAGCACGCGCGCCTTTGGCTGGTGCGTAAGTCGAGTGCAGGTGAGCGTCGCCAACGCCTCTTCCGAGGCGCTGCGCCGGCTGTTCATCAATTCGTCTCTATCGAGGAAGATCGCAAATTCGGTGCCGCGACTGAGTAACCGCAAGTCACCCTCGCCACCGGGAATTTTGCCCGTATCGATGTGGACCCAGGGAAGCATAGGCCTGCGTCAGTAGATCATGGAGTTCAACGCGATTTACGCTGCTTGCGAGCGGCGTAGCGCGCATCACGGGCGGCGCGTTGCTCGGCCTCGCTGGGGCCTGGGGGCGGCACGGATGCCTTGGCCGCTTCGATTGCCCGCGCTTTCTCCTCCGCCTTGGCCAGGTCGCGCGCGGCACGTATTGCCGCTCTCTCATCGGCCTTGGCCTGCTCGCGTGCGATCCGTGCGGCATTGCGCTCGGCCAGCACCGCTTCATCGGCCGGCGGCTTGGCCTTCAACTGATCCAGCGCTTTCTGGCGGGCTTGTCGGGCAAGCGCCGTGCGCTCCTGAAAACTCGGATCCTTATAGGCGGACATCAACAAACCTTCATGGCAAAAAAAGGAAGGAGCGAACGCACTGGCAGGCGCTCGCTCCCGAATTCCGGCTAAGCTTAGGCGGCTTGGAGATTGACCGCAGATGTCTTGCCGCGCTGGTCCTTCTCCAGCTCGTATGAAACGCGCTGATCCTTGTCCAGCGTGTGCATGCCGGCGCGCTCCACCGCGGAGATGTGAACGAATGCGTCGTCCCCTCCGCCCTCAGGCGCGATGAACCCATAGCCCTTGTCGGCATTGAAGAATTTTACAGTTCCGGTGATCATGTGGGCATCCTTTATCCCAATATGACAGGCATGCGCCAAAGGCGACGCATCCCGGCTTCGGTGAGGCTAGAAAGGGACAAAAGGAACCGACTTGCCGGCCCCATATCCGTCGCAGGCGACGTCAGCGGAGCGAGCTTTAGCCGATTTCATGTCAAAAAGCAAAATCGGTCGCCCCGCCGGCGCAGCCGCCATTCACGCTAGATGTTCGGTTTCCCCGGATGGGTGGAGGTTCTGCTTGCTGGCGGTGTGCTGGATCATGTCCGAAAGTCGCGCGTTAGGATTGGCGATGTCGGAGGCTTTGCAATGATCCATCACGTATCGCTCGGTACCAACGACGCCGCTCGCGCGGTTCGCTTCTACGATCCCGTGCTCGCAGTAATTGGACTGTGGCGCCAGAGCATGGAGGGTGGGTCGGTTGGCTATGGCAGCGCCGCGCATGAATATCTATTCGCCCTGGAGAAGCCGGTCGATGGCAGGGAGGCGACCGCTGGCAACGGTGTGCACATCGCATTCGCGGCTGCTCATCGGAACGTGGTCGATGAGTTCTATCGGGTCGCGCTCGCAAATGGCGGCACCGACGGCGGCGCACCTGGGCTACGGCCTAGATATGACGGAAATTATTACGGAGCCTTCGTTCACGACCTCGATGGCAACAAGATTGAGGTTGTCACCTACTCGGCAAGCTAGCCTTGGCCCGGAGGCGCGAACATTGCTGTCGTCCCGGCTGTCGGTACCCGGGGTCATTACCCGCCGATGGTTCATGTGAAGGCGCCAGCGTCAGCTTTCTGACGGCCTTTCGCTTCCGCTCGCAATTACCGGACACCATGCTAAGGTGGAAGCATGTCGCTGATGGAAAGTCTTGGTGTTCCGCTCCCAATCGTACAGGCGCCGATGGCGGGCGTGTCCACTCCGGAACTGGCCGCCGTCGTCAGCAATGCGGGCGCGCTTGGTTCGATAGGCGTTGCCGCTACCGACGCCGCCGGCGCACGGGAGATGATCGCCGGCGTGCGCGCCCTCTGCACCCGGCCGTTCAACGTCAATGTCTTCGTCCATCAGCCAGTGCAGCAGAATGACGCCCGCGAAAAGGCATGGCTCTCGGCAATGGCGCCACTGTTCGACAGATACGGTGCGCAGCCCCCGACAGCGCTTCGTCCGATTTACAGAAGCTTCATCGAGGACGACGAGATGCTGGCGCTGCTGATCGATACTGCGCCAGCCGTTGTCAGCTTTCACTTCGGGCTGCCCGATGCCGGACGGATCAGCGCGCTCAAGGACGCCGGTTGCGTGTTGCTGGCGACTGCCACAAACCTCGACGAGGCGGTTGCCGCGACGAAGGCAGGGATCGACGCGGTTGTGGCTCAGGGATGGGAAGCGGGCGGCCATCGCGGCGTCTTCGATCCAGACGCGCCTGACGGTCGCCTTGGCACAATGGCGCTGACCCGCTTGCTGGTGCAGCGATGTGGCTCGCCGGTCATCGCGGCTGGGGGAATCATGGATGGCCGGGGCATCCGCGCCGCGCTTGATCTCGGCGCCATCGCTGCCCAGCTGGGCACCGCCTTCGTCGCCTGTCCCGAAAGTAGTGCCGACGCTGCCTATCGCGAGGCGCTTGCCGGTCCTGCCGCGATGAGCACGGTCATGACCTCCGCAATTTCCGGACGGCCCGCACGGGGTCTGCCCAACCGCTTTACAGAATGGGGCGATAGCGTCGGCCTGCCGCATCCCGGCTATCCGATGACGTATGACGCGGGCAAGGCGCTGATTGCGGCGGCCAAGGCGGCAGGTGAGACCGGCTACGCCGCTCAGTGGGCTGGACAAGGCGCGCCGTTGTCTCGCAACCTGCCAGCTGCCGAACTCGTCGCCCTTCTAAGTGCGGAGTTGCATTCTCAGAATTGAGAGAAACGACAGAAATCGCCGACATCGCCGTCGTTCCGGCCCCAAGCCGTGACGCTTCAAAGACGCCCAGGGCACGCACGACGACGGCCCTTGAGCGCTTCAGCCTTTGCATGATTAGTCGATTGACGGCTCGAGCCGATCGACGACATCGACAGCTATTGGTCGCCGCAGGAAAAGGCGCAGGCATCGCAGATGCTGGCGTGCAGCGTCGTGGCATCTCCCCCCAAAGGGGAATGGCGCGCGGGCGATCCGGCGGGCAGTCTTGCGGCCATCATGGGGGGAACGTCTGTCAGGCGCGGATTGATTGCGCCGGCCGTAGGGCTGGCGCTGCTGGCGGCCGCCTGTGCAGCGCCGTCGAGCTATAACGGCATCGCGCTTGCGCGTGGCGCCGCATCGCCCGAACTTCAAGACCTCGCCCTAGTATTTTAGGCTGCAACGAAAAATGGAACGGTCCGGTATCACCTGGGACACTGTTCTGGCGGACAGGGTGGGATTCGAACCCACGGTGGGCTTGCACCCACGGCGGTTTTCAAGACCGCTGCCTTAAACCACTCGGCCACCTGTCCATCCGGCCTGCCTCATTCACCATCGCGGCGGTCGGTGCAAGCCCAAGGATAAGGAGGATTCACATTGCCGCGATCCTGTGGCAGTAAAGGGCTTGAGTAAGCGTAACAATTTTGGGGGGCGATCGTGAACGGGCGGCTGGCGAAACGGATGTCGCTTGTTCTGCTGGGCTGGATCGCGGCGTGCACCGCGCCATCGGCCGGCATTTCCCAGCGCGCGCCTGTGGCGGAGAGCGCTGTGGCCCAGCCACAGCCAGCACCTGCCGCACCGGTCGCCGCACCATCACCCGCGACGCCGCCCAATCCGGGCCAGCCGGTCAGCTATCCTAGCGCCGAGGCCGGGTTCCGGGCCTTTCTCACCAGCATTCGCGGCCAGGCGCTGGAACGGGGCGTGCGTCCGGCGACGCTCGACATGATCCTGCCGGGACTGAGCTTCAACGAGCGTGTCGTCGCTCTGGATCGCAATCAGCCTGACGACAGCAGCCCCGGCCAACCGCCATCGATGGCAGGCTATCTGGCGCGGCGGCTGGACGATGCGCGCATTTCAGGCGGACGCGACAGATATGCCCGGATGCAGCCGCGCCTGATGGCGTTTGAAAGCCGCTTCGGCGTGCCGGGGCCGATCTTGCTCGGCATCTGGGGAATGGAAACCAACTATGGCGGCTATACGGGCAATTTCGATGTGCTGCAGTCGCTTGCAACGCTCGCCTATGACGGGCGGCGGCGAAGCCTGTTCACCAATGAACTGATCGCCGCGCTGGAGATCGTGGACCGGGGGCTTGCGCCGCGTTCGGCCCTGACCGGCTCATGGGCGGGAGCGATGGGCAACCCGCAATTCCTGCCCAGTTCCTATCTGAAGACTGCGGTCGACGGCGACGGCGACAGCAGGGCGGACATCTGGAACAGCGAGGCGGATTCGCTCGCCTCCATCGCCAATTATCTGGTGAAGGCCGGATGGAAGCGGGGCGAGCCGTGGGGGCTGGAAGTGGGCGTTCCGGCGACGATGGACAGGCGCGCGATCGCGGGCACGGCGGTGTCGCCGACCTGCCCGCGGGTCCATGCGCGCCATTCCCGCTGGATGACCGTGGCCGAATGGAAAGCGCTGGGCCTGACGGCGGTGGGCAAAGGCTGGCCCGCCGACCATCTGCGCGCCACGCTGATCGAGGCGGACGGGCCTGGAGGGCGCGCCTTCCTGACGTTCGACAACTATCGCGCGCTGCTCGATTACAACTGCTCCAACTATTACGCCATCTCGGTAGGACTGCTCGCCGATGCGATTTCACGCTAGCATAGCCATTGGCGCGTCGCTCGCCCTTGCGGCCTGCGGCGGATCGCCGCGAATTTCCAATGTGCCGCGCGCTCCTTCGGCCTCCGGTCCGGTGAGCGACTGGCCGGTGAAGGTCGGCAATCCCTATCAGGTGCTTGGGCAATGGTATTATCCCAGGGACGATCGGGACTACGACCAGACCGGCATCGCATCATGGTATGGGCCGAAGTTCCATGGCCTGAGCACAGCCAATGGCGAGACCTATGACATGGACAGGGTTTCCGCCGCGCACAAGACGCTGCCGCTGCCAAGCTATGTGGAAGTGACCAATCTGGAGAACGGCCGCAGGATCATCGCGCGCGTGAACGACCGTGGCCCCTTCGTCGGCGACCGGGTGATCGATCTGTCGCGCAGATCGGCCGAGCTTCTGGACGTGGTGCGAAAAGGGACCGCCAGGGTCCGCGTGCGGCGTGTCTATCCGCCCGAAGACGTGCGGCTCGCGCTACGCGGCGGGGGCAAGAGTGCGGGCGCGGTGCAGATGGCTTCGGCCGCGCCTAAGCCGGTCCGCCAGCCCGTTCCCGCGCCAATATCGCAAACCGCCGCTCCCACGCCGGTTGCGGCTGACGTCATGACGCCCGCGCCGGTCGCCATCCGGACGGTGAGCCTCCCAGCGAGCAGCGCCACCGGCCCCGCCCGGCCGCCGGCTTCACCCGCGCCCGTCGCTGCGACATTCGCATATGGCGGGCCAAGCTTCATCCAGGTCGCCGCCGTATCCGACAATGGGCGGGCGGAATGGCTGGCGAATTATCTGAAGCCGTTCGGAACCCCGGTGATGCAGCCCATGGCATCAGGCATGATCCGGGTCAGGATCGGTCCCTTCACCTCTGTGGAGGACGCGCAGGCCGCACTGGCGAAGGTCCACAACGCGGGCTATCAGGAAGCACGTATCGTTGTGGATGCGCCGGCCGGTTGAGTCGGGAAGCCGTTTACGCAAACTGTCGTCTGAAAGGTCCTGAAACCCACATGAAGCGCCGTATCGCCGCCCTTGTCGCCCTTGCTTCCATGACCACGGCGATCACCGCGCCGGTTCTTGCCGCTCCTCCGCCGTTCGAGACCGTGGCGCCCATCGCCTATATGAAGGACCTTTCTTCCGGACAGGTGCTTTTCTCCAAGAGCGCCGATCAGCGGATACCGCCCGCCTCGCAGGCGAAGATGATGACGGTCTATGTCATTTTCGACATGCTCAGGAAGGGTGAGCTGAGCCTTGACCAGATGATCACCGTCCGGCCTGAAACATGGCGGAATTGGCATGGCCCGTCGGCAGGCTCGACGATGTTCCTGTCACCAGGCGAGCAGGTGAGCGTGAAGAACCTGCTTCATGGCATCGTCACCCTTTCGGGCAATGACGCCTGCGTCGTGCTGGCGGAAGGGGTGGCGGGCACCGAAGCCGCCTTCGCTGACATAATGAACCGGACGGCGCGGCAGATCGGGGTCACCAATTCCGTATTCACCAATTCCAACGGCTGGCCCGACCCGGCGGAGCATGTGACCGCGCATGACCTCTCCCTCATCGCCGAACGGACGATCCGCGATTTCCCCGACCTCTACCTGGAATTCTACGGGCAGAAGGAGTTCACCTGGGGCAAGACGATGGGGGAGGGCGCCGCCATCACCCAGTCGAACCGGAACCCGTTGCTGGGGCGGGTCGCGGGCGCTGACGGATTGAAGACCGGCCACACCGAGGCCGCGGGCTATGGATTTACCGGCTCGGCCGAGCAGAAGGGCCGCCGTCTGGTGATGGTGGTGGCGGGGCTTTCATCCTTCAACGAGCGGATCGCCCAGTCGGTGGCGTTCATGGAATGGGGGTTCAACGCCTGGAAGAGCGTGCCGCTCGCCAAGAAGGGCGCACGGCTTCAGACGGCCGAGGTCCAGCTTGGCGACAAGCGCGAGGTCGCCCTGATCGCGCCGCGCGACCTTGCAGTGACGCTTCCCCGCGCCTCGCGGAACAGCGAAATCAAGGTGTCGGTGGCCTATAACGGCCCGATCAAGGCGCCGATCGCCAGGGGACAGCATATTGCGGACCTGGTCATCCGAACGCCCGACATGCCGCCGCAGCGTCTGCCGCTGGTTGCGGCCGAAGCGGTGGACGAGGCCGGCATCTTCGACCGGATCGGCGCCGGTTTCCGCTCCCTGTTCGGCTTTTGAGGGCCAAGCCCTTGGCAGGGAGGCTGATCACGCTTGAAGGCGGGGAGGGGGTGGGCAAATCCACCCAGGCCCGCCTGCTCTGTGATTGGCTCTCCGGCCAGGGAACAAGCGCCGTCGCCACGCGCGAACCGGGCGGCACGCCGGGAGCGGAAGCCATTCGCGGCCTGCTTTTGGGGGGAAGCGAAGACCGCTGGAGCGTCACCACCGAGGCGCTGCTGGTCGCCGCCGCCCGTTCCGACCATGTGGAGCGCCTGATCCGTCCCGCGCTTGCGGCGGGCAAATGGGTGATCTGCGACCGCTTTCTCGACTCCACGCTTGCCTATCAGGGTGGGGAAGGCGGGCTTTCCGACGACGTTCTCCTCAATCTGCACGATATCGCCTCGGGCGGGCTGCGGCCCGACCTGACGCTGGTCCTGACGCTGGACGCGGAGGAATCCGCACGGCGCGCGGCTGCGCGGGACGGCGGCCGGCCTGACCGGTTCGGCGCACGCGATGCGGCCTTCCACCGCAGGATCGACGCGGCCTTTCAGGCTCGGCTGAAGGCGGAACCCGTCCGGTGCCGGCAAGTCGACGCGTCAGGATCGGCGGAGGAGGTGACCGGGCGCATCCGCGCGCTGGTAGCCCCGCTGCTGCAATGAGCCTGATCGGCCACCAGGAGCAGGCAGAGCCCTTTCTGGAAGCATGGCGGAGCGGCCGCATGCCCCACGCCTGGCTTCTCGCCGGGCCTCAAGGGCTAGGAAAACGCCGCTTCGCCGATGCGGCCGCGCGCCATGTGCTTGCCAGCGCGGCCGGCCCCGCCGTGGACGAAAGCCGGCTGGATGTGCCGGACAGCCACCCGACCGCCCATCTGATCGAGGCGGGCAGCCATATGGACATGCGCGTGCTGGAGCGGGAGGTGAGGGAGCGCACCGGCGACCGCGCCGCCGGAATCTCGATCGATCAGGTGCGCGCATTGCAGCCGCTGCTGCAATCCACCCCGGCGCTTTCGCCCTGGCGGGCGATCATAGTCGATTCGATAGACGATCTCGCGCGGGCCGCCGCCAATGCGCTGCTCAAGAGCCTGGAGGAACCGCCGCCCGCGACGATCTTCCTGCTTGTCAGCCATGCGCCGGGCCGGTTGCTGCCGACAATCCGCTCACGCTGCCGGATGATGCGTTTTCAGCCGCTGCCCGACGATCAGATCCGGCAGGTGATCGCCATGGAGCGGCCGGATATTTCCGAAACCGAACTGGCGGCCCTGCTTCGGATCGCGGAGGGGGTGCCGGGAAAGGCGCTGCGCTATGCCGGGCTCGACATTGCCGGACTGGCTGGAGCAATTGCCACGATCGAGGGAAAGGGGCAGGCCGCCGCGGCGGCGCAAACGGCATTGTCCCGTTCGCTGTCGTTGAAGGCCGCGCAACCGCGCTATGAAGCCTTTCTGGAGCTGGTGCCCGCACATATCGCGCAAAGGGCGCGGACATTGACCGGACAGCCGCTTGCGCGCGCCCTGTCGCTGTGGGAGAAGGCGCGCGACCTGGCCGCGAGCGCGGTTCCGCTCTCGCTAGACCCCCAGAGTGTCGTCTTCGAGCTGGCCGGGCTGCTCGCGGCTCTCGACAAATCATCGGAACCAGAAGCCGCCCGTTATGGCTGATCCCTTTTTCATCACCACCGCAATCAGCTATCCCAATGGCAGGCCGCATATCGGCCATGCCTATGAAGCGATAGCGACCGACGCGATCGCCCGATTCCATCGGCAGCAGGGCCGCGACGTGTTCTTCATGACGGGCACCGACGAGCATGGCATGAAAATGGCGCAAGCGGCCCGGTCGCGCGGCGTGGAGCCGCGTGCGCTTGCAGATGAAATGTCGTCCTATTTCAAGGAAATGGATGACGCTCTCAACATATCATATGACCGGTTCATTCGCACCACCGAGCCTGCCCATCATGCTGCCAGCCAGGCGCTGTGGGAGGCGATGAAGGCGAATGGGGATATCTATCTCGGCCGCTATGAGGGGTGGTATTCGGTCCGCGACGAGGCTTTTTACGACGAGAAGGAACTGACAGAGGGAGAGGGGGGTGCAAAGCTCTCCCCCCAAGGCACGCCGGTGGAATGGACCGTGGAGGAAAGCTGGTTCTTCCGCCTTTCCGCCTATGCCGACCGGCTACTGGCGCATTATGAGGCGCACCCGGAGTTCATCCAACCCGACGGCCGTCGCAATGAAGTGATGAGCTTCGTCAGAGGAGGACTGTCGGACCTGTCGATCTCGCGCACGAGCTTTGACTGGGGCGTCGCCGTTCCCGGCAGCCCAGGCCATGTCATGTACGTCTGGGTCGATGCGCTGACGAACTATCTGACGGGCGTCGGCTATCCGGACACGAATTCAGAGAGTTACCGGAAATTCTGGCCTGCCGATCTCCACATCATCGGCAAGGACATCGTGCGCTTCCATGCCGTTTACTGGCCCGCCTTTCTAATGTCGGCGGGGCTGCCGCTGCCCGGGAAGGTGTTCGGCCACGGCTTTCTCCTCAACAGGGGAGAAAAAATGTCGAAATCGGTCGGCAATGTCGCGGACCCGCTTGAACTGGCGGCAGCGTTCGGCGTCGATCAGTTGCGCTATTTCCTGCTTAGGGAAGTCTCCTTCGGACAGGATGGGAGCTATAGCGACGAAGCCATTGTAACACGGACCAATGCCGAACTGGCGAACAGCTTCGGTAACCTTGCCCAGCGTGTCCTTTCTCTGCTCGTCAAGAACTGCGGTGGCGAACTGCCCTATGGCGGAGAGCAGACCGAGGATGATCGGGCGCTGCTGGCCCGTGTCTCGGATGCCTGCCGCGTGGAAGTGCCGCGCGAGTTCGAGGCGCTGGCATTCTCGCACGGCATCGAGGCGTGGCTTCGCGCCGTGTTCGCCTGCAATCAATATGTCGATGCGCAGGCGCCCTGGGCGTTGAAAAAGACCGATCCCGAGCGGATGAGGGTAGTGCTCGCCACGCTCTTTACCTGCATCCGTGACCTTGCGATCACGATCTCGCCGGTGATCCCCGCGTCGGCGGCCAGACTGCTCGACCAGCTTGGCGTGCCCGATGCGGAACGGAACACAAACGCGCTTTCCGACATAGGGTGGTATGAGCGCCTGGCGAAATCGGGATTCACATTATCGCCGCCCCAACCGGTTTTCCCGCGGCTGGAACTGCCCGAAAGCGCAGGCTGATGCTGGTCGATAGCCATTGCCATCTGAACTATAAGGGGCTGGTGGAAGATCAGCAGGGAGTGCTGGACCGCGCACGTGAGGCGGGCGTGACGGCGATGCTCAACATTTCCACGCGCGAGCGGGAATGGGGCGAGGTGATCGCCGTCGCCGATCGCGAACCCGATGTGTGGGCGAGCGTCGGCATCCACCCGCACGAGGCCGACGCCCACGCCGATATGGACACGGCGCGGTTGGTCGATGCGGCCGATCATCCGCGCGTCGTTGCGATCGGCGAGACCGGCCTCGATTATTACTATGACCACAGCGACCGCGTGCGTCAGCAGATGAGCTTTCGGGCGCATATCGCCGCAGCGCGCGAGACCGGGCTTCCGCTGATCGTCCACACGCGCGATGCGGAGGAGGATACCGCCCTCATCCTCGCCGAAGAAATGAGGAAGGGCGCGTTCACCGGCGTGATCCATTGCTTCACCGCCAGCCAGGATTTCGCCCACAAGGCTTTGGAACTCAGTCTTTTTATCTCCATATCTGGGATCGTGACGTTCAAGAACGCGCGCGACCTTCAGGATACGGCGTCGCGCCTGCCCGGCGAGCGGCTTCTGATAGAAACCGATGCGCCCTTCCTCGCCCCGGTTCCCAAGCGCGGCAAGCCCTGTGAACCGGCATTTGTCACGCATACCGCCCGCTTTCTCGCCGAATTGCGCGGGGAAGGGGTGGAGGCGCTTTGCCAGAGCACGGCAGAGAACTTCTACCGGCTGTTCGGGAAGGCGCAGCCTCCGGAGCCGATAGGCTGATGAAGGTGCGGCTGCTTGGCTGCGGCACGTCGTCGGGTGTGCCACGGATCGGCAACGACTGGGGCGTATGTGACCCGCTGAACCCCAGGAACCGCCGGACCAGGGCGTCGATAATGGCGGAGGCCGACGGATACCGGATCCTCGTCGACACCGGTCCGGACTTGCGGGAGCAGCTGCTTGCAGCCGACATCGGGCGGATCGACGCAGTCATCTACACCCATGACCATGCCGATCATTGTCACGGCATCGACGACTTGCGGCAGCTTTTTCATGTGCGCGGACGTCCGGTAGACGTCTATGCGCGCCAACCGACCCTGGCGTCGCTGGCACAAAGGTTCGCCTATGCCTTTGAAGGCAAGGACGGCTATCCGCCTTCGGTCAAGGGACACCTGCTGCCCGACGAACTCGCGCTGGGGCCGTTCAGGGTCAGGGTGGTGGATCAGCCGCACGGTCCCATCACCTCGGCCGGTATCCGGTTCGACTGCCAATCGCGCTCGGCATGTTATTCAACTGATTTCAATGAATTGACGGACGAGTCTGCGTCACTGTTCAAAGAGTGTGGCGTGTGGATCGTCGATGCGTTGCGGCGCAAACCGCATCCGACGCATCCGCATCTCGCCCAGACGCTTGAATGGGTGGGCAAGGTCAGGCCGGTTCGCGCCGTGCTGACGCATATGGACCAGTCGATGGACTATGAGACGCTGGCGGGCGAACTGCCGCCGAATGTCGTGCCGGGATACGACGGCATGGTCGTGGTGTTGAAATGAACAGCGATCAGGCGTTCGGGCTGGTCTATGGCGTGTTGCTGCTGGTGTTGGTCGGCAGTGCACTGGTGGTGCGCCGCATGAATTATGGCCCGATGATCCGCATGGCGATCACCTGGGCTTTGATATTCGCCGCAGCCATCTTTGTAGCCGCCACATTGGGGCTTTCCCACTGAGGGGGCCTTGCTACGCGCTTTGTCGGTTATCATTTAACATAATATATATTATCAGACTAAAGGGTTTACCAACAGAGATGCCCCCTTTCTGGCCGAACGCTTGCCAATCAGGGGCTCCTGGCCCAATGGCGTCCGCATGAGCAAGCCACCAAGCGCGATCATTCGCGCCCGCCATTCAGAGCCGCAGCGCATCGCAAAGCTGCTTGCGCGCGCCGGCATTGCCTCGCGCCGCGAGGTCGAACGGATGATCGCAGACCGCCGGATCGCGATCGACGGCAAGCCGGTGGAAACACCGGCCACGCTTCTCAATTCGCTGAAAGGCGTAACGGTCGACGACAAGCCGGTGAAGCCGCCTGCGCCCGCGCGACTGTTCATCTTCCACAAGCCGCCGGGCGTATTGACCGCCGCCAATGATCCCAAGGGCCGGCCGACGATATACAACCGCCTGCCGGACGGACTGCCGCGCCTCATGCCCGTCGGCCGGCTCGACATGAACACCGAAGGCCTGCTGCTGCTGACCACCGACGGCGAGCTGAAACGCGCGCTGGAGCTTCCGTCATCAGGGGTCGAGCGCGTCTATCGCGCCCGTGTCTTTGGCGAGGTGAGCCAGGCGCAGCTTGAGGAACTGATCCACGGTATCGAGATCGAAGGCATCCGCTATGGCTCGATCGACGCGAACATGGAGCGCCGGACCGGGCGAAACGCCTGGGTCGAGATGAAGCTGACCGAAGGCAAGAACCGCGAGGTCCGCCGGGTGCTGGAGTTCTTGGGGCTGGAGGTTTCCCGCCTCATCAGGGTTGCCTATGGCCCGTTCGAACTGGCCGACCTGCCCCAGGGCAAGATCTGGGAAGTCCCGCGCGAAGAGGTCATCCGCTTGCGCGCGACATTGAAGGCATGAGGCAGGCGTGAGGATCATCAGCGGCAAGTGGCGCGGACGGCCGCTGGCTCCACTCTCGGGTGATGCAACCCGCCCTACCGCCGACCGGGTGCGCGAGGCGCTGTTCTCCATGCTCGCAAGCAGGCTCGGGAGCTTCGAGGAGCTTCGCGTGGCGGACCTGTTCGCGGGCACCGGCGCGCTTGGGCTGGAAGCGCTCTCGCGCGGCGCGGCGCATTGCACCTTCGTTGAAAGCGATCCGCTGGCCCTGAAGGCGCTGCGATCGAACATAGAGAAACTGGCCGCCGCTGCCGCCGCCCAGATCCTCGCCCAGCCTGTCGAGGCCATGATGACGGCGCGGGAGTCGTGCCACCTTCTCCTGCTGGACCCGCCCTATCGCAGCGGGCTGGGGCAGAAGGCCCTCACCCGCCTGGTCGCCAAGGGCTGGATCGCCGACGGCGCATGGGTGTCGCTTGAAACCGCGCGCGACGAAAACGTCGATGTGGCGGGCTTCGCCGTCGATGCGGTGCGCGACCATGGCAAGGCAAGGCTCCACCTGCTGCGCTACACTGCCGAAGCCAGGGCTTGAGTCTCCTCTCCCCGTTCCCTAACTGTTCACAGGTGAATCAGCCCCTTCCCCTCTCCTCGCAAAGCGATCCCTATCTGAAGGGCCTCAACGCGCCGCAGCGGCAGGCGGTGCTCACCACCGAAGGCCCGGTGCTGATGCTGGCGGGCGCGGGCACGGGCAAGACGGCCGCCCTCACCGCCCGGCTGGCGCATCTCATCGCGTCGCGCCGCGCATGGCCGTCTGAAGTCCTTGCGGTCACCTTCACCAACAAGGCGGCGCGCGAAATGCGGCACCGGGTGGAACGGATGATCGGCGACGCCGTGGAAGGCATGCCGTGGCTCGGCACGTTCCACTCCGTCGCGGCGCGAATGCTCCGCAGCCATGCCGAGTTGGTCGGGCTGAAGCCCAATTTCTCGATCCTCGACACCGACGACCAGCTTCGTCTCCTGAAGCAGATCATCAACGCCGCCAATATCGACGAGAAGCGCTGGCCCGCGCGGTTGCTGGCGGGTCTGATCGACAAGTGGAAGAACCGCGGCTGGACGCCCGCCGATCTTTCGCTCGATGAAAGCCATGCCTATGCCGATGGCCGTGGGCAGGAAATGTACAGGGCCTATCAGGACCGGCTCAAGACGCTGAACGCAGCCGACTTCGGCGATCTCCTGCTCCACATGCTCGTCATTTTCCGCACACATCGGGAGGTGCTGGAGGGGTATCAGGCGCGCTTCAAATATCTGATGGTGGACGAATATCAGGACACCAACACCAGCCAATATCTTTGGCTGAGGCTGCTTGCGCAAACGCGCAAGAACATCTGCGTCGTGGGCGACGACGACCAGTCCATCTATTCATGGCGTGGCGCAGAAGTGGCCAACATCCTGCGGTTTGAAAAGGATTTTCCGGGCGCAACCGTAATCCGGCTGGAGCAGAACTACCGCTCGACGCCGCACATTCTCGGTGCGGCCAGCGGCATGATTGCGAACAATGGCGGCCGGCTCGGCAAGACCCTGTGGACCGAGCGAGAGGCCGGCGAAAAAGTCCGCGTCATGGGCGTGTGGGACGGTCCGGAAGAGGCCCGCTTCGTCGGCGAACGGATCGAGGCGCATATCGCCGGCGGCGGCCGGGCGGAGGATTGCGCGATCCTGGTCCGCGCCCAGTTCCAGACCCGCGAGTTCGAGGACCGCTTCATTTCCATCGGCCTGCCCTACCGGATCGTGGGCGGTTTCCGCTTCTATGAGCGGGCCGAAATCCGCGATGCGCTGGCCTATCTGCGGGTCGTCGCCCAGCCGGACGATGATCTCGCGTTCGAGCGCATCATCAACACGCCGAAGCGTGGGCTTGGCGACAAGGCGGTGCAAAAGGTCCATGCGCTTGCCCGCGCCACCGGCACGGGGCTGCTGACGGCCGCCGCACGGATCGTCGACAGCGACGAACTGACGCCGCAGGCGCGGCGTTCGCTTGGCAATCTGGTCGCGGATCTCGCGCGCTGGAGGTCGAACGCGGACACCCTTCCCCACCCCGACCTCGCCCGGCTGCTGCTGGAGGAGTCGGGATATGTCGCCATGCTTCAGGCCGATCGTTCGGCGGAAGCCACGGGGCGTCTGGAAAATCTGAACGAATTCGCCCGCGCGATGGAAGAGTTCGAGAATCTTTCCGCCTTTCTCGATCATGTGGCGCTGGTGATGGACAATGACGCCGACGACAGCGCGTCGAAGGTGACGATCCTCACCATCCATGCGGCCAAAGGGCTTGAGTTCGACACCGTGTTCCTCGCGGGATGGGAGGAAGGCGTCTTTCCCTCGCAGCGCTCGCTCGACGAAGGCGGGAACGCCAGCCTGGAGGAGGAGCGCCGCCTCGCCTATGTCGCGATCACGCGGGCGCGGCGTCAGGCGTGGATCATGCACGCAGCAAACCGCCGGATATACGGCCAATGGACATCGTCTATTCCCTCGCGCTTCATTGCGGAGCTTCCGGCGGAGCATGTCGAGGTCGAAACCAGCATGTCGGGCGGCGCTTCGCTATGGCGCTCGCAGTTTTCCGAGCAGCCGGACCCCTTCGCCCATGCAGGTCGCGGCGCGGGGCGCGGGCCGGGTTGGCAACGGGCGAGCGGCGGCGGCTTCAACCGCGCATCCGGAACCCGGATCATCGAGGCAAAGGCGAGCGCCGTCAGCCTTGGATCGAAGGGGCGCGACGATGTCGCGGTGGGCGACCGCGTTTTCCACGCCAAATTCGGTTACGGCCATATCGCACTGATAGAAGGCAATAAACTGGAGATCGATTTCGACCATAGCGGCCGCAAGCGGGTGCTCGACAGCTTCATCGAAAAGGCCTGACGGTCATTCGGCCGCCGGCCGGTCCCAGTCCTTGCCCGCACTGCCCGGCCAATGATCCGCCTCCACTCCCGATGCGCGATGCAGCCGGGATGCAAGACTGTTCACCTCTACCCTGTCGGTTGAAATGCGCAGGTCGCGCCAGGGAACCGCAAACAGCTTCTCGCCCACCCCGCCTACCCCGCCCACGCTGACGGTGGCATAGGCCATCCGGCCGCTGTCGCAGGCGATCATCGCATCCACCACCGAACCGATACGCTCCCCTTCCCTGTCGACCGCGTCCAGCCCGGCGAGGGCTGCGGCCGAGACCATCGGCGTTTCCGCTTCCTCTGACGCCGCTTCGGCCCCCTCCTCGTAGCGCGCCGTCCGCCCCAGCCAGCGCCATATGCCCAGAAGATTGATGGCCAGCAGGATCAGGTTCTGGATCAGCAGATTATCCTGAGCGGTCATCCAGCCATAGGCGGACCATGCGATCGACCCGATCGCGAACACGATAAAGCCATAGCCGGTCAACCGCGCCCCGCCGTTGAGCGCGACCATCACGGCCGCTATCGACGTCGTCACCGGAGCGATCCACTGGACGGCCTGTTCCATCGCTTTCTCCCTGCTGGTCTTCTCCTTCAGGACAGAACGCTGTACCTGCACGGGAGTTACATGGGACATGATCGCGAGGACGCCGGCCAATGATCGATCGCTACACTGCGGCCACGCGCAGCGGCGTCGCCCGCAAGATGCTCGGCTGACCCTCCTCCGCCGTGCGGCAATATGATGTGATCGTGCTCGGCGCGGGCGCCGCCGGGCTGATGTGCGCGCTGACCGCCGGCCAGCGTGGCCGGAATGTCCTTCTACTCGACCATGCCGACCGGGTGGGGGCGAAGATCCTGATTTCGGGCGGCGGCAGATGCAATTTCACCAATCTCAACTCGTCGCCGGACTGCTTCCTGTCGAGCAATCCGCACTTCGCGAAGTCGGCGCTCAGCCGCTACACCCAGCATGATTTTCTGAAGATGGTCGAGCGCCACGGGATCGCCTGGCATGAAAAGACGCTCGGACAGCTATTCTGCGACAATTCGGCGCGCGACATCCTGCGCATGCTGCTGGACGAGTGCGCGGCAGGCGGTGTCGACGTCCGCCCCAGTCATCATATCTCGGGCGTCGACCATGACGACGGCTTTGTCGTCCACACCCATGGCGGCGATTTTTCCGCCCCCGCGCTCGTGGTTGCGACAGGCGGCCCCTCCATCCCCAAAATGGGCGCGACCGGCCTTGCCTATGATATCGCGCGCCGGTTCGGCCTGCGTGTCGTCGAGCCGCGCCCGGCCCTCGTCCCGCTTACCTTCGGTCCGGATATGGCGCCGTTCACCGCACTGGCGGGCGTAGCGACGGAGGTGGTCGCTTCCACGGGCAAGCAGCGGTTCCGCGAGGCCGCCCTCTTCACGCATCGGGGCATCTCCGGCCCGGCGATCCTCCAGATTTCATCCTATTGGCGGCCGGGCGAGGCCATTTCGCTGGATTTCGCGCCCGACATCGACGTTCTTCACCGGCTGAAGTCGGCCAAGCATATCCGCCCGAAGGCGGAGGCGCGAAGTGTGCTCGCCGAATTTCTGCCGAACCGGCTGGCGCAGGCCCTTGCGGCGGCGGCTGAACTTTCAGGCCAGCTTGCCAACATGCCCGACCGGCAGCTTGCGGCGGCGGCCGAGCGGATCAAGCAATGGCGCTTCACGCCCACCGGAACGGAAGGCTATGCAAAGGCGGAAGTGACCGCAGGCGGCATCGATACCGCGGGGCTTTCCTCCCGGACGATGGAAGCGCGCATGGTCAAAGGCCTCTATTTTATAGGCGAGGCGGTGGATGTCACCGGCTGGCTCGGCGGCTATAACTTCCAATGGGCTTGGTCCAGCGGGTGGAGCGCGGGCGACGCAATCAGCCAAGCGACCTTGTGATTGGGGAACCAAGCCTATAGGCGGCATGTCATACCGTCACTCCCCCTTCCCGAAAGCTTATCGATCATGTCCTTTGCCAGTCTCCCCGTTGCGATCGCCCAGGCGCTTGCCGATCGCGGTTATGCGGAGCCGACACCCGTTCAGGCGGAGGTGCTGAAAGCCGAAGCGGACGACCGCGACCTGCTGGTTTCCGCGCAGACGGGCTCTGGCAAGACCGTCGCCTATGGCCTTGCGCTGGCCCGCACATTGCTTGGCGAGGCGGAGCGGCTGCCGCCCGCCCGGGAGCCGCTGGCGCTGATCATCGCGCCCACGCGCGAACTTGCGCTCCAGGTGCAGCGCGAACTTGACTGGCTGTATGCAAAGGCCGGCGCGCGGGTCGTCTCCTGCGTCGGCGGCATGGACATGCGGCGCGAACAGCGCACCCTTGGCCAGGGCGCGCATATCGTCGTCGGGACACCGGGCCGTCTGCGCGACCATCTCGAGCGTGGAAGCCTTGTGCCCACCCATTTGCGCGCCGTCGTCCTGGACGAGGCCGACGAGATGCTGGACCTTGGGTTTCGGGACGATCTGGAAGAGATTCTCGACGCCACCCCGGCGGAGCGGCGCACGCTGCTGTTCTCGGCCACCCTCCCGAAGCCGATCGTCACGCTTGCCAAAAGGTTCCAGAAGGATGCGCTGCGGATCGCCACCATCGGCAGCGACCAGCCGCATGGCGATATCGAATACCGCGCAATCCGCATCGCGCCCGGCGACCTAGAGCATGCCATCGTCAACGTTCTGCGCTTTTTCGAGGCGGGCGGCGCGATGATATTCTGCGCCACCCGCGAGGGCGTTCGGCGGCTGCACGCCAGCCTGGTCGAGCGCGGCTTCGCGGCCGTCGCGCTGTCGGGTGAATTGAGCCAGAGCGAGCGCAACCATGCCCTTCAGGCGCTTCGCGACCGGCGCGCGCGGGTCTGCGTTGCGACCGATGTCGCCGCGCGCGGCATCGACCTGCCCGACCTCGGTCTCGTCATCCACGCCGAACTGCCCCACGACGCCGAAACGCTCCAGCACCGTTCCGGCCGGACAGGCCGCGCCGGCAGAAAGGGCATCTGCATCCTGCTGGTCCCCTACCCCAAGCGCCGCCGCGCCGAAGGAATGCTTCGCGCCGCCCGGGTGAACGCCCAGTGGGTTGCGCCGCCTTCGATCGATGAGATCCGCGCCCGCGACCAGGAGCGGCTGCTTGAATCGGTATCGCAGACAGGAGATGCCGCGGAAGAGGATCTGGTGGTGGCCCGCCAGCTTCTGGAGCAGCGGAGCGCCGAGGAAATCGCCGCAGCGCTCATCCGCGTCCACCGCCAGCGGCTGCCCGCTCCCGAAGAGTTGTTCGACAGCGGACCGGATACGGGCGGCGGCCAGGCGGGACGCAACGTCCGCGACAGCGGGCCGCGCGCAGGATTTGAGGACACGGTCTGGTTCCGGATGAACATCGGGCGCAACAACAACGCCGACCCGCGCTGGCTCCTGCCGCTGCTCTGCCGCCGAGGCCATATCACCAAGCATGAGGTGGGCGCGATTCGCATCTTCGACCGCGAAACCCGGTTTGAGATTCCCAGCGCGATCGCGGGCAAGTTCGTGGCGGCGCTGAAGCGCACGGGCGAGTCCGACGATGGCGTGGCGATCGAGCCCTTGCCGCAGGGCGCGGGACTGCCGCCCCGGCAGCATCGCCCCAAGCCAGGCCCCGACCGCTTCCGTCCGACCGGCAGACCCGGCGGCAAGCCCGGCGGACGACCTGCCGCCCGGCGGTGATGCGCGCATGGCCGTGACGGTGCCCGAAATACTGGTCGATGCAGATGCCTGCCCGGTGAAGGACGAGGTCTATCGCGTCGCCGGGCGATACGAGCTGAACGTCCGCATCGTCGCCAACAGCTTCATGATGGTGCCGCAATCGCCGCTGATCGAGCGGGTGATCGTCGGCAGCGGATTCGATGCGGCCGACGACTGGATCGCCGAACATGCGTCGCCCTGCGCCATTGTGGTCACGTCGGACATATTGCTCGCCGAGCGCTGCGTGAAATCCGGCGCAACGGTTCTCGCGCCCAATGGACGGCCGTTCGACATGGCCTCCATCGGGCAGGCGGTGGCGCAACGTGCCTTGATGGCCGACCTTCGCGCGATGGGCGAAGTCAGCGGCGGACCACGGCCCTTTTCAAAGGCGGCCCGCTCGTGCTTTCTCTCCGCGCTTGACCAGGCGGTGCATCAGATCAGACGACGCCCCCCCGCCTGAACGCCTTCAAAGCTCGGTCGGCGGTACGACAGGCGCGTCCTGTACGACTTCCAGCGGCGCATCCTCAGCCCCCGCGGCCACGACAGGCGAAGACGGCCGGGCAGCCTGTTCCGCCTTCATCGCCGATGCCGCGGCCTGCATGGCGACCGCGGCTGCGGCCAGCGCGTCGGCTGCCGACTGCGGCGTCGGCGCAGCAGCTACTTCCTGCTTCACCGGCGCGGCTGCCGGAGCGGCAGGCACCGCTGGAGTGGCCGGCATCGCAGGCGCAGCCATGTTGACCGGACAGCTTTCTCCAACGCCCAAGGGCGTTTCGGAAAAGCTGCGCGCCAGCGTCGACAGTTCCTCATCGGTCGATCCGGCGGCGAGAGTCATCAGCGTGCCCGCCATGTCACAGAAATTGACCGACTGGGCGCGCGCCGAGTGACTATTGGCCAGACCGGTGGTGAAGCGATCATAGGCGCTCTGGCCGCCATCGATCCCGCTTTCGCGCATGAACCGTGCTTTCAGCACATTATTGTGTCCGGTCAGCAGCGGCCGCTTCTTGTTGACGAATGCATTATACTGGCTCTCCAGGGTTCCACCGGCGCTGCCGCATTTGAGCGCGCTCATCATCAGCATCGTTTGCAGGTCGCGCACGCGCGCCGCTTCGATTTCATAGCTGTGCCAGCAGGTTGGTTGAGCTTGTGCTTCCAGTGCGGTTGCAAGCATAAGCATACCGGTAGCGGCGCCTGCCGCCCAAGGTGTTCTCGACATGTGAACCTCGCCTAAACGCAAAGCCCCCTGCACCGCACGAGGTTAACATTTTTTTGGCCGAAGATCAGAATTTTTTCTTGACTGTTGCTCTTCAACAACATTGTTCATCAAATTGAAATCGCGAGATATTTTTAGCGCGATCCGGCTGGGGCAAAACGACTCGGGCCCATCGGGATAGCCGCTGATCTTCCGCCGGGTAATCGGATCGGATTTTCGGCGGTCAGGGGCGGTCGATGCGCCCGGCGTCGATGACCGGAGCCGCATCAATCCCATCGGCGTTCAAAAGGCCGGTGAGCCGCTCCAGCATGGCCACGATCATTGCCTGTTCCCAATCGGGAAGGTTGTCGAACCTGCTCTGGAACCGGTCCTGCATCATGTCCGGCGCTGAAGAAAGCGCGGCCCTGCCCTCCGCCGTGATCGAAACCCAGACCTGGCGACGATCCCGCTCGCGGCGGCTGCGCGCGACGAAGCCACGCTGTTCCAGCCGGTCGACGAGATTGGTCACTGTCGCCTGGCTGAACTGAACGGCTGATGCAATCGCGCCTGCGGTGGTCTCCCCATGACGGGAAACCTCCTGCAGGACGACAAGCTGCGACGGCGTAAGTCCGGTCGCGGAGGCAAGCTGCCGTTCGGTCATTTCAGCGGCGCGGAGCAGCCTTCTGATTGCGCGCAGCGCGGACTCGGTGCGGGGTTCGAACATCCTTCCGCGCTAGCGCGAAGCCGAGCGCGTAACAACCGCAATTTACTTCGGTATTTAAAGGAAAATCCGACCAAGTTCGCCCGGCTAGACGCCTCAATTTTCCCGATACGCCTTGAAAATTGGCCGATTTCCTCTTATATGGCTGTCCGGCGGCTGACATGCCGCAGTCCAATATGTTTAAAACACCAAAGTATAAACGGGGAATAACCTTGAAGGACAATGGCAACACGGACGCAAGTGTCGTCCGCCGGTCGGCTTTCGCTATCGCCGACCGGCTGCCGGATTTCTCATTCCGGAATCCTGTGGCGGAAGACGCGCAGGCGATTCATGATCTGATCGCCGCCTGCCCTCCGCTGGATACCAACTCTCTCTACTGCAACCTTCTGCAGTGCACGCATTTCGCCGAAACCTGCGTGCTTGCCGAGCGCGATGGCGAGATCAGCGGCTGGATATCGGGCTATCGCCTTGTCCACGACCCGGAAGCCATGTTCGTGTGGCAGGTCGCCGTTCATGAGCGCGCCCGCGGCCAGGGGCTTGGCGTCGCCATGCTCAACGCGCTGTTCCAGTTTCCCGCCGTGTTCGACGCCGTCCGGCTGGTGACGACCGTCACCCCTTCCAATCGCGGCTCGCGAAAGATGTTCGCGAACTTTGCCCGGCAGCAGGGGTTGGACCTCGAAATTCGTCCCTGTTTCGACCGCGAAAGGCACCTTGGCGGTGCGCATGAAAGCGAGGAGCTGATTTCCATCGGCCCGCTCGACACCGCCAGCCTCACATTCTGATCACCATCCGCAAGGAGAGACCATGACACTTTCGCCGGCCCCGACCGCGGGCACCTCCGACATTTCGGTCTATGACAGGCTTGAATCCCGCGTGCGCAGCTATTCCCGCGCCATGCCGCGCCAGTTCGTGCGCGCCGAAGGGCCGTGGATGCATGACGCGGAGGGCGGACGCTATCTCGACTTCCTCTCAGGCTGCTCCACGCTGAATTACGGTCACAATCACCCGGTCCTGAAACAGGCCCTGATGGACTATATCGCCGGAGACGGCGTGACCCACAGCCTCGACCTTCATACCGAAGCCAAGGCGGCTTTCCTTGAAGAGTTGGACAAGACGATCCTTGCGCCGCGCGGGCTGCGCTACAAGGCGATGTTCACCGGGCCGACCGGCACCAACGCCGTCGAGGCGGCGCTGAAGCTTGCGCGCAAGGTGACCGGTCGCCAGCATGTGATTGCCTTTACCAACGGATTTCACGGAATGACGCTGGGGGCGCTCGCCTGCACGGGCAATGCCGGCAAGCGCGGTGGCGCGGGCGTGCCGCTCAGCCATGTCAGCCATGAACCGTTCGACGGCTATTACGGCCCGGACGTGAACACCGCCGACCTGCTGGAGCAGCGGCTCAACGACCCATCCAGCGGGATCGACGCGCCCGCCGCCATCGTCGTCGAAACCGTCCAGGGCGAAGGCGGGCTGAACGTGGCCTCGCCGGAATGGCTGCGGGAGATCGCCCGCATCGCCAAGGAACAGGGCGCGCTTCTCATCATCGACGACATTCAGGCGGGTTGCGGGCGCACCGGCGGCTTCTTCAGCTTCGAGGAAGCGGGCATCAAGCCCGACATCGTGACGCTGGCCAAATCGCTGTCTGGCATGGGCCTGCCCTTTGCGCTGACGCTGTTCCGTCCCGATCTCGACAAGTGGGAGCCGGGTGAACACAACGGCACCTTCCGCGGCAACTGCCACGCCTTCGTTACCGCGACGGCCGCCATCCGGCATTTCTGGAAAACGGACGATTTCGCCAATGACGTGAAGCGCCGGGCGGAGCTGCTCGGTCGGCGGCTGAAGGCGATCGCGGCGACCGATCCCGATCGCATGTCGGTCAAGGGCCGGGGCATGATGCAGGGCATCGATGTGGGCTCGGGCGAGCTTGCCTCGGTGATCACCAGCGCGGCCTTCGAAAAGGGCCTCATCATCGAAACCAGCGGGCCGCATGACGAGGTTGTGAAGGTCCTCGCCCCGCTGACCATCGACGACGATGTGTTTTCCGCCGGTCTCGACATTGTGGAAGGCGCTGTTCGCGACGCCATGACGCCAGTCTTCGGCATGGCGGCCGAGTAAGAAGGAGGGTCGCGATGCTCATCAGGAAGCTCGAAGAGATTCGCGGTACGGACCGCAGCGTCAGTGACAAGGGATGGGAAAGCAGCCGCATGCTTCTGGCTGAGGACGGCATGGGTTTTTCCTTCCACATCACCACGCTTCAGGCCGGTGGCGAATGGACGTTCCATTATCAACATCACGTCGAATCCGTGTTCGTCATCAGCGGTCGGGGGAGCGTGGAGGATCTGGCGACGGGGGAACGGCACGAGCTTGCCCCCGGCACGCTCTATGCGCTGAACGCGCATGACCGGCACACGCTGCGCGCCGAGACCGAACTGGTCACGGCCTGCGTCTTCAACCCGCCGGTGACCGGCAATGAAGTCCACGACGAGACAGGCGCATATCGCCCCGCCGCCGCAGCTGCCTGAGCGCGGCGCAAGGTGCAAACTCCGGAAGAAGGAATGAAATGACCGATCTTTACCCGTCCCGGCGCGAGGCCGCCCCTCGCATCCTCCCCCGGCTGGACCCAGTGGTGCACAGCAGTTGGGACGAACGCGCGCCGATCACGCGCGCTCAGGCCGAACAGTTCGACCGTGACGGATATCTGGTGCTCGACAATGTTTTCAGCGCCGAGGAGGTCGCCGCGCTCCAGACCTCGGCGGCAAAGCTGCTTGCCGATCCGGCCGCGCTTGAGGACGAGACGGTGATCACCGAGCCGGGCGGCCGGGAAGTGCGGTCGATCTTCAAGATCCACCAGCAGAGCGGGACGATGGCGCGCCTCGCCGCCGACGACAGGCTGGCCGGGGTCGCGCGCTTCCTGCTGGGAGACGACGTGTACGTCCACCAGTCGCGGCTGAACTACAAGCCCGGGTTCGTCGGGAAGGAGTTCTACTGGCATTCGGATTTCGAAACCTGGCACGTGGAAGACGGCATGCCGCAGATGCGCGCCCTTTCCATGTCGATCCTGCTCGCCCCCAACACCGTTCTGAACGGACCGCTGATGATCATTCCCGGCTCGCATCGGAAATATCTCACCTGCGTCGGGGAAACGCCTGAAGACCATTATCGCTCTTCCCTGAAGAAGCAGGAATATGGCGTTCCGGACGAGGACAGCCTTGCAGAGCTTGCCGCCGAGCACGGGATCGTTGCACCGACCGGCAACGCCGGAACGGTCATCATCTTCGATTGCAACGCAATGCACGGCTCCAACGGCAACATCACGCCGTTCCCGAGGGCCAATGCCTTCATCGTCTATAACGCCGTCTCCAACCGTCTGGTCTCTCCCTATGGACCGGAAGCGCCCAGGCCGGAGTTCATTGCGGCGCGCAAGCACGTCTCCGTGCTCCAGCGTCCCGAGGTCACGCTGCTGGAGGCGGCGTCCTGACAGCGCGGACGGCGGCCGAGTTCTACAGATCAGACCGATGATGTCAGCGAAACGACGCAAGCACAGGACAGCCATGCCAGCCGGTCACGACCGGAAATGACGGGGACGATCCGCCCCGTCGCGACCCTGCTGCTCGCCATTTTCATGCTGATGGCGGGCAGCGGCTTCCTTTCAACGCTGATAAGCCTGCGGCTGGAAGCGTCGGGCGCGCCGCCGCTGCTGATCGGCCTGGTCGCGACTGCTTATTTCGTCGGGCTGACGTTCGGATCAATGCTTGCGTTCGCGATCGTTGCCCGCGCCGGGCATATCCGCGCCTTCGCCGCCTTCGTCTCACTGTTTTCAGCGACCTCGCTCTCCTACACGCTCCATCTGGATCCACTGTTCTGGTCGATGCTTCGCCTTGCCGAAGGGTTTTGCATGGCCGGGGTGTTCGTGTGCCTCGAAAGCTGGCTCAACGAGCGCGCCGAACCGGCCACGCGCGGCAGCGTGCTGGCATTCTACATGATTGCGCTCTACGCCGGTCAGGCCGTCGGGCAGTTCCTTTTGAACCTGGGCGACACATGGCCCGCCCTGCCGTTCATCGCCGCATCGATACTGCTCTCGCTCGCGGTCATTCCGGTGGCGCTGACCCGCATCCCCGCCCCTTCCCGTCCCGAAGGCGGGATCATGCGCCTGACCCAGTTGTACCGCACCTCGCCGCTGGGCTTTGTGGGCGCCGCGGTGACGGGCGTGATGATGGGGGCCTTCTATGGCCTGGGCGCGGTGTTCGCGCGCGGTGTCGGCCTCAACACGGCGGGTACGGCGTTGTTCATGAGCGCGACGATCCTCGGCGGCGTGGCGTTGCAATGGCCGCTCGGCCGCCTGTCGGACCTGGTGGACCGGCGCAGGGTCATCGTCGGCACCTTCCTCGCGACGCTGATCGTGTGCATCGGCCTGTTCGAATTCGCCGAGGGGCGCTATCAGATGATGCTCGCGGGCGCGCTGTTCGGCGGCACCTGCTTTGCCCTGTATCCGCTCTGCGTTGCGCACACCAACGACCATCTCCGCTCCACCCAGCGGGTCGGCGCGTCGGGCGGGCTGATCCTCATCTACTCGCTGGGCGCTGCGGCCGGACCTCTGGCGGCAGCCGGGATGATGGAGGGGCTTGGTCCGCGCGGGCTTTTCCTCTTCATCGCCGGTTGCGCGTCCATCGTGCTCATCTTTGCGGGCTTTCGCATCTGGGCGGCCCCTCCCGTGCCGGATGCGTTGCAGCGGCGCTATCAGGTACTTCCCCGCACCACCCCCGCCGCAGCCTCGCTTGATCCTCTTGCACCAGAAAATTGACGGACATCGCGCAAGATATGAATTTCACCAGAGAGTTTGAGTTTCTGACCACCCTGCCCCCCTGGGCGCAGGCGCTTTCAGGTCTTGCGTTGCTTGTCGCAGCGGCCACGCTTGCGAATGCCGTCGTCAAGCAGGTCATCCTCCGGCTGCTGGAGCGCGGACTCGACACCGCCGCGCTGGCGGTGACCAGCGGCCAGCTTGATCCCATCGTCCGGCGGCTCTCCAACATCGTGCCTGCGATCGTCATCTCGCGCGGCATTCAACTGGTGCCGCACCTCCCCGCCGGAGTAATCGACGTCACACAGAATGTGGTGAGCGCGTTCATCGTGCTCACCATCGTGCTTGCGATCAGCGCCGGGCTCAACCTCGTCAACAACCTCTATCAGCGCAGGCCCGATGCGGCGAGCAGGCCGATCAAGGGCTATATCCAGGTCGCCAAGATCATCCTCTTCGGCGGCAGCGCGATACTGATAATCGCCGTGCTCATGGAGCAGTCGCCGCTGCTGCTACTGTCGGGGCTTGGCGCGATGGCCGCCGTCCTGATGCTGGTTTTCAAGGACACGATCCTGTCGCTGGTGGCGTCGGTTCAGCTTACCTCCAACGACATGCTTCGCGTCGGCGACTGGATCGAGATGCCTGATCTGAACGCGGATGGCGACGTCATCGACATCGCGCTGCACACGGTGAAGGTGCAGAACTGGGACAAGACGATCACCACCATCCCCACCTATCGGCTGATGTCCGAATCCTACAAGAACTGGCGGGGAATGGCCGAATCGGGCGCGCGGCGCGTGATGCGGTCGCTCTATATGGATCAGAACAGCGTCGCCTTCCTGACCGAGGAGGATAAATCGGCGCTCCGGCGCTTCGCCGTGCTGAGCCCCTATCTCGACGCCAAAAAGGCCGACATCGAAAGATGGAACGCGGGGCTGAAGGAGCGCGGCGAAGACCCGGTCAACCAGCGTGAACTCACCAACCTGGGCACGTTTCGCGCCTATGTTCAGGCCTATCTGAAGCATCATCCCGGCGTCCGGCAGGACATGACGCTGATGGTCCGCCAGCTCCAGCCCACCGCGGGCGGGCTGCCGATCGAAATCTACTGCTTCACCGGCACCACCGCCTGGGCGGAATATGAGGCCATTCAGGCCGACATATTCGACCATCTGCTGGCGATCATGCCGCATTTCGGCCTGCGCCTGTTCCAGAAGCTGGGCGGCATGGACCTGCGGCAGTTCCCGCTTCTCCAGAAACAGAATGCACTATGACGAAAAGGATGCGCCATGCCTGACCATTCCCCGGCTGCTCCCATCCCCGGCGAAACGCCGCCTTCGCCCGCCGTCCTGAAAAAGGCGATCGCAGCGTCGGCGATCGGCAATGCCACCGAATGGTTCGACTATGGCATCTATGCCTATGGCGTGGCTTATATATCGACCGCGCTTTTTCCCGGCTCCACCAGCGAGGCGACATTGTTCGCGCTGGCGACCTTCGCGATCTCGTTTCTGGTGAGGCCACTCGGCGGATTGTTCTGGGGACCGCTGGGCGACCGCTATGGCCGCAAGACCGTGCTGGCGCTCACCATATTGATGATGGCTGGCGCGACGCTATGCATCGGGCTGGTGCCGTCATATGAAAGCATCGGCGGATGGGCGCCAATTCTGCTCATAGTTTTGCGACTGGTGCAGGGATTTTCCACCGGCGGCGAATATGGCGGGGCCGCAACCTTCATGGCCGAATACGCGCCCGACGACAAAAGAGGCTTCTACGGCAGCTTTCTGGAAGTGGGGACGCTCGCGGGCTTTTCGCTCGGCGCATTGCTGATGCTGGGTTTCGCGCTGCTGCTCGGCGATGAAGCCATGCACGAATGGGGCTGGCGCCTGCCCTTCCTGGTGGCCGCGCCGCTCGGGCTTGCGGGGCTCTATCTAAGGTCGCACATTGAGGACACACCCGTTTTCCGCGAAGTCGAGGCGGCGGGAGATCGCGAACCCGGACATCTTTTCGAGCTGTCGGACCTGTTCCGCCATTATTGGCGGCCACTGCTGGTGCTCGGAGCGCTGGTCATCGCGCTTAACGTCGTGAACTATACGCTCCTCAGCTACATGCCCACCTATCTCCAGGTCCGTCTGGGGCTATCCACCGAAGAAGCGCTTTACGTGCCGATCATCGGCATGCTGTTCATGATGCTGTTCGTCCCCGCAGCCGGTGCGCTGTCGGACAAGCTGGGGCGCAAGCCGATGTGGTGGGCTTCGCTTGGCGGGCTATTCCTGCTGGTCGTACCGCTCTACCAGCTGATGGCGACCGGCTTGTGGGGTGCGATTGTGGGATTTGCGGTGCTGGGCCTGCTCTATGTGCCGCAACTTGCGACCATTTCCGCCACATTCCCGGCGATGTTCCCCACCCCGGTCCGCTTTGCCGGTCTGGCGATCGCCTATAATGTCTCCACATCGCTGTTCGGAGGCACTGCGCCTGCGTTCAATTCATGGATGGTCGGCCTTACCGGCGACGTGCTGGTGCCAGCCTATTTGATGATGGCATCCTGCCTTATCGGCATGGCCGCCCTGCCGTTTGTCATCGAGACAGCGGGCCAGTCGCTACGCGGGACCGAGATACCCGGAACGTCAGCGTCGCAGCGGCAGCTTGGACATGATGTGGAGGCGGGCCGCCCCGTCTGAACGGGACCCCGCCTCCCAACATCGTCAGCTTCCGGCCGCAGTCTTTTCGATTTCGGCGGCGGAGATGCCCACCACCAGGCCGCTCGTGCCGCTGCCGAGCGCGTTTACGGGAAGCACCACCTTCTTGCCGCTGGATGTGACGACAGTGGCCTTCTCGCCTTCAACCACATCGATGGTGCCGACGAGAACGCCCTGCGGGTCGCGGATCTGCGTGCCCTTGACGAGCTGGGCCGAAAGCGCGGCCGTCGCGCCCGCGATCTGCGCCTGCAATTGCGCGGCGGTCATTCCAATCGACAGCCCCTTGGGGCCTTTGGTGAAGGCGGTGCGCGGCAGGGTGGCCTTTCCGGCCGTCGTCGCCACCACTACATTATCGCCCATCACTTGCTCAATGGTGCCGACCGGCGCACCCTGCAAGCCAGACACCGGCGTCCCCGCTACGAGCAACTTGTCGACCGCGCTCGCCGCGCCGCCCGCCGCCTGATTGACCTGCTCACGGGTCATCCCCAGAATTGGGCCTTTCGGACCGACCGCGAACGAGCTGAGCGGCAACCGGACTTCGACGGCATCCGTCGCCAGAACCGCGAATTCGCCTGAAATTTCCTTGATCGTTCCGACCGTGCCGCCCTTTGGGTCAAGCACGGTTGCACCCGCCGTGACCTTGCCTGCCTCCTGAGAAGCGGCTGGCGTCTGGGCCAATGCGACATCCGTCGCGCCGAGCGCGGCCAACATAAGCGGAACGTACAAAAATTTATTCATCTGAATTCCTCTGGTTCGTATTTATTCCAGATCCACCGCAACGGGGCGTTCAAGGACGCGACCGGGTGGAAAGCCGGCGCATGGGCCGACGATGCAAGCGTATTTTTTAACCAGAAACGGTTCGGAAAAACAAGGAAGACCCGTTGGAGCGCGTTATCGCATCACGCGGCGCGCCGGATAGACGGCAAAAGCGATGACGCTATCCCTTCAGGCAAAGGCATAGGCTCTTTCCGTTGAAAGCTCTGGCGCTTGCCGCTTGTCGATCTGCAAGGCGATATGGTCTGCCGTCCTCAGCGCCAGCGCGGCGATGGTGAGCGTCGGGTTCGCCCAGCCGGATGTCGGGAACAACGAACTGCCCGCGATATAAAGGTTGGCGATACCGTGAACTCGCCCATGCTGGTCGGTAACCCCCCGCTTCGGATCATCCGCCATTCGCGTAGTGCCCATGTGATGATAGCCGCCGAGCGCGTGCGAGCTTATCAGCGGATCGGTCTGCCAGCGCCGGCCTGAGTCGGACAGCCAGGATGCAGGCTCGACCTTGCCGATCCCCAGCCGCTCGATTTCGCGCCCCAGAGTGTCGACGAGCCTTTCGACCGAATGGACGTCGAGTTCGTTCATGCGCCAGTCCAGCTTCACCCGTGGCACGCCAAGCGCATCGCTTTCGCCTGAAAGCAGCACGCGGCTGTCCGGATTTGGCGCCTGTTCGGCCCTGACGAGCAGCGCGAGGTCCACCTGCTTCATCCGGTGAAGAAGCCATGGCCGCAATGGGTCGATCGTGGACTGGGCTAAGGCGGCCGCGCGCTTGGTATACATCCACATGGCGCGACCGCGCTTCGTCGGCGCCATGTCGTGCTTCACGCGATTATAGGCGCGCATACCCCAGAATAGCACATCGCCGGCGGGCTGACGCGGAACGACCGTCAGCGACGTGTTGAGTATGCCCGCTTCCAATTGCCGCCGCTCGCTTGGCGCGATCAAGGCAGCGGCGCTTTGTCCGCGAACCCTGTGTTTGCGGCCAAACGCCTTCAGCAGATTCCACGCCCGGCTGGCGACGATACGCCCGCCACGGGCGTGAGGATGTTCCATGAAAAAGCGGCCGACCAGATCACGCGCGTTGCCGAGGCCCTGAGCCATGACGGAACGCGAGGCGAGCAGCAGGCGCGGGTTTTCGATACCCCCGGCGGCAAGCACGACGATATCGGCGTGAACATCAAGCGTCCGGCCCGTCAGGCTCTGCACGCGAAGCGACCGGACGTGGCGCGCCTCCCTGTCCGTCCGGATATCGGACACGGTCGCATGGGTCATCAGGGTGCAGCGCGGATGATCCTGCAGATCCTTGCATGCGGGAAAGGTAAAGCGGTTGAACCGCTCGTCGAACGACCAGAGCTTCAATGACAATTCGCGCTCGTCGAAATCGGGCAGCCGCACTCCGGCCGAAGCCATGTCGGCGGTTCGGGGCGGCTCCGGCGGAAGGCCGAACAGGCCGCGCGCCTCCCGATAATAGGGCTTCATCTGCTGATGGCTGACCGGCCAGCCCGACCAGGGGACCCATTGGCGCTTTTCGAAATCGATCGGGTCCAGTTCCGCGATCCGTCCGCCCCAGATCGCACTCGTGCCGCCAAAGAAGCGCAGGCGCGCGTGATCCAGCGGGTAATATTCCTCCCCCACATTCTCGCCGGCGTTCAGGTCGGCGGTTCCGGCCTCGTAATCGAGCCCCCCGGATTCAAGCAGGGTCACGGTCAACCCGGCGGCAAGCAGCCGCCGCGCCATGGTGATCCCGGCGGCTCCGGCACCGACGATGCAGACCCCCGTGCGATGCTCGGAGAGATCGGTGCGCTCAAGGTCGATATACATTAGATAAAATCTCAGATATAAAGGTCAATCAATTGGATTGTCGGCGAAATCTTCCGCCAGCCTGTCAAGCTCCACGGGCGTGATGCTTCCCGCCAGCGCATATCCGATATTGCCCTTGCGCCAATAGGCGACGCTCGCTCCGCTGAGTTCGATCGCATCGGGAAGCGAGGGCGCGCTGGATCGGGTCGGCACCGCAAAGAACGTAAGCGGCACGCCCAGTCCGGTTTGGAGCGAGATTTCCAGCCCGGTGCCGTCGTCGGAAGGCACCAGCCTTGTGTCCATGATACGCCAGTCGTCGGAAGGCCGGGGGAAAACGATCCGCGTGGCCTCGCGAATGGCGGTCGCATCGATCACTGTCGTCTTGACCTGTGACGTCATGGTATCACGCAGCCGCGCCGTATTATGGGTTTGGATCGCCTCATTGGCGAAAGGCGGAACCGCCGCCTGGCTCGTCGACACCAGCGCCTCGCCGATCTCGTCCTGCGCCAGCCACAGGCATAGGGTGGCAAGCGCCGCAAAGGACAGCCGGGGCATTAAGCGCCTGATGCGCTGCGCGGCGAGACGCCGGTCGAGTTGCACGGCCCTTTCGACGATATCGGCCCTTGGCGCTGGCCTGTCGCCCAGGGCCAGCCGCATGGCGTCGCTGCTTTTCAGATCGGCCATCAGCGCCGCCGCCGCATCCGGATGACGGGCCAGATAATCCTCCACCTCGATGCGTCGCGCGATGTCGAGCTGACCATCGACATAGGCGCAAAGATCGACCTCCGAGACCGGATTATTCGGCTGGGCCATTGCCACCTCTTACAAGTCTGAGCGGGCGTTCGTCCGACGCGGGCTGCCGCAAGGCGGCGCGCGCCCTGCTGAGCCGGGACATGACGGTGCCGACCGGCACGTCGAGGATGATCGCCGCGGCCTCGTAGGAGAGACCTTCGACGACCACCAGATGAAGCACGGCCCGCTGATCCACCGAAAGCGTGGCATATGCCCTGGTGAGTTCGCCAAGCTGCACCGCATGTTCCTGGCTTGGCGGCACATGCGCGACGGAGTGGAGCTTCAGATGCTCGATCCCGCCGCTTTCCGTGCGGCGCTTGCGCCAGTCGCTCACAAAGCAGTTGTGGAGGATCGCCAGCAACCAGCTCCGCAGATCGCCCTCGGGGCGAAACCGGTGGAGCGCGTCATAGGCCTTGACCAGCGCTTCGTGCACCAGATCGTCAGCCCGATCGTCGCCCACCAGCGCGCGCGCATAGCGTCGCAGCGTCGGCAACTGCTGGACCGACCGTTGTCCGAACCACTTCAGCATACCCATGACGAGTATACGGGTGAGCGGCCCCGTTATTCCATGATGCTGAAATTATTTTCGCCAGAGGCCTATTTGATGGCCACCAGCCAGGCCAGAAAGGTGAAGATGGCATAGCACCAGCTGATCCGGTCTCTGAGCGCGAACGTGATCGGGTCATCCATAAGCAGGCCTCTGTTGGCCTTGAGCCAGATGCGGAGTGTCCAGGCGAACACGGCGACGGGCACCACATAGAGCAGTTCCACAGCATCGTAGAGGCCGGACGCCAGGGCCTGGAACTGGAAATAGAGCAGCATGATGAGAAAGGCGATCAGCGCGCTTCCAACGCCGAACGCGCGGGTCAGGCCGATATCTTCCGCCTCATAGCCGCGCCCCATGGGCGTGCTGCCCGAAGAACGCAGGAAGGTGGTGAGTTCCGAATGGCGCTTGGCCATCGCCAGCGACATGAACAGCGTGAACGCAAAGCCTGAAAGCCATAGCGAGATCTGATTGTCGATCAGCACCATCCCCGCCACCAGCCGGGCGACGAACAACACACCGATGGTGAAGACATCGAACATGGGTTCGCGCTTCAGCCTGAAGGAATAGGCTGCGGTGATAGCCACATAGGCAAGGGTGGTGAAGCCGAACTCCTGATCGACCAGAAAAGCGCCGGTCAGGCCGGTCAGCAGCAGAAACGCCGAAGCTGCAACCGCCGCGCGCACCGAAATGGCCCCGGAGGCAAGCGGTCGCAGACGCTTTGCCGGATGCGCTCGGTCGGCGCGCAGATCGTTCAGATCGTTGATGAGATAAGTGCCCGACGCGACGATGCCGAAGATCAGGAAGCCCAGCGCCACGTCGACGCACTGCCGCATGGTGAACTCATGCGCGAGCAGCAGGGGCACGACCAGCAGGACGTTCTTCACCCATTGATGCAGGCGCAGCGCGGCCGCCCATAGCGCCCATTGGGACCGGCGGCCTGCCGGATCGTCGGCGCGTTCCATGTTCTCGACGGGCGCAGCGTCAGGCTCGACCAAAGGCGAAGACACGGCCTTCATGCGCCGATGACCAGCCGGGACCTGCGGCCCAATATCATCCGCGCAAGCAATATGACGGCCCATGACAGCAGCAGCCCGCCTGCAAAGGTCGCCCCGATCCCCGCGATGAGGCCCAGGACAGGCTGCCCGTCAGGGACAAACGGAGCGACGAACCGAACGACCGGCCTTACCAGCGGCCCGTGCAGGAAATAGAGGCCGAAGGACGCGGTGGCGGTCGCCCCCAGCACTGCGTCGCTCACAGCACGGGGTTTGGCGCTCCACAGGCGCAGCGCGACGAGGATCAGCACGCCCAGGCTTAGCCTCTGGATATAAAACAGGCTTTCCCGGATGGAAACCGGACCCCGGCCGTCAAGATCGGCCAGATAGAGGATGCTGAGCGCGGCCGTCGATACGCCTGCGACCAGCGCGATCCAGCTGGCTGAGCGTTCCATCAGGTCCAGCCGCGCGTCCAGGTCTCGCCCAAGCCACAGGCCGAATACATACGCTCCCATGAAATAGATCGTGATCGCGGGGGTCAGTTCCGTTCCGGTTCGGGATACCGCCAGCGGCAGGACGATGAGCAGCGCCATAAGCCACCGCCAGCGCGGCATGCTGACGATGTGGAACAGCAGCGGGCTGACGGCATAGAGGATGAGAATGACGGGGATGTACCAGAGCGTGTTCCACGCATCCCCCATTGCGGCGTTATAGGCGATCAGCCTCGCCAGCTCGATCGTGTTCCCCGCCTCTCCCGACGATGATCGCAGCCATAGCAAGGTCGTGAAAATTGCCGTGATCGCCAGATAGGGGACACCGGTATTCACCAGCCGGGCCTTCATGAACGGCGCATAGGGTCTGGTGCAGAAGATGCGAGCATAGATGATGCCGGAGATCATCGAAAAATAGATGGTGGCGTTGCGCAGCAGCACGTCGACGGCCGCAAAGACGGGGTTGCTTTCCGGAAGCGGGCTTTCGAACCCGCGCAGCAGAAAGGCGTGGCCCGCGTGGAGCAGAACGATCTGCAGTATGGCGAGTGCACGGAAATGATGGAGATACTTAACATGAGCCGCCGCACCGGCAGCGGCATGCGTCCGCGAAGCGCCCTGCGCGATCGAGACGCTGGTCATGGGTTCCGATCCTTGCGGGATGCTGTCCCGGATACGCGCGTCATGGTCGCCCCGCTTGCCCGCCCGCATGGCGGCAGTAAACGGCAGGATATAGCCCGCATGCGAAAGCTACACCCGTGCATCGGGGTTAGAGCCCGCACAGGACAGCTACTCCTAAAGTAGGAATGGCGAGTGGGTTGAACCGCTGCCCGATAAGTCATTTCGGAACACCAACCGCGCTCAAAAGTTAACAGCCAAGAGCCGGGGACGACATTATGGGAGAGGATAATGACGAATTCCCGTACCCTCGCAATGATAGGCTCATTCTGCGTCGGACTTGCGCCACTGGCCGTTTCCCCGGCCTTCGCCCAAACGCCGCCGGAAGAGATCGTCGTGACCGGCAAATACGGAAAAGTGCCGGACAGCGTCCAATCACTCTCGCAGCGGGTGAGCTATGCCGACCTTGATCTGAGCAAGGACAAGCACCGCGACATATTGAGGCAGCGGGTAAAGCTTACGGCGCGTTTTCTCTGCGACAAACTGGGCGAGCCGGAGATCGCGACGCCTCCGGTGCCTTCATGTCGCGACGCTGCGACGAGAGACGCGATGGCCCGCGTGGGCTCCCTGGAGGAGAATGCCGCCCCGCGTGGCACCACCTGGGTTGCCGGACCCGCATGGCAGGCGCCATATCCGACGGATTGGACCACCAAATATCCCGAGTGAGTAAGCTTCCCTAACCTTCAGGAGCAGGGGTCGGACGCGTGGAGCTGGGGGCGATCGACAAGCTGGTTATCGCCGCCCGCCATCATCCTCGGCTTCCCGCAAGTCAGTAAATGGTCGGGGAGAGAGGATTCGAACCTCCGGCCCCTGCCTCCCGAAGACAGCTTCCGGCTATCCTGAGCATACCAACCAAGCGGAGAGCCGTCACTTTTTGCCACTCCTGATCATCTCTATACGACGTCAGCCATGTTCCGCCAAGACAGCTCATTCGCCCAGTGCGTCACGATTGCGTCACAACACTTACATTGCCTTGAGCCAGTTAAGCAGGTCACTCCCGTTTGTCAACGGCGGAGCAAAAGTCGGCCATTCGGCGGCGTAAAACCAGGCCATCGTGTTACATGCCGGGGGGAGTGGCGTGAGGGCGTAGCCCGAGGGCCACTCCCCCCGGCATTGGTGTAATTTTCAGGGTCTGGTTTTGGCCTTGCGGGCCCGGCTGTGCGCGAGGCGATAGCTTTCGCCGTTCATCTCGAGGATGCTGACGTGATGGGTCAGGCGATCGAGGAGCGCGCCTGTGAGACGCTCAGATCCGAAGGTTTCGGTCCATTCGTCGAAGGGCAGGTTGCTGGTGATGAAGGTGGAGCCGCGTTCGTAACGCTGGGAGATCAGCTCGAACAACAGTTCGGCGCCGGTCTTGGAGAGCGGCACAAAGCCCAGTTCGTCGATGATGAGCAGCTTGTATCCGGCCATCTGCTTCTGGAAGCGCAGAAGACGGCGCTCGTCGCGGGCCTCCATCATTTCGCTGACCAGCGCTGCCGCGGTGGTGAAGCCCACCGACAGTCCTTTCTGGCATGCTGCCAGTCCGAGCCCCAACGCTACGTGCGTCTTTCCGGTGCCTGATGGCCCCAGAGCGATGGCGTTCTCACGCCGCTCGATCCACTCGCAGCGCGCCATCTCGAGCACCTGCATCTTGTTGAGCCTGGGGATGGCGGCGAAGTCGAAGCTGTCGAGGCTTTTGACGGCGGGGAAGCGCGCGGCCTTGATGCGCCGCTCGACCATGCGACGCTCCCTGTCGATCATTTCCATCTCGACGAGGCGGGCGAGGAAGCGGATATGATCGACGCCTTCAGCGGCACATTGCCGCGCGAGCTTGTGATGCTCACGCAGGCACGTAGGCAGCTTGAGCGCCTTGAGATGGTGAGCGAGAAGGATCTCCGGGGCCTGATCGCTCATGCGGCCTCCTGCCGGTCGGAGAGCAGGCTCAGATAGGCTCTGGCAAAGGTCTTCTCGACCGTGGTGCGTGGCAGGAAGGGATAGACGTCCAGGTCCAGCCTGGGCGGTACGCGTTCGATCCGGCACAGGACGAGGTGCTTGACGGCATCGAAGCCGATGGCGCCAAGATCGATGGCCTGTTCGACCGCCGCCTGGAGATCGGCGAGGGTGAACGTTTCCAGCAGGCGCAGTACCTGCACATATTCGCGCTTGCCATGTTTGTGCATGCGCCCTTCCATCAACCGCTGCAGTGTCGTGAACGCTTCGGGCAGGTCCCAGCCCTGCAAAGGCGCAGCCTGGTCGAATGCGTTGATCTTCTGCTCGATCAGCGGGAGATAATGGAGCGGGTCGAAGACAACCTCCTCGCGGGCATAGCAACGAGGATGACGGGCGATGACTTCGCTGCGGCAGCCGATCACCACCTCATCGACATAGGCCCTGATCCAGACCTCCTGATGGCCCCAGGCCACCGGAACCGAATAATCGTTGGTCCTGTAGCGCACCAGGGATTGCGAGGAGACCCGCCCGCCTTTCTGATCGCAGGCCTCGAAGGGTGTAGCGGGCAGAGGCTGCATGGCCGCGAGATCGCGTTCCAAGCGCTCACCGATCGTCTCGCTCTGCCCGCGCACCTTGTCCTGCTGGCGCTTGCGGCATTGCTCCTCCAGCCACAGGTTGAACGCCTCCCAGGTCGGGAACTTCGGGATCGGCACCATGAAGTTGCGCCGGCAATAGCCTACCAGCCCCTCCACATTGCCTTTCTCGTTCCCCTTGCCCGGGCGAGCATAGCGGTCGCGGATCACGTAATGTGACAGGAAAGCGCTGAACAGCGTGGCACGCTGCCGCGTGCCGTCGGGCAGGATCTTCGCCACAAGGCAGCGATCGTTGTCATAGACGATCGAGCGCGGTACCGCGCCGAAAAACGCGAAGGCATGCACGTGTCCGTCCACCCAGGCCTCCGCCACCGCCGCCGGATAGGCCCGCACATAGCAGGCATCACTGTGCGGCAGATCGAGCGCGAAGAAGTAGGCCTTCTGCTCCACCCCGCCGATCTCCACCAGCGCTTCCCCGAAATCGGCCTGCGCATCTCCCGCAGGGTGCGCCAGCGGCACGAACATCTCCCGGCTGCGCTGTTCGCGCTCCCGGATGTAATCCTTGATGATCGTATAGCCGCCGGTGAAACCATGCTCGGTGCGCAAACGGTCGAATACCCGCTTCGCCGTATGGCGTTGCTTGCGCGGGACACTGCGGTCACCCTCAAGCCATCCATCAATGATCGCCACAAACCCGTCCAGCTTCGGGCGCTGCGGTACGGACTGGCGCCGGTAACCCGGCGGCGATGAAAACGACAGCATCTTGCGTACCGTATCGCGCGACACATTGAAACGCTTCGCCGCCGCCCGTTGGCTCATGCCATCCGCGCAAGCCAGACGGACCTGAAGATAAAGTTCCACGCTGTAGATCCCCACACCTCCCTGACTCGGCAGAAAGGCTTCAAGGTGGACGACTTTTACGCCGCCCGCAGCAGGACTATCCCGCCGCTACCGTGGTCGAATATTGCTCCGCCGTTCTCAATTCTTCGGTCGGGCCAACGCAGCGCGATCTCGCGCAGCATCATTGCCCACGCCAAATCCCTTCAGAAGCTGGCAGAGCTTGAGGCTGAGAATGTCTGGAGGCCGATAGAGGAATACCAGTCGGATCATCCCGGCCCGTATCAACCTCACATCTTCTGCGCTCACGACGAAAAGCGGTGGATTCGCATGGGGCGATACGATGTGACCCTGAAACGCTGGTATTACAGCGGCACGAACGAGCGCTCGCAATGGGCGCAGGTTGAGGGTGATGCCCCCACCCACTTCCGCCCACTCCCATCCCCACCGAAAGGACCGGACGCATGACCACAGAAGTGAAGGTGACGGAGGCTGATATTGCCTTCGCCGAGATGTTCCGGCGCGGGACAGGCGGGGGCTACGACCGCGACGTAAGCCGGATGGCACATGAAGCTGCCAAGCATCGCCTCGCCCACCACCAAGCAGACGAGGCGACGGTGGAGAGGGCCGTCATGGTGTGTCCGCAATGTGAAGGTGAAGGTGGCTACCCTGATGGGGCCGATGAGGATGCTTGTCACACCGAATGCACCCGCTGCGGCGGGAATGGATGGATTGTTGATACAGCAGCCATCACAGCCATGTGGGAGGATGGGTAGATGAGTTGTCCGAAATGCGACATGGACGGCATCCAACACTTTGGCGAGTGCACCACGTATTCCTACCCTGCGCCTTCTCTTGCTGAGCGCGGCGAGCCACCCATGACCACCCACTCAGATAAAGCGGATGATCTGGTTGAGGAATTAGGAGCAGTGTCCTTGAAGGATGATATCAAGCAGAAATGGGCTAAGACAATTGCTTCTCAGATAACGGAGAAGTCGTGGAATGAACTCCCACAATATGCAGATTATAACAATAATCCATTGGGGAAACTGGACTTTGAATTGGCCGCTGGCGCGATTTTCGCGCACACTATGGAGTTGCGTTATAAAGCAGCCGCCACCATCAAGGAACTAAAGGCAGAGGTGGAGAGCCGAACAGCAGCCTTCAACGAACTCCACAGGCAGATGGGAAACGCGCAGGCACTGGCCGCCACCTACAAAGACCAGCTCGATATGTTCCTGTCGCAAAAGCTCGCAGCAGAAGCACGCGCCGCCAAGGCCGAAGAGGCGCTGCGAGTATGTCGCGATCAGCTTAGCTTCTATGATAGTGATACGTCGAGACTCTAGGCGAGCGGAAGGCGTGATGCCAAAAGCGGTGGTATATTACTTTGCATCCGCGTTGGCGGTCGTGAGCATATTTGCCGGATTTCTCGCACTTTTTGAGATAATGTGTGTCAGATGACCGATCCAGCGGCGGACGTTGCGGTTTCAGGAATTAATTAATCGTTCGAAACGTAACGCCTAAGGACACCCCGCCGTCGCCGCGTCCATCTGCTCCCCGTAGTTCTGCCACCTGAGGCCCTGCGCTGCCACCTGAGAGGCTTTTGCGCGCGGGGCGAGGCTTTGCCACTCCGCATCCGAAAACGCGGCTGACAGGCGCTGTGGCCGCTCTGGGCGATCCGCCGTGCACTTGGCGACGACCGGCACCTTGGCGACGCTGACCTTTTCCTTCACGACGGGACCGCCGCAGCTACAGGCCAGCAGCGAAAACGCTATCGAGAGCTTCTTCAACATGGCGCAGTTCCTCTTGTGCCTGTAGGCGGTTGGTGGCGCGGTTCGATGCAAGTTCAGTCGCAAGCCGATCGCGCTGCCGGACAAGCGATGCGATCTCGCGCTGCCGGGCTTCGGCAACCTTGCGCATCCGGGCAGTTTCGGCCTCCATCGCTTCGACGGCTGCGGTCTGCGCATCGGACGTGCGTTTCCACTGGTCCCGCGCATCGCCGACAGCGCGCACCTGCTTTCCGGCGTCGACCCATTTCAGCCGGGGATTGTCCGCGACTTCCCGGATCACGAGCAGCACTTGCGCCGTCTCTTGCTGGAGCTTGTGAAGTTCGTCCTTCACGTCGGCCAGCGTGCCCCGCGTGATGAGCAGGGCAATGCCCAGGCCGATGATCGGAAAGGCGAACCAGAAGCGCGCGGCGAGGCCGGCGAGCGCACCGATCACAGCAGCAGGCCCTTCAGCCGTTCGACATAGGCCAGCCGCTCGGGAAAGCCGTTCAGACCGCCGTTGATCGCTCGGGTGATCTTCTCGCAATTATCGGCGTCGGCGAGCGCATTCAGCCCTTTGCGCTTCCAATAGCTGCCGGCGATCAAGACCGAATTGCCCGGATCGGCGGCAAGATAGGGGTGCGCGATCAGGTCGAGCCCGAGCGTCTTGCCATAATCCTCATAGTTGCCGCGCCCCGTCAGTTGGAAGATGCCGCGACCCTTGAACCGCTGCCCATCGCCCGGCTTGACGTTGCCGAGGTCGCGGCGGCCCTCGTATCGCATCTGCGCGAGCGTCGGCCCCCATATCTCTTCAAGCCATCGAAAGCCGCCGGTTTCATGCGCTGCCTGTGCCATGAAATGCGCGATCCGCAGCGGTGTGGAGATGTCGAACCCGAGCAGATAGGCGTTCGCTCCGAAGCCCAGGTCCTTGGCTCTCCGCGCGTCCTTGCAACCGCAGAAGGTGAAAAGCGCGGCCCACGTCACCGGCCCCCATATTCCGTCCGGAGCGACGCCAAGCCGCCTCTGGATGTCAGCGGTCTTCATCGCGGCAGCTTTCGGAGATGTGGCGCACGCAGTCCCGGCCGTGCTTGGACGCGACGCCAAATGCGCCCACCGACAGGGCAACCGACGCCAGCACTATGATGATGAGAAACTCAGCCATTTCCGCCTCCGATGTTCAGACGGCGGCTCACCAGCGTTCGCACTGCGTCGAGGAAGAAGGCAAAGCCCAGCGCGCCCAGCACCATCGACAGGGCGACCACGCCCTCGACCGGCCAGTGCCGCAGCCGTCCGGCAAGAACGGCGATGGCGGCGAAGGCCGGCAGGGCGGCCAGTTCCGAGATGACCAGCCAGCGCCGCTTGCGCTCCCATGATTTCAGTGCGAGCGGGTCTTCCGGCGGCTCGCTGGATATGCCGAACAGCAGATAGCCCAGCTTCGCGCCGCAGATGATGAGCCCGCCGAAAAGAGCATACATAAAGTCCGATACGTTCACGCCGATTCCCCCTCATTCCACCGCGGCGCGAACGGCCGTGATCACCTGCCCCTGCCGGTCCACCTCCGCCTTCAGCACGGCGATCGTCGCATCCAGCGCCGAGGTGTCGGGCAGCGCCGCGCCATTGCCGCCGACGCCGACCCCGACATAGGCGGCGGGCTTGCGGCACGGGATCGTCACCCGGCCGCTCTCGACAAGGCCCGTCACATTGTTGCGCGCGTGGCTGCAGGCAATGGTGTCGCGGATCTCGGCCCCGTCGACATTATCGAGCGTCAGCATCGAGAAATGGACGGCGTTGATCGGCGTCGTCAGCACCACGTCGCTGATCTTCACATCATCGGCGTTCATGATTGTGAGGCCGCGATAGAAATAGCCCAGCATGCGCACGCCGCTGATCGTCCAGTTGCGCCCGCGCGCGGTCGGATTGTTGACCAGGAACACGCCTTGCGTCGCTCGCCACCCATCGATCGCGACATTGCGGATGGTGAGGTTGTTCACCGGCCCGCCGCTCGACGCGATCTGGATGCAGTCGGGGTGCGCGCCGGCATAGGTCGCCACCCGCGCCCCGCAGGTGAAATTCTCGATCAGCACATTGTTTGCGCCGCCGAACTGGATTCCATCGGTCGACAAGTCGCGGACCGTGACGTTGCGCACCGTCACGCCCACCGGCTGCTCCAGCCAGCCAAGGCCCTGGTCCAGATTGTGCAGCACGCCATCCTCGACGGTGATCTGGCCATTGGCCCCGGCCCGGCCATCGAACATCAGGCCCACGCCCTTGCGCGGCTGCGCCAGGTCATAGGCGCTGGCCGAAATCTCGAAATTGCGGATGGTGGCATGGCCGCCATAAAGCTGCACCGCGCGCTGATAGGCAGGCGTCGCGGCCGTGGCGGGCATCGTCACCCGCAAGCCGTCGAAGGTCGGCCCCTGCGGCTTGTCGAGAGTGATCTGGTCGAACACGCCGCCCTTGATCGTCACGGCCTTCAGCCCGCCCCAGCGCACCGCGCCCATCGGCGCGTCGCCCAGCTCCACCACATCGCCGTCAGCAAGCTTCGGCAGCAGCGCCCTCACCTCGGCGGCAGTGGACGCCTGATAGCTGGCGGCATGGGCAGACGCCGGCAGCAGCGCCACCGCCAGCCAGACGGCGGCGACCGGAAACGCCAGGTCCAGCCGATCGTCTTTCTTCCAGCGCGGGCCGAACGGGTTCAGGTCCGACAGCACGGCGCGCCAGCCTTCCGGGCGGCCGTCGAGCTGCTTGGATTTCTCGCCCGCCTCCTTTGCCCAGAATATGGCGGTGGCGATCACAGCGCCGACGACGGGCGATCCGAAGATGAGGCCGAACACAAGCATCATGATGAGCGCGAGCGCCGCGTGTTTGAGCCAGTTCTTGAGCGATCCGTTCATAATTCCTCCTAGCCAACCTTCACGGCCACCCAGGCGCGCCCATCGTTGAGAATTTTCCAGACCTTGCCGACGGCTGCCGCATATTCGGCCATGCTCATATCGGCGAGCGTCTTGGCCTCGGTGCCGATCGACCCATCAGGGTTGCGGATGGCGATCAGATATTCGCCCACGGCCGCGCCGATGTGATTGGCCGGCACCTGGCCTGAAAAGGCGATGCGGTCATATTTCACCCGCTCCGCCTCAAGCGCCGCTTCCCATGCCGCCAGTTCAATCTCGAATTGCGCTTGCTCGGCAGGATCGACCGCCTCGCCGCCTTCGCCATCATCTACAGGCGTCGGCGCGACCGGCTTGGCACCGATCAGTTCCTCGCTGCCCCAGGTGTCGCCGCCGACATAGGCGGGATCGGTTGATTTGATCACGAAGCTGTGCGCCAGATCGAACTGGTCGACCAACTCGCCATCAGCATTGATGCCGCAGACCTGCCCGGCGGGAATGGTGCCGCAGTCCGGAGCCTTTTTTAAGTATTCGGCATAGTCCGCGCCCGATGCGTTGATAGTGCCACCGGCATTGATTGATCTTGATGTGGTAGAGTTTCTGCCTATGGCGAGAGCGGTGGCGGCCGACGATTGACCGCCGGATGTATGAGAGAAGAAGAACGCGCCGCTGACGCCATTATCTACGTCGAGAATCCCCTCACCCTGAGAGACATTTTTGTGAAACCGATGATTAGAGCTAGTCGCGGTTCCTGCAATGACATTGCCGCTACTGTCCACAACCACCTGATTGTGTCGGGCGATGCCGAGCGTCGTGAGAAAGGCCGCTGCGTCCGCGTCGTCCAGCAACGTGCGGACGAATGATGTCAGGTCGGCAAGCGCCGCCGTGCCCGAGCCGGTGAAATAGGGCAGCTTGTCTGCTGCGGACACCAACCCGGCGATTGCGGCGAGTTCATCGTCCGCGCTCGATACGCCAAGCGCCGCCGCGACTGCCTGCACTTCGACGATGAAATCGTTGAGTTCCGACACGAGCGTCGGGAACGCGGCGATGAAGGCGTCGGCCCGCGTGATGAAGGTTTCCGGCTCGTCCGTCCGGGCGGGCGGCGTCGGCATGGTGGAAATCGTCGGCAGCGTCATGTGAGGCCCTCAATCTGGATGGAGAGATAGGATTGGTCGCGGTGGGCGACCTCAAGAGCGAAGTCGCGGTAGAAGCCGAACGCCCATGTCGACGCGTAATCGTCGGTGCCGACGTAGACGATCGGCGTGGCGCGATATTCGGCAAGCATCGAATGAACGGCGTCGACCTTCGCCGCCTCGACAACCACCTTGAACTCGGCGCGCTTGGAGAATGCCCGCTCGACGATGGTGTAGTTGCCGAACTCGTCAGCGGTCTTGCGGCTGTAGTCGAGGATGCTGGTCTTTGCGCCGTACATCGTGCCGCCGACCGCGCGCGACTGGCCTATAACGCAAGTGCCCACCGTCGCGGTGCCGTCGGGCTGCGTCACGATCACCGTTATCGTCGGGTTGCCGATGATCGGCAGGTCGGTAACAACGAGGTCGGTCTTGCGCTGGATCGCCTCGAAGAAATAATCATACCAGTTGGCGATGCCGCTGTCGAAGACGAGGCCATAGGTCTCATCATAGATCACGCCATCCGCTACCGTTTCGGACTTGATCTGTACCGACACACCCGACAGGCCGAGCAGCGCGACACTATCGGCGCGACCGGTAATATCGACCGCGACTTCGATGCTTTCCGGATTGCTCGTCGTGCTGCCGTTCAACGTGTCGAACATGCGCCAGCGATTGGAATAGCCGAGGTCCAGCCATTTGGTCGTGTCGGTGAGCGCGTTTCCGACATTGCTCCCGACGAGGCTCTCGAACTCATGGTGCGTCGTCGGATCGAGAACGACATCGCCGTCCGCATAGCTCGTGCCTGCGTTATAGGACGTGTAAGTCGTGCCGATCAGCACCCACCACAGGGGCGAGGATGCAGGGGTGTTGCCGGTGTTGCCGTTCTGAAGCGACTGATAGACGCTCACCACCGTGCCCGAGGTGACGCCCACCACATCGTCGAGCGCATAGGTCGTGCCGCCATTGTAGGCGGTCGGCGCGGTCTCGTAGACGCTGCTCGTCAGGTCGGCGGCTTCGATGGTGGCTGGCCGGATGATCTTCACGGCGCGGCCTCCGTATAGACCGGCGTGTCGCTGTCATTGCCGATGCGCAGGTAATCGCCGCCGTCGGCGCGGTCGAGCACGCGCTTGATGCCGCCGCTGTTCGACACCTCCTGAAGCATCAGCGCCTTGAGTTCGGAGCGCATCGCCTTCACTTCGGCGAGAAGATCGGCGTTCGTCTGCCCGGCACTGACGAGCGATGGCGCGGCGATTGCTCCGACGCCGCCGACCGTTGCGGAGGTGATGCCGGACACGCCCTGGCTGACCGCAATCGCCTTGTCGACGTACTCGCGCACCATGGCGATGTCGCGCGCATATTGCGCCGCCGATGAAGCCCGGTCCTTGGCAAGCGACAGGAAGTCCCGCCCGATGCCGGAGAGCGAGCCGAGCGCCGTCTCGTCGCCCGCCGCCGCAAGCCCGCCGGTGGTCATCAGCTTCACCATCGCCTGCCGATAGGTGAGCGTGCCGGACGAGGCCCCGGAAAGCTCGTCACGGAAGGCGATCAGGTCGTCCGTGAACGCACGGAAGCGCGACCGAACCTCCTCAAGGGCGGCTGCGGCCTTTTCCTGTGCCTCCGCTGCAACCTCCGCCGCGTGGACCCGGCGCATCAGGTCTTTCAGTTCGTCCTTCGTCTGCGAAAGCTCGATCTGGCGCGCGAGGGCTGCGGCCGCAGTCGCATTGCCCTGCGCCTCAAGCAACCGAACCTCCAGCGCCCGGCGCTCGTTCAGCTTGTCGAGCGCTTCCGCTGCGGCCTGGTCGAGAATGTCCTTGCGCTGGAGGGCGAGCAGTTGCTCAAGCTGCGCATATTCAGCCGTCGTCGCGCCGGCCTCCTTGAAGATCGTCCGCAGGCCGTCGAACCTCTTTGTCAGGTCGTCCAGCGCCGCACCGGTCGGATCGAGCCGCGCCTTCAGGTCGGAGAACACGCCCTCGAACTGGAGCGCCTTCTGCAACTGCACCTGAATGTCGGAGCCGGCGCGAAGCAGCGCGTTGGTGGAATTGCGGATGCCCTGGATCGCGCCGCGCTCGATCGCCAGCTTCATCGCATAGGCAACCGCGCCCTCGGCATCCTCGTCGAACTCGACCGCGCCCTTTTTGATCTTCAGGCTGGTGCCGCCGGCATTGACGCGCCAGTCGCCATGACGCTGCCCGAGCGAGATGCGGCCGAAGTCGCCGACGGTGCCGCCGAACTGCTCGGCGATGCCCGCCAGCCCTTCCGTGAAGCTGTCGCCCGCGGTGACTGCGTTCGCCTTCGCCTTGCCGCTGTTTCCGGCAACGTCATAGCCGCCCGCCGTCAGGTCGACCCGGCCCCATTTCGTCTTTTTGAACGCGCCGCCGATCGCGCCGCCGATGATGCCGCCCGCGATCGAGCCGAGCGGACCTGCAATGGCCCCGCCCAGCTTGCCCATCATGGGACCGAGCAGCTCCTTGCCCAGCGTCTGCCCCAGCGCCCCGCCAATGGACGAGCCGAGGGCGCTATTCTGGCCGCCGTTGGCGATCATGCCGGAAGCGAGGCCGATGCCCGCGCCGCCGAGAAGGTCTTTCATCGTCTTGGCGAACTGCCCGTTCTCGCCGCCGAAAATGTCGTCCAGCTTGTCGGTCAGCGGCTTGAACGTATCCTTGCCGCCCGCCTTGCCGATGAGGGCGAACAAGCCCCCCAGCGGGCCGCGAGCACCCGAGAAATCGCCCCCGGCGAATCCTTCAAGCACGGCCCCGATGTCGGCGAGCGTCCGTCCGGCATCGCCAAGCTGATCGAGCGCGTTTACGATCCCGCGCACGCCGTCGAGCAGTTCTTCCTTGGCGTTCTTGGCGGCGTTCTTGAGGCCGAAACCCATCTCGGCCGCAGCTTCCTTGCTCAGCGAATCTATATCGTTCGCAACGGAGTCGATGAGGGCCTTGCGCTTCCAAACTTCGGCGTCCGCATCCGATAGGAGCTTATTGCCAACCGCGCGACTGATCTTATCCAGCTCCTCGCGATACCGGCGCGCAGAAGCGGTCAAAGGATCGTACTTGTCCTGAAGCGCTTCGAACTCAGACTGAGCCTGACGGATTTCCCGCAGAACCCCGGCCATCGCCTGCTCGAACTCGCGGTGGCGATCCGCCGCTTCCTTCGCCGCCTTAGCCGCCTTCTCCGTGCGATCGGCGAGGATTTCGGCCGCCTGCGCCGAGATGCGGGTCTTGGCCGCCGCGATGACATTCTTGCCGAGGCTGTCGGTGAAGCTGTCCATGGCCCCGCGCGCCTCACGGGTGCGCGCAGCAACCGCCGCCATATTGTCCGCGATGGTCCTTGCCGCCATGCCCTGATTGGGATTGGCGATATTGTCGATCCGGAACTCGCCCAGTTGCCCGAAGATATCCTGACCGATGAGGGCGTTCGCGCGGCTCGCAAGCGTGTTGATGCCCGCTATGGCCTTCTCGATCATCCAGTTCATGCCGTCGATGGCCTTGTTCGCTGCCTGCGCGAACAAATCGCCCATGATCGCCGGGAAGCGGTTCCAGACGTTCTTTACCGCCTCAAAGCTGCCGACAGCCAAGCCGTAGACGCTGGACCAGAGCGTCTTGTTGAAGTCGAGCCATGTGGTGAACGCATCGACCGCCCATTCCTTGATGGATGAGAAGACGGTCGAAAGCCCAAGGCCGTCGTCGATGGTTTTCCACAGGCCCTTGAACACGTCGCCCGCCGTGACGGTGACATTCTCAAGTTCCTTCATTTCCTTCGCGGTGAGGCCGAGGCTGTTGGCATAGTCCGTGAGCACGCCGCTGTCGTCGATCGACGATTGGAACAGCTTGAACGCGCCATAGGCGGTCCCTGCGGCTGCGGCGAGCGCGAGCAAAACAGGATTGGTCAGCACGGCGGCCGCAGCAGCACCGGCCATGCCGAGCAGCGCGCGCGTCAATCCGCCGACGCCGAGGCTGGCCTGCTGCATGATCCCGCCGATCTGCGCGCCCTGTTGGAGGAAGACGGTCAAGGGACGTTGCCCGGTGAGCAGCCCTTGCGCGACATCCTGAAACTGAAATGCGAGGTTCTGAACGTGATGCGCCGCAAGTCCGGTGTTCTTACCCATGTCGAGCGACGCAGAGCCGAAGCGCCTGATCTGTTCGGCCTGTCGCTGGGCACTGGCCGCGAAATCAGCGGCGGCCTGCGATCCGGTCCTGATCTGCCGTCCCGCCTGCGCCGTGCTGTCGCCCAGCCGGTCGACCGCGCCTTCCGCGCGCGTGCCCGCAGCCGTCAGCTTGTCCAGCGACGCAGCGCCGGAAGCAACTTCCGTGCTGTCGATTCTCAGGGCAAGGGATGCAAGGTCAGTCATCGGCCACCGGCGACGGGAGAGGAACGAGGCCGATCAGCGCAACCGATCAGGCAATGTCCCGGCTCAGCCGGAGGCGAAAGAGGCGCAACCTCAATCGCCCAAGACGTTATGCGAAAGACGCGGCGGGGTCAATCACGCTTCACCCGCGCGCCCCAGTCGGCGAGAAAGGCATGATCCGCCCGCCGGATCGCCTCAAGCTCCCACGGATCGAACCGGCGGCGGGTGACGCGCATATAGGCGTCGATGTCCAGATAGGTGATCCGCATCGGGCCCATGCCGGTCGAGCCGCGCGAGGCCGACAGTTCGGCAAAATCCTCCCACAGCGCCTCAAGGCCGTCGGGAAGCGCGGGAGCGTCGGCGAGACGCCTGGGCACCTCGCCGGTCTTGCGCCATGCCGCGTTCAGATGATCCAGTAGCGTGCGGCCGTCATCCTGTGGCGCGGCCAGTTCGAAATGGCTGATCGCGAACCGCTCGAAATCGGCGATCAGCCCTTCAAAAAAGCCTGGGTGTCGCCGACCGCCTCGTCAACCTGTTCGCGGATGAAGGGAAAGCGCTTGTCGAGATAGAGCTTGCGCGCGGCCTCCGCGCTGAAGGCAAGCTCGGCCCCATCGAGAACCATCCCGCGCCAACCGGCGGTGCAGGCGACAAGCAGGTCGACCGCATCGGATTCGATCTGTTCGACCGTCGGAGGCTCCTCGTCCTTGCCGCGGCGACGCTGTGCCGCCATCCGCTTCAGGCTCTCGTTCGCCTTGCGCCGGGTGTAATCCTGAAACGCCGACGAGTGCTTGCCGTAGACGGACACGAATATGCCGAGCCGTTCGCTCGTGATCGGATGCGTCAGTTCGATCTCGGTCGCAGCGTCACTGAGCGCGATGCTGGACAGGTCGAAGCCTGCTTTCTTGGTGGTCATGGTCTTCCTTCCCTCGTTTCCCCCTGGCGGGAAGGGTGCCAGGGGGAAGTGTTCAGCCGCGTCAGGCGACGAGGCTATCCTGAATGGTGAGGATCGTCTGGTCGTTGGCGAGTGCGGCCCCGCCAGCGCCGTTGATCTCGGCGGTGAAGTTGAAGGTCTGGATGATCTGCTTCTTGCCGTCGTCCTTGTCGTCGGTCAGCACCTTGACCCGCGACATCGAGAAGGTGACGAACTCCGCATCGGCGTCGTCGTTCTCCGCCAGGATCAGCACCAGCGAAGTCGCGTTTTCGCTGTCGAGATAATCGCTGATCGTGTCGTCCTGGAACACGGCCGTGAACGAGCCGCTGACCTTGATGTCGCCCTTGGTCATGTCGCTGATCGCGTTCGACCCGACGACCGCCTCGCCGAAGTTCATCTGCCCGTCGATGCTGATGTTTGCGGACGTGATGGCAAGCTGACGCGTGCCGGCGAACAACGCGATGCCATTGACGGCGGTGAGGATCTCCGAGGTGGTTTCGGCGGTCGGCGTGGTGAGCACCTGCGACCCCGACTTGGTCCGCGCAAGACCCATGAGCGAAAGCTGCATGGTCGCGTTGCCGGTGGCGGGCAGGCCCACGTCGATCCGGCCCACCTGCACATCGGTATAGAGGTGCGAGCGGGACAGGTCGCTGTGCCATTCCTCGACGGTGAAATAGTCGTTGGTGTGGCTGCTCGTCGGCGCGAGCGTCTTCTTTCCTGGTACGCTGACCGTGCAGGACGCAATCGGACCTTCGGCGGTGAGCGAGCTTTCGTTCATCACCAGCACGGTCAGGACCGTCGCCGTCACGCCGGTGACGACCAGGTTCTTGCCGACGTTGGCCGGGTCGAGTGAGCCACCCGCAAGCCGGACAACATCGCCGATCTTGATCCCGCCGGTCAGGAAGTCGCCCGAGGCGCGCGTGATCGTCCAGCTTGAACCGGAACCCGCCGCGATGGTGAGCGAAAGGCTGGTGATCGACGAGGTGGCTGCGAACGCCCGGCGGAGAACCGCCGCCATGAACTCCGCATAGGTCGCGCCGGAAAGCAGGCCGTTGATGGTGCCGCTCACCCGGCCGATACCATGCTTGTCGCCGGTATACTGCTGGTGGGAGGTGATCTCGTTGGACGAATAGGTGTCCTTCTGGAGATTGAAGGTTGCCGTCTCGCGGCGGAGCAACTGCCCGCCGGAACCGGATGCAGCCGTGCCCTTGCCCGACTGCTTCTTGTAGGTGAGTTGCTTGTAAAGACCCTGTGCGTCGGTCATGGCTCAGCTCCTTATGATGGCGTAGAATCGCACCTTAACCGGCACGACATAGCGATCGTCCTCGATGCGGCCCGAGGCGATTTCCGGCGTCCGTTCGACAACCACGGTGACGCCCCCGGACGTGAAGGAGCGGCCGCGATAGAATGTGGCTCGTATCAGTTCGGCGCGCGTGGCGGCTGCCGATGGGCCTGCGTCGAGCGGATAGGCAAGCGACACCTGAAGATAGCCGCGCTCGGTGTGCGACGGCCCCCATTCGATGTTTTCCGGTTCTGCGGTGAGCAGGTAGACGCGCTGATATGGCGTCCCGGATACGGGCGCATAGGGCGTGTTTTCCCATGCTGACGCCATGGCGGGCGTCATTGCCGCAAGAGCCGATTCCAGAGCAGCGCGGACATGGACAATGCTCATTCCGGCAGCGCCTCCACCGCGTCGTCGACGATCTTCTGGAATTGCATCGCGGTCAGACCGACAAGGCCGGTTGGCGCTTGCCTCGACCGGCCATCTTCGATCCGGAGCGCATAGGGCGCGTTGTTCACGAGATAGTAGACCTTGCCCGCCGACTGCTCCGGTATCCCGGCAATGATCGCGCCTTGCGTGCGCCCGCCCGTCGGGTCGACGCCCGCCACTTCCCCTTGTGGCATGACGTCGACCCCGAGCCGCCAGTTCGCCCGGAAATGCCCCCCGACATATCCTTTGGGCGGCGGCGACTTCCAGAACGTCGCATCCCCGACAGGCGAGCGGCGATCGAGTTCGGCGGCGACACGCACAACGATCCCGCCGACCGCATCATCGGCTTTCGCCTTGGCCTTTTCGGCAAACTTCTGGAGGTCAAGGGCGAAGGTCATTCCGTCCCCCGGATCGTGCAGGTGTAGAGCAGGTCCGTGCCGTCGGGTGCGAGCGGCGCAATGTCGATGATCGTATAGGTCTTGCTGCCGATCAGAACGGTGTCGTCCACGTTCGGAGCAGTCAGGGCCTCGCCGTCAGCCGCAAGCGTGGCGAGCAGCAATTGCATGTCGCCCATCTGGATATTGGTGCCCGCCATCTTCCGCAGGCCGGTCGAGAACGGCAGGACGACTCCGTAACCATCTTCAGTCGCGGTGGTAATCGCGGAGGTTCCGGTCGCCGGATCATATGCGCCGGCAGTGCGATAGGTGACGGTGACAGCCGCGCCCTTGTCCTGGATCGACGCGGCCGCCCGCTGCCTCATTGCGGTATAGACGGTCATGCGCGCACCAGCCTCATCATCGCGGACGATCCCTTGAGGTATGGGGCGAGCATCATGTCGATCGCGCGATACTGCGTCGCCTGATGGGCATGGGCGCTGTATTCGGTTTCGATCGGGCCGACCTTCTCCCGGATCACGGCGCGCTCGATGTCGGGCGCAAGGTCTCCGGCCGCCGCCTTCAAGGCAAGGTCGATGCAGGCGTTGCGGATGTCCGCAGGCACTATGTCGCTGTCGACCGGATAGCCGTCGACGCAAACCTCATATCGCGGCCAGTCGAGCGCCTGCGTGCTGTTGATGCGAGTTCCACGCCAGCGGTTGCGATAGGCGCGGATCATGTGAACGGTCGCGCGCCGGAGCGCTTCCTCCTTCTCCGCCGTGGAGAGCGTGGCCCAATTGGTCAGGCCCAGCGCGGAAAGGCGCGTGTCGGCATCGGCCACCGACGCATAGCTTTCGGCCGTGGCCGATCCGGTGCCAGTTTCGACATCAAGGCTCATGCCGCGCTCCTCAATGGGTAGGACTGCTGAACTCCGGCCAGCGGGAAACCCTGCGCCCGGCCTGCCAGCGGATAGGTGTCGTGATCGCCGCCGCTGATGGCTGGCGAGGCGGCCGAATGAAGGTGGATCACATTGTCGACGGTGACGGGGCTGTGCGCGGTGACCGCAGGCGCACCGGCAGCATGGTCATGTGCTGCATCGTCAACGGAAGCGCTGATGCCCACATCTATCGACGGCTGCGCGGCTGAATGGTCATGCGCCGCACTGTCCACCGCGACCGGCGAGTGCGCGACAATCGAAGGGGTGTCTGCAACATGGCCGTGGCTTGCATCGGCGGCCGCGATGCCCGTGTGCGCGGTGACGCCTGGGCTGGCCGCCGCATGTCCGTGCGATGCACTGTCGACCGCCAGAGACCCGCCGACGATGATGGAGGGCTGGTCCGCCGAATGTGCATGGCCCGCCTCGTCGACGGAAACGGGCGTGTGGGCGGCAATCGCGGGCGCGGTTGATGCGTGGCCATGCGCCGCGTCATCGGCGCTGACAGGGCTGTTCCCGGCGACCGCAGGAGCATCCGCGCTGTGGGAATGCGCCGCATCGTTGACCGCAACCGGGCTGTGGGCCGTGATTGCCGGGCTGGTCGAGGCGTGATCGTGGTTCGCCCCGTCTGCGCTTACAGGACTGTGCGCCGCGATGGAGGGCGTTTCGGCAGCGTGACCGTGGGTGGCTGAATTTACCGCCGTCGATTGGTGTGCCGAAATCGTCGGCGAGGTTGCCGAGTGGCCGTGCGATGTGCTGTCGGGGCTGACGGAATAAGCCAGGACAGCCGCCACCGCATCGATCGTCGGTGCGATCTGCCGCCCGTTCGTGATGCCGTCGCCGTCGACATGATCGTCATAGATCATGTTCTGATCGGCCGTCGTCCCACTGGGGTCAGGATGACCCAGCGCATATACGTCCACGACGACATTGCCGGGATCGCTCGCCAGCTTCAGTGTGATCGTATCGGTGCCGACCGTGATCGGCGTCGATCCGTCCAGCGACAGCGCACCGCTAAGCCCGCCTTCCGGATACACCACAAAGCGCGGCGCGGGCGATCCGACCGCCACCAGCGCGCTTGCACCGCTGGGCAATGCCACCGACAGCACGATATCCGTGCTGCCTGGCGCACGCCGTGCGCCCGTGATCGCCGGTCCCTCGTTGCTACCCGACAGGCCCAGGCCCGGCAGTGCCGCACGGTGGAAATGATGTGCCAGCGTGATATTGCCTGGCTGCCCCTGATGCACGGCATCTTCAAGCGTCACGTCATGCGGCTCGACATATTGACCGCCGTTGACGGTCGCCCAGTTCCTGCCCGCGCGGCGTATCTCATGGATTTGCGCGATCGTTCCCGCCGCACCCGATGTCCGGGTGGCCATCGCGCAGACGATGGTGTCGAATGCGGAGCCAAGCACCGCATTATGTGCGGCGGCATCCGCCACGATCGCATCCAGATTGCTTTCGAACGTGGCCTGGCTGACGCCATCCCCGGCGTCATTGCCACCCTGGTGGATCATCCACGTCTCAAAGCCGCCGACAGCATCCCACACGCCGCGCAGCTGGTTGTTCAGCGTGGTGTCCGGCAGCCAGTCTCCCGTCGCGGTCGATCCTTGCGAATGGCCGGTCATGGCGCAGTTGACGCCGGACGCGGCCACCTGTCGCCGCAGGAATTCCGAGGCGAAGGTGCTGCCCCAATTGCCGCCGTCCGCCGGTGCCTCCCATGCGGGCGACGTGACGCTGATGCCGGTTTCGCCGCACCGCGCATAGATCGAGCAATAGGGGCTGATCGTCACGCCAAGGCTGGCGTTCGTGCCCGTATATGCAGGCATCTTGCCGAACTGGCGCGCGGCCTGGCTCTGCCCTTGCAGCGAGATAATCCGCCCGACCATGATCCGGGTCGTGCCAAGCACGATCTGGCCGGTGTCGTCATCCGGCATCAGGTCGAGATAATACCACCCCGTGCCCGCCGGAACATCCGGGCAGCTGATCGTTGCCGCACCCACCGAAAGCGCGCCGCTATGGGCAACGGTCCAATCCTGCACCACCGGATTGCCGCCCGTCTCCGCGTCGCGCAGCCGGTATTTGACGCTGGACGTGATCGGGGCATTGACGGTGACAGGCACCGGCACGGTGCCAGCGCCCTTGCCATTCGCCCCGCCGGTCTTCGTCGACCGCTGGAAGATCCGCAGATCGGGCAGCTGCGGCATGATGAGCGTGGCCGATGCGTAATCGGTGACCGTCAGATTATCCCAGTGATAACCCGTCGAATCGGTGGGCGCTCCGCCCGAATTGCGGAAGCCGACCTTTCCGGCATCGGTAATGGTGTTGGCCGTTGTCGAACATGTCAGAACATCATCGACGTACAGCCGCTTGGTGCCGTTCCGGACCTCCACCCTCAGGTGATAGGTAGTGCCTGCCACCAGCGTAAACGCCGAGGAATTGTTGTTCGTGAACGAACCGCTGACCGTGTGGCCTATCGTCCAGCCAGTGCCGTTCAGCCACCCGAAAACGACGTAGGTATTGCTGCTCTGGATGCGGGCGGCGATGAAGGTGCTTTGCGATATCGTGGTGTGAACGTGGAAATCGGCTTCGACATCGTATTCTGCACCGGCGGGCGTCCATTCCGACTGGACAACGACGGTGGTGGCGTTTGCCCTGATGCGGTTGCTGCGAACAACGAAATTGCCGGTCAGCGCCGTCCACGCTTCACCGCTGTCTGCGGCATGCGCCGTCAGCAGCGTGCCATCGGCCGCCGTGAAGGTGTCGTTTAGCGCAGCCACCGTCAGCCCCGATCAGCTCGGGTCGGCGATCTCTACATCCCACGCGCCGAGGTCGACCGTGCCGCCAGAGGTGACAGCGGTGGACGAGCAGGTCGTGACGTAGAGCAGCGTCGTCCCGTCATCGAGAGCGATGTGCGTGCCGGTGCCGGTCGCGTCTACGGTCACGCCGGACTGCGCGGCCACCGTCACCTTGCGGCCCGAGGTGTCGCCATCGGCCTTTGTGAAATCACCGCTGTCGATCGTCACATCCGCCAGTGCGACCGCCGCGATACCCGCGAAGTTCGCAGGCTGGCCGGAGCACAGCGACGCGCGCGTGGCGGTGGCGATCTTGTCGAGCGCAGCGTCGAGGACGGTGTTGTCTACTGCTTTTGCCATTTAGGCCTCCACCCAGCCACCGACGCGATAGTTCTCCACCTCGGTGGGATGAACATCGGCCGTGTGCGGTTCGGGATAGGTTGCGTCGCGGGACATGTTTCGCTCCTTCGGGTGTAAAGTGGCGGGGCTTTCGCCCCGCCCGTTCATCAGCCGAGAAGCAGGGCAATGTGTTCAGACTTCACGGCCTTCACACCCCAAGCCAGCGCAACTTCGTACTGGACCTGTCGATACTGCTTATACATCGACACTTCGAAGCTCAGGCCCGAACGAGGGTCCGATACGATCTCGCGATCCGAAGCCGAGTCCCCTTCAACCGGAAGCGCAGGGGCGCGGGTGGCGAGGGCGATAGCCGAGCGGGTGAACGCCATGTTGCGGGCGGCCGCCGCAATTACGGTGATGACCTTTTCACCCGAAATTGCTTTCCGCAGACCGGGAGCCGCAAGCGTGATGGTGTCGCCCGTTGCGGGGTTAGCGCCCGCCTGCGAGACCGAGGCGACGACGTATTTGTTCGTATCGTCGGCAATGGTGATGACATCGCCAGCGACGCAAGCGCCCGTACCGGTGGCGTTCTTGAGTGACAGGACCGTTGCGCCGACTGCGTAGCTACCGGTCGCGACAGTGCCGCCCGACATCGTGCCGGCGGTGCTGGTTTTGACAGCTGCCGATTCACGGAGCATCAGGCCCGCCTTGTTCACGATGATGCCCTGGTTCTGCATGATCGTGTCGCCAGCGATATCGTAGCGCGACTGGAGACCAAGCAGCTTTGCGCCGGCGGTCGTATCGATCACAAGTTGCGCGTCGGATGCGTTGCCGTTGTCCTTAAGGATTTTCAGCACGTTGGAAGCGTCGCTGAAATCGCCAGCGGTGCCGAATGGCGTCTGTGCGGCGGTGCCGTATGCGCGGGAAGCTGCGATGTGCAGCGCGGCCAGATCGCCCTCAACCTCATTGCAGAGCGTGCGCATAGCCTGCGCAAACTGATCGACCATGATGCGGCTGCGCGTCGGCCCATTGTTGTTCAGGCCGAGCGACTGCTCACCATTCCAGCGGACGGGCACCCGACGGGCTTTCTGAATCGTCATATCGACGTTGCCGATGGTCTGCTCGCCATCGTCGGGCGGCGTCACAGCGGGCGTGATGTCGGAAGCCGTCGAAGCTGGCGCGACGGGTGAGCGCACAGTCTGCCCTACGGCAGCGCGCTCAAAGGTCAGGTCAGATGACACGGCGGGAATGAAGCCGACCAGTTCGCGCGACACGACATCAAGCGCGTTGTAAAGGTCAGGAATCAGGTCGGTAATGGTGTTGACGGCCATGATGGGCGCTCCGATTGCGTGTGATCCTGGGAAAACCGCAGTCGGCGCAACCAACTATTGCGGGCCCGGCGCAACCGGAGGTGGAGCAGGCGCAACCCGCTCACACCCCGATGGATTTCATAACCGTGCTGTAATGTCAAGCCGCCGCGTCGACGACCTTGCCCCCGTCCTTGGCGAAAGCAGCCCGCGCGCCATGGTCCATCCCGTCCCATTGCTGGCGCGTGACGGTCTTTCCGCCGCCGCCCTGACCGCCACCACCAGCGCCGCCGCCGCTATTGCCCGGAGCCGCGACAAACTTCTTGCCGGTGTCGGACGCAGCCCATTCCTTGATGAAATCGCCAAGCGGCTTGTCGCCATACATTGCGAGGCGGCTGTCACCATCGACCTTGATCGATGCGCCGCCGCTGAACTTCGCGGTCAGGCTGTCGATGAAGTCCTCGTCCTTCACGCCATTGGCGAGCAGTGCCGTCTTGAGGCCGTCCTGAATGAGCAGGCGCTGCGTGAAGCCATTCTCGGTCTCCAGCGCCTTCACGGCCTTGTCGCGCTCTGTGGTCAGCGCCTTGACCTGCTTCTGCACCTCGGCGAGGTCGGATAGCGCCTTGTCGCGCGCATCCTCGGCCGCCTGCAGGTCTTCCGGCTTGATGTCCTGCTGCTGGCGGAGCTTCTTCTGCAGGTCCTTCTTTTCGGTGAGCAATTCGGCGTTCTTCGCCTCAAGCCCTTCGGTTGCCTCGGCGACGGCCGCAGCGACCGCCTCCTTGATTGCTGCCTTCACCTTCGGATCGTTCATATTGAGTTCGTCTGCCATAGTTTCCTCCGTTTAAGCCGATTGCAGTTCGTCCAGTGTCAGTTCTCGCCCGGTCCCGCTAACCAGGTCGCTCAGAGTGATTTTCCCCGCCCGGAACATCTCCGCGCGCCGCCGCCCAAGCGCCTTGTCGACGAATGCGGACGGTTGGCGGGACAGGAACTCGTCGAAGGTGATGCTGCCCGCGACAGGCCCGGACGACGACGCGCGCTGGCCGGTGTCGGTCGGTTCGTCGATGTCGAGGCCCATGTCGCGGAAGGTCTTCGGGATCGGCGATGCCACGCAGCGACAGGACCAGTGCGCGGGTGGAAGCTGGAATGCGATTGTCGCCCCCTTGAGCTTCTTGCCCTCCAGATCCCATTGTTGCCCGTCCAGCGCGGCGCAGGTGCGGCACGTGTTGCTATCGAGCGTCGCCAGCCATCGGACACCCTTCACGAGCCGGTGATTGCGCCGGAAGGTGGCAAGACGCGCCTCGTTGGCCGCGCTCATCACGGAGGAATGCACCAGCGTTCGGGCGTTGCGACGGGCGATTTCCATGATGCCCGGCTCGCCGCGCTTGCCGACGATGCGCTGCACGATCCGCTCCTGCGCCTCGCCGTTGACGACGCCCTGCCGGACCTGTGCGGCGAACTTCCATGCGGTGTCCTCGGCCTGGCGCGCCCACCATGCCGACGATGGAGCGCCGTCGATCAGCACGTCCTTCGTCAGCGACGCCAGCGTTTCCGCTGTCGGTTTTGCCGCGGCGACCGGGAAATATCCGTCCAGCGCCTCGACCGTCTTCTCCGCGATCACCAAGGCGAGCGCCTGCGTGTCGACTGCCTGCGCGGCCACCCCATAGGCAGGACCGATCGCTGCTTCCGCCTGCCGGATCAGGTCGGCGATCTGGCGCTTGCTGGCGGCGGAAAGCGCGCGACTGTCGAGCAGGGCGCGCAGTTCGTCCTCCAGTTCGCGCAGGATGCTTTCGACCTCGCGCGCGCCGAGCGCAGACACGTTCTGCAGCATCAGCGCGTGACGAAGAATGGCGTCCTGAAGTTCGATGTCGCTCACGCAGCCACCGCAGGCGCAGGACGTGCGGGCATCGCAGGCCCGTCCGAACCGATGCGCTCCTGCTCCTCGTCGAATGTCAGGTCGGCCGCAACCACATCGCCGCGCTGGAGCAGATCGAACATGGACTGCTTCGACAACTGCCCGGCCTGCACCGCGCCCACAAGCGCCGTCAGCGTCTGCGCGTCGAGCATCATCGGGTTGAAATCGCGGTTGATCTGATAGGTGATCTTGCCGCTGTGGCCTGCCCATTGCGCGAACACGCCGAGCGCCCATTCCAGCCCATCCGAAACCGAAGTGACGATGCGGGCGAGGATGCTGTTCTCGCCCGCCCGCTTGATCTGCGTCGCGCCGAGCGTCTCGATCTGCTTGGTTTCATCGGCGATCATGCGCGCGCCGAGGAGTGCCATCTCCTGTTTCTTTTCCCGGCTCGCCTCGCGCAGTTCGGTGAGACCCTGCCCGGTGAACTCCAGATAGCTCGCCTTGGCCTGCGGGTCCGAGAACACCCATGCCGAAGTCGATCCGATGTAGAGGCTCTGCGGGTTCTCGGGGTCGGGATGATAGCCAGCGACAACCGGCGTCGGCAGGCCGGTGAAGTGCAGCCCGTGCCGGTAATCGCTGTTGATCTGGTAGAGCGCGAGGTTCGCGTCGATCAGGTCGATCAGCGGCGGCTCGTCGATATTGTCGCCCTTGCCGTTCGGGCCGACGATCACGAAGGGAATGAAGTCGAGCGTCTTGCCGTTCATCAACGGGAAGATGTCGCTGCCGATCTGGATATCCTTCTCGTCCTCGCGCTTGAACATCCGCTGGCGATAGGTGGTCTGGCCCTGAGCATTGGACACCAGGTCGAGCACGCGATAGCGATCCTCCAGCTTTTCCTTGAACTCATCCTCGGCGACCGCCTCACTCTCCTTCAGCACCACCATTGCGAGCATCCATGCGTTGTTGATGCGCTGGAACTTCCAGTTGATGATGCTCTCGGTCGCGTAGATGTGGATCGCCGGGCGCAGGCCGAGGCGCTGGGCGGCGTCGACCGTCAACGCGCTCACGCCTTCCGGCATCGGCGGATGATCGACCAGCAGCCCGATGCGGCCAACCTCAAGCACGTCCTCGACCACGGTGGACGCAAGCGCATCGAGCGAGACGCCCGCCATGTTCACGTCGAGAAGATAGGCCTCGATCCCGGCCGGCACCTCGACTGTCGGCGGCTTACGGAAGGCCATGCCGTTTAGCCCGTCGATCGTTCGCCATGACCCGTTGAAGAAATCCGAGCGCTTGCGGCGCGCGTCGTAGTCCTTCTGCTCCTCGTCCTTCAGCTTGGGCAGATACGCTTCTCCGGCAGCGTGAACCGCGTCCTGCCCGGCGACTGTATCGCGGCAACGCTTCCACTTCGGCGAGTATTTGTCGTAATCACGATGAGTTGAGTTGACGGCCATGTTAAATCCCCCCGATGGAAATGCGGCGCATGTCGCGGCCGATGACTGGATAGCGGTAGAAAAGAAAATATCCTGCGGCGTCGTTCATGTGGTCCAACCCGCTGCTTTTGTCCGGCTCGCCGTTCTTGTCGTAAGCCTGCTTTTCCAGTGACTCGACCAGCGACGGGCATTTGTCGACATTCACCTTGAGGCGACGCTTGCCTGCGCTGTGGATCATCTGGTTGACTGCAAGCACGCGATCCTTGACCGCCGGATTGCTCGACGCGACCATGACGTTGAACCGGGCGGCGCGCAGCAGGGCGATGTCGCTCTCGCTCGCATTGTTCGACCGGCGGCTGTTCCCGCTCGCGTCCGGATAGACGTAGATCACATGCCCGGCATAGCGGGACTTGATCGTCGCGATCAGCGCCGGCGTGTCGAGGATGCCGGTCAGTTCGTCGACTGCGTGCGGATCGCCGTCGCGCAGCACGAATACCGCGCTTGCCATGTTTCCGACGTTGAAATCCTGCCCGATGTGCAGCGGCTCGCTGACCTGGATCGTCTCGCGGCTCGCGTTCAGTTCCCGGTCGAACTCGGGATAGACGCTGCCCGCCGTTAGGTTGACGAACTCGCCTTCGAGGTAGGCCGCGAGCAGGTTGGTGGGATAGCTGTCGCGAAGGCTCTGAATGTATCCGTCGGGCAGGTTGGCGGCGTTCGACATCGTGGTCGCCTTGATCAGCCGATAACTCGCCGCCGGGTTCTTCTTCCAGCGCTCGTAGACGAACCGGAAGCCTTCGGGTGTGGTTGCGACGCCGACGGTGTTGAGCGATCCGTCCGGCTTCTTCTGGCGGTTCCGCGCAATGGCCTTGTTCCACACCTCGCGCGCCTTGTCGGTCGCCAGCGTGTCCAGCTCGTCGAGTATGCTGTCGGCAACCTCATAGGCGACGATCCGCGCCGGATTGTCCATCGTGCGAAGGATGATCGAGCCATTGTCCTCGATGTCGATCAGGCTGTCGTTCTTGTTGATCTTGAACGGCACGGCGATCTCCGTCAGCACCTCCTCGAAGCGCGGCATCGCCATGCGGGCGACAAGATCGTAGGTCGGCAGGTAATAGGCGACGGACTGCCCTGGGTGGCCGAACTTGAGCCTGAGCGTCCGCCAGATGGCAGCATGCGATTTGCCCGCGCCGAAGCCCGCCACCAGCGCCGGGAACTGCTCCGGCGCGGTCACGAACTCATGTTGCGGGCGGGTGAGCATCATCATTCCGGCTGCACCCCGAAGTTGAGCACGACGGTGCGCTTTTCGGTGACCTTCTGGTCGATCTTGTCGGTGATGAGGCCGAGCAGCTTGGCCTTGCCGAGAGTTGCCGACACCGCGGCGGCTGATTGCGGTTTGGGCGCGCCGAGAGCGGCAAGGCGGGCTTCGTCGAGTTCGGCGATGAGGTCGTCGACGGTGATGCCAAGGCGCTCGACCTGTGCGGCCCGAAGCTCATCGACCCTTCCCGCGATCTTACTGTCTGCCAGCAACTCCGAAGCCCTGACGTTGATCGTCGAAGGTTTGCTCTTCGACGCGTCATAGGCCCGCCGATATGCCTCACTGGCGTTGCCGGTCTCGACGTATGCGAGGCAGAACGCTTCCTGCTTCGGCGTGAGGGCCATCACTCACCCCCTCCGATGTGCCAGTTGCCGCAGACCCGGCAGTGGTAGGCGCGGCATCCCGGCTTGAACTTGTCGCGGCGCATGATGCTGGCGATGTGCTTTTCCGCATCGCGGCGGGACAGGTGCGGAGTCTTTCCCGAGCACTCCCAAAAGGCGACGGGGGAACGGGTACGCTTTACGAGATCAAGCTGCGGTCCACCCAGTGCCACTCGAATTGCCGGTGCGTTTCGCACCAAACCAGAACGAGCTGCTCGTCCCCGCTGATTTCGTCCAATTCGTCTATTTCCGAATAGTCCAGTCGATGTTCCATGCTTGGACTTCCTCCCTCCCTTGCTTGGACCACAGGACCAGACCGGACCAGACATTTCTGATATGTCCTCATGCGCGCACGCGTAAGGCTTATAGGAAAAACTGCGGTCCACTGTGGTCCTGTGGTCCAGATCAATCATTGTAGAAATCTCCAGATTTCGGGCTAAGTAGTTCAATTCCTTTGAATCCTCGGTGCTTTCCAAGGCTCGGCGGAAGGCGATGCTGGACCAGACCAAGGCGTCCGAGATTTTCGAGGAGACTATTTTTCGCCCCAGGCCTTTCACCCGCTGCGATGGCGTATCTGGACCAGTCGTTGAACAGATTTGCGCTGCTGGTGAACAGACTGTGATTGCCTTTTTCGACCCGGCAGTTGTCCTCCAACCACTGGCTGATCAGGTCTTGCTTCTCGAAATAAGTATCGGTCGCCACCACAACTTCGGCGGGTCTGGCGAGGCCCTCGGCCTGCCATTCCGTGCACCCCTTGAGCGCCCATCCGAGGATGCGCGGGGCTTCCTCGCGCAGTTTTTCCTCGAGCATGTGATCGGGTGCATCCGGCTTGTGGATGAAAGGCAGCATGTTGAAGCGCCGCCGCATGGCGGCATCGACGTTGTTCAGCTTCGGTTGATGGTTTCCCGCAAACAGAAGCTTGAAATGGGGCTGGTAGGTAAAGAAATTCTCGCGCATGAAGCGCGCCGTGATGGGATCGCCACCGGTCAAGGCTTTGATCCTCGCCTCGGCCCACGCGCGGCCCTCTTCGGTCTCTGACGCAGTAACCAGCCGCGCGCCCTTGAGCATGGCCAGTTCGGTTGGGTGGCTGCTGAACTTGCTGGACGTAAACGTGTCCATGGGTGCATTTTGAGCGTAGTCTCCAAGTATGTGAACCAAGGTATTGAGGAAGACGGATTTCCCGTTCCCGCCCGGACCATAAATAAAGAACAGTGAGTGCTCGGTGGTCATGCCCGTGAGGCAGTACCCGGCCACGCGCTGGAGGTAGGTCATCATGGCCGGATCGTTGCGAGTGGCATCTTGGAGGAACTGAAGCCAGCGCTCGGGCCTCTCGCTCGACGGCTGGCAACTGGTTCGTTTGGTAATGTATTCACCTGGACGCGGCTTATGCATCCTGCCTGTTTTTAGGTTAAGCGTTCCGCCGGGCGTGCCAAGCAGCCACGGATCGCTGTCCCAGATCTCCGATGTGACGGAGTGAACCGGGTCGGCGCGAGCAAAGCGCTCAGCGCCCGCCGCGACACTGGATTTGCACATAGCCTTTCTGCCGGAGCCGAGCCTTCGCCCGAGAACTCGCGCATAGTGAAACGCTACGGGAGTATCGAGTTTCATCCAGTGAGTTTCGGCCCACTGGAACCACGCACCGGCATGATGGTCGAAACGCATTGTGCTGCCGAATTCACGAGTGAAGGCGAGCGCCACCGAATCCTCTGACGGCTCCATCGCGTGCGCGTTTGGCAGCTCGACGACATTGTTCATGTCCTCATCTGGATCATCAAAGGCGGCCGGAACCCGTTCGGCTTGGGTCTTCGCCTCGGCCTCCAGCCATGCAGCCTCGTCATCTGATGCCGTCACGCGCATGGCCTCTCCGGTCGTCCGGTTATAATTTCAGCACTGGTGCGCTCCGGAAGGCTCTCGACCTCCTCGATCGCCGTAAGCGCCTGAAGCATCGTCATCAGGGCATCGCTGATCTTTTGCAGATCGTCACCGAGCAGGTCGCGATAGAGATAGGTGCTGACCATGTCGCTGATGGCCCAGGCCACATGCTTGCGCCATTCCGGGCGGCCGGGTTCGTTATTGCCAAGCGCCTGCTGCGCAAGGTTTTGCGCAATCATCATCCGCTTCCGGAACTTCAGTTGCGCCGGGTCGGCCGCGAACGGCACAACAAGCCCAAGCTGATCCTCGGTCATGCGGCGATCCTCCCGACGAAAGGCGCGCCGGCGTGCATCAGGTGCTTCATCAGCGTTTCCGGGGTGCGGTAGACGCCGCATTTGTGCCCCATGCGGTAAAGCCGGTTCAGGCGCTCGCGCTGTTGCGTGGACGGCATTTTCTGCCCGTCCTTGAACTCCGCGAAGAAAACACCCCGGTCGCTGTCGTGATGGGCGGCCCATGTGATGACGAGATCGAGCGCGCCGGCTCGCGCGCCCTCGCGCCAACGCTGGATGCGCTCCCAGTCCGATGCACGTCCGGCATTCGGAATGGCGACGATATCTACAGCGGGCGCTATGCGCGCCATCTGCGCGATGAACGACTGTTGCCGCTGGATTTCGGACGAGGTTAGTCTGTCCTTCGGCTCGATGAACCATGGCTCGTCGCCATCCTCCGCGATGGCGAGCAGATCATCCAGGGGACTGCGCACGCTGGCGTCTCCCTTGCTCGACCTGAAGCATGTATTCGGCGCGCTTGAGCGACAGCCGATATTGCTTCGCCAGTGATACGGCTGTGATGTTGCGCAGGTGCACCGCGCTTGAGAGAAGCCGCTGTGCATTGGCGACGGCCTGCGCGCTGTCTACGGCGGGCGGCTTGTATGTGTTGGCGCGGATCATGCTCATGCCGCCACGCCTCCCAATGTCTGCGTGTAGACGCGGCTGAAACTCTGCCTGCGTTCGGGACGCGCTGGCGCTTCGGCCGCGGCGAACATGCGGTTGAGCAGCTTTTCCGGCGTCTCGCTGGCGGCCTGATCCTCGATGATCCGACGCGCCTCCGCTGACGGAACTCGCTTCACCCGCACCAAGTGGCGATATTCGTTGACCAGATGTGGTGGACACCAGTCGAGCACGGTCGCCGTGCGCTTACGCCCGGCTTCCGGACGAGAGGCGAGATAGTTTTGCCACTGCTCGTCCGTCCACGGCCTTGTGCCGAGCGCACGGGCGCGTTCGCGGATTTTCTGCGGATCACGCTTCGCCCGCGCCCTGGTGATGCGGTCGACCAGCATCGCGCGGTAGGCGGGATCTTCTAGCTTGCGGTTGACGGCAGCGCGATGACGGGCGCGGAGTTCCGGGTCAGCCATGATCGCGCGGGCACGCTCGGCCTGGTTCCTTTTCAGGATGATGGGGTCTTGCCTGATGCCGAGGATGCGACACGCTGATTTGACCGTGCCGATCGACATTCCGATTGCGTCGGCGATTTCGGCATGGGGTCTGCTGTCGCCGATCATCCGCCGCAGCGTGTCCTCGTGCTGCGTCCAGCTATATTCCCCCCGCCTCGGCATCAGAACGCCAGTCCGAGTTGGACGGCGTAGGTTTCGCGCAATGCGTTCTGCTCCTCGCGCTTCTGGCGCTCGACAGCCCGCTCACGGATCACCCATTTGATGGTCGGAACGTCGAAGCCCTGGCTCTTGGCCTCGGCGAACACGTCTTTCAGGTCATCGTTGAGGCCCTTGCGCTCCTCGATCAGGCGCTCGGCGCGTTCGACATATTGGCGAAGCTGATCGGCGGCCACGTTCATCGGCATTTCCCCGGAATTGTGCCCGGCCGTCGGCGCGGACGTATCGATATGCTCAAGCTCGCCACGCGCTTCCGCTGCGTCGGTCAGGCGCGCCTCTTCGGCGTTGAACCCGGCGATCGATGCGGCGGCCTCGGTCGATTGCCCGCTCCGACGCGCGGCGAGATAGGCGCGGAGCTGGATGGAGCCCGGTGATGCTGGATTATTCCCCCCGGACATGGGTCAGGCCACGCGCCTCAGATGGCGGTCGGCACGAGCGATAAGGTTGTCGAGCTTTGCGCGCGCCCTGCGCAGGACCGGGGCGATCTCCACCAGTTCCTGATGCGTCAGGTCGGACCCGCCATCGCTGTCGCCTTCCTTGGCCTCCGCGATTGCATGGGCGGCGGAAAGCACCGGTAGCAGGTCGCAGCCGTCGGTGTTGCAAGTGGCGTGTTGAGGCACGGCGCGGGAACCGGATGGCGCGATGGCTGGATCGATGGTTCCCGGGCCGAATTCGTGCTCGAAACTGAGCAATGTGACCGTGTCGAGATTGCCCTTGAGCCCGCGGGCGTTTTTGATCGTGCCGGGCGAAACTCCTACCCGGTCGGCAAGATCCTCGTCGGTCAACCGGTGCTCGAACTGCACCCGGCGGATCATTTCGGCGACCCCTGCCCGGTAGGAATTGTTTGTCGGCCTCGGCTGTCTCGGAGCCAATACGTTATTCGGCTGCGGCATTATTGGTTTCCTCATGGAATGGAGGTTCATCATCTCCGACCGCGATCTGGCGGATCGGCACGAAACGAAGCGGCTCGACGACGTAGAGGCCGTCGGTCTCGGAAATCACGCACGGCTGCGCGAGAAGAGCGGCGATCATGCTGAACCTCCGCCGGAGCTTGTTACGGCTCCGGCTTCGGCTACAGTTGGGGTGCGATCACCAACTGAAAGGACGGGCCACCCATGTCGGACGACCACGCAAGTCTTGTCTTCAACCTCATTCTGGACTGCGGCCACAAGGTCGAGATATCGCTGGGGCGGCTCGATGTTGGTGGTGAGTTCATCTGCCCGCGCTGCAAGGCGGTCTCGCACTTCCCTGAGGAGCAGCGTGTCGCCCTCAAACGTAAGTTCAGGACCAAGGAGTTTCGGGAGCGGAACGCCATTATCGTTCACCCGCGGCGCGGATAGGTCGTCCATCACGCAGGCCAGAGCGGCGATGGCGAGATGCTCGATGTCCTCGCCGTCAGCCGAATATTCATATCGGCGGCCGGTCTCCAGGCGGATCGTCCGATTGGAGGCGGGGATCAAGTCTATGTCCATGATCTCGAACACGCGGACGGTCGTTCCATTCGCGACCACGTCGAAGCCGATGGCGACTGGCGCGAGACGCACGGAAAGAGATACGATCTCCGCCATCACGCCGCCGAGGCCTGTTGGCGAGGGCGTCGGGCCTCCATGTACGATTCCAGCGCAAGCAAAGTGGACGCGGTCGGGTTCCAGCCTTCCGCCTCGACATCTCTGAGCGTGTTCGGGTGCAGGCCAGCCGCGATGGCGAGCCCTGCCCTTGTCACGCCGGGCTCCCGAAGGAGCGCCCGGACGGCATGAATTGTCTCGGATACCATGACCGGGAGAAAAACACATCTGAATGTGATTTTCAAGCCATCAATCACATCAAGATGGGATTATCTGGTGCTATCCGGTTGGGAATGGACAAGGTTGCCGAAAAGCGGGAACGGTTGCGCGCCTTTATGAAGGAGCGCGGGCTAAAGGCGTCGCGGTGGGCGAAGCCTGCGGGCGTGTCGGCCAACTCCATATACAATTTCCTGAATGGGCACTCGGAGGGGCTGGACGCGGCGACATATGCGAAGCTGGCCCGCGTAGCCGACGTGCCCGTCTGGATGCTTACGGGGGAACATCCCGACATCAGCGCGCCGACCGCCGTGATGGTGTCGGGGTTTGTTGAGGCGGGGTGCTGGCAGGTGGCGGATGAGTGGGATGAATCGCAATGGTATCCGGTGGACGTGCCGATCCCGCCCAGATTTCAAAGACGAGCGAAGGCCTTGGAGGTGCGCGGAAAGTCGATGAACCTCGACTATCCGGAGGGCTCAATTGCGATCTGGGTGGACATGCTCGATTTCCGCACGCCGAAAGACGGCGACCACGTGATCGTCTATGCCCACGCGCGCGATGACACGATTGAAGCAACGATTAAGGAATATCGAGTATCCGACGGCAAGGCATGGCTGTGGCCGCGATCAACGGAGCCGGAACATCAGGCACCTGTCAACGTCGACGAGCCCGCGGAATATGTGAAGTGGATTGAGGTCAAGGGTATTGTGATCGGCTCTTACAGGCCAAGGGTGTTTTGAAGATCAGCAATTCGCGAGCCAGGGAACATTGTGAAAAAGGGGGGACAATTGCGGACGGGAAGAAAATGGACGCTTCTGCTTCAACGAGGCGCGGCATTTGCGATGCTGGCACCCATCTTATCGTGGATGTCGGTTCCCGCGTGGGGGCAGGCGCTGGACGACTGGTCTGACGCGCTTAATATCCGGGCGACGTCATATCTGGACCCTGGCCCGGCGCATGTCGTGCAGATATCCGTTGGTGAGCCGCTCGTAAGAGACATCAAAGAGCGCATTGCCACCGGCGCAAAGCTGCTGGAACCCGTGGCAATGCCGGAAAAAGTTAGCGCGAAAATGCCCCTTCGGACGGGTGAGCCGCTATTTCAGATTGGCACGAAAAAGGCATTCAAGGCGTGCACCGTAAGATTGAATGAACTGAGGTGGCCCACCTGCCTTATTGATGACGATGGTGATGGCCGATTCGATCGAGCTGGCCGAAATTCTCTAGCTCCCGCTCATCCGTTAGCGGCCCCGGCTGCTTATGCAACATCGAGCGATATTCGGGTTCCGGCCGTGGCGTCAGGCTTTTCGCGAGCAATTCTGTACCAGGGCTTCGCAGGTGATGCGCTTCGCTTGAGCTACCGCGAGTTCTCGGATGACATTGCCAGACCAGCGTTCAGCGAAGATCTGAGCGTGCCTTTAGGCAAAACGTTCCCGCAGAAATTTGCGGTCAAAGGCCTTGTGTTCACAATTCATTCCATCGACGGGATGGGGTTGGAATATAGCCTCGAATCGACCGCCTGGTGAGTTGGTAATGCCTTTTGATGGGCGGGCGTAGCAGGGGGAAGAATATGGCGCTATCGACCGCGCAACTTTCACTGATAGAGCAGCGGGTGGCAAATGACGGTCCGAGTACCGCCGTCGCATTCCTGCTTTGGCTCTTTACGTGGTTTCTAAGTGGCCACCGTTTTTACCTGGGCCGGGGCGGTAGTGCCGTTCTGCAGATCCTCAGCTATTTCCTTCTGATTGGCTTCATCTGGTGGATCGTCGACGGGTTTAGGCTCACCGACATGATACGGCAGAAGCGGGACGATCTTCGTCACCGGCTGACAACCGATATGCTCGCGCATGCCGGGGTCGAAGCGTAGCCCGACCCGCTACCGCCTGATGCTGTTCCGCCGTCCGGCCGGGCCGTGGCGCGAGACGATCGAGGAAGCGCGCGAGGATGCGATCAGGCAGGGCCTCGGCGCGCAGGATGAGCATGTGCCGGATCGGGTCTATCTGGACGCGGCGGCGTGGGTAAAAGTATCAGGGGGATGAGTAATGGCAGAGCCTGGCGCGCCCCTTGTGGCACGATGGATCGGCTCTTTTCTGCGGGCGATCCCCGGTCCATCCGAAGCCTGGGCTGATATCGTGGGGCATCTTGCATGGCCAGTGGTGGCGGTGTTCCTTGTCTATCGCTTCAGGCGCTATTTGCGGGTGTTTCTCGGCACAATTGCAAACCGGCTCCAAACGGATCATATCAAAATCGGGACGTTCGAGTTCACTCCAAATTCACCTGTGTGGGTGCTTGATCCCGACGAGGTAGACGAATCGACATTTGCTTTCGACGGGGATGACGTGAGGCGGATCGAGGCCATTTTCGAGTTCGTCGGCCAGAACGATGGCTATCACAAGGTGATGAAGTGGCTGAACCAAGCGACCACTGGATCGTTGAAATTGGAAGATTTCGTAACCAGGCCCGAGTATGCTACGCTGCGTGCGCGAGCTTTTAGAGAGATTGAAGGATTGTCGATATGACAAAGAAATTCTTCACGAAGGTCTCACCCAAGGCCGTTGAAGGAATTCGCAGGGTTTTTGAGCGCGACGGCGCGGAGGTTCATGCGCAGCTCCAGTCAGACGGAACGGCGATTGTCGTTGTGATCTCGCCGGATGACGGCGGGTCGTCGCAGAAGCGCGCAACCAGGCAGCGCGAAGCAGCTTAAACGTTCCCCCCCTCCCATTGCGACCGACTGACCCGCCCATGTGGCGGGTTTCTTTTTGCGCGAATCGGGCGTCGCACATCAAAACCACATCATAATGTGATTTCTCACTTGCATATCACATCCTAATGTGATTTTATCCTCCCCATCACCGCAGATCGCCTCCGGGCCGAAGACGCGGACAGGATGGGAAGACAAGCACAATGGCATGGAACCTCGCAACACCGCCGCACCTTCGCAGGCCGGACGATCACGAGACCACGATCAAGACCGTGGCATGGGATCAATACCCGGTCGCCAAGGTGCTCTTGGAGGCGTGCTACCAACTCTCGCTGATCGCGGAGGGAGATCGCGTCACCTGCGCCATGGAAAAGATCATGGCGCGCGATGCTCTGGCGACGGTCAAGGATCAGCTTTCGGACTATCGCTTTCAGGTTCTCGACGACGAAGACACCTATGACCCGGACGTGCTGGTCGAAGGCATCGAAGTCGAAGACGCGATCCGCAAAGCCTGCGCGATCAAGATTGCCGATATTCAGGTGATCGGGCGCGGAAAGGTCGCGGGATGAAACGCGCCCTCTTCCCCTTCAAGATGCTGGCGATGTTCATCTTCATCGTCGGTGGCCTGATCCTCTCACCATTCGCGAGGAAGAAATGAACGCAATAACTCCCCCCTATTCCCGCTCCTCTTACGAAGGGGATGGCGGGTGGAAGGACGGCAGGCTTGGGCAGGCTTACGATCTGCTCTGGTCCGTGTTGGAAGAACGCGGGGAACGGCCGTTCGGCAATCCTCTACTTGCTCAGATCGAGAACTTGGATGCGGGTCATGATTAACGAACGCGATGATGGCCGGTGCCCCGAATGCGGCGAAGACGAGATGGACGGGGCGCGCTGCTATTACTGCGGCTTCCACGATTACAACTGCGGCATTTGCGACAAGTGCACGGTTCCGCAGGAATGCGCCCAAGCATCGGAGGATCGGAAATGATCTACCGCAAGCAAGAGAACGCCTTCCGCAAGTGCAGGGATGCTCTGTGTGATGGTCCGGATGATCCCTTGGTCCTCGTTGTGATGATGATAGCCATGTTCGGCGGACTGCTGGCGTGGATCAAGATTGTCTACACGGTGGCGGAGTTGTTCAAATGAAGTTCTGCAAGGACTGTAAGCACGCCGCGCCGGATCGCTTTTATAACACGCCATTTCTGCGCAGGACGACCAAGGACAGTTGGCGTTTCGCAAGGTGCTTCCATCCGTCGCTCGTCTTTAAGGAAACCAATCTGGTGAGTGGCGAGATAGCCGTTGATTACGACACGTGCTCTTCAAAGCGCCGATCCGGGTGCGGCGAAGACGCCAAGTATTTCGAGCCACGAGAATAGTCCCCGCGCCGTCCTCGCGCGCCATCCCTGTAGGCGCGACGGCTTTATCAACAGCGTCCCGGTTCGAGGGCCGGGATGCGGGAGGATCACTGAAATGAGGGCCGTGGAAATTGGTCGGGCGGAATCCCCTTTGCTCCCACCCGGACAGGTCGATGCACGACCCTCTTTTCAGTGATTAATTTGGAAGGGTTCTAACATGGGCATCACCCATTATCCGTTGATGATCCAGGGCAGCGACGAATGGCTGCAAATCCGCTGCGGCCTTCTGACTGCCAGCGAAATGAAGCTGATCGTCACGCCGACGCTCAAGATCGCCAGCAACGATAAGGAGCGCGCGCATCTGTACGAGCTGCTTGCCCAGCGCATCACCGGCTATGTCGAGCCGCATTATGTGAGCGACGACATGCTGCGCGGGCAGGACGACGAGATCGAGGCGCGCGCGCTGTACGCGAAGAACTATGCGCTCGTGCAGGAAATGGGCTTCATCACCAACGACCGTTGGGGCTTCACGATCGGCTATTCACCGGACGGGCTGGTGGGCGACGACGGGGCGATCGAAGCCAAGTCGCGCCGGCAGAAATATCAGGTGCAGACGGTCATCGAGAACCTGTCGAACGAGACGGTTCCGGCTGACTTCGCGATCCAGCTTCAAACCGGCTTGCTGGTGTCGGAGCGGCGATGGATCGACTTCATCAGCTACAGCGGCGGGCTGCCGATGGCGGTCATCCGCGTGTTTCCAGACCCGATCGTTCAGGACGCCATCGTCAACGCGGCGGGCGAGTTCGAAGCCCGGCTGTTGAAGCGGATGGACGAATATCATGCGGCGATATCTGCCCGAAAGCTCGTGCAGACCAAGCGCCGCGTCGAGCAGGAGATGTACGTATGAACGACATGAGCGCAGTAATCGTGCCGAAGTCGGACCAGATCAATGCCGACGATCTGATTTCCGGCCCGCGCACCATTCGCATCACCGAAGTGGATATTCGGCCCGGCACTGAACAGCCCGTCTCGATCTATTTCGAGAACGACGAGGGTAAGCCGTGGAGGCCGTGCAAGTCCATGAGCCGCGTTCTGGTGTCGGCATGGGGGCCGGACGCAAAGGCTTATGTCGGCCGCAGCGTCACGCTCTACCGCGACCCCAAGGTTAAATGGGGCGGCATGGAGGTCGGCGGCATCCGGGTTTCGCACCTGTCACATATCGAGCGCGACATGGTGATGGCGCTCACCGCGACCAAGGGCAAGCGCGCACCCTATACGGTCAAGCCGCTGGCCGCTCAGGAGCCGCCACAGACCGCGAAGGTCGATCGCGTTGCTGAGGGCGTGAAGGCTCTTGTCGCGCGCCTGAGCGCACCTCGAGCCGATCGTACGGCAATCGCGGCCGAAGGTGGCGTGGTTCAGCAACGCGCATGGCTGGCAGCCAACCGCCCGGATCTATCCGCGCAGGTCGAGGCGCTGTTCAAGCCTGCCGACAATCCCTTTGACGAACAGCCCGCCACGACCCCGGCGGCTGTGCAGTCCCCGGAACCGGCGGTTAAGGAAGACGCCGGGCAATCTGCTGCACCCATCCCTGATGATGCCGAGCCCGGGGCGGCGTCAGTGGAGATCCCTGAAGCCGCGCTGGCACTGATCGGCGAGATCAACGGCTGCGACACCGAGGAACTGCTGTTCGAGGTGGAGAACGCCAAGGCCAACGCCGACGTCTACAAGGCCCAGCCCGCGCACATCCGCGCGATGATCGACGCGGCGACGGATCAGCGGCGGAAGCTGTTGAGGGGGGAGATGCTGTGATGGCGGTGATCGAGGTCTTCTTTCTGGTGGCCAACGTCGTGTGCGGCATGTTGGGGCTCGCGATCGGCGGCAGTGCCTACCTAGCCATGGGCAATATGTTCGTGGCGGGATGGATGGCGGCAACGCTGGTGCGGCGGACCCTGCGGTGACCACCCGCGATCTACAGACGCAGCACTGCAAGCGATGCCTGGACGAATCCTACACAGAAGCCCCGCATACCGAGGGCTGGGAATATCGGGACGGGTGGCTGTGTCAGGTCTGCAAGTTGAAGGAGATGAAGAGGTGAGCAAGTCGTTCCTAGCCATAGCCGAAGCAGCCGATTTTCCGGCGTCAACCATGACGTTCATCGTCCCGCAGGGCACCCCTCTTGCGGGCGGCGTGTTCGAGATCAAGCGCATTCGCAGCACCACGGATGAGGATAGGGCGACGTTCTCGAAAGAACTGGCGATGAACCAGGCCGAATATGATCGCCGGGAAGCGGCCGGAGAGGAAATATGAGCACCATCGTCAAGTTCCCCGGCGTTCGACATGCCGGGCCGTCGCTCGACTATCTGAACAGCCCGCCGCTACATCCGGAGCCGAAACCGGGCTTTGGCCTCAAGCTGCGCTGGGCAATGTTCGGCGCGTCGCTGTCGATCATCGTCATGTTCACGATGGGGGCGATCGGTGGGTGAACCCATCCCCGTCACCTGCACGACCTGCGCGCGCTCGTTTGAATATGAGCAAGCCAAACTGCTCGACGGCGGGTTGAACGCGCAGGGATGGGACTGTCGGGGCGGCAATCGCGTGTGCCCGGGGTGTCGATCAGGAACCGCCGTTGCCGCAGCGCCGACGACTTTTGAAGCGGCGGGGGAGAAAGATGGCAATGCATGAGAGGCCCTACACCGTCGCCACGCTTGCGGCCCGATGGGAATGCTCCGAAGGGGCGATCCGCGCCCGCATTCGCTCCGGCGAGTTGCAAACCTTCCGGATCGGGACATTAATCCGCATCCCGGCATCCGAGGTGGAGAGAATAGAATGTCCGACCCATTCACAGTCCAGCGATTCAGAGACGGATGGGCTATCGTCTGGAAGGACGAAGGAGGCAAGCGCCACCGCCATGCCCTTGCGGCCGCCAGTCGGGTTGCAGCGGAAGCAGAAGCGCGCCAGCGCTGGCGGCTCGGCGATCATACATCGTGGACCGTGGGCCGGGTGATGCTCGCATATCTCGACGACAGGGAAAAGGCGGAGATCGCCAGCATAAGCCGCCGCAAGGACGCCTGGAAGGCGATGCGGCACTATTGGGATGATGTGAACCCGGCCCTGATCGATGAGGCCATGTGCAAGGGCTACGCGGCCCAGCGGAATGCCGGACAGGCGACGATTCGCTATGAGTTGTCGCAGCTTTCGGTTGCGCTGCGCTGGGGCAAGGACGCGAAGCTGATAAAGGAAGCGCCTTCCATCTGGAGGCCGGACGCGCCAGACCGAATCGAGCGGCATCTGACCAAGGAGCAGTTCAGGAAGTTCCTTTCCGAAGTGAAGGCCCCACACGCCCAGCTCTACATGGTGCTGGCGCTGGCGACGTGCGCGCGCCCAACCGCGATCCTGCAACTGACGTGGGATCGGGTGGATTTTGAGCGCGGCCTTATCAACCTCAACCGGGCTGGCCGGGTGCAGACCGCCAAGCGCCGCCCGACCGTTCCCATCGCCGACTACGCCAAGCAGCCGCTCAAGGAAGCCTATGAGGCACGGCAGAGCGAATATGTGATCGAGCGGGGCGGCAAGGGCATCCAGAACATCAAGAAAGCCTTCCTTGCAGCATCCCAAAGGAGCGCTGTTCACGCAACGCCGTACACGCTCCGCCATACCGGCGCTGTCTGGCGCGCCGAGGACGGCATTCCGATGAGCGAATTGGCCCAGCTTATGGGGCATGACGACAGCCGGACCACCGAGAAGCACTACGCAAGATATTCGCCAACTTATCTCAGAAAGGCAGCCAATGCAGGTTCATGGTGAACCTCAAAAAGCAGGCGCGGGGTTCAATCGAACCCTCGCCTGCTGTCCATTTAGAGGAAAAAAGCTAGGAAAATCATGGTCGGGGAGAGAGGATTCGAACCTCCGGCCCCTGCCTCCCGAAGACAGTGCTCTACCAGGCTGAGCTACTCCCCGACACATTCCCCGGCGTGAACCGGGGGGGCGCAGTGGCGCGGCTTATAGGAGGCGTTGGTGTTGACCGCAAGCGGGTTTAGAACGCCGCCGCATCATGGATTGATCGCCGACAGCATCTCGTCGATGCTCGTGAATTTCTCTCGCGGGCTGCCGTCGCGCGCCCGTGCGATTTCGGCGGCGTCGATCTTCTTCCAGTCCTGAAAGGTCACGACCTTCAGCCCACGCGTGGCGATCAGCCGATCAAGGCCCGGCCGCCCTTCCCTTGTGCCCGAAGGCGCATCGGCCGCGATCAGTTCGGCGATGGCGAACCCGTCGGGACGGTTGGTGCCGATCGTCCCGGTCGGCCCGCGCCGTGCCCAGCCCACGCAATAAAGGCCGGGCGCGATGCGCCCCTCCTCGTTCGTGAACCGCCCAAGCCTGTCGTCATAGGGAATGCCGGGTATCGGATGGGTCCGATAGCCGATGCACGACACCACCATTCCGCAGGGAATGACGATCTCCTCCCCGGTTCCGACTGCATTTCCGTTTTCGTCCAGCCGCGTTCGCTCCACGATCAGGCGTTCCACCCTGCCCTCGCCCTCGATCCGGACGGGCCGCATGTAAAAGTCGAAGCGGATGTCGATTTCCGCGTCCCGGCCGTTGGTCCGCGCGAACTGCCGGAGATGCGTCACCGATTTGCGCACGCCCGGCTCTAGCCCGGCATCGGCTTCCTCGGGAGGCAGATCCTCTGACCGGACATGCGGCACGGCCCGTTGAAGCTCCCCCAACTCGCCCAGTTCCTTGGGCGTCATCTGGATCTGGTGCGGCCCGCGTCGGCTGACGATGTGGATGTGCTTCACCCCGGAAAGGCTGAGCGCGGCAAGGGCATGGCGGGCGATGTCCGATCCCTCGAACTCGTCGCGCGTCTTGGCGAGCACGCGCGTGACGTCCAGCGCGACATTGCCCGCGCCTATGACAGCCACGGAATCGGTCAGCAGCGGTGGATCCAGATGCGCGAAGGCCGGGTGACCATTGTACCAGCCGACCAGCGTGGCCGAACCGATCACGCCCGGCAGTTCCTCGCCCGGAATGCCGAGCTTTCTGTCGCCCGGAGCGCCGGTCGCCACCACGACCGCATGGTAAAGGTCGAGCAGCTCGGCCACCGTCACCGAACTGCCGATATCTATATTGCCGATGAAACGGACATTGTCCGTCAGCGCGGTGGTTTCGTAGCGCCGCGACACCGCCTTGATCGATTGATGATCCGGGGCAACCCCTGCCCGAATCAGCCCGAACGGGGTCGGCAGCCTGTCGATGACATCAATGCGTACTTCGTCGCCGAACTGTTTTTGCAGTGCCTCGGCGGTGTAATAACCGGCGGGGCCGGAACCAATGATCGCGACGTGCAGCATCCACAACTCCTCGCTTTTAAGCCGATGCTAGCGCATCCAGCCATCGCAGCAAGGACTTGGAGGAAAAAACCGCTTCCCGGGGGTCTAGGTCGGGAAGCGGTCATTGACGGCGAGAAGCGGGTTAGCGGCCGAGGCCGCTTGCGCAAGTCCGGACGCCACCCGAAACTCGCATCAATAACGTGGTGGAAAGGGTCCAAGACCACGTACCCTCATTTCTGCATCACTCGTGCCAAATGATGGAAAGAGACGGAAATCCGCCATATTAACCAATTTGGTTATGGTTAACGGCTTCGGCGGGTGTAAAATGCTTCGACGCGCGATGGCGGAGCGAATTCGCGTAGCGCTTCGCCCCCTTACACAAGCCCGTGTTTTCGGCTAACGCCGCGCGCATGACCGCACCGATAGACCGCATCCGCAACTTCTCGATCATCGCGCACATCGACCATGGCAAGTCCACCCTTGCCGACCGGCTGATCCAGCGCACCGGCGGGCTGACCGATCGCGAAATGTCCGAGCAGGTGCTGGACAATATGGATATCGAGCGCGAGCGCGGCATCACCATCAAGGCACAGACGGTCCGCCTGAACTACACCGCGAAGAACGGCGAAAGCTATGTCCTCAACCTGATGGACACGCCGGGCCATGTCGATTTCGCCTATGAGGTGTCGCGCTCGCTCGCCGCCTGCGAGGGCGCGCTGCTGGTGGTGGACGCGGCCCAGGGCGTGGAGGCGCAGACGCTGGCCAACGTCTATCAGTCGATCGAGCATGACCATGAAATCGTGCCCGTGATCAACAAGATCGACCTGCCCGCCGCCGAACCGGAGAAGGTGAAGGCGGAGATCGAGGACATCATCGGCCTTCCCGCCGACGATGCGGTGCTTGCCAGCGCCAAGACCGGCATCGGCATCGACGAAATACTGGAAGCCATCGTCCACCGCATTCCGCCGCCCAAGGGCGATCCGAACGCGCCGCTCAAGGCGATGCTCGTCGATAGCTGGTACGACCCCTACCTCGGCGTCGTCATCCTTGTCCGCGTGATCGACGGCGCGCTGAAGAAGGGCCAGCAAGTCAAGTTCATGCAGGCGGGCACCATCCATCTGATCGATCGCGTCGGTTGCTTCCGCCCCAAGATCGAGACGCTCGACGCGCTTGGCCCGGGCGAGATCGGCTTCATCACCGCGCAGATCAAGGAGGTGTCGCAGACCGCCGTCGGCGATACGATCACCGATGCGAAAAGACCCACGGCCGCCCCCCTGCCCGGCTTCAAGGAAGCGCAGCCGGTGGTGTTCTGCGGCCTTTTTCCCGTCGACGCCAACGACTTCGAGAAGCTGCGCGAGAGCATGTACAAGCTCCGCCTCAACGACGCCTCGTTCAGCTTCGAGATGGAGACATCGGCCGCGCTCGGCTTCGGTTTCCGCTGCGGCTTCCTGGGCCTTTTGCATCTGGAGATCATTCAGGAACGGCTCAGCCGGGAATATGACCTCGACCTCATCACCACCGCGCCTTCGGTGGTCTACAACATCTTCATGAACGACGGGTCGATGAAGGAGCTTCACAATCCGGCCGACATGCCCGACCCGGTCCATATAGACCGCATCGAGGAGCCGTGGATCGACGCCACCATCTATGTGCCCGACGAATATCTCGGCAGCATCCTGAAGCTGTGCCAGGACCGGCGCGGCATCCAGAAGAACCTCACCTATGTCGCCGGGCGGGCGCAGCTCACCTATGAACTGCCGCTCAACGAAGTGGTGTTCGACTTCTACGACCGGCTGAAGTCGATCAGCCGGGGATACGCCAGCTTCGATTATCAGCAGATCGGCCACCGCGAGGGCGACCTGGTGAAGATGACGATCCTTGTGAACAGCGAGAATGTCGACGCGCTGGCGATGATCGTCCACCGCAGCCAGGCGGAAGCGCGCGGCCGTCACATGTGCGAGCGGATGAAGGACCTGATCCCCCGCCACCTGTTCAAGATTCCGATTCAGGCGGCCATCGGCGGCCGGGTCATCGCGCGCGAAACCATAGCCGCCCTCCGCAAGGACGTGACCGCCAAATGCTATGGCGGCGACATCAGCCGCAAGAAGAAGCTTCTGGAAAAGCAGAAGGAAGGCAAGAAGCGGATGCGCGAGTACGGCAGCGTCCAGATCCCGCAGGAAGCCTTCATCGCGGCGCTGCGCATGGGCGACGACAAATAGAAAAAACGCCCACTTCGGGGGAAGTGGGCGGTAGTTGGGGGACAGCTTCCAAGCGCAAGCTTTTCCACTATCCGGTTCGCCGAGCCTGATTATCCCTTTTTTGGACACCCGCCTATTCCCGGAAATGGGTATATTCAGGTCCCAAAGAAGATTTTATGTCCGGATCGGATGAAGGCGGGGTGTCGATCGTCGATTTGCCGTACGATGCGGCCGGATGACCATTCAGAACGGCAATATCTTCGATTTCTTCGAGAACTTCATATAGCCCACATTGGCCCCCAGCCGCCAGCCGACGCCGAGCTTGATCGGAACGATGATGATATCGTCGCGCTGCAGATAATTGGCAGTGAAGCCGCCGACGAAATAGAGCTTGCCCTCGATCTGCGGAAAGCGCTCGAACAGACTCTCGGTGTCATAAAGGTGATAGACGAGCGCGAATGTCTTCGACGCATCCGCGCCGATGTCAAAGCCGACGGACGGCCCGGTCCAATAGACCGGACGCTCGCCCTCCACCTTGTGGAACAGCGTGCCCGAGCCATAACGCAGGCCGACGGCAAACGCGCCGCCCGCCTCCCGGCCGACGATATAGCCGTTGGGCTCGCCATTTTCCCGGAAGATGCCCTCAATCAATCCGGCAAGCCCTTCGGCGCCCTTACCGAAAACATTCTCGGCCTTGGCGAGCACATCTTCCTGCGAATAGGTCTGGGCTGAAGGCGAGGTTCCGGCGGCGGCCGCTGCGGCGTCTGCCTGCGCGCCGCCCGTTTCCGGCTGGCCCGACGGCACCGCTGCGGCAGCTGGAACCGGAGACTGGGCTTGCGGCTGCACCGGCTGGCCGGCCGCTGCTGCAGGGTCGACGGTCCCGACCGGAGCCAGATCGGCATTGGCCGCGTTCAGCGCGGCATCACCCGTTTGCGCATGGGCCGACAGGGGAGCAAGCGCCGATGGTATGAGAACTGCCCATAAGGCTAAGCTCAACTTGGCTCGTTTGAGGCGCATCAAACCTTTCTCCCCGCTTGCGATCTGCCGCTAGATATTGACCGTTATCGCGATCTGGCCTGTCAGTGCAATGAACGGATCGGCAAAAGGCGAATTTGAGCGGCTCGACACGCAAGGACTGGCCCGGCATAGGTCCAGCGCGGTTTAGATCAGGGAGTAAGCTATGCAGGTGACGATCATCGGTTCAGGCTATGTGGGGCTTGTATCCGGAACCTGCTTTGCCGATTTCGGCCATGAAGTCGTGTGCGTCGACAAGGACAGTGCGAAGATTGAGGCGCTGAATGCCGGCAAGATCCCGATCTATGAGCCGGGCCTCGACGATCTTGTCGCAACCAACGTGGCGGCGGGCCGGCTGTCCTTCACCACCGAACTGGCCGATGCGGTCGCCAGCGCCGATGCAGTGTTCATCGCGGTCGGCACACCGTCGCGTCGCGGCGACGGCCATGCCGATCTCAGCTATGTTCATGCCGCGGCGGAAGAAATCGCACAGTCGCTTTCCGGCTATACCATTATCGTCACCAAATCGACCGTGCCTGTCGGCACCGGCGACGAAGTGGAGCGCATCGTCAGGGACGTCGCGCCGCAAGCCGATTTCGATGTCGTTTCCAATCCGGAGTTCCTGCGCGAAGGCGCGGCGATAGAGGATTTCAAGCGGCCCGACCGCATCGTCGTGGGCACCACCAGCGAACGCGCGCAGGAGGTGATGGCCCAGCTCTACCGGCCATTGTACCTCAACCGCTCTCCCCTGCTGTTCACCGCGCGCCGTACGGCGGAGCTGATCAAATACGCCGCCAACGCCTTTCTCGCGGTCAAGATCACCTTCATCAACGAAATCGCGGACCTGTGCGAGCAGGTGGGCGCGAACGTACAGGACGTCGCGCGCGGCATCGGCCTCGACAACCGCATCGGGTCGAAGTTCCTTCATGCAGGGCCGGGCTATGGCGGCTCCTGCTTCCCCAAGGACACGCTGGCGCTGCTGAAGACGGCGCAGGACCATGATTCGCCCGTGCGGATCGTGGAGGCGACCGTGGCAGTAAACGACAACCGCAAGCGGGCGATGGGCCGCAAGGTCATCAGCGCCATGGGCGGCAACGCGCGCGGCAAGACCGTGGCCGTGCTTGGCCTGACGTTCAAGCCCAACACCGACGACATGCGCGAAGCGCCGTCGATCGCCATCGTCCAGACGCTTCAGGACGCAGGCGCGCGGGTCCGCGCCTATGACCCCGTGGGCATGGATCAGGCCCGGCGCGTCATCGAAAACGTCGATTACGCCGAAAGCGCCTATGGCGCGATCGAGGGCGCCGACGCGGTGGTGATCGTGACGGAATGGGACGCATTCCGCGCGCTGGACCTGAAGCGCGTGAAGTCGCTGCTGAAATCGCCCGTTTTCGTCGATCTGCGGAACATCTATCCGGTGGATGAGGTGACGCGCGCCGGGCTGGAATATACTTCCATCGGACGCAGTTGAACCCTGCGCGAAGCCCGGCTATAGCCGCTCGGCCGACTCCGGGAGACGTGGGTGAGTGGCTGAAACCAGCGGTTTGCTAAACCGCCGTAGGGGGATTACTCCTACCGAGGGTTCGAATCCCTCCGTCTCCGCCAGTTCGCCGTTGTTTATCGCCCGGAGACGTCGGTTCAATCTGGCCCAGATCATCCCCGAGCACTTTTGCCCGACGCTAACGGGGGAACAACACCAGGAGCGAAATCCAATGACCGCAGAGCCATATGTCCCCCGCGCGTGTGGACGTGGGATGCCGGAAAAACCGGCGGCGCATTTGCGAGCATCAATCGTCCGATCGCCGGCGCGACGCACGAGAAAGACCTTCCGGTCGGCGAGCACCCCCTTCAGCTATATTCGCTGGCGACGCCCAACGGCCAGAAGGTGACCATCATGCTCGAGGAGTTGCTCGAGCTTGGCATGAACGCGGAATATGACGCCTGGCCGATCCGTATCACCGAAGGCGACCAGTTCTCCTCCGGCTTCGTGTCCGTCAATCCGAACAGCAAGATCCCCGCGCTGCTCGATCGCGGCACATCGCCGCCCCAGCGCGTGTTCGAATCCGGCGCGATCCTGCTTTATCTCGCCGAGAAATTCGGGGCCTTTCTCCCGACCGATCATGCCAGCCGCACCGAGGTGCTGAGTTGGCTGTTCTGGCAGATGGGCAGCGCCCCCCTGCTGGGAGGCGGCTTCGGTCACTTCTACCTCTATGCGCCTGAAAAATACGAATATGCCATCAACCGCTACACCATGGAGGTGAAGCGCCAACTGGATGTCCTCGACCGGCAACTGGCCGATAGCGAGTATATCGCAGGAGACGCCTACAGCATCGCCGACATCGCGATCTGGCCGTGGTATGGCCGCGTCGTGACGGGCGACGCCTACGAGGCTTCCGAATTCCTGTCGGCTGACAGCTACACGCACTTGATCAGATGGGCGCGGCAGATCGGCGAGCGGCCGGCGGTGCAGCGCGGGGTGATGGTCAACCGCCTCAACGGCCCGCTCGAAGGCCAATTGCATGAACGACACAGCGCCGCCGATTTCGAAACCAGAACGCAAGACAAGCTGGAGGCAACCGGCGACTCCTGACGGAGGGCATAGCGCCCTCGGATGTTCGGCGAACGCGAAGAGCCGGGACCGTCGAACAATGCGGCCCCGGCCTTCACGGGGTTCCGGTTAACGCCTGTCTTTCGAACGCTCTGCGCGTGGGGGGCGGCCCTGAAAGCCGGGGCGCGACTGGTTCATGTGCCGCCGTTCGATGCGCGACGGCACACGCTTCACCTCCGCCTCCGTTGAGCGTTCGCGCCAGCGCTCGCGCGCCTCGGCGCGGTCCTTGCCGCTCCAGCGGGACTTGTCCGAATGCCGCCTGCCTTCCCACTTTCCGTCCGGCTTGCGGTCCTTCCAGCGTGAAGAATGGCGGTGTCGGGGCACATGATAATATCCGGGGCTGTCCCGATAGCCATAATCATAGCCGTAGTAGCCCGGATAATATCCGGGGTAGCCGTAGTCGTCATACCAGCCGGAACCGACCGAAACCGATCCGTAGGAACGCCCGTATCCGTCGGTCATGCATCCGGAAAGGGCCAGGCCGGCGATCAGCAGCGCGGCCAGTCCGGCCGGGCGAGACATCGGCATCCTCATAACATCGTCTCCCGCACAGGGTCTATCGTGCGAGGGTAAACGCTGCCCGTTGAATGGGGGGTGAACCCGGGGTCAGGCCGAAAGCCGCGATGACGCAGCGCTTCCCCTGCCCTGAAAGCCGATGACGTTCGACGGCGGGACGGAGGCTCCATGGACACGCACGACATTGCGCCCTGCCCGCTTCGCCTCATAGCACGCGAGGTCCGCGCGGCGCAGCGCGTCGCGGGCGGAGGCGGTGGTCGGCGTGATGGCGGCGACGCCGATGCTGGCGGTCACCGGGTCAAGATTCCGGTTCCTTCCGATCGTCACTGCGGACACGCGCTTTCTCAGCCGCTCCAATATCACCCGTCCGGTCTCCACCCCGCAATCGAACAGGATTATGCCGAATTCGTCGCCGCCAAAGCGGGCGACCTGATCTCCGCTGCGGATCGATTTTTCAAGTTCGCGGCTCACCGCAACCAGCACCATGTCGCCATATTCGTGCCCCGCGGTGTCGTTGACGGCCTTGAATCCGTCCAGGTCCATGAAGCACAGGCAATGTTCCTTGCCTGTCCGCCGGGCGCTCTCCAGGGCTTCGGTCAGGGTCATCTGAAACTTGCGGCGATTGGGAAGGCCGGTCAGCGGATCGTGCAGCGCCTTGTGCTCCAGTTCACGCTGGATCTCGCGAACATCGGTCATGTCCACGATCTGGGAGATGAAATGGGCTGGCCGCCCCCGTTCATCCCTGGACATGGAGACCGACAGCAATCCCCAGACGATGCTGCCGTCCTTTCGTACATAGCGCTTTTCCAGCCGGTAGTTCTCGCGCCTCCCCGCGATCAGATCGTCGACCAGTTGGAGATCGGCCTCCAGATCGTCGGGATGGGTGAGTTTCTGGAAATTAAGCTTCGAAAGCTCTTCCGGGGAATAGCCGAGCAGGCGCGAAATCGCGCGGTTGACCCTCAGCCAGCGGCCATCGGTGGAGACAAGCGCGAAGCCGACCGGAGAGTCATTGAGGAGGCTTTGATAGAATCCATCGCCAAATGAACATTCCCCGGTGTCCGCATCCATCGGAAGCTACTTTCCCTGATCCCGCCCCTTTCCTAGCGAAGCCCGGTTAAGGAAGTCTTGGCGATGCTTCGTGAACCGCATTGGCATTCCGGACCGGCGCGTCTATCTGCCCTCTTGCATTTGTTCGCACATCCAAGAGGCCAAGATGACCGATGTTCCGCCCGACCGTCTCGCGATCGACCCGCGCAGCCCCTATCATGACGCGGCGCTTCTGCAGCGGGGCGTAGGCATTCGCTTCAAGGGCGTAGAAAAGACCAATGTGGAGGAATATTGCGTCAGCGAAGGGTGGATACGGGTGGCTGCGGGAAACACACGCGACCGTCAGGGCAACCCGCTGACGCTGAAGCTGAAGGGCGAGGTCGAGCCCTATTTCCAGGATGCGGCGGCGAAGGAATAACATCGCTCGCTTGGAGTGCTGGTGGGCCCGGAGGGACTCGAACCCCCAACCTAGCCGTTATGAGCGGCCAGCTCTAACCATTGAGCTACAGGCCCCACCGCATGGCGTCAAAGCCGTTCGCCGATAGCGCCCTTTGCCGGTCCGCTGCAAGCGTCCGCTCGCGGCCAATGCAAATCAGGCGACATTTCCCGCCTGCCGTGCCTGTGCGCGGCTGCAAGGCAGGGTGAGCATGAAAAGCGAATCCTCTATCTCGAACTGCCCGCCAAGCGCCGAGGCAAGCTGACGGACAAGGCGCAACCCGAACCCGAGGCCAAGCGCGGGCGCTTCAAGGCCCGCGGCAAAGCCCGCCGACGCAGGGTCGTAAAGCGCCTCGGCGTCCCTTCCGGCAAGCGCGGCAGGACGCGAGAGGAAAATCCGGACCGAATCGCCCTCGCCGGAACCGACGCCATAGGTCAGCCGGTCCCCCGCCCGGGCCGCGCCGATGACGGCCGCGAACAGCCGGCCGACGACGCGCTCCAGCACTTCCTCGGATGTCTCTATCGCCGGAAGGCCGATGGCGATGCTTCCGATCAGCTCGATCCCGCGCTCGCGCGAAAGCCCGCGATACCGGCCGATCACCCGTTCCACCAATCCGCCCGCATCGACCAGCGGCGGCCCGTCGGGCGCTCCATTCGCGCCGCGCGCCGCGGCGTCCATATCGTCGATCGCCGCCAGCAGCCGGTGCGCATCCGCCAATATATCCTGCGCCCGGTCGCGATAGCCTTGCGCGGCGGGGCCAAGCATCTGCCGATCGATCATCTCGGCAAAGCCGACGATTGCATTAAGCGGCGTGCGAAGCTCGTGCGTCATCTGGCGGATTGCGTCCGGCGAAGGCGGTTCCTTCTGCTCCTGCCTGCGCTCCGCAAGGATGGTCGGAGCGGCGGGCGTGGGCGACGCCAACTCCTCCGCCGCAACCGCTGCATCCTCTTGAACGCGGCGCGCCGTGCCCCTGAACCCGCAGAACCTCCCGCCGCGCGGATCGAAGAACGGGACTCCGGAGATCATCCAGACGCCGCTCGCCTCTCCGCTGCCCGGCAGGCGCAGGCGGCCGTCGCGGAATGGCGCACGACGTGCGAATGCGGTCGCCACCTTCATGTCCACGCCTTCGATCGCCTCCGGCTCCGACAGGGCGACCGTTCGGCCGATGACCGCCTCGCGCGCGATGCCATCGACCCACAAGATCATCCCGGATGTATCTGTTTCCCAACGGAAATCATGAACGGCGAGCTGTGGCTTCGTATGTGGAGCCTCCGCTTCCGGAACGGTCGTCCACTGGCTCTCCGGGATATCGTCGATCGGCTCTTCTGCGGCCGAAGGATGTTCCCGCACATGCGACTCCGACTCCAAAGCATCTTCGGCGTCAGAAGGTTCATACGAAGCCGCCTCTGGCGGGCGCGGGATGCGGGCGCGGAACTCCTCGATGCGCCGGAGCAGTTCCCGCACCTGGGTTTCGCCTTCGACCACGGCGGGATCGCGCGGGCGCGCTGGTTCGGCCGGTGCATCGGCGCGCTGGGGCTGCGGCGCTTCGGTTGCGAAAAGATGGTCGACGCGCCGTGCCTTCGCCGTTTCACGAGCGGGCCGGACGAAGGGCGTCGGTTGGGGCGCGGTCTTGGCGGGCTCGACTATCGGCGGCAGCGCGTCGGCAGGCGCGGCCGGGCGCGCCGTCGTTTCTTCCCGGCCTTCCAGCCCGGTCCAGGGCAGTTCCGGCTCTTCCGGCGCAGCAAGCGCAAGGTCGGCCGGCCCAAAGGATTCCAGCAGCGTCTGGACGCGCTGGGGAAGATCGCGGCGCGACCGGAGAACGCTGCGGGACTGCGGCGGCATTGTCGGGAGAATGGCGAGCCATTCGTCCTCGCCGAGCCGCGCGGACGCCAGAAACACGGCGACGTCCTTCACCTCTTCGCGGCTGAAATGCGCGACAAGCCGGGCCGGCACGGCAAATCCAGCAAGGCCCTGCGCGAGCCCCGCCCTCACCTCGCGTGGAACGTCTTCGCGAATCGCATCGATGGCCTCATAGGCGCGGCGCGCGAGCCGTTCGTCATGATCGGCCCGCCCCTGTGCGATCAGATCGACGAGCTGCCGGTATACGGTCACGCGAACGGAACCGCCGTTCAGCGGTTGCGCCAGCACCGTATCGATCATGTCGTCGAAGCGCACCTTGGTTTCCCGGCTCCGCTTTGCTTGTGTTTGCGCCTGATCCCTCTCTGGCCGCAATTGGTTAAGAGGCTACCAACAATTGCCGCCTTTAACGCACATGCCTCCGAATGGATATTGCGCAAACGAGTAATTTAATTATGTGAAAGCGCTGTTCGACTAACCAGATGGAATAGCATGGCCGGCACGGCGGTTCTCGATCCGATCGACCGACTCATCCTGCGGACGTTGCAGGAGGATGGGCGGACGACAAATGTCGCGCTTTCGGAGAAAGTGGGCCTCACCGCCCCCCCGTGCCTGCGACGGGTCCGCAGTCTGGAGGAATCCGGCATCATTCGCGGCTATCACGCCCGACTCGATCCGGACCGCTTGGGCTATGGCATCACCGTCTTTGCGATGGTGAGCCTGAAAAGCCAGGCCGAGGCTGATCTGCGCGCCTTTGAAGAGCATGTGAACGCGCTGCCCGAGGTCCGCGAATGCCATATGCTCAACGGCGAGATCGACTTCATCCTCAAGATCGTGAGCCATGATCTGCAGGAGTTTCAGAAGTTTCTCACCGCGCGGCTCACCAGCGCGCCCAATGTCGCCGGCGTCAAGACGTCACTGACGATCCGCACGTCGAAATACGCGCCCGGCATCCCCGTCGACGAGGAATAGACCGCCCAGCTGTTCCAGGCACTCAACGATGTCGGCTTCACCATCCCGGCAGGCGGGGCCAGCTATTGGGTGGGAGAGGCCATGCACGCGACGGCTTTCCAGGACCTGCCCGAAACGCCCGACAAGATCAGCCAGACGGCCGCCATGCTCGCATCGAACGCGGCCCATCTGGCCGGCCTGTTGAAGCAGGCCGCCTATCCGGGGCTGGAGGAGGGCTGACGGGCAGCCCTCTTCGTCAGTGACCCAGCGCCTTGACGATTTCCTCGACCATCTTCTTGGCGTCAGCGAGCAGCATCATGGTGTTGTCGCGGTAGAACACCTCATTGTCGACGCCGGCATAGCCGACGCCGCCCATGGAGCGCTTCACGAACAGCACGGTCTTGGCCTTTTCCACGTCAAGCACGGGCATGCCGTAGATGGGCGAGGTCTTATCGGTCTTGGCGGCCGGATTGGTCACGTCGTTCGCGCCGATGACGAATGCGACATCGGTCTGCGCGAACTCGGAGTTGATGTCCTCCAACTCGAACACTTCGTCATAGGGCACATTGGCTTCGGCCAGCAGCACGTTCATGTGCCCCGGCATACGGCCCGCGACCGGGTGGATCGCGTATTTCACCCTGACGCCCTCTGCCTTCAGCAGATCGCCCATCTCACGAAGCGCGTGCTGCGCCTGCGCCACCGCCATGCCATAGCCCGGCACGATGATGACCTGTTCGGCCTGCTTCATCAGGAACGCGGCGTCTTCGGACGAACCGCGTTTCCACGGCCGGTCCGTCGCGGCGGCGGCCGCGCCGCCCGCGCCGCTGTCTGCGCCAAAGCCGCCCGCGATCACCGAGATGAAGCTGCGGTTCATCGCCTTGCACATGATGTAGGAGAGGATCGCGCCCGACGAGCCCACCAGCGCGCCGGTGATGATCATCGCCGTGTTCTGGAGCGTGAAGCCCATGGCGGCCGCCGCCCAGCCCGAATAGCTGTTCAGCATCGACACCACGACCGGCATGTCCGCGCCGCCGATGGGGATGATCAGAAGGAAGCCGATCAGGAAGCTGAGTGCCGTCACCGTCCAGAACACCCAGGGGCTCTGGTCGACCAGGAAATAGGCGATCAGGCCCAATATGCCCGCGAGCATGCCGAGATTGATGACATGGCGGCCGGGCAGCATGATCGGCTTGCCGGACATGTTGCCGTTCAGCTTCAGAAAGGCGATCACCGACCCTGAGAAGGTGATCGCGCCGATCGCCACGCCCAGCCCCATCTCGATCCGGCTGACCTGATGGATCACGCCCAGCACGTCGGCGATGCCGAACGCGCGCGGGTTGAGATAGGCGGCGGCGGCCACCAGCACTGCGGCAAGCCCCACCAGCGAGTGAAAGGCAGCGACAAGCTGCGGCATCGCCGTCATCGCGATCTTGCGCGCGGTGATGAAGCCGATCACGCCGCCGATCGCGATTGCGATCGCGATCTCGATGATTGTAACGTTCAGATGCAGATAGATGGTCGTCAGCATCGCCAGCGCCATGCCGAACATGCCGAAGCGGTTGCCCCGGCGGGAACTGCTGGGGCTGGAAAGCCCCCTCAGCGCCAGAATGAAGCAGATGCCCGCGACCAGATAGGCGACGGCGGCCCAGCCGGGCGTGGCGGAAACGGCTTCGTGCATGATCTATTCCCCCAAAAGGCGACAGCGAGCCAAGGCCGCGTCAGCCCTTCTTCTCTTTCTTCTTGTACATGGCGAGCATCCGTTCGGTGACGGCGAAGCCCCCGAAGATGTTGATGCTTGCAAGCACGACGGCGATCAGTCCCAGCCATTTGGACGTGGCCGATCCGGCGGCGGCGCTTGCGATCAGCGCGCCCACGACGATCACCGACGAGATCGCGTTGGTCACTGCCATCAGCGGCGTGTGAAGCGCGGGCGTCACCGACCAGACGACATAATAGCCGACGAAACACGCCATTACGAAGATCGACAGGATCGAGATGAAGTCCATCGTCTGTCCCCTCAGTTCTGCAGCAGGCGCGGATTGACCACCTGACCGCCCCTGGTCAGCCGGATCGCGTCGCCGATTTCATCGCCATCGGGAAGCAGCGGGCGGCCCGCGTCCTTGTCCCAGAAAGCCGACAGGAAATTATAAAGGTTGCGGGCGAAAAGCGCCGAGGTGTCGGCCGCCAGCCGCGACGGTACATTCCGGTGCCCGACTATGGTCACGCCATGCCGCTCCACCACTTCACCGGCGACCGCGCCTTCGACATTGCCGCCCTGCTCCACCGCCAGGTCGACGATCACCGAACCGGGGCGCATCGATGCGACCTGCGCGTCGCTGATCAGCCGGGGCGCGGGGCGTCCGGGGATCAGCGCAGTGGTGATGACGATGTCCTGCTTGGCGATATGTCCGGACACCAGCGCCGCCTGTGCCGCCTTGTATTCGTCGGACATTTCGGTGGCGTAGCCGCCCGTTCCCTCGCCTTCGATGCCCTTCACGTCCTCGACGAAGATCGCCTTTGCGCCAAGGCTCTCGATCTGCTCCCTGGTCGCGGCGCGGACGTCGGTCGCAGAGACAATCGCGCCCAGCCGCTTGGCGGTGGCAATCGCCTGCAAGCCGGCAACGCCGACGCCCATGATGAACACCCGCGCGGCGGAAATGGTGCCCGCCGCAGTCATCATCATCGGCAGCGCCCGGCCATAGACCGACGCCGCGTCCAGCACCGCCTTGTAGCCCGAAAGGTTAGACTGCGACGACAATATGTCCATCGACTGGGCGCGCGTGATCCGCGGCATGAACTCCATCGCCAGCGCCTCGATCCCGGCGCCCGCATAGGCGTCCACCCGCGCGCGTTCTCCGAACGGATTGAGTCCGGCTACCAGCCACGCGCCCGGCTTCAATCCGGCGAGCGACGCCGGATCGGGCCCCTGCACGCCGAGAATGATGTCGGCATCCTTCAGCACCGACGCCCGGTCGGCAACCGACGCGCCTGCGGCTTCATATTCAGCGTCGCTGACAGAAGCCGTCGATCCGGCCCCGGTCTCGACCGCCATGGTCGCACCCAGCCCGATAAACTTCTTCACCGTCTCGGGAACGGCGGCCACCCGGCGCTCCCCGGCAGCGCCCTCACGCAGAACCGCGATCTTCATCAGTAAACGAGGATCGCGATGACGACAGCCGCGGCGACCAGGCTGACAATGGTTCCCCATTTGAACAGGACGAGAAAACCGGAATAGGTGCTCTCGTGCGCCTTATAGTCCATACCGTTTGAAGCGTCGTTTGCCGTCATGGCCATCCCTGTCGCTGTTTATAGCCAGATACGAGACAGGCTTCGGCGATAACGTCGAAGCCTGTCAGCGTTTAGGCCGCCTTAACCTCGATCGCGGTAGAGCGCAAAGCATTAGTTGATTGATCGAGGCAGGTATGAGCGCCCATCTTCGCAGTGTATTTCCGCCGGACGAGGCGGGCCTGGCAACGAGCGAATCGGCTTGTGGCGAGGGAATTCCGTTGTTCGAGGCCAATGGTCATGTCAGATCGCTTGACGAACTGGAAGCCGATATCATCCGCATCGCGATCCGCCATTATCGCGGACAGATGAGCGAAGTCGCGCGGCGGCTCGGTATCGGGCGTTCCACCCTTTACCGCAAGCTCGCCGAACTTGATATCGAACGCGGCCGCTAGGATAGCGGCGGCGTCAGCGCGGCGTCGCGAAGCCCGCGCCAGACCTTTGCCGCCTGCACCGTTTCACGCACGTCATGCACACGTAATATCTGCACGCCGCTTGCAAGCCCGGTCATGGCGAGAGCAATCGAGCCACCGAGGCGCTCCTCCACGGGCGCTTCATTCGCCAGCGCGCCGATCAACCGTTTGCGGCTCGCCCCCAGCAGAATCGGGCAGCCCAGCCCGTGGAACAGCGCAAGTCCGTTCAACAGATCGAGATTGTGCCGCAGCCGCTTGCCGAAACCGATACCGGGATCGATGATGATCCGCTCGCGGGCTATCCCTCCCGCTTCGGCCGCCGCTATCCGGCGTTGCAGCCAGTCATAGACCTCGATGAGCGGATCGGCATAGCTCGGCTGGTCCTGCATCGTCTGCGGGTCGCCCTGATGATGCATCAGCACTACGGGACAGGCTGAACGCGCCACGACGCCGATCGCCGCGTCGTCAAAGGTCAGGGCGGACACGTCGTTCACGATATGCGCCCCGGCGTCGAGCGCAGCCTCCATCACCGAGGCCTTGCGCGTGTCGATCGAAAGCACCGCACCCGATGCCTTCAGGCGCTGCAGAACCGGCTGCACGCGGGCAAGTTCATCGCCCTCCCACACGGGCTGCGCGCCCGGCCGAGTCGACTCGCCGCCTATGTCGATGATCGACGCACCCGCGGCTGCCATGTCGACCGCGGCGGAGGCGGCCGCATCGGCGTCCATGTTGCGCCCGCCGTCGGAAAAACTGTCCGGAGTCATGTTCAATATGCCCATGACATGCGGCTGGTCGAACCGAAGCGTCCGCTCGCCAAGCCGTAGCGCGGGACGCTCTGCGGTCAGCCGCGCCAATGTGCTTTCCGCAGAGGCGCGCGGGCCGGCGGCCAGTTCTGCCAGCGTTGCCTCCAGCCGCTCGACCGGAACAAGCTCCGACCGGACCCGCTTTTCGTCCTGCGCTGCGATCAGTTCGACGGCTGAAAACCAGAGCAGCCCGCCCGCAAGCCGCAAGGCCTTTCCGTCATGGCCGAACGGCGCATCGATGAACCCGGTCGGCCGCAGATAAACCCGGACATCCTCGGGCAGATCGCCCAGCCGGGTATCAGGCATCGAGGTTGGAGCGATACGCGTCGCGCAGACGATCAAGGCAGATAAGGCTTTTGCCGTCATCGACATGCCAGAAGGTCCAGCCGTTGCAGCTTGGCGCGCCTTGCGCCGCCGCGCCGATCTGATGGATGGAGCCTTCGTGGCCGTCCATCTGGACGCTGCCATCGGCGCGCACCCGCGCCCTGTAGCGTCGCCCGAGGTCGGTAAGGGTCGCCCCCGGCTGGATGAGACCGTTCTCGACCAAGGCACCAAAGGGCACGCGCGGAGCCGCCTTTTTCGACTGCATCGTCAGCATCGCGGACTCGTCCAGCGGCAGAACTCCATCGATCCGGTCCTGCGCGACACGGCAATAGCGCGGCTCCCGGTCGATGCCGATATAATGGCGGCCCAGCCGCTTGGCGACCGCGCCCGTGGTGCCGGTGCCGAAGAACGGATCGAGCACGACCGCGCCCGGCTCGGTCGAGGCGAGCAGGATGCGATAGAGCAGCGCCTCGGGTTTCTGGGTGGGATGCGCCTTCACGCCGTCCACCTTCACGCGCTCGCCGCCCGAGCAGATCGGCAGCACCCAGTCGGAGCGCATCTGCAGCTCCTCGTTCATCGCCTTCATCGCCTTGTAGTTGAAGCGATAGCGGGCGTTCTCGCTCTTTGACGCCCAGATCAGCGTCTCATGCGCGTTGGTGAAGCGCGTGCCCTTGAAATTGGGCATCGGATTGGCCTTGCGCCAGATGATGTCGTTCAGGATCCAGAATCCCTCGTCCTGCAGCTTCGCGCCGACGCGAAAGATGTTGTGATAGCTGCCGATCACCCACAGCGTTCCATCGTCCTTCAGGATGCGGCGCGCCGCCTTCAGCCATTCGGCGGTGAAGCTGTCATAGGTCTGGAAAGTGTCGAACTTGTCCCAATCGTCGGTCACCGCGTCGACGCGGCCGCCTTCCGGACGGAAAAGGTCACCACCAAGCTGGAGATTATAGGGAGGATCCGCAAAGACCAGATCGACCGAGTTCTCGGGCAGTTCGTTCATGGCGGCGATGCAGTCGCCCTGAATTATCATATCCAGCGGCAAGGCGTTTCTTCTCATTGGACCCCCGTCAAGCAACAGAAGTCCACCTTGAATCACCCGGAATCCCAAGGCAACCCACGAGTCGCACCTGTGGACAGGCCGGTGGATAGGGCTGTGGAGGGATTTGTAGCGCCAACCACTACAGGTAGAGTCCTCGACCCCGGCAGGGACTCAACTGCTTGTGGTGTTGCCCGGAAGACTCAATCCTCGGCAGCTTGAAAATAATTCTTCAGAGCAGGTGATATTGGGCCACAGGCGCGAATGAACGCCGGTGCAACGGGGTCGGTCCCAGTCTTCTCAGCGCATCCAGATGTTCCGGCGTGCCATAGCCCTTGTTCGTCCGCCAGCCATAGCCGGGGTGCGCCTCGTCATGGCCGATCATCATCCGGTCGCGCGTGACCTTGGCGATGATCGACGCCGCCGCGATCGACAGCGACAGCGCATCGCCGCCAATCACCGGGCGGCAGGGATAGGGCCATTTCGGCTTCTGGTTGCCGTCGACAAGCACCATCACCGGTGCATGGTCCAGCGCATCGACGGCCCGCCGCATCGCCAGCAGGCTCGCCTGCAATATGTTGATGCTGTCGATCTCCTCGACGCTTGCGATGCCGACGCCCACCCTGGCGCATCCGACAAGCTCGTCATGCAGGCGCGCCCGCGCGATCTCGCTCAGCTTCTTTGAATCGTTGATCCCGTCGGGAATGCAGTCGGGGTCGAGCAGCACCGCCGCTGCAACCACAGGACCCGCCAGCGGCCCCCGCCCCGCCTCGTCGACGCCCACGACGGGGCCGCCATAGCCAAGCTCAAGTTCCAGCGTTGGTCCGGTCATGGCTTCACCCGGTCGAATGGAACGACCCCCAGCGCATGGCCAAGCGGCCCATGCCCCTGTCCCAGTCCGGGGGCTGCAAGCATCGCGGCGCGCACATAGGCGCGGGCGCGGGCGACTGCATCGGGCAACGCCATGCCCTGTCCCAGACCGGCCGCGATCGCGCTTGCAAGCGTGCAGCCGGTGCCATGGGTATGGCGCGTCTCGATCCGGTTATCGGTCCAGCTGTGAACATCCTCGCGCGTCACAAGCTGGTCGACCACTTCATCGCCTTCCAGATGCCCGCCCTTCGCCAGCACCGCAGCGCCCAGTTCATCGCCAAGCGCCCGCGCCGCGTCGAGCGCATCTTCGGCCGATACGATCGTCCTGCCCGTCAGCGCCTCCAGCTCCGGGATATTGGGGGTCACCAGCGTCGCCCTCGGGAGCAAGCGGCGCTTCAGAGTGTTGACCGCATCCGCCGCCAACAGCGACGCGCCGCCCTTCGCCACCATCACCGGATCGATGACGATGGGCACATGGCCGTCGAGACGGGCCAGCACGTCCGCCACCGCCTCTATCGTCGGCGCATCGCCCAGCATCCCGGTCTTGATCACGTCCACGCCGATATCGTCGATCACCGCCCGCATCTGCGCGGCGATGGCGTCGGGCGGAACCGGCACGACGCCCGAGACGCCCAGCGTGTTTTGAATGGTGATGGCGGTGATGGCGGTCATCGCATGGCCGCCCATCATCGTCACGGCCTTGATGTCGGCCTGTATGCCGGCGCCTCCGCCCGAATCCGAACCCGCGACAACCAGAACCCGAGCGATGGTCACACCGCCTGCCGCACGGCATCGCAGATGCTGTCGACCACTTCGGCGACCAGCGTCTCATCCTCACCCTCGGCCATCACGCGGATCAGCGGCTCGGTTCCCGACTTGCGGATCACCAGCCGCCCGGTGCCGTTGAGCCGGGTTTCAGCCGCGCTGATCGCCTGCTTTACGCCCTCCGACTCCAGCGGCTTGCCCTTTGCGAAGCGGACGTTCTTCAGCAACTGCGGCAGCGGCTTGAACAGCGACAGCGTCTTGCTTGCCGGTTTTCCGCTTTCGATCAGCGCCGCAAGGATCTGCAGCGCCGCCACCAGCCCGTCGCCGGTGGTCGCATAATCGGTGAGGATCAGGTGCCCGGATTGTTCGCCGCCGACGTTGCAGCCCTTCTCGCGCATCATCTCCAGCACATAGCGGTCGCCCACCTTGGCGCGATGAAGCGTAAGCCCCTCGCTTTCGACAAACCGCTCAAGACCGAGATTCGACATCACCGTCGCGACGATGCCGCCGCCCTGGAGCTTACCCGAACGCGCCCAGTCTCGGGCGAGCAGCGCCATAAGCTGGTCGCCGTCCACCACCTGGCCTTTTTCGTCGACCACGATCAGCCGGTCCGCGTCGCCATCCAACGCGATTCCGATATCCGCGCGCACTTCCCTGACGCGGGCCTGGAGCGAGGCCGGATGGGTGGAGCCGCATTTGTCGTTGATGTTGGTGCCGTTCGGCGCGACGCCGAGCGAGATCACTTCAGCGCCCAGTTCCCAGAGCGCGGTCGGCGCGACCTTGTAGGCGGCGCCATTGGCGCAATCGACCACGACCCGCAGCCCATCGAGCCGCAGATGTTCGGGGAAAGTCGCCTTTGCGAAATGGATATAGCGGCCCTGCGCGTCGTCGATCCGCGCGGCGCGGCCGATGCTTTCGGCCTCCGCCAGATCGGCTCCACCGTCGATCAGCGCCTCGATGACGGCTTCGTCCTCGTCGGAAAGCTTGAAGCCGTCCGGCCCGAACAGCTTGATGCCGTTATCGGCGAACGGGTTGTGACTGGCGGAGATCATCACGCCCAGATCGGCGCGCATGGATTTGGTGAGCATGGCCACGGCGGGCGTGGGCATCGGGCCGACGAGCACCACATCCATGCCGACCGAGGTGAACCCGGCGGTCAGCGCCGATTCCATCATATAGCCTGAAAGCCGGGTGTCCTTGCCGATCACCACCCTGTGCCGGTGCGCGCCGCGAAGGAAGCGCTTGCCGGCCGCCTGCCCCACGCGCATCGCGATTTCGGGAGTCATCGGGAGGCTGTTCGTCCGGCCCCGGATACCATCGGTGCCAAAATATTTTTTCGTCATTGGAGGCCTTGCCCGTCGAGTCACTTTTCGAGACATTCTCTAGCGCCAAAGTGATTCTAGCGCGAGAGGGAGGCGAAACACCTCAGCCAATCCAGCGCCAGATCCCCGCGGCGGGTCCCCCGGCCGGAAGGTGCGCCCAGGTCGCCGCCAGCCAGATGACCAGACCTATGGCAAATGCCGCCCAGCCGGGCAGCGCATCGCCCCAGCGCAGCCTGCCTGCCAACTGCCCCACGAACGGAACATAGGCCGTCTGGCGCTGCCACCACACCCAGTCCGGCCCCATCAGGCGCTTCTTCTTGGAATCCTGACCAAGGCTGCCGAAAAGCGCGAGCGCCAATATGCCGCCCGACAGGATCAGGTTCGCCGTGCTGCCCCACAGCGCCATATGAACCAGCGCCCAGATGATGAACGCCCACATCATAGGGTGGCGCGTGATGGCATAGACCCCATGCGGCCGGTCCGGCAGGTCGATGCGCCCTTTCGGGTTCACAGCTGCCGGATTGCCGCGAAGGGAGCCTGCAAGCAGCACCGATGCAAACAGCATCAGCAGCGTCGCCACATCCCAGAACCATGGCGGCGCGACCCACCAGACCGGATCGGACGAGATGCCGAGCCGCGCTCCTATCATCCAGCCGAAGGTCGCAAGCGCCGCCAGCGAATAGAGGCCGAGAAAGCCTTTCTCCCCCACCCGCCGCACCAGCGATTTCCTGAACGGATGCGAAAGCAGCAGATGCGTGCCGACAAAGGACGTGGTGGCGAGCGCCAGATGCGAGACGGGTGTCACTGCCGATAGGCCCTTGGTGAAGGCGCGGCGCCGCGCACCAGATAACGGTCGCGCAAGCGGCTTTGCCGCGTGACGAGCGGTTGTTCCACTCCGTCGATGAAGACCTTTTCAGGCGCGGAGGACAGCTCCAGCGGATCACCGTCCCAGATCACGACGTCCGCCCGCCGGCCGGGCTTCAGGCTTCCAAGCTCGGCTCCAAGCCCCATGATCTCGGCGGGCGTGCTGGTGATTGAGGCCAGCGCCTGTCCCCAGCTCAGCCCGGCCGCACCGGGAACCTTTGCCAGCGCGACCAGATTTCCCGCATATTGCGTCTGGAGCCGCGTCTGGCGGGCGTCATTGTCGTCGATCATACCGATGGCGACGGTCACGCCCGCCCTCGTCATGCGCCCGACGTTTGATTGGGTTGCTGCGAGCATTTCGAACGTTTGCGGCAGGTCGTTGAGCGCGCTTGCGATCACCGGCACTCGCGCGGCCGCGATCCGGTCGGCCACCATCCAGCCTTCGCTCACCCCCACCAGCACCAGCTTCAACTGCGTGAACTCGCGTTTCAGCGCGAGAGCCTGGAGGATGTCGGCGGCACGCTCGACACGCACAAAGAGCGGCTGCTCGCCTTGGACGACGGGCGCGAGCGCGGCCGCATCCAGCCGCATCAGCAGCGATTCCCGGCTCCGCCCGCCTTCATAGGCGGCAGGGCTGCGGGCATAGTCGCGGGCCTCGTACAACGCATTGCGAAGCTGGACGTGCGCGGCCGCCCGGCTCCCGCCCGCCTTGGCCGCTCCCGCCTCCCCGAATTCCACGAACTGAAATGCGTTGGCGCGGGTCACGGCGTCCATGTCCTCGCCCAGGTCGATCACCGCGCCCTGGCCCGCAAACAGATCGCGCCCGATGGCAGGGGCGACGATGGCGCGCGTTACGCCTCCGGCCCGGTTCACCTGAACGGCCGCCGCGTTCGGGTTGACAGCGGGCGCAACGCTGATCGCCGCGCCGAACGGCGACCCTGTAGCCGCCGCATCATTGGTCTGGGCGACGGCATCCACCTCCACCAGCCCCAGCCGGGAAAAACCGCCGAAGATGCCGGGAGTCACCCACTTTCCCGCCGCGTCGATCACGCGCGCGCCGCCGGGAGCCGCGCCTCGCCCGACCGAGACGATCCGCCCGTTGCGGATCAGCACGGTCGCGCCTTCTATCGGCTGTCCTCCATTGCCGGTCGCGACCCTGCCGCCGGTGATCGCGATCGTCTGCGCCATTGCCGGCACAGGGAGCAACGCCAGCAATGCGGCGATCGGCCACTTCACTTCACATCCCCTCACCCGGCTGGCCAAGCTCGAAATCGGACACCCGCCGCCGCTTGGGGTCGTGCATGTCATAGAGCAGCGCTCCGTCCACCCAGACCTTTTCGGGCCGGGTGTAGACCGACATGGGATCGCCGTTCCAAAGCACCACATCGGCCATCTTGCCGGGTTTCAGGCTGCCTGTCTGCTTTTCTATCCCAAGCGCCCTTGCCGGGTTGATCGCAAGCCACGTCCACGCCTTTTCCGGAGAAACCGCAATCCCCGCGCGCCGCCCCGCCGCCATCGCCTTTGACGCTTCCTGATTCAGCCGCTGGATGCCGTTCTCATCGTCCGAGTGGACAATAGCGCAGGCCCCCGCATTTTCCACCATCGCCACATTTTCCCAGATGGCGTCATAGGATTCCATCTTGAACCCCCACCAATCCGCCCACATCGCCGAGCATATGCCGTTGTCGCGGAGCAGATCGGCGATCTTGTAGGATTCGACGGCGTGATGGAATGCCGCCACGCGATAGCCGAACTCCTTTGCCATATCGATGACGATGGCCATTTCGTCGGCGCGATAGCAATGGTTGTGGATGGCGATGTCGCCAGTCAGCGCGGCGGCCATCGTCTCCAGCCCCATGTCGCGCTTTGGCGCATCGGAGGGCTTGGCCTTGCCGTCCTTCGCCTTGCGCTCATAATCCTGCCATTTCCGCAGATAATTCTGCGCGTCGGCCCATGCCTGACGGTCCAGCGCAACATTGCCCATGCGCGTTGTCGGCATCCGCCCCTTCGCGCCATAGACGCGCTTCGGATTTTCCCCGCACGCCATTTTGAGGCCATAGGGCGCGCCGGGAAACTTCATCTCCTGAACCGTGCGTCCCGGCACATTCTTCAGCACCACGGAACGCCCGCCGAACAGATTGGCCGATCCGGGGAGGATCTGGAGCGTCGTCACGCCGCCATTTGCCAGCGCGCGGCCAAAGCCCGGATCCTGCGGCCAGACGGAATGCTCCGCCCAGACGCCCGCGTTGAGCGGGCCGGACATCTCGTTTCCATCCGAATGCGCCGCAACGGCCGGGCTTGGATAATTGCCGAGGTGACTGTGGATATCGATGATGCCGGGCGTCACCCATTTGCCCGCCGCGTCGATCACCGTCGCGCCTTCGGGAACCGCGAGGTCGCTGCCGCCGATCGCCTCGATCCGCCCGTTCGCCAGCCGGATCGCGCCACCGTCGATGCGCCCGCCCTCGCCGTCGAACATGGTCGCGCCCCGGATCACCGTGACGTCCGACGGCGCAGGCCGATAGGTGGAGGGAAACGGGTCCGCAGGTATCGTCACCCGCTCTTCATTGACGGCAACGGAAGAAACGGCTGCGGGCGCCCGGTCGCTTCCGGCACAGCCTGCCAGAGCCAGGACGATGGCCAGCGCGACACCCCCCGAAGCCTTCATGCCAGTTCTTCGTCCTTCAACGTGTCGAGGTGCATCAGCCGCAGCACCAGGGGCGAGATCAGCATCACACCGACGCCGACCGCAACGGCCGTCCAGCCGACCGTGCTGTAGACCGAAAGTACCGTCTCCTTGCCCGCCGTCTCCCCCTCCAGTCCTTCCGCGCCTGTTGCCGCCGCGATCAGCCCCGAGACAAAATTGCCGGTGGCCGAGGCAAAGAACCATGTGCCCATGATGAGCGAAGCCATGTGCGCCGGGGCCAGCCGGTTCATTGCGGAAAGGCCGACGGGCGACAGGCAAAGCTCTCCAGTCGTGTGCAGGAGGTAGATCAGGAAGACGAAGACCACCGGCGTCAGATTATCCATCCCGAACGCCGATGCGCCTGCCACCAGCACGAGAAACCCTGCCCCGAGCTGGATCATCGCCAGCCCGAATTTGGCCGGGGCCGAGGGCTCAAGCCCGCGTCGCCCAAGGGCGGTCCACAGCCATGCGAACAGCGGCCCGAGCAGGACGATATAGACCGGATTCACCGACTGGAACACGGACGCCGGAACCCCGGCCCTGTCGACGTGGCGATCGGTGAACAGGTTGAGCGAAGACCCGGCCTGCTCGAACAGCGCCCAGAACAGGATCGATCCGAAAATGAGGAAGATCGCCGCGAATATGCGGTCGCGTTCGTCGCGGGACAGCTTGGTGACGGCGGTGTGAAGCACATAAAGAACAAGCACCGCCCCCGCGCCGCCCAGAAGCCAGCCGACCAGTGCCTGATGCTGGACCATGAACCAGCTCACGCCCACCGCCGCGACGCCGAACAGATAGAGCAGCCATTCCAGCTTCACTCCGGCGACGCGCCTTTTCAGCGCCGCGGGATCGGGCGCCTCCCCCCTTCCCAACAGCAGCGGCCGGAAGACCACGAACACTAGAAGCCCCAGCAGCATGCCGAAGCCCGCAAGGCCGAAGCCATAGGCCCAGCCATAGGTTTGCCCCACAAGTCCGCATGCAAAGGCGCCAAGCGCAGCGCCCACATTGATGCCCATGTAGAAGATCGTATAGGCGGCGTCCCGCCGCACGTCGGTGCGCGGATAGAGCTGGCCGACGATGACCGAGATATTGGCCTTCAGAAATCCGGAGCCGACGATGATGAACGACAGCGCCAGCCAGAACAGGTTGATCGCATAGCCCTGTTGCCCGCCGTCGCCCTCGAATCCCATCAGGAAATGGCCGAAGGTGAGCAGCACCGCACCGAACAGCACGGCCTTGCGCTGGCCCAGATAGCGGTCCGCCAGATAGCCGCCGATCACCGGCGTGATGTAGACGAGCGCGGTGTACGCGCCGTAGATGATCGAGGCGTCCTGATCGGAAAACAGCCAGTGCTGGGTGAGATAGAAGATCAGGAGCGCCCGCATTCCATAATAGGAAAAGCGCTCCCACATCTCGGTGAAAAACAGGACGAACAGCCCTTTGGGGTGGCCCAAGATCGTTGCTTGCCGTGGCTCGTCTGGAATGGCGGCAATGGCCATAAGTCGATAAGCTCCCCAAACAAACCGGCAAGCGCCGGCCCCCGATACGCGGGAGACTAGCGCACGGCGCGCCGCTGTGAAGCCCAAACTCGTCCGGCTTGGCCGCGCCGCGCCTTCATGCTAGCCGCCGATCATGGATTTCAACGACACCTCATCGCCGCTGGCCCTTCTTCTTTCGCGTCGGTCCGGCAAGCCGCGCGACATGATCGCGCCCGGCCCGGACGCCGGCCAGCTCCACACGATTCTGGAAGCCGCGATGCGGGTGCCCGATCACGGCAAGCTCGCGCCGTGGCGCTTCGTGATCGTCGAACAGGATCAGCGCGACCTTCTGGCAAAGCTGCTGGTCGATGCCTACCGGGCCGAAAAGCCCGGAGCCGGGCGGCTTGAGCTGGAAGCGATGGATCAGTTCGCACGCCAGGCCCCCACCCTGGTGGTGGCCCTCTACTCGCCTGCCATCGCCAGCCAGATCCCCCAGTGGGAACAGGAACTGTCGTGCGGCGCGGCGTGCATGAACCTGCTCGCCGCAGCGCATGCGATGGGGTTTGTGGGCGGCTGGCTCACCGGCTGGCCCTCCTATTCGGATGCCGTCCGCAACGCCTTCGGCCGCGCGCATGAGCGGATCGCAGGCTTCATCTTTATCGGCAGTCCGTCGCGCGATCTCGAGGAGCGGCCAAGGCCGGCATTCGACGATAAGGTAGAGCGCTGGAACCCTGTGCCGTAACGGAGATGGATCGTCCCCAAATGGGACAGTAATTCCATTCCGATTGTCGGAATTGATTACATTACAGTCGTCAAAAAACGGCCGAAATGGCGGATTTCCGCGCCTGGCACGGCAATTGCTTAACATTGCGTTGAGTAATTGGTGCAAGGACAACGAAAATGCGCAAATCGGTTTTTGCTCTGTTGACGGGGATCAGCCTTGCCGCTGTGGCGCCCGCACAGGCCGCGACGTTTACCAACGGTGACTATTCGCTGAACTTCAACGGCATCTCGGAAAGCTATTCGCTCTATCCTGATCCCGTCCCTGGACTGGCGGCGACGCTGGATCTGACGGTCAGCGGCGCAGGCACGGACAGCTGGACGCTCGTCTACAAGCTGTCGAACCTGTCGGATCCGTCGATCTGGGAAAAAACCCGCATCACTGCGCTTGGATTTGACGTTCTGAGCGGCGGCTTCACCGGCGGATCGGTCGATGGCGACGACGTCTTCAACAAGACCTTCACGCCGGGCGGCTTCCCATCGCTGGATGGTCTCGGCGGAGATCGGAACGTTTGCATCAACGGCAATCCCGGCGGCGGCGCCTGCCAGGGCGGCGGCAATGCAGGGCCGACGACCGGCAATTTCATCACCGGCACGATCACGCTGAACTTCTCTTCGGACTTGGCTTCCCTCGAACTCGATGACGGCATCATCCGCTGGCAGTCGCTCGATTCCGAAGAACTCGGCTTCAGCGGCGATTCGGGCATCGGCCTGGTTTCGGAAATCCCCGAACCGGCGACCTGGATGACCATGATCGCGGGCTTCGGCCTGATCGGCATGTCGCTGCGTCGTCGCCGCACGGCCGCCCAGGTCCTCGCCTGAGCCAAGCGACAAGCGCATTTGAAGGGGCGCGGTGGAGACATCGCGCCCCTTTTGCTTTTCCGGATTTCTTCCACGCCGCTATAGCGCGTGAATGACCGAATCCCCGCCTCTCTACGAGACTCGCGTCGCCGACATATCGGCTGAAAGCATTGCGCTCGCCGCCGCGTTGATTCGCGAAGGCCGGCCGGTCGCGATCCCGACCGAGACCGTCTATGGCCTCGCCTGTGACGCCACCAACGCCGACGCGGTTGCACAGGTCTATGCGGCAAAGGGCCGCCCCAGCTTCAATCCATTGATCGCTCACGTCACCGGGCTCGAAATGGCGCGGCAATACGTCGCAGTTCCTCGGCAAGCGCTTGATCTGATGGCGCGGTTCTGGCCGGGGCCGCTCACATTAGTGCTGACGCTCTGCCCCGAGACGGCGATCTCGTCGCTGGTCACGGCCGGCCTCCCCACGCTCGCCGTCCGCTGTCCCGATCACCCTGTCGCGCAGGCGCTCATCGCTTCCGTCGGCAGGCCTCTGGCAGCGCCGTCGGCCAATGCCTCGGGACGGATCAGCCCGACCCGCGCCGAACATGTGTTGCGCAGCCTTGGCGGGCGCATCCCACTCATCCTCGACGCCGGGCCGACCACGGCTGGCCTGGAATCAACGATCGTCGCCGTGACGCCGGATGGCTTGCGCCTGCTTCGCGAGGGCGCGATTCCGGCGGAAACGCTTGGCCTGGGCCGCGCCGTCACCGAGTCAGAAGGCAGGCCGTCAGCGCCCGGGCAATTGATGAGCCACTACGCCCCCCGCCAACCGGTGCGGCTTAATGCGCTCTCGGCAATGCCGGGCGAGTTCCTGATCGGGTTCGGCGACATGGGCGGGGACGTGAACCTTTCCCCTTCCGGCGACCTTGTGGAAGCAGCCGTCCGCCTGTTCGATCTGCTTCACATCGCCGAAGATAGCGGCAGGGATGCAATCGCCATTGCGCCGGTTCCCGATACAGGGCTTGGCCGCGCCATAAACGACCGGCTGCGTCGCGCGGCCGCGGAACGCCCGCTCAGGCCGTCTTGAGCCTGTCGGCGTAGCTCTTGCGGAACTTCGCGAGCTTTGGGGCCGCAACCGCGATGCAATAGGGGTTCCGGCCGCCTTCGCGGTCGAAATACTCCTGATGATAATCCTCGGCCCGCCACCAGATGTCGAAGGGTTCGACCGTGGTCACGATCGGCTGGGGCCAATCAGACTGGTTGCGCTCAATTGCGGCGCTGGCCGCGGCCTCCTGTTCCGGCGAGTTCGGAAAAATCGCCGAGCGGTATTGCGTGCCCACGTCATTGCCCTGCCGGTTCAATTGCGTGGGATCGTGGATGTGCAGGAAAATATCCAGAATATCGTCATAGCTGATGATGTCGGGGTCAAACTCCACCCGGACCGCCTCGGCATGGCCGGTATCGCCGTCGCAGACCTGGCGATAGGTCGGGTTCGCGACCCGGCCGCCGGTATAACCGCTTTCCACCGACAGCACGCCCTTCAGATCATTGAAGATCGGCTCCACGCACCAGAAGCACCCGCCAGCGAGAATCGCGATGTCGGTGGCCATCGTCTTCTCCGGTCCTATTTGGTTGCGTTATAGGCGAGCTGCGCCTGGTCGAGCTGGAATCCGACCAGCACCTCGAAGCTTGCATTGCGCACGGCGTCGCGGACGCCCGGCTCGGTCATCGGGTCGATCGCCGCGTCCTCGTCCCCGGGCCGGCGTTCCCGCGTGATCTTCTCCTGAATGTCGGCCGGAAGAATGGCTGCGCTTCTGATCACCCGGCTCTGCGCGGAACCGGATGCCTGCGCACGGTCCTGCCCTTCGGAGAAATTGACGGTCACCTGCCCAAGCTGCTTTGCAACCAGCTTGTCGCCACCGCGAACCACCGCGACGAAGAAAGGCAACGTAACGCTTTCGGCCGCTCCCGCCTCGTTGCGCCGGGCAAGCACATCAAAGCTCACATTGGTCACGAATTCGCTGCCGTCGTCCGAGCAGCCGCCCCTGACGTTGGTGATCGTCGCCACCGTGTCGATCGCATCGGCGGCGGTCGCCCCCGGCGTGCTGAACAGCGTGACATCGCCCGTATAGGCGGGCACCGCCACCGCCGGGCATGGGTTCCGCGTCACCTTCAGCGGGTTCCTCTGGCAAGCGGTCAGAGCGAGAGCGGCGGTCAGGACTATGGCTGATGTGCGAAACAACACTGGCGAGCGTTCCTTGGACGAGGCAGCCATCAGGCGTGCCTTTTTGGCAATTATCGGTTGCATCATAGGAAGCGGGTTCACCCGCGACAAGCGATCGCATAAGGACATGACCGATGACTGTCATGGAAACTGTATCGCCACGCCGGAAAATCGACCTGCTGATCGCAGCGCCGCGCGGATTCTGCGCCGGTGTGGATCGCGCGATCCGCATCGTGGAGCTTGCGCTGGAACGCTATGGCGCGCCCGTCTATGTCCGGCACGAGATCGTGCATAACCGCTATGTGGTGGACGGGCTGAAGGCAAAGGGAGCCGTCTTCGTCGAGCATCTGGACGACGTTCCCGACGATCTCCCCGTCATCTTTTCGGCGCATGGTGTACCGAAGTCGGTGCCGGAAGCCGCGTCGGCGCGCGGTCTTGAATATCTGGACGCCACCTGCCCGCTCGTCTCCAAGGTTCACCGCCAGGCCGAAAAGATGGTGACGGAGGGGCGGCACATCCTGTTCGTCGGCCATCGCGGACACCCGGAGGTGATCGGCACCTTCGGCCAGGTGCCGGAAGGAACGATCAGCCTCGTCGAAACCGCGGCCGACGCCGAGGCCATAGAAGTGAACGACCCGGGCAATCTCGCCTTCCTGACCCAAACGACGCTGTCGGTGGACGACACCTCGGAAATCGTCACGATCCTGAAACGCCGTTTCCCCGCCATTCTCGCGCCTAAGGGCGAGGACATTTGCTACGCGACGTCAAATCGCCAGGCGGCGGTGAAATCGATCGCGGGAAAGTGCGACGTCGTGCTCGTCATCGGCGCTCCCAATTCATCCAATTCGCTTCGCCTGGTGGAAGTGGCGCAACGCTCCGGTTGCGTCGCCCATCTGGTACAGCGCGGATTGGACGTCGATCTCGCCTGGTTTGACGGGGCGCGAACGGTTGGAATCACCGCCGGTGCATCCGCGCCTGAAACACTTGTGCGTGAGGTGATCGACCGGCTGGCGGAGCGTTTCGAACTGACGGAGCGCGAAGTCGTGACCGCGACGGAGGGCATCGCCTTCAAGCTGCCCAAGGCGCTTCAGTAACATGGCGGTCTATACGCATGTGCCCGCCGATGAACTCGCGCGGTTTCTGAAGCAATATGACGAAGGCGAACTGGTTTCGGCCAAGGGGATCGCCGAAGGGGTCGAGAACTCCAACTATCTGATCGACACCACGCGTGGACGCTACATCCTCACCCTTTATGAAAAGCGGGTGGCGGAGAAGGACCTCCCCTTCTTCCTGTCGCTGACCGAACATGCGGCAGGCAAGGGTCTGCCCGTACCCGGCCCCATCCATGATCGGCTTGGCCGCGTCCTCCAACGGCTGGCGGGCCGCCCGGCCTGTCTGATCGAGTTTCTTGCGGGCGTCTCGCTCGATGAGCCGAATCCTGACGCCTGCGCCGAAATCGGCCGGTTTCTTGCCCGCTTTCATGAGGCAGTGGCGGATTTCCCGCTGGACCGGCGGAATGGCCTGTCGCTCGCTGCCTGGAGAAAGCTGGCGGCGCAATGCGGCGACGGACTGGCGCAGATCGCGCCGGACCTGCCGGCGCTGGTGGACGCGCAACTGGGCGCGCTGGAGCGGGAATGGCCACATTCGCTTCCATCGGGGGTCATCCACGCCGATCTTTTTCCAGACAATGCGCTGTTTCGCAACGGCAGGATCAGCGGAGTCATCGACTTCTACTTCGCCTGCACCGACAGCTTTGCCTATGATCTGGCGGTCACCCACTCCTCATGGTGCTTTTCCGCGGATGGCAAGGAACATCACGCCGACCGCACCCAGGCGCTGATCGAGGGTTATCAATCGCTCCGGCCGCTGTCGGAGGCGGAAAAGCAGGCGTTTCCGGTGCTCTGCCGGGGGGCGGCGATGCGGTTCCTGATGACCCGTTGCTATGACTGGCTGAACACGCCCGCCGACGCGATGGTGAACCGCAAGGATCCGCTCGCCTTCCGCCGCCGCCTCGATTTCTACATCCAGTCCGGCAAAGGCCTGATCGGCTGATGGCTGACATTCAGGAAGTCGAGATTTACACGGACGGCGCGTGCAAGGGCAATCCCGGTCCCGGCGGCTGGGGCGCGATCCTGCGCCAGGGCGATCGGGAGCTTGAACTCTCCGGCGGCGAGCCGCTTACCACCAACAACCGCATGGAAATAACCGCTGCGATCGAGGGGCTGAAGGCGCTGAAGCGGCCCTGCAAGGTCACGCTCTACACCGACAGCGTCTATGTGCGCGACGGCATCACCAAGTGGATTTTCGGCTGGCAGCGCAACGGCTGGCGTACGGCCGACCGCAAGCCGGTGAAGAATGCCGAACTGTGGCAGGCCCTGCTTGAGGCCGCCCGCCCCCATAGCGTTCACTGGCAATGGGTGAAGGGCCATTCGGGACACCCGGAGAACGAGCGCGCAGACCAGCTTGCCTGCGCCGCCGCCGAAAGGCAGCGCGGGGGCTGAGAGCCCGTTCGCAGACCCCACCCAGCCGGATTGCCCGCCAATTCGAACACGCATGAAAAAGCCCGCCGGATCGTTCCGGCGGGCTTTTCGTCAGTTCACGAAAGAAGGTGAGACTTATTCCTCGCCCTCATTCTCGCCCGCACCCGCGACCGCAGCCAGCGGGTCCTGCCCATAGGCCAGTTCCCCCGGCTCGTCACGGGACACAAGCTCTTCCGCCGTTACGACATTGTCGTCGCGTTCGGTCAACGCCGGTTGCCGGGCGCGTTGCGCGGCGCGAAGGGCGGCGTCGCGGCTGTTGGCGGTGACGCGAAGGCGACTCATCGCAGCGCCCGTACCCGCCGGTATCAGACGCCCGACGATGACGTTTTCCTTCAGGCCGTTGAGCGTGTCGATCTTGCCCTGGACAGACGCTTCGGTCAGCACGCGCGTCGTCTCCTGGAACGACGCCGCCGAAATGAACGACCGGGTCTGGAGCGAGGCCTTGGTGATGCCCAGCAACACCGGCTTGCCGTCGGCAAGCTTGCGACCCTCGGCGGCGGCCTTGGCGTTGATCTCGTCCATCTCCTCGCGGTCCACCTGCTCGCCGACCAGCAGCGTGGTGTCCCCCGATTCGGTGATCTCGACCTTCTGCAGCATCTGGCGGACGATCACCTCGATGTGCTTGTCGTTGATCTTCACGCCCTGGAGCCGGTAGACTTCCTGAATCTCCGCCACCAGATATTCGGCCAGCGCTTCCACGCCCAGCACGTCAAGGATGTCGTGCGGATCGGGGTTGCCGTCGATCAGGTAATCGCCGCGCTGGATGAAGTCGCCTTCCTGCACGGTCATGTGCTTGCCCTTGGGCACCAGATACTCGATCGGCTCCTGCGACGGGTCTTCAGGACGAAGGATGATCCGGCGCTTGGCCTTGTAATCCTTGCCGAACTCGACCCGGCCGGAAACGCGCGCGATGATCGCGTTGTCCTTGGGCTTGCGCGCCTCGAACAGCTCGGCCACCCGCGGCAGACCGCCGGTGATGTCGCGTGTCTTTGCGGCTTCACGCGGAATACGCGCGATCACGTCGCCTGCTTCCACCCGCTGCCCCTCGTTGACCGAGAGGATCGAGTCCACCGACAGCAGATAGCGTGCCGCCTCGCCGGAATTCTCGTCCAGCAAGGTGATGCGCGGGCGCAGATCGTCCTTCTTGTTGGAACGGGCGCGCCAATCCACCACCACCTTGTTGGTGATGCCGGTGGCTTCGTCCACCTGCTCTTCAAGCGACTGACCCTCGATCAGGTCCTGGTACTTAACCGTACCGGCGCTCTCGGTAATGATCGGCAGCGTGTACGGATCCCATTCGGCCATCCGCTCGCCCTTGGACACGATGTGACCGCTCTCGAACTGGAGCGTCGCGCCATAGGGAATGCGGAAGGTCGCCCGTTCACGGCCCTCGCTGTCGATGATCGCGATTTCACCGGCACGCGACAGCGATACACGGCGGCCGCGACCGTCGACGATCGTCGGCATGTTGCGATATTCGAGCGTGCCGTCCACCGGCGCTTCCAGCGTCGACTGTTCGGACACCTGCGCCGCGCCGCCGATGTGGAAGGTCCGCATCGTAAGCTGCGTGCCCGGCTCACCGATCGACTGGGCCGCGATCACGCCGACCGCTTCGCCCATGTTCACCGGCGTACCGCGCGCGAGATCGCGCCCATAACAGGCGGCGCACACGCCCGTCTTGGATTCGCAGATCAGCGGACTGCGGATCTTGACGACAGGAACGCCCACCGCCTCAACCAGGGCAACAGCCGCCTCATCCAGCAGGGTGCCCAGCGGGATGACCGTCTCATTGGTCTTGGTGTCGATGATGTCCTCGGCGACAGTACGGCCCAGGATGCGTTCGGCAAGCGACACGATGGTCGTGCCGCCTTCGATGATCGCGCGGGTTTCAAGCGCGCGCTCGGTGCCGCAATCCTCCTCGATGACGACGCAATCCTGGCTTACGTCCACCAGTCGGCGGGTGAGATAGCCGGAGTTGGCCGTTTTCAACGCGGTGTCGGCCAGACCCTTGCGAGCGCCGTGCGTGGAGTTGAAATATTCAAGGACGGTCAGCCCTTCCTTGAAGTTCGAGATGATCGGCGTCTCGATGATTTCACCGCTCGGCTTGGCCATCAGGCCGCGCATGCCGGCAAGCTGCTTGATCTGGGCCTGGCTGCCGCGCGCGCCGGAATGCGCCATCATGTAAATGGCATTGATCGGCTTTTCACGCCCGTTATCCAGCTTCTGTTTGGACGAAATGCGCTTCATCATCGCGTCGGCCACGCGGTCACCGCAGCGTGCCCAGGCGTCCACGACCTTGTTGTACTTCTCGCCCTGGGTGATCAGGCCATCCTGATACTGCTGCTCAAAGTCCTTCACCAAGGTTTTGGTTTCGCTGACCATTTCCTCCTTTTCGGGCGGAATGACCATGTCGTCCTTGCCAAACGAGATACCCGCCGAACAGGCGTGACGGAAGCCAAGCGCCATGATCGCGTCGGCGAACAGCACCGTCTCCTTCTGGCCGGTGTGGCGATAGACGGTATCGATGACGTCGCCGATCTCCTTCTTCGTGAGAAGGCGATTGACCACATCGAACGGCACCTTGTGGCTCTTCGGCAGCGTTTCACCGATGAGCATGCGGCCAGGCGTGGTCTGGGCGCGCTTCATATAGGTGTTGCCGTCCTCGTCCGTCTGCGGAACGCGGCTGGTGATCTTGGAGTGCAGAGTCACCGCGCCCACGTTCAGCGCCTGATGGACCTCCACCATGTCGCTCAGAAGCATGCCTTCGCCCGGCTCGCCTTCGAGTTCCATCGACAGATAATAGAGGCCAAGGACCATGTCCTGCGACGGCACGATGATCGGCTTGCCGTTCGCGGGGCTGAGGATGTTGTTGGTCGACATCATCAGCACGCGCGCCTCAAGCTGCGCTTCAAGGCTCAGCGGCACATGGACGGCCATCTGGTCGCCGTCGAAGTCGGCGTTGAAGGCCGAGCACACCAGCGGGTGAAGCTGGATCGCCTTGCCTTCGATCAGCACTGGCTCGAACGCCTGGATGCCGAGACGGTGAAGCGTCGGCGCGCGGTTCAGAAGCACGGGATGTTCGCGGATCACCTCGTCGAGGATGTCCCAGACTTCCTTGCGCTCTTTTTCCACCCATTTCTTCGCCTGCTTCAGCGTCATCGACAGGCCCTTGGCGTCGAGACGGGCGTAGATGAAGGGCTTGAACAGCTCCAGCGCCATCTTCTTGGGCAAGCCGCACTGATGCAGCTTCAGTTCGGGGCCGGTCACGATGACCGAGCGGCCCGAATAGTCGACGCGCTTGCCGAGCAGGTTCTGACGGAACCGGCCCTGCTTGCCCTTCAACATGTCGCTGAGCGATTTCAACGGCCGCTTGTTGGCGCCCGTGATGGTGCGGCCACGACGGCCATTGTCGAACAGCGCATCGACCGACTCCTGAAGCATGCGCTTTTCGTTGCGGACGATGATGTCGGGCGCACGCAGTTCGATCAGCCGCTTCAGACGGTTGTTCCGGTTGATCACGCGGCGATAGAGGTCGTTCAGATCCGACGTCGCGAAACGGCCGCCGTCGAGCGGCACCAGCGGACGCAGTTCGGGCGGGATGACCGGAACGACGTTCAGCACCATCCACTCCGGACGGTTGCCGGATTCGAGGAAGCTTTCGACAACCTTCAGCCGCTTGATGATCTTCTTCGGCTTCAGCTCCGACTTGGTCGTGGCCAGTTCTTCGAGGAGCTGTACCTTCTCGCCCTCGAGGTCGAGTTCCTCAAGCAGCTTGCGTACGGCTTCAGCGCCGATGCCGGCGGTGAAGGCGTCCTCGCCATGCTCGTCCTGCGCTTCCATCAGCTCGTCTTCGTTGAGAAGCTGGAACTTGGTGAGCGGCGTCAGGCCGGGTTCGATGACGATATAGTTTTCAAAATAGAGGACGCGCTCAAGGTCCTTCAGCGGCATGTCCAGCAGCAGGCCGATGCGCGACGGCAGCGACTTCAGGAACCAGATATGCGCCACCGGGGCCGCAAGCTCGATATGGCCCATCCGCTCGCGGCGGACCTTGGAAACCGTGACTTCGACACCGCATTTTTCGCAGACGATGCCCTTGTATTTCATGCGCTTGTACTTGCCGCACAAGCATTCATAGTCCTTGATCGGACCAAAGATGCGCGCGCAGAACAGGCCGTCCCGCTCCGGCTTGAAGGTGCGGTAGTTGATCGTCTCCGGCTTCTTGATCTCGCCGTAGGACCAGCTCCGGATGCGTTCTGGAGAAGCCAGTCCGATCTGGATCTGGTCAAACGTCTCCGGCTTCGCCGCGGGGTTCATGAAGTTCATCAGTTCCTGGTTCATGCCCAAGTCCTTCCTCGAAACTCTGTGCCCCTCTCCCGCCGGGAGAGGGGAAAAACATTAAGCGGCGTCGTCGACGACTTCGGCGTTGGTCAGCTCGACATTGAGGCCAAGCGAACGCATTTCCTTGACGAGCACGTTGAAGCTCTCCGGAATGCCGGCCTCGAAGGTATCGTCGCCCTTGACGATCGCTTCATAGACCTTGGTGCGGCCGACCACGTCGTCGGATTTCACCGTCAGCATTTCCTGCAAGGTATATGCAGCGCCATAGGCCTGAAGCGCCCAGACCTCCATTTCGCCGAAGCGCTGGCCGCCGAACTGTGCCTTGCCGCCCAGCGGCTGCTGGGTGACGAGGCTGTACGGTCCGATCGACCGGGCGTGGATCTTGTCGTCCACCAGATGGTGCAGCTTCAGCATATAGATGTAGCCGACAGTCACCTTGCGGTCGAACTGCTCGCCCGTGCGGCCATCGTACAGCTCGACCTGACCCGAGCTGTCGAGCCCGGCCAGTTCCAGCATCTCCGACACGTCCGCCTCGCGCGCACCGTCGAACACCGGGGTCGCCATCGGCACGCCGCCCTTCACATTGGCGGCGAGTTCCAGCAGGTCCTCGTTGCTCTGCGCGTCGATCTCCGCATGATAGGCCTTGCCGTAGATCGACTTGAGCTGGTCGCGGACCCGCGTCGCGTCGCCGCTGTCCAGCCCCTGCGCCTTGCTGTTGATGTCTTCCAGCAATGCGCCGATCTGCTTGCCCAGACCGCGCGCGGCCCAGCCCAGATGCGTTTCGAAGATCTGGCCCACGTTCATCCGGCTCGGCACGCCAAGCGGGTTCAGCACGATGTCGACATGCGTGCCGTCCTCAAGGAACGGCATGTCCTCGACCGGGAGAATGCGCGAGATAACGCCCTTGTTCCCGTGACGGCCGGCCATCTTGTCGCCCGGCTGCAGCTTGCGCTTCACCGCGACGAAGACCTTCACCATCTTCAGCACGCCCGGCGGCAGCTCGTCGCCGCGCTGCAGCTTCTCGACCTTGTCCTCGAACCGCTTCTGCAGGTTGGTCTGCGCCTCTTCCCAGGCGCCATGCATGGCTTCCAGGTCGGACTGGACCTTGTCGTCGGCCACCGCGAACTTCCACCATTCGCGCTTTTCGACGCTGTCGAGCAGCTCGTCGTCGATCACGCCGCCCTTCTTCACACCCTTGGGCGCGGCCGCGGCGGTCTGCCCCAGCAGCACTTCGCGAAGCCGCGTGTAGGTCGCGCGGTTCAGAATGGCGCGCTCGTCCTCGCGGTCCTTCGTCAGGCGGTCGATCTCCTCACGTTCGATCGCAAGCGCGCGCTCGTCCTTGTCGATGCCGTGGCGGTTGAACACCCGGACTTCGACCACGGTGCCCGCCACGCCCGGCGGCAGCCGCAGCGAGGTGTCGCGCACGTCCGACGCCTTTTCACCGAAGATCGCGCGGAGCAGCTTTTCTTCCGGCGTCATCGGGCTTTCGCCCTTCGGCGTGATCTTGCCGCACAGGATATCGCCCGGCTCCACCTCTGCGCCGATATAGACGATGCCCGCCTCGTCCAGGTTCCTGAGCGCTTCCTCGCCCACGTTCGGGATGTCGCGGGTGATATCTTCCGGCCCGAGCTTGGTGTCGCGGGCCATCACCTCGAACTCCTCGATGTGGATCGAGGTGAAGACGTCGTCCTTCACGATCCGCTCTGAGATCAGGATGGAATCCTCATAATTGTATCCGTTCCAGGGCATGAACGCGACCAGCACGTTGCGCCCCAGCGCCAGTTCGCCCAGCTCGGTCGAAGGACCGTCGGCGATCACCTCGCCCCGGGCCACCAGATCGCCCACCTTCACCAGCGGGCGCTGATTGATGCAGGTGTTCTGGTTCGAACGCTGGAACTTCATCAGCGTGTAGATGTCGACTCCGGTCTTGCCCGCCTCGGTCTCTTCCGTGGCGCGAACGACGATGCGGGTGGCGTCCACCTGATCGACGATGCCCGTCCGCTTGGCAGTGATCGCGGCGCCTGAATCGCGCGCCACGGTCGCTTCCATGCCGGTTCCGACGAAGGGCGCTTCGGCGCGCACCAGCGGCACGGCCTGGCGTTGCATGTTGGAACCCATCAGCGCGCGGTTGGCGTCATCGTTTTCCAGGAACGGGATAAGCGACGCTGCAACGGACACGAGCTGCTTGGGCGACACGTCCATCAGCGTGATCTGCTCGCGCGGCGCCATCAGGAACTCGCCCGCCTCACGCGCCGAGATCAGTTCCTCGACGAAGCTCCCCTCGCCGTCCAGCTCCGCGTTCGCCTGGGCGATCGTGTGCTTGGCCTCTTCCATCGCCGACAGATAGACCACCTCGTCGGTGACCTTGCCGCCCACGATCTTGCGATAGGGCGTCTCGATAAAGCCGTATTTGTTCACCCGGCTGAACGTCGCCAGCGAGTTGATCAGGCCGATGTTCGGCCCTTCCGGCGTTTCGATCGGGCAGATGCGGCCATAGTGCGTCGGATGGACGTCGCGAACCTCGAAGCCGGCGCGCTCGCGCGTGAGGCCGCCCGGCCCAAGCGCCGACACGCGGCGCTTGTGGGTGACTTCCGACAACGGATTGGTCTGGTCCATGAACTGCGACAGCTGCGACGAGCCGAAGAACTCGCGCACCGCGGCCACCGCCGGCTTGGCGTTGATCAGGTCGTTCGGCATCACGGTCGAGATGTCGACCGAGGACATCCGCTCCTTCACCGCGCGTTCCATGCGCAGCAGTCCGACGCGATACTGGTTTTCCAGCAGTTCGCCCACCGAACGGACGCGGCGGTTGCCCAGATTGTCGATGTCGTCGATCTCGCCCTTGCCGTCCTTCAGGTCGACCAGGGTCTTGATGACCGAAAGAATGTCTTCGGTGCGCAGCGTCGTCACATCGTCCGGGCAGTCCAGCTCCAGACGCATGTTCATCTTGACGCGGCCGACGGCCGACAGGTCATAGCGTTCGGGATCGAAGAACAGCCCCGCGAACAGCGCCTCGGCGGTCTCGCGCGTCGGCGGTTCGCCAGGACGCATCACGCGATAGATGTCGCTGAGCGCCTGGTCGCGCTCCTCGGCCTTGTCGGCCATCAGCGTGTTGCGGATCCACGGACCGACATTGACATGGTCGATGTCGAGCAGCTCGATCTTGTCGAAGCCCGCCTTGTCCAGCCTTTCGAGGTTTTCGGCCGAAAGCTCGTCGCCCGCCTCGATATAGATTTCGCCGGTGGTCTCGTTGATGAGATCATAGGCGGAATAGCGGCCGAAGATTTCCTCGGTCGGGATCAGCAGTTCCTTCAGCCCGTCGGTCTGCGCCTTCTTGGCGGCGCGCGGCGACACCTTCTGGCCCAGCGGAAAGGCGACTTCGCCCGTCTCGGCGTTGACGACGTCGAACATCGGCTTCTGGCCGCGCCACTGCTCCGGCTCAAAAGGCACGCGCCAGCCGTTCGGATCACGCGCCCAGCTGACGCGGTTGTAGAAGTGGTTGAGGATTTCCTCGGAATTCATGCCCAGCGCATAGAGCAGCGACGTCACCGGCAGCTTGCGCTTGCGGTCGATGCGGACGTTGACGATGTCCTTGGCGTCGAACTCGAAATCGAGCCAGGAGCCGCGATAGGGGATCACGCGCGCCGCAAACAGATATTTGCCCGACGAATGCGTCTTGCCGCGGTCATGGTCGAAGAATACGCCCGGCGACCGGTGCATCTGCGACACGATCACGCGTTCGGTGCCGTTGACGATGAACGTGCCGTTCTGCGTCATCAGCGGCATGTCGCCCATGTAGACGTCCTGCTCCTTGATATCGAGCACGGACCGGGCTTCCGTATCGGGATCGACCTCGAACACGATCAGGCGCAGCGTGACGCGCATCGGCGCGGCAAAGGTCATGCCCCGCTGACGGCATTCATCGACATCGTATTTGGGGTCTTCCAGCTCGTAGAAGACGAAATCCAGCTCTGCGGTACCCGCGAAATCCCGGATCGGAAACACCGAGCGCAGGGTCTTCTCAAGCCCCGACACATAGCCGTCGGCCGGCCGCGAGCGAAGGAACTGCTCGTAGCTCTCGCGCTGCACCTCGATCAGGTTCGGCATCTGCACCACTTCGTGGATGTCGCCGAAAACCTTGCGGATGCGCTTCCTTGCCGTCACGTTGCCGGCGGCCTTCGCGCCTGCGGTCGTTGGGGCTATCTGGGTTGCCATGTGTTCCTGCCTCGCGCCGTGTCAAATCCGGTCCGGCCTCGCAGCCGGGTGGAGCCTTTAGATACACCAGAACGACGAAGGGTGCGGCCTCCCGGCTCTGGGAAACCACACCGCAGCGTCGTGTCGTCCTTCCGGTTCCCAATTCGTTGGGCCCGCTGCGCAACTGCAGGCCCTATCCCGGAAACCGGCCGGAAACCCGCCTCGCGGCGCAGCCCTGAAGCCGCGCCGGAAGCGGATGGATTTCAGTTACTTCAGCTCGACAGTGGCGCCGGCCTCTTCGAGCTGCTTCTTGACCTTCTCGGCCTCGTCCTTGCTCACGCCTTCCTTGACGGCCTTCGGCGCGCTCTCGACGAGAGTCTTCGCTTCGGTCAGGCCAAGGCCGGTGATCGCGCGGATTTCCTTGATCACGTTGATCTTCTTGCCACCGTCGCCGGTGAGGATGACGTCGAATTCGGTCTTTTCCTCAGCAGCCGCGGCGCCAGCGCCACCGCCGGCCGGAGCAGCCGCAACAGCGACAGCAGCGGCGGCCGAAACGCCCCACTTCTCTTCCAGAAGCTTGGCGAGTTCCGCCGCTTCCAGAACGGTCAGGTTCGAAAGGTCGTCAACGATTTTCTGAAGGTCTGCCATTGATAGTCTCCATATGGGGCATGTGCCCCCTAGATTTCAAGATGATAGGTTCGATCAGGCGGCTGCGCTGTCGCCATAAGCGGCGAATACGCGAGCCAGCTTGGATGCCGGCGCATTGGCGAGCTGGGCAACCTTGGTCGCGGGCGCATTGATAAGCCCCACGATCTTGGCGCGCAGTTCGTCCAGCGACGGCAGTTCGGCCAGCGCCTTGACTCCGTTCACGTCCAACACGGTGTCGCCCATCGCCCCGCCCACGATTTCGAACTTGTCGTTCTTCTTCGCGAACTCAACGGCCACCTTGGCCGCTGCGACGGGATCGACCGACGTGGCAAGGCCGGTAGGCCCAACCAGCAATCCGTCGAGCGACGTGTATGACGTGCCATCGAGAGCCAGACGGGCAAGCCTGTTCTTGGCCACTTTATAGCTGGCGCCTGCTTCACGCATCTTGACCCGAAGCTCGGTGGCCTGGGCAACCGTCATTCCCTTGTTGAGGGTGACGACGACCACGCCCGTCTCGGACAAGACTTTGTTCAGCTCGGCAACCAGTTCGGCCTTTTCAGCTCGATCCATGCCTCACTCCTTTACTGACCTTCGGCCCATCCGAAGGTCCGCTTGCGGCCCCTGACCCGATACGCCGGCCAGAAGCCTGTCCGAGGGGTGGTCGCCTGACCGGATCGGCGGAAAACCGCTTCATCGGCAGACCCGGCCTTCCATCGCACGGAAGAACCGGAAAACCATTTCCCCGTCTGTGCCGGCGGATTTTAAGCCTCCTCACGGAAGCGCCAGCAGTCTCGGACGGAACACGCCCGGAGCCGAAACCCCGGACTAACTAAAAAACTCAGACCGTAGCCGTATCCGCCACGTCCACCTTGAGGCCCGGCCCCATGGTCGACGACAGCGCGATCTTCTGGACATATTTACCCTTCGCGCCCGACGGCTTCGCCTTCACGATCGCATCCACGAACGCATCGAAATTGGCGCGCAGGTCCTCGGCGGGGAAGCTCGCCTTGCCGATGCCCGAATGAATGATGCCCGCCTTTTCGACGCGGAACTCCACCTGACCGCCCTTGGCCGCCTTCACGGCTTCCGCGACGTTCGGAGTCACCGTGCCCAGCTTCGGGTTCGGCATCAGGCCCTTGGGACCCAGCACCTTTCCGAGCCGGCCGACGAGGCCCATCATGTCGGGAGTCGCAATGCAGCGGTCGAACTCGATCTTGCCGCCCTGCACGATCTCGAGCAGGTCTTCGGCGCCGACCACATCGGCTCCGGCAGCCTTTGCCTCTTCAGCCTTGTCGCCACGCGCGAACACGCCGACGCGCACCGTCTTGCCGGTGCCCTTGGGCAGGGTCACGACGCCGCGAACCATCTGATCGGCGTGCCGCGGATCGACGCCGAGGTTGATCGCAACCTCCACGGTCTCGTCGAACTTCGAAGTCGCATTCGCCTTCACCAGCGAGATCGCCTCGTCCACCGGATGAAGCTTTTGCGAATCAACGGTTTCGGCCAGCTTCTTTGCCTTCTTGCTCAGCTTTGCCATGACCTCAGCCCTCCACCACTTCGAGGCCCATCGCGCGGGCGGAGCCTTCGATCGTCTTCGTCGCCGCCTCGATGTCGTGGGCGTTCAGATCCTTCATCTTCAGTTCGGCGATCTCGCGCAGCTTGGAGCGGGCGATCTTGCCGGCCGACACCTTGCCCGGCTCCTTGGAGCCCGACTTCAGGTTGGCGGCCTTCTTGATGAGGAAGGATGCGGGCGGGGTCTTGGTTTCGAAAGAGAAGCTGCGATCCGCATAGACGGTGATGATCGTCGGGATCGGCATGCTCTTTTCAAGGTCCTGGGTCTGCGCGTTGAACGCCTTGCAGAACTCCATGATGTTGACGCCGCGCTGGCCCAGCGCCGGACCGATCGGCGGCGACGGGTTCGCTGCGCCCGCAGGCACCTGCAGCTTGATGTAACCGGTAATCTTCTTTGCCATCTTTCGTCACCCTTCATGCCCCGAAAACACCGGGGCGATGCGGTCTAGCGGTCCAGACGGACATCCGAGGACATCCTCCCGCTCAGCATGCCGGGCTCAACCGCAACGGCCCGGCAAATTCAAAGCCTATTTGTTCCGCTCGACCTGCTCGAACTCCAGTTCGACGGGCGTCGCACGCCCGAAGATCGACACGGACACCTTCACGCGGCCGCGATCGTAATCGATCTCCTCCACCGCGCCGTTGAAGCTGGCGAACGGGCCGTCCAGCACCTTCACGCTGTCGCCGATCTCGAAGTCGACCTTCAGCTTCGCCTTGGGCGCAGCGGCCGCCTGCTCGTCGCGCGTGTTCAGGATTCGCGCCGCCTCGGCCTCGCTGATCGCCTGCGGCTTGCCCGACGAACCGAGGAATCCCGTCACCTTTGGCGTGTTCTTCACCAGGTGATAGACGTCGTCGTTCATCTCCAGCTTCGCCAGCACATAGCCGGGGAAGAACTTGCGGTCGGACACCACCTTCTTGCCGCGCCGGACCTCGGTCACCTTTTCCGTCGGCACCTCGACCGCTTCCACGAGCTGCTCCAGCCCCAGACGCGCCGCATCGGACAGGATTGCATCGCGGACCTTGTTCTCGAAGCCCGAATAGGCGTGGATAATATACCAGCGCGACATGTGTTGACCCGGTTCCTCGCCCTATAAACTCAAGCAGCCAGCGACAGAAGGAATCGAACGATCCTGCCCAGGATCTGATCGACCCCAAGGAAGAAGATCGAAAGCAGCGTGGTCATGATCAGCACCATCACGGTCGTCAGCACGGTTTCGCGGCGCGAGGGCCAGCTGACCCTCGCCGTTTCGTTGCGAACCTGCCGGACGAACTCGCCGGGTGAGACCTTTGCCATTCTGTTCGGCCGTCCTGTCTGCGCTCAATCCAAAAACACAACAAACCGCCCAAGCCGCGCCTCACCTTCCGGCGACCGCCGCTTGGACCTAACCTGTCGTCCCGGCCCTATTAGGCCCGTCTTCCCGCGCCCGCAAGAGCGGCCGCGAGGAAACTGGCAGGAGTGGAGGGACTCGAACCCACGGCCCTCGGTTTTGGAGACCGATGCTCTACCAACTGAGCTACACTCCTAAGGCCAAGGGCGGCGTCTATAGGCTCAGCCGTGCAAGCACGCAAGCCTCTGCGAAAGAAGCATACAGCCTATGGGGAGATTGGAGCGGGTGAAGGGAATCGAACCCTCGTCGTAAGCTTGGAAGGCTTCTGCTCTACCATTGAGCTACACCCGCGCCCTGCCCCGCGCTTGCCCTGAAATCGGCTGCGCAGTCAAGCGTCTCAATGTCTGGTCTGGGTCATCCTGTCCACATAGGCGATGCCGATCGCCGAAAGGATGAAGACGCAGTGGATCACCGTCTGCCAAAGCACGCCTTCCGACGTATAGCGCGCGCCCTCGCTGCCGAGATTGCTCGATTCGATGAAGGTTCGCAGCAGGTGGATCGACGAGATGCCGATGATCGCCATCGCCAGCTTCACCTTCAGAATGCCCGCGTTCACGTGACTCAGCCATTCGGGCTGGTCCGGATGCCCCTGAAGCCGCAGTCTGGAAACGAAGGTCTCGTAACCGCCTACGATCACCATGACGAGCAGGTTGGAGATCATCACCACGTCGATCAGACCCAGCACCACCAGCATGATCTGCTGCTCGCCGAACTCATTGGCATGGCTCAGCAGATGGTACAGTTCCTTCAGGAACAGGAAGACATAGACGCACTGCGCGACGATGAGGCCGAGATAAAGCGGCAGCTGAAGCCAGCGCGAGCCGAAAATCAGCATCGGCAGCGGGCGGAGCGGTGCATCGACGGCGCCTAAAACATCCGAGCTTGGCTGGGCCATGTCGCTATGTGATCCCTATGAGGTTGAAAGCGCGCTCCCTCTAGGTCATTGAGCCGGGAGCCGTAAAGTACGCTTCGCGCCGAAGCATTCCCACGAAGGAGCTGGCATGAATGAGCGGTGAGCGGTCTTGGCGCCCGATGCTAGAGCATTGGGTGAGGCGGATAGGTTGCAGGCTGGATTGGCATTTTAGGGCTTTTGACCCTGTGAAGGAGCTTACCCGCCGCCTGCCGCCGAACGACCAGCTTGAGGCCCGGAAGCATCCGGTGACCTCGGATAGGAGTTTGGCCGGGCCGTTCACACCCATTGAGGGTTCCGCCTCACCCAACGAGCGGAGAATAGCCATGTCCTTTATCGGTGTCGATCTTCATCAGAACAGCATCACGGTGTGCCGGCGCGAGCCGGACGGGGCTCAGAGCTTCGAGACGCTCACGTTGTCGGCCGCCGACATGGAGCGATTCTGCCTGAGCCTCGACGCCGACGACGAGGTGGCGATCGAGGCGACCGGCAACAGCGCCTGGTTCCGCGATCAGGTGCTGCCCTGCGTCGGGCGGGTGGTGGTGGTCAATCCATCGCAGTTCAAGGTGATCAGGAAGTCGGTGAAGAAGACCGACCGCAACGACGCTGCGGCGCTTGCACTGTTCCTGTCCAAGGACATGCTGCCCGAGACGCGGGCCAGGACGCAGGACCAGAGCGAGCTGGCCTCGCTCACCCATACGCGCGACGTTCTGGTCAAGCAGCGCACGCGGCTGCTCAACAAGATCCACGCGCTGCATGTGCGCAAGGGGCTGAAGCTCAAAAAGGAAAGCCTCGGATCGAAGCGAGGGCTCGCCGCCATCGACCTGGACCTCTTCTCCCGCTGCGAAGTAATCGAGATCGAGGTGCTGCGCGAGCAGGCGCTGTCGCTGAGCGCCAGCCTTGCCCATCTCGACCGCGAGATCGAAGGCGTTGCCGCGACCTTTGACGGCTACGAAGGGCTGACCAGCATCAAGGGCGTGGGGCCGCGCTCGGCCGCAGTGCTGCTCACCGCCATCGGCAACGTCCATGACTTTGCCAGCGCCGACAAGCTCGCCGCCTACTTCGGCATCGTGCCGCGCGTCAGACAGTCGAACGAAACCGATCATCGCGGCCGCATCACGAAACAAGGCAACCGCCTCGCGCGGACCACGCTGGTGCAATGCACGCTCAGTGCCATCCGCTACTCGCCCTATCTCAAGGGCTATCACAATCGCATCCGAGAGCGCCGCGGCTTCGGCAAGGCCATTATCGCCACTGCCCGCAAGCTGCTGACGATCATCTATGACACCCTCAAAAACGGATGGGTGTTCAATGACTTCACTCAGTTCCAGCGCCGGGAAGATCTCATCCCCGCTGGACAATCATCATAGGAGCAGCCGCAATGATCGAAGTCGAATGGTGGGAATATGACGACGCCGCCGAAATGGCCGAGGCCGTTGCCGGCGACATCGGGTTCATCATCGAAAGCGCGCTGGATGCGCGCGGCCAGGCGCTGATCGCGCTGCCGGGCGGCAAGTCCCCCGTGCCGATCTTCGAGAAGCTGGCGGCGGCGAAGATCAAGTGGAAGCACGTCACCATCATCCCCACCGACGACCGGCTGGTGCCTGTCGACAGCCCCATGAGCAACGTCGGCATGATCGCCAGACAGTTCCTGCCCAAGGGCGCGCGCGTGCTGCCGATCACGGCCGAGGCGGCCGCCGACTACCGGGCCGCCGGCAAGGCCGCCGACGCAAGGCTCGCCGATCTGCAATGGCCGCCCGATCTCGTCTGGCTTGGCGTGGGCGAAGACGGCCATGCCGCATCGATCTTTCCCGGTCCCGATTTGGAGGAGGCGCTGGAAGGTCCCAAAACCCGCCGCGCGCTGGGCGTGATGCCCGACCCCATGCCCGCCGATGCGCCGGTGCCGCGGGTCACGCTGAGCCGGGCGGCCATTCTCTCAGCGCGCACCCTCACGCTGGCGTTCAGCGGCGATGCAAAGCGCGCAGTGGTGGAACAGGCGATCAAGGACGGGCCGCTCTCGAACACGCCGATCGGCCGCATTCTGGCCGAAACCGAAGTGCCGATCGACATTCATTGGTGCGCGGAGGAATAGGAGCGCGCCCATCTCACTGATGCGGGTCTGCGCCGGCGGCGTCGCCCGCCCGTCAGTCCCGCTGAAACGGCTGGTTGAACGAACCGCGAGCGATGGCTACTGCCTTGTCCGCATGTCCCTGCGTGATCCGCCGCAAGGCCATCAGCAGGTTGCTGGCGATCAGGAACGGCAATTTGGCGGGGCTGTGCTTGCGGCCGAAGAGCATCTTGCTTCTGGCTAGATAATATTCCGAGAACGCGCTGCGCCGGGCCAGTTCGCGGCTGGACCCGATGCTTCCGCCTTCCTTGTGGTAGATGACGGCGTCTGCCGCGAAGCCCGTCGAAAACCGGCCGCGCGCCTGCATCGCCCAATCGATTTCCTCGAAATACAGAAAATAGCGCTCGTCCATCAGGCCGATGGCTTCCACGCACGGCCGGGATATGGCGAGCGAGGCTCCACAGACGAAATCGGTTTTGGATATGACCTCGCCGGCATCGAAAGCGGCCTCGACGGGCTGTCCGGCAGCGATCGGATATCCCCTGCCCGTCCAGCTCGAATAGCGGGACCCGTTCAGCAGTTGGAGCCGGTCGGGGCGAAAATAATAGCGGACCACCGTGCCCAGCATGCCGCAGGCGCTGTCGCGTTCGAATGCGCGGACCACGGCCGCCGGGGCATCTGGCTCGACGACCGTGTCGTTGTTCAGCAGCCAGATATATTTGATGTCGGGGTCGCGCAGCGCCATGCGCATGCCGACATTGTTACCCCCGGCATATCCGAGATTGTCGCCCGTGTTGATGATGATGAGCCGTGATGAGGGCACATCGCCCTCTTCGGCCTGCTGACGGTTCAACACGACATGCTCCACCGGCTTGGGGACCGCCGGCCGCGTCAGATGGGCAAGCGTATCGGATTTCGGTTCGACCGGCCTTTCGCCCCTGGCCCAGGCGAGGATTTTCTCCACCGATCCGTCGCCTGACTGATTGTCGCAGACGATCAGCCGCATGGGCTGCTGGCTGTGCATGAGCGATTCAAGACACTCGATCGTGTCCTCGGCTGACCGCCAGTTGACCATGATGACGGCGAGGGGAGCCCTCTCTAGCGATTCCATCGCTGCGCCTCGCTGTGCCGGGACATCATCTGGCGAAGCATCGCAGCGGCGCGGAACAGCCGGATGCGGACAAGCACGCGACTGGCTTTCAGCCTTGAAGGCAGGCCGGTCAGCTTTTCGGACAGGGCGATGGTCCCCAGATGCGGGAAGATCGACAGGACCACCGCAATCGACCTCGCCGTCCATTTCAGCACATGCGCTTTGCCGCCCCGCGATTTTTCCAGCTCATGGGCGATATGCCTGGACCATTTGCTCTCGAGCTCGGCCACCGATTTGCGCGCCGGATGATAAACAAGCATCTGCGGATTGTACGACAGCTTCATGCCCGCCGCGCGCGCCCGGCGCCCCCAGTCCATGTCTTCGGCGACGGTTATCCCTGCAAAAGGGCCGATCCGCGCGAAATCGCTCTTCCAGAAGGCGAGGTTTCCGGTGCCGGAAAAATGCTTCTTCGTGATGTACAGCTTCTGGCGATAGCCGAACACCGCCTCATATGCCTCAACCTCGGTGAAGCGGCCGGGACTTTGCCGTGCGATCTGGACATCGCCGCCATGGATGGTGCCAGCCCCCCCTGCCGCAAGCGCATTCAGCGCGGATTCGACCCAGCGGCTGTCGGCGATGCAATCGGCGTCGACGCAGGCGATCATCTCCGTTTCCGCCAACCCGACGCCCGTGTTCCGTGCTGGACCGGGGCCGATCTCCCGTTCAGAGACCATGCGAACGTCCGGATAGCGGCGGGAAACATTCTGCCGGCCGGTTTCGAAATCGGTCGAGCCATTGTCGACGACGATGATGTCATATCTGTCCCGGGGAAGAGTCTGGGAATGCAGAGACGCCAGGCAGTCGTCGAGCTGCCGCCACTGATGCAGATGGGGGATGACGATCGTTATCCTGTCCGGACTGCCCCCTGGCATGCTGCTTTTGTTTCCTTCGCATTATTCCTGCGGATTTTCCGCGTCTGTCCGGCTATCTGACATTCACCGGGTTGGAAAGCCCTGAAAAGACGATGGGAATGGCCCATGCGACGCATGCCGGAGTGTCTCGGCCGCCTGGTGAAGACAGCTCCGACTGCCCGTGATGACCGTGGAATCAGCGGTAAGGAGAGTATAGTGCCGCACAGAAGCAGGACGGAGCCGTTCGACGCAGTGCTTGTGTCCGCACTCGACAGCGCCGGGTTGGCCGTCATCATCACCGATCTCGATCTGGAGCCCCCCGGTCCCATCATTCGCTATGTCAACCGGATGTTCGAGGACATGACCGGCTTCGCCAGGGCGGAGGTGCTGGGCAAATCGCCGCGCATCCTGCAAGGGCCGACGACCGATCCGGAGGTCCTGTGCCGATTGAAGACGTCGCTCCAGGCGGACGATTATTTTTGCGGCGAGACGATCAACTACCGTAAGGACGGCGAGCCTTATGCGGTCCGCTGGATCATCACGCCGATCATGGGAGTACATGGGCTCCCCAGTCACTGGATCGCCCTTCTTATGGAGGTGACGAACGAAAGCCGCACACGCGAAGCCTATGCGGCCGAGCTGGAGGAACGCGCCCAGAAGGCGCTGCGCGCAATCGACGCCGCGGACAAACCGCTCTAGCGGGTGAAATCCGGCTTTCTCTTCTCGAGAAAGGCGGCAACGCCCTCGCGGCCTTCGTCGCGACTCGACAGTGAAATCGCACGCGCCTCAAGCTCCATCTGCTCTTCAAGCGAATTGGTAAAGCTCGACAGCAGCAGGTTTCGTGTCCGGCCCATGGCGCGGGTTGCGGACGCCGATAGCTGCGCAACCACCTTGTCCGCTTCCTCGGCAAGCGCCTCATCATCGACCACACGGGTGATAAGTCCAAGCTCCGCCGCCTCCTCACCCGAAAGCCTGCGGTTGAGCAACGCCAGTTCCTGAGCGCGGCGCATCCCGATGAGGCGCGGCAGAAACCACGACGCGCCTCCATCCGGAGTGAGGCCGATCGCACCATAGGCGAAAGCGAATTTTGCCGATCTGGCGGCGATTACGACGTCGCCCATAAGCGCGAGACTGAGCCCCGCGCCTGCGGCCGGTCCGTTGATGACGGTCACCAGCGGCTTTTCCATGCGCATCAGCTTGGAAACGGCGGAATGCACAGGGGCGGTCAGATGCTTGAACAGTGTCCCGGTATCTTCCCCGGCGACCGCAAAGCCATCGATGTCGCCGCCCGCGCAGAACATCTTGCCCGCCCCGGTCAGCACCACGACGCGAATCGCATCATCCTCGTCGCAGGCAATGGCCGCATCCATCAACGCGCGCGCGAGCGGCAGGTCGATGGTGTTTCCGGCGTCCGGCCGGTTCAGCGTCAGACGCGCCACACCATTTTCGTGCTGGAACAAAACGGGTGCATCACCGCTCATCGCCTGGCCCTTGTCCATCACAGCACTGCCCATCCAGATATCAGATCAATTCGAGAGCGACAGCCGTAGCCTCGCCGCCGCCAATGCACAAGGCAGCCACCCCGCGCTTCAACCCTCGCCGTTCCAGCGCGGCGATCAGCGTCGCCATGATACGCGCTCCCGACGCGCCGACCGGGTGCCCAAGCGCCGTCGCACCGCCGTTCACGTTGAGTTTTTCATCCGGAATGCCGAGTTCCTGCGCCGCGACCATCGCAACCACGGCAAAGGCCTCGTTCACTTCGAACAAGTCGACGTCGTCCACCGTCCAGCCCGCCTTTTCCAGTACCTTTCGGATCGCCGGAACCGGGGCGGTGCTGAACAAGCCCGGCTCATGAGCATGGGCCGCGTGGGCCACGAGGCGCGCCTTCATAGGCAGGCCGAGCTTTTCGGCAACGCTCGCGCGGGTCATCACAAGCGCCGCCGCGCCATCGGAAATGGACGAAGCATTGGCGGCGGTGATCGTCCCATCCTTTGCAAAGGCGGGCTTCAGGCCGGGGATCTTGTCCGGGCGCGCCTTGCCGGGCTGCTCGTCCGTATCCACAATGATGTCGCCGCCCCGGCCGGAAACCGTGACCGGGACGATCTCCTGCGCGAAAGCGCCGCTGGCGATCGCTTCGTTCGCCCGTGAAAGCGAGCGTATCGCATAGGCATCCTGCGCCTCGCGGGTGAACTGGTATTGGCCAGCCGTTTCTTCCGCGAACGCGCCCATCAGCTTGCCGGGCGAATAGGCGTCCTCAAGCCCGTCCAGATACATTGAGTCCTTCACGACGTCATGGCCGATGCGCGCGCCGGAGCGATGCTTGGCAAGCAGATATGGCGCGTTCGTCATGCTCTCCATGCCGCCCGCAATCACGACATCGGCGGATCCGGCGGCAAGCGTGTCCGCCGCCATGACCGCGGCCTGCATGCCCGAGCCACACATCTTGTTGACCGTCGTCGCCTCTACCGACCGGGGCAGACCGGCCTTGAGCGCCGCTTGCCGGGCGGGCGCCTGCCCCAGCCCGCCGGGCAGCACGCATCCCATGTAGATGCGGTCCACCTTTTCAGGAGCAACGCCCGCGCGCTCCACCGCGCCGGCTACAGCCGTCGCGCCAAGCTGGGTCGCCGTCGCGCCCGCCAGCACTCCCTGAAAGCCGCCCATCGGCGTGCGTGCATAGGACGAAATGACAACGGGATCTTCGGACATAGCTTCTCCAGCATCGCCTCGGCCCATGAACCGACCGGGCGTGGGCGTTCATTTACCGTCGGCAGTTGGCGTGCGTTGCCCGCATTGTCAATCATCGAGCACCAGACCGGCGGCTTCCATGACGGCTCGGGAACGAAGTTCCGAGGGTCGCATTATGGTTTGCACAAGCTGCGGGAAAGGCCATGATCGAGCAACTTCTGGGCCGCGACGAGTTCAACATACTGCCGCAACTTGTGGCGCTGGCGATCGCCTATGCGCTCGCCTTTCCGATCGGCTGGAATCGCGAGCACGAGGAACGCAGCGCAGGCCTGCGCACCTTTCCCCTCGTCGCCGTTGCGACATGCGGCTTCATCCAGGCAGCCGAACCGCTCATCGCGTCAAGCCCGGAAGCGATGGCGCGCATCGTCGAAGGGCTCATCACCGGCATGGGCTTTATCGGCGGTGGCGCAATCCTGCGGCTGAAGGATTCGGTCAAGGGCACTGCGACTGCGGCCAGCATCTGGGTGACGGGTGCGATCGGCATGGCTGTCGGGCTGGGAAGCCTTGACGTGGCGGTCATGCTGTCGGTGGCGACGGTCGTGACATTGTGGATCATGTCGCCCCTGAAGCGGGCTGGCCGAGTGGAACCGCCGGAGAGCCGCGAATCTGAAGACTCCGGCTCCTGAGTGCTAGCTCTGGCGGGCGGCCGCCGCGAGTTCGGCGCTGCGCCGGGCGGCGGCTTCAAGCGTCTGGCGAATGAGCGGGCGGATTCCGTCGGCTGCGTCCAGCCGGTTCAGCCCTTCCCTTGTCGTGCCGCCGGGGCTGGCGACGCGATCGGCAAGTTCGGCGGGGCTTTCATCGGAAGCCGATGCAAGCAGGGCGGAGCCGGAAACGGTCTCGACCGCGAGCCGCGACGCGAGTTCTTCGGGAAGCCCCAGCGCGCGTCCTGCATCGGCCATTGCCTCGATGAAGCGAAAGACATAGCCGGGGCCGCTCCCCGACAGGGCGGTCACCGCATGGAAAAGCGCCTCATCGGCAATCCATTCGACGGTGCCCAGCACCCGCATCAGTTCTTCGGCGATCTGACGCCGATCCATATCGGCATCCTCGCTGCACAGGACCGTGACCCCCTTGCCGATCTGCGCGGGCAGGTTCGGCATGGCGCGCACCGTCGCGCCGGCATTGAAAGCCTGTTTCAGGATCCCGGATTCCACTCCGGCCAGCACCGAAAGGAGCAGGCCGGGCGCTGAGCCCGACTTGCGGCGGAATTGCGCGACAACGTCACCCAGGAGCTGCGGCTTGACCGCGAGCACCAGAACCTCCGGGCCAGCCTCGCCGTCTGGTAGCGCATTGAGCGACCGGACGCCTGCCGGCAGTTCTGGCAATGCCGGATCGATGACGGTAAGTTTGTCCGGAGCAAGCCCCTGGGCCAGCCAGCCGCGCAGCATCGCGCCGCCCATGTTTCCGCATCCGACAAGCCAGATCGACCCTACACGCGCCAGCGCCGACATGGGATTCAGGCTTCGCCGACGGTTTCGACGAGCGAGGCCGCCAATGCGTCCGAGGGCGACTTGCCGCCCCAGAGCACGAACTGGAACACGGGATAATAGCGCTCGCAGCAGTCTATCGCCGCCTCGACGACAGCCTGCGCATGATCGAGCGTGAGTTGCCCCTCGCCCTCGTCATCCTCGCATTCCAGCATCGCCGCGTGGCGGAAAAGGACCAGCCCGTCCGACGACCACATCTCGAAATGGCCGAGCCAGAGCTGTTCGTTGATGAGCCCGATGGTCTCATAGATCGCTATGCGCTTGTCGCTCGGCACGCGGATATCGGGAAGCGCCAGAAACTGGAGAACGCGATCCTCGACCCGCCAGACGGCGCGCAATTCATAGCTCGCCCAGGAACCCTGGACGTTGGCGACGATCTCGTCATCGCCCGTACGTTCAAACGCCCATCCATGCGCACCGAAATAATGCTCGAGCATATCGATCGGCGCCGAAAGGGGCGAAGTGTCTTCCTGATCGAGTGCGATCAAGCCATTCTCCTGGCGCAATTCAGCGCAGAAAGCCTGCTGTCTTGCGCTGCGCGATGCAAGCAAAAGCCGCGCTGTACCGCGAAAAAGCTGTGGATCGTTTTAAAGTTCCCGCTCAGATATCCAAACCAGCGCTCTTGTCGGCCGCAGCCTTTCCTGCCTTGGCCGATTTCTTTTCAAGGGCTTCCAGCCGGGCCTTCAATTCGTCCACCTCGTCTCGCGCCGCAGCCGCCATCGCCTTGACAGCATCGAACTCGTCACGGCTGACAAAGTCGAACCCGCCCATGAACTCGCGGAAGCGTTCGCGAAGCGCGCCTTCGGCTTCGCGCCCCACCCCGGCCAATGTGCCGACGGCTCCGTTCACAACCTTGGAGAAATCTTCGAAAAAACGATTTTGCGATTGCATGATCATGCTCCTCCAACAGCGCGCCGAATGGTCAGCTCAGTTGATATTCCACCACTCCGGGCGCCGTTCCGCCGGGGTTGAGTTGCATGATCTGCCAATTCAACACCGCCGCGAAACATAACCACGCCAGATAAGGTACCATCGCCCAGGCCGCCCATTTGCGGATACGTCCGAATGCCAATGTGGTGAGCAGTGCGAAAAAGAAAATGGCCAGGATCAGCCAGAAGGCGGCCTGAATGCGGTGCGCGCCGAAAAAGAGCGGCGACCAGGCGAGATTGAGGGCCAGTTGTATGCCGAAGAGCGTGAGCGCCGCAGGACGCCCATACGCGCCGCGCGCGTTGAGGATCATCGCCAGTGCAAGGCCCATCAGCGCGTATAATATGGTCCACGCCACGGCGAACACCCAGCCGGGCGGAACCAGCGCGGGCTTTTGCAACGCCGCGTACCACGAGCTTTCTCCCGCCGATCCGCCGATGCCTCCGGATAGCGAGCCCAGCAGCACGATCAGCGGTACGGCGACGATCGCCCAGCGCAGAAACGACATGCGAATCTGAGATGGTGAGGCCAGACCCGTCATGCTCTCATTTCCCTTCTCCCGCGTTTACCCGACTCAATTCGGCATCGAGCTTGCGGGCTACGGCTTGAGGTGAACCCGTATTGCGGCCCAACCGCAAGTAGAGAATTGGGATGAGCAAAAGGGTTATCAAGGTAGCAAGGCTTACACCCGATACCACCACCACGCCGATGGAGCGGCGCGCGGCCGCACCCGCACCGGTGGCGAGCATCAACGGCAGCGCCCCCGCCACGGTTGCGATCGAGGTCATCAGGATCGGCCGGAGCCTGCGCACCGAGGCAATGCGCGTCGCCTCCAATATGTCATGCCCCTCGTCGCGGAGCTGATTGGCGAACTCGACGATGAGAATCCCGTTCTTGGCGGCCAGACCGACGAGCATGACGATCCCGATCTGGCTGTAGAGGTTGAGTGTCTGCCCCATGAGCGCAAGGCCGATCACCCCGCCCGCCACGGCGAGCGGAACGGTGGTGATAATAACGCCGGGATGGACGAAGCTTTCGAACTGGGCGGCAAGCAGCAGGTAGATGAGCAGGATGGTTAGAGCCAGGACCAGCGCGATCGAGCCGCCCGTTTCCTTGTAGGACTGGCTTTCGCCGCGATAGCCCACCGCCGTCACCTCCGGACTGCCGGCGGCCTCGTTCTCCAGAAAGTCCAGCGCCTCGCCCAGCGTATATCCTGAAGCAAGCGAACCGGTGAGCGTAATCGCCCGCATCTTGTTGTACCGGCCCAGTTCGCGCGCATCGGCGGCGTCCCGAAAGCTGACAAGGTTCGACAGCGGCACCAGCGTATCCGAGCGCGACCGGACATAGACGTTCGTCAGATCCCGCTCGTTGGCGCGTCCTTCGGCGTCGGCCTGGACGACGACCCGATATTCCTCGCCCCTTTCCACATAGGTGGTGACGCGGCGCGAACCCATCATCGTTTGCAGCGCCTGGCTGATCGCATCGACCGACACGCCAAGATCGCCGGCACGGGTGGTGTCCACATCCAGAAGCAGCTGCGGCTTGGTCGCCTTATAGTCTGAGTCCAGATCCAGAATGCCGGGATTCCGAGCGGCCGCGGCAATGATCCGGTCGCGCGCCTTGGCCAGTTCCGCATAGGAGCCGCCGGCGATCACGAAATTGATTGGCTGTCCCCTCCCTCGCCCGAGCGAGGAGGGTTGGGTGGCATTGCCGCGCACGCCGGGGATCGTCGCGAGGCCCTTGTTGACCTCGTTCACAACCTCCTGTGTGGTCTGGTCGCGCTCCTCCCAGGGCTGAAGGAACACGATGATACGGCCGTTGTTGAAATCCTCCGACGCGGAAAAACTGCCCGGCGTGCGACCGATGGCGCGGCGCACAGGACCATCCTCCACCATCGGCAACACGATCTTCTCGGCCTGTCGGACATAGCTGTCCATCTGGTTGAAACCCGTGCCCTCCGGCGCGCTCAGACTGACCATGAACGCCCCTGTGTCCTCTGCCGGGGCAAGCTCCGACCGCAGCGTCAGGAACAACCCGCCCGCCACCGCGATCATTACGCCCACCCCGATGAATGTCGGCAAAGGCCGCAGCAGCGCTTTTCCGATCAGAGCGTCATACCGGCTCTCCAGGCGCTCGAAGCGGGTCTGAAGCCAGCCGGAAAGCCCCTTGCGCGTTTCCTTGCGAATCATCTTCGAACACAGCATCGGCGTCAGCGTCAGCGCCAGGAAACCGGAGAAGGCGACCGCCCCGATCATTGCCGCCGCCAATTCGCGGAACAGCAGGCCGGTCGTGCCCGCAAGGAACATCACCGGCACGAAAACGGCGCAAACCACCGCCGTGGAGGCAAGCACGGCAAAACCCACCTGGCGCGTGCCCTTGAAGGCAGCGGTCAGCGGCGGCTCGCCCTGCTCGATCCGGTGATAGACGTTTTCGAGCACCACGATGGCATCGTCGACGACAAGCCCTATCGCGAGAACCAGCGCCAGCAGGGTGAGCAGGTTGATCGAAAAACCGAAGACCCAGAGCACCGCGAATGTGGCGAGAAGGCAGATCGGCACCGTTATCGCCGGAATCAGCGTCGCACGGGCGGAACCGAGAAACACGAAGATCACGACCACCACGAGGAACGCCGCCTCGGCGAGCGTTTCGTAAACATTGGAGATGGCGCGCTCTATGAAAAGCGAGCTGTCGTTGGAGACATCTATCGCCATGCCCTGCGGCAGGCTGGAACCCAGTTGTGCCGCGACGTCCTTGGCGGCCTGCGCCACTGCAAGCGCGTTCGCCCCGGATTGCCGGATGACGCCGATGCCCACTCCGGGCACGCCATTGGACCTGAAAGTCGAATAGGGGTTTTCAGGCCCCTCCTCCACCCGAGCTACATCCCCCAACCGAACGAGATATCCGCCGTCCCCTCGCCCGACGACCAGTTCACGGAACTGCTGGGCGGTGGTGTAAGGCCGGTTGACGCGCAGCGTGACGTTCTGGTTCACCGCTTCGATACGCCCGGCCGGAAGTTCCACATTCTGACCGCGAAGCGCGTTCTCCACGTCATTAGGGGTCAGGCTGTAGGCTGCAAGTTTTGGCGCGTTCAGCCAAACGCGCATCGACGGCCGCGCCTCCCCGCCGATGAGCACGCGCGCCACGCCGTCCAGCGAAGAGAAGCGGTCAACCAGATAGCGGTCGACGTAATCGGAGATCTGGAGGCTCGTCCATCCGGGCGCAGTGATGTTGAACCAGATGATCGGCGAGGCATCGGCATCGACCTTGCGCACCTCGGGCGGATCAGCGTCGTCGGGAAGCTCGTCGAGCACGCCTCCTATCCGGTCGCGCACATCGTTCGCCGCTTCGTCGATCGAGCGCCCGGGGCGAAACTCGATGGAAATATCGGATTCGCCGTCTTCCGATCGCGAGGTGATCGTCTGAACCCCCTCTATGCCGGAAATGCGATCTTCGATCACCTGCGTGATGCGGCTTTCGATGACATTCGCCGCAGCGCCGCGATAAACTGTCTCGACCGACACGATCGGCGGGTCGGTGTCCGGATATTCGCGGATCGACAGCTGGAGGAAGGCGACCACGCCCGCCAGCACGATCAGCATCGACATCACCGCGGCAAGGACCGGCCGCTTTACGGAGATGTCGGAAAGAAACATTCCCTATTTCGCAGCCGGTTGCGCCGCGCCGCCGCCACCCTGGACGCGCACCGACATCCCGTCGGCCACCTTCACCACGCCGTCGCCCACCACCCGCTGACCGCGCCGAAGGCCGTCTGTTACTTCCACCAACCCGTTCTGGCGGGTGCCTGTCTTCACGGCGGTTCGGGCGACCTTCCCGTCAGCACCTATGACAAAGACGTAGCGCGTCTCGCCCTCGCTCACCACGGCCAGTTCCGGAACACCCAACCGGTCGCGCGGGGATGCCTCGATGCTTACCGTCATCAACATGCCCGGCCGGAGCCTGAGGTCCGGATTGGGCAATCGCGCCCGGATCATCACCGACCGCGTCTGGGGATCGACGATCGGGCTTATCGTGCTGATCGTCCCGCGGAACGGCACGCCGGGATAGGCGGCCGCCTCCGCCGCTATCGTTTGCCCTTCGGCAACGGTCGAGAGCATGGTTTCGGGCACCGCGAAATCGAGCTTGATTTCCGACAGGTCGGCGATTGTGACGATCTCGGTTCCCGCTGAAACGACAGCGCCCGGCGAAATATTGCGCAGCGACACATGACCGGAGAATGGCGCGCGGATCACGCGGTCGGCGATCATCGCCCGCGCCTGCGCCGCCTGGGCGCGCGCGGATGCGGCCGCCGCGATCTGGGCGTCGAGGTTCGCGTTGGTCGCAAAGCCGCGCTCTCTCAACTCGCGGAGCCTGGACAGCTGCTGCTCCGCCTCGCGCTGGCGGGCGGCCGCGTCGTCCAGTGCGGCCGCCTCCTGCCCCTGGGCGAGCACCGCAATGACCTGGCCCGCCCGCACCGTTGCACCGTCAGAGAAATTGAGCCGAAGAATCCTTTCGGTGATCGGCGACGTCAGCGTCACCTGTTCACGCGCATTGGCCGTGCCGACCGCATCGATCCGGTCCACAAATCGGTGCTCTTCGACTGTGAGGGCCTGCACCAGCGGTGCCTGAGGCTCCCGCTGCGCTCGCCCGTCGCTGCCGCACGAAGCCAGCAGCGCAAAGGCGATCGCGGAAATTACAGGTAAGCGGCGCATGGGAGTGCTGCATGCGCTACAGTCATGACGATTATTTTACAAGGATTTCGTGGCCCCGATAAGAAATTCGATATTTCCTTCCGGGCCTTTTATCGGGCTTTCGACAAGTCCATCGACGATCCAGCCGCCACGCTGCTCCAGCCATTGGACCGCCTGTTCGCAGACCCGCCGATGAACAGCCGGATCGCGCACCACGCCACCCTTGCCCACTTCATCCGGGCCTGCCTCGAACTGTGGTTTGACAAGCGCGAGCAGACGCCCCCCCGGCCTGACGAAGCCGAGCGGTATATCCAGCACCTTGGCAAGCGAAATGAAGCTTGCGTCACATACCGCGATGTCGATCGGCTCGGGAACAAGCTCGGCGCTCAGATGCCGGGCGTTGGTCCGCTCCAGGACGATCACGCGCGGATCGCTCCTCAGCTTCCACGCTAGCTGGCCGTGTCCGACATCGACCGCATAGACCCGCTTTGCGCCGCGCGTGAGAAGGACGTCGGTGAAGCCGCCCGTCGATGCCCCCACATCCAGCGCGACCGCGCCGGTCACGTCCCATCCGAAGTGATCGAGACCGCCTGCCAGCTTCACGCCACCACGGCTCACCCAGGGATGGTCGCGGCCCTTGACGACAAGGCTTGCATCTTCGGCCAATGTCTCGCCGGCCTTGGCGACGCGACGGTCGCCCACATAGACCAGCCCTGCAAGGATCAGCGCCTGCGCCCGCGTCCGGCTTTCAGCGAGTCCCTGCTCGACGAGGATCTGATCCGCGCGCTGTTTGGCCATGAGGCGCTCAGGCCCGCGCTATTCCGCTGACCTTGACGCTGTTGTGGCGCAGCGCCGTCAGCGCCGCCTCGACTATGCCTTCGGCGTCCAGATGCGCCTCGGCATATTGCGCTTCGGGCTTGTCGTGGTCCTGGAAAACATCCGGCAGACGCAGCGTCCGGATCTTGAGCCCGGCATCGGTCAGTCCCTCGTCGGACGCGATCGTCAGCACATGCGCGCCGAAGCCGCCGATCGCGCCTTCCTCTATCGTGATGAGCAGTTCGTGGTTCGCCGCCAGCTTGCGGACAAGATCAAGGTCCAGCGGCTTGGCGAACCGCATGTCGGCAACGGTGGTCGAAAGCCCCATCGCGTCCAGCTTCGCCGCCGCCGCTTCCGCCTCGCCAAGCCGGGTGCCGAGCGAAAGCAGCGCGATCTTCTTGCCCTCCCGGACGATGCGCCCCTTGCCGATCTCAAGGCGCTGCGGCGTCTCGGGAAGCGCCAGCCCCACCCCCGAACCGCGCGGATAGCGCACGGCGATCGGCCCTGAATCATGCAGCGCCATGGTGTGGACCATGTGCACCAGCTCGCTTTCGTCGGCCGCCGCCATCACCACCATGTTGGGCAGCGTCGCCAGATAGGCGATGTCGAACGATCCGGCGTGGGTCGCGCCGTCCGCGCCCACCAGCCCCGCGCGGTCGATGCCGAACCGGACCGGCAGGTTCTGGATCGCGACATCATGCACGACCTGATCATAGGCGCGCTGGAGGAAGGTCGAATAGATCGCGCAGAACGGCCGGTATCCCTGCGCGGCGAGGCCCGCCGCGAAGGTGACGGCGTGCTGCTCGGCAATGCCGACGTCGAAGGTCCGGTCCGGAAACGACTTTTCAAACAGGTCCAGTCCCGTTCCCGACGGCATGGCGGCTGTGATCGCGACAATCTTGTCGTCGCGCGTCGCCTCGTCGACCAGGGCCTGTGCGAAGACCTTGGTGTAGCTGGGCGGGCCCGGCGGCGCCTTGGCCTGCGTCCCGGTGATGACGTCGAACTTGACGACGCCGTGATATTTGTCGTCTGCCGCCTCGGCCGGGGCATAGCCCTTGCCCTTTTTTGTAACGACATGGACCAGGATCGGCCCTTCCGTCGCATCCCGGACATTCTCCAGCACGGGCAGCAGATGGTCCAGGTTATGGCCGTCGACCGGGCCGACATAATAGAAGCCAAGCTCCTCGAACAATGTGCCGCCCGTCGCCAATCCGCGCGCGAATTCATCGGCCTTGCGCGCGGCGATATGCAGCGGGCGCGGCATCCGCCGGGCGATCTTGCGCAGTCCCTCGCGCACCGAAATGAAGGTGCCGGACGAGATCAGCCGCGCGAGATAGGCCGAAAGCGCGCCCACCGGCGGCGCGATCGACATATCGTTGTCGTTGAGGATGACGATCAGCCGGTTGCCTGCCGAATGGGCGTTGTTCATCGCCTCATAGGCCATGCCGGCCGACATCGCCCCGTCGCCGATCACCGCAATCGCCTTGCCGGGCTTGCCCGAAAGGCGGCTCGCTGTCGCAAAGCCGAGCGCCGCCGAGATGGAGGTGGAGCTGTGCGCCGCCCCGAACGGATCATAGTCGCTTTCCGCCCGGCGGGTGAAACCCGAGAGGCCGCCCCCCTGTCTCAGCGTCCGGATGCGGTCGCGCCGCCCGGTCAGGATCTTGTGCGGATAGGCCTGATGGCCGACGTCCCAGATCAGCTTGTCGTCCGGCGTGTCGAACACATAATGGAGCGCGACCGTCAGTTCGACCACGCCCAGTCCCGCGCCAAGGTGCCCGCCGGTGACGCTCACCGCGTCGATCATTTCCGCGCGCAGCTCATCCGCCAGCTGGCGCAGCTGGACCGGCTGGAGCCGCCTCAAGTCGACGGGCGTGGTCACCGTGTCGAGCAGCGGCGTGTCAGGACGGCGGCCATCAGGCTTGGTCATCAACGATATTCCCAGCGACGCGATCTGGCCGACCGCGCCTCTAAACATGAAAGACGGGCGGGCATTAACCGAAAAGACCGCCAAACCCAATGGCTCATCCGGACGATTGACAGGAAGCGCACCGTCCCCGCACCTCAAGAACCGGTCGCTCCGGCGCGAAGCCGGTCTTGCGGGCGGCCTGCCGCACGGCGTCGCTGAGATTGTCGTCATCGATGTGCGTCGTGTCGCCGCACTGATCGCAGACCAGAAAAATACAGTCGTGCAGACATTCCGGATGGGCGTTGGCGACATAGGCGTTGGAACTTTCCACCCGCCGCGCCAGATTGACGCCGACGAACAGGTCCAGGATTCGATAGACGCTGTTCGCCGCCACCCGACGCCCTTCGGCCCGCGAAACCGCATCCGCCACGTCATAGGCGCTTGCCGGGCGATCAAAACCAGCGAGCGCCTCGAACACGGCGGCGCGCATCGGAGTCCATTGTTCGCCGGAATTGAGCATCACCGCTTCGGCGGCCAGGTTCAGGGACTCGCCCTGATGATCGACATGCGCATGAACCATGACCGCAAAGATAGGACGTCAGCCCTGCAGCGGCAAGGAAAGCCGCCTCAGCCCTTAATCGTCCGCCGATTGAGATAGTGCGCCGCAGCCACAAGGCTGACACCAAGCACGGTGAAGCCGATCTCGCGGAAATCGCCGTGCGGAACGCTGATCCCGGCCGCCATCAGGCCGATTCCGGCGCAGCCCGTCGCTGCGGGAAACAGCCGGTGGTGGCGCAGATAACCGCGCCCCAGCGCCCAGGCGGCAAGGACGATCGCAATGCCAAGGCCGATCTCATGGACAAGCGGGCTGACCAGAACATCGCCCAGCACCGCAAAGGTGGAAAACAGCACGACGCCCGCCAGGCAGTGCACAAGACAAAGGCCGGACAGCGTCATCGCCGCACGGTCCGCCCCCAAACGCCTTAATGCCTGAAACACCTGCCACTCCATCGAATCGCCGTCCATATGGCAGCTAAGGGATGAAGATACAATATCACATCGCCTGCACGAAGCGTTTCAGGCCATCTTGGATTCGCAAGACGACGGGCGCATAGGTCTCCGGCCATGACGATGACGATTTCCGCCGGTATCGCCGGCAACCTTTCCAGCCCCGCCCGCCCGCGCGCGATCTCCCGCTGGCTTCTGGCCATTGCGGCGCTTGTGTTCCTGATGGTGGTGATCGGCGGAATCACGCGGCTTACCGAATCGGGCCTCTCCATGGTGCGCTGGGAGCCGGTCTCGGGCGTCGTCCCGCCGCTGAACGATGCCGAATGGCAAGCGGAGTTCGAGGCGTACAAGGCCTATCCCGAATACCGGAAGGTCAACCGGGGGATGTCGCTCGCCGAGTTCAAGAACATCTTCTTCTGGGAATATCTGCATCGCCTGCTGGGTCGGCTGATCGGCGTCGCCTTCGCGCTGCCGCTGCTCTGGTTCGCGTGGAAGCGCGCGATTCCCAAGGGCTATGGCTGGCGCCTCACGGCGCTCTTCGCGCTGGGGGGGCTGCAAGGCGCGATCGGCTGGTGGATGGTCGCATCGGGCTTGATCGACCGGCCGGATGTGTCCCACCTCCGCCTCGCCACGCACCTGTCTGCGGCACTCCTGATCCTTGGCGGGCTGGTGTGGACGGCTCTGGACCTGTCCAGGCTTGCCGACGATCCACGCGCCCGGCCCGCGCGCTATGCCGCCAGCGTCATACCGCTCACCATTTTGCTGGTTCTCCAGATCCTCCTCGGCGCGTTCACCGCCGGGCTCAATGCCGGCTTCGCCTTCAACAGCTGGCCCTTGATGGGGGATCGCTGGTTCCCCGAGAATGTCCCGATGCTCGCGCCCTACTGGCAGAACCTTGTCGACAATCCGGTCGTGGTGCAGTTCGCCCACCGCACGCTTGCCTATGCCGTGGCGCTGGCGGCACTGGCGACAGCGTGGATAGCGGCGCGGCGCGGCGCGGGGCGCAATGCGGCGGAGCTTGCGGGCATGACGCTGCTCCAGTTCGCGCTTGGAGTGGCGACGATCGTCACCGGCGTGGAACTTTGGCTCGGCGTCGCCCATCAGGCGGGCGCTGCGCTTCTGGTTATAGCCGTGGTGGGCGTTGCGCACCGGCTGGGCCGCATCCGATGAGCGGCATCGTCACCGTCTACGCGACGTTCGCCGGCAGGGCTGAGGCTGAGCGCATCGGGCGGCAGATGGTGGAAGAGCGGCTCGCCGCCTGCGTCAACATCCTGGGCGACGCGCATTCGATTTACCGCTGGCAGGGGCAGATCGAAACCGCAACGGAAACGGCGGCCCTGTTCAAGACGGCCGCCGATCGGGCGGAACCACTGACAGCGCGGATCATTACACTCCACTCATATGATTATCCGGCGGTGACGGTGTGGCCGATCAGCACATCGACCCCATCCTATGAAGCCTGGGTGTTGGAGCAATGCCGATGAGCAGCCAGAAGAACGTGCTTGGCGGAGAGTTGCAGCCCTGTTCCTTCGATCCGCTGACCGGCTGGACCCGCAACGGCTGCTGCGAAACCGATGCGTCGGATCGCGGCGTGCATACCGTCTGCATCATGGTCACGGACGAGTTCCTGCAATTCTCCCGCGCCGTCGGCAACGACCTGTCCACCCCCCGCCCTGAATATGGCTTTGGCGGGCTGCATGAGGGCGACCGCTGGTGCCTGTGCGCCGCGCGCTGGGAAGAGGCGCGGCAGGCCGGCTTCGCGCCGCTGGTCGTGCTAGAGGCCACGCACGAGAAGACGCTTGAGTTTGTCGCGCTCGGCCATCTTCAGGCGCACGCGCTGGACGCCGAGGTATTATAATACCCTATCAAAAAAGCGCGGTTTTGCTTGACTTGCGCCGGGTCATCGATCATTAGCTCGCCATCCGCGCTGCCTTTCGGGGCGGCGTTTCGTGTTTCACACCATATAAGGTCTGGAAAGCCATGAAGGCGCTCATGAAGACCACAGTGTCGGCCAAGCCGCACGAGGTCGAAAAGAAATGGCTGCTGATCGATGCCGAAGGGCTGGTCGTCGGCCGTCTGGCGAGCATCGTCGCCAACATCCTCCGCGGCAAGCACAAGCCGATCTTCACCCCGCACGTCGATTGCGGTGACAATGTCATCATCATCAACGCGGACAAGGTGCGGTTCACCGGCAAGAAGCTGACGCAGAAGATCTATTATCGCCACACCGGCTATGCCGGCGGCATCAAGGAAGCCCGCGCCGACAAGGTGCTGGCAGGCCGTTTCCCCGAGCGTATCCTTGAAAAGGCGGTGGAGCGAATGGTCCCCCGCGGGCCGCTCGGCCGCCAGCAGATGCGCAATTTGCGTATCTTCGCCGGCACGGAGCATCCGCACGCCGCGCAAAATCCGGAAGTCCTCGATGTCGCGGCCATGAACCGCAAGAACAAGGTGGGTGCGTAAATGTCCGATACCCGTCAATCCCTTTCCGATCTCGCCGATCTGGCCGGCGGTCAGCCGGTCCAGGGCGATGCGCCCGCACCGCTTTCGCAGGAGCCTGTCACGCCGCTTCGTGAACAGCAGATCGACGCGCAGGGCCGCGCCTATGCCACCGGCCGCCGCAAGGATGCCGTCGCGCGCGTCTGGCTGAAGCCCGGCACCGGCAAGATCGAGGTGAACGGCCGCGATCAGGCGATCTATTTCGCCCGCCCGACGCTTCGTCTGGTCATCAACCAGCCGTTCGACGTGGCCGACCGGCGTGAGCAGTATGACGTCTATTGCACCGTCACCGGCGGCGGCCTTTCCGGCCAGGCCGGCGCGGTCAAGCACGGCATCGCCCAGGCGCTCACCCGCTATGAGCCGGCGCTGCGCTCGGCGGTCAAGCATGCCGGTTTCCTCACCCGCGACAGCCGCGTGGTGGAACGCAAAAAGTACGGCAAGGCCAAGGCCCGCCGCAGCTTCCAGTTCTCCAAGCGCTGATCCGCTTTCACGAGACTGCACGGATGGGGCGGTTCCTTCGGGAGCCGCCTTTTCTTTTGAGCCGGTCGCCGCCGGTGCTATTGGCGGGCGCATGATCCGCCTCCTCCTTGCCTTTCTCATTGCCCTTGCGGCGCTGCCGACCTCCGCCTCCGCGCAGGAACGGCACATGCGGGTGGAGCTGGTGGCAGAGAGCGAGACGCCGCGCGCGGGCAGCGAGATCGCGGTCGCGCTTGTCATGACGCCCGATCCCGGCTGGCACGGCTATTGGCTGAATACCGGCGACGCCGGGATGCCGGACCGGATCAGCTGGACGCTGCCGGAGAAGGCCTCGGTCACGCCGCCAGCCTATCCTGTGCCCGAGCGGCTCGTCGTCGCTGGCCTCATGAACTATGTCTATTCGCACCCCTATGCGCTGATCGGACGGCTGAAACTGCCGCCCGGCCTCGCCGATGGCGCGCCTGTCCAAGTGGTCGTGGACATCGACTATCTGGTGTGCAGCGACACATTGTGCGTTCCCGAAAAGGCCCGGGCGATGCTGGACCTCGCCATCGGCGACGGCGCGATCAGCCCTGCCCTTCGCGCCCGGTTCGACGGCTGGCGCAAGGCCCTGCCCAGACCGCTTGACGCAACAAGCCATATCGCCAGCCGCGACGGCAGGCTGGTTCTGGCGGTTCCCTTTCCCGATGCGCGCGAGGTGAAAGGGGCATATTTCTATCCGGCCGAACACGGCGTGATCGACTATGCCGCCGCCCAGCGCATCGGCTTTTCGGCCGACAGGCTGATCGTGGAGATGGTCCCGAAGTCCGGTCAGGGCGCGCCGTCGCGGCTGGAAGGCGTATTGCGGGTAGAGCCTGCATCGGGCGACGCCCTGGGCCTGCAGATCGCCGCAGTCCCCGGCCCCGCGCCCAACGCCGAGGGATGGCTTGCGGGCGACACGGGCTTGGCCCTCGCTCCATTCCTGCTGACGCTGCTGGCGGCCGTTGCGGGGGGCTTCATCCTCAACGCGATGCCCTGCGTCTTTCCGATCCTGAGCCTGAAGGCGCTCAGCCTTGCCCGCAGCGGCGAAAGCGAAGGCGCGGCGCGGCGCGAGGCGGTCGCCTATTCCGCCGGGGTGATCGTCACCTGCCTTGCGCTGGGCGGCGTCATCCTGCTGTTGCGCGCCGGGGGTGAAAGCATCGGCTGGGCCTTTCAGCTGCAGAACCCCTATATCGTTCTCGGCCTATTGCTGCTGACGCTGGCGATCGGCCTCAATCTGGCGGGGCTGTTCGAGCTGCCGTCGCTCGCGCTCGGCAACCCCGCCTCCCCCCGCAACGGCCCGTCCGGCGCGTTCATGACCGGCATATTGGCGGCTTTCATTGCGACCCCCTGCACGGGGCCTTTCATGGGAGCCGCACTTGGAGGTGCGCTGGTGCTGCCGACGTCTGCGGCCCTCGGCGTGTTCGCCGGGCTGGGACTGGGACTTGCCCTGCCCTTCCTCGCCATCGGCTATATCCCCGCCCTGCGCGCGCGCCTGCCCAAGCCCGGCCGATGGATGGCGACATTCCGCCATATACTGGCCGTGCCGATGCTGCTGACGGCGCTGGGGCTTGGCTGGGTGCTGAGCCGCCAGAGCAGCGGCGGCGACGGTCTGACGGCGGGCGCAGCGGGTGCGGCGCTTCTGGCGCTGGCGCTCGGATGGTGGGGCTGGCGGCAGAAGCATGGGCGTCGGGCAGGCGTCGCGGCGGCAGCGGTCGTCTTTGCCGTCGCCCTGCCCTTCGCATTTCTGACGCAGGTCGCGAGAGCACCGGCCGATCAGATCGCCACCGCAGGCGGCGCAAGCTTCAGCGAGGGAAAGCTCGCATCGCTGAGGGCTGAAGGCAGGCCCGTGTTCGTCTATTTCACCGCCGACTGGTGCCTTACCTGCAAGGTGAACGAGCAGGCGGCGATCAACCGGGAATCCGTGCGCGACGCATTCGCGCGCAGGAACATAGAGGTTCTGGTTGGCGACTGGACCAACGGCGATCCCGCGATCAGCCGTTTCCTCGACTCCATGGGGCGCAGCGGCGTGCCGCTCTACATGTTCTACCCCGGTGACGGCGGCGAGCCGCAGATTCTGCCGCAGCTACTCACGCCCCCCATGCTGGAGCAGCTTGGCGGCTAAGGCTTGGCGACGAATACGCGTCTGCCGCCCACCCATGTCTCGATCACCCGCGTCTGCGGCAGCTCGGACGCCGGGGTCACGAAAATATCGCGGTCGACGAGGATGAAATCGGCCCATTTGCCCGGCTCCAGCGTCCCAAGCCGGTCCTCGGCGGCAATGGCGAACGCCGCCTCCGACGTAACGGCCGCGAAGGCCTGCTGGAGGAAAAGACCGTCCGGACGAGATATGGAAGCGGCGAGGCCGCGAAAGACAGCCGTGGCATCCGTCCCGACATCGCTGCTGATCGCCGTGCGGACGCCGTCCGCCAGCAAAGCGCGCGAGATCGCCGCCGGCTGCACCGTGGCGACCCCATTGATGGCCGCCAGTCGCGGACGGTCGGCCAATGCAGGCGCGACGGCATAGGCGATCCGGTAGCGCCGGTCCTTTCCATAGGTCGGGAGCATCTCGTCATAAATGTCGAGCGCGACAGCGCCCTGAGCCGGGCTGCCCGCCTGCAACACCGGCTGCGCATCGACCATCAAGGCCTTGCTGACAAGGTTGCGCATGCGCGCGTCCATTTGCCCCGGCGGGGCCTTGCCGGGCTGCGCCTCGGGTGTGAGCGTCACCGCGCGCATGGCGAGACGCCCGTCATAGAGCCATCGCGTGGGACGCAGCGGCGCAACCTGCTCAAGCACGCCAAGCCCGTCGGCAATCGCGCTTATCCGGATATGCAGCCGACCTTCGTCGCCAAAGCGCCGGTAGAGCATCCAGTCCGCCGTTGTCGTTCCCAGATCGCTTGCGGTGGTTATGCCTGCCGCAGCCAGTCGCTCCTGCGCGCGGGTCAGCACCGCCTCCAACTCCACCGGATTGTCGCGGAATCGCTCGTTTTCCGGCGACGGCGGCAGGCGGCCTGCCTCCATGACGTCGCCGTCCAGACCGATAAAACCCGGAAGGAGCGTTCGCCCCCTTGCATCGGTGCGGTATTTGACCGGCTCGCGCCGGTCGCCCGGTTTCAGCAGCGCCTTCACCCGTCCGTCCGCATCGATCAGCAGGCCGTTGAAGCGAACGAGCGTCCCCGCCTTGTCGAGCGTATAGCCGTTGACGTTTTCCACCAGCGTATCGGTCGGGGGTGCTGGCGGGGGCGCGACAGGCTTGCGGCGCGCATCTGCGGGCGCGATACCCAAAAGGAGCGCCGCCGCCATCAACCACAGATGGCGGGTCATTTTTCCAGACGCCGGATCAGCGACGAGGTGTCCTGCCGTTCGCCGCCCATCGCCACGACGTCGGCATAGAATTGATCGACCAGCGCAGTGACCGGAAGGCGTGCGCCATTAGATTTCGCTTCTTCCAGCGTCAGGCCAAGATCCTTCCGCATCCATTTGACAGCAAAGCCGAAATCGAACTCGCCGTCCGCCATGGTGAGCGCGCGGTTGTTCATCTGCCAGCTTTGCGCAGCGCCTCCCGAAATGGCGTCGATGACGGTCGCCACGTCCAGTCCGGCGCGTTTTGCGAAATGCACAGCCTCCGAAAGCGCCTGCACCAGCCCCGCGATGGCGATCTGGTTGACCATCTTGGCAAGTTGCCCGCTTCCGGCCTCGCCGACGTGAACGATCCGCTTGGCATAGGCCTGCATCGCCGGCTCCGCCGCAGAGAACGCCTCGGCGCTGCCGCCGCACATGATCGCAAGCTGACCGCTTTCAGCGCCGGCCTGCCCGCCGGAGACCGGCGCGTCCACCGCCAGCAGGCCTTTCGACGCAGCCTCCTCCGCAAGACGGCGCGCGATTTTGGCCGAAACGGTGGTGTGGTCGACAAGCACGGCGCCGGGGCGCATCGCGGCAAGCGCGCCGCCCTTCCCCAGCACCACTTGCTGAAGATCGGCGTCCGCGCCCACACAGGTGAAGACGGCGTCCGCGCCGTGGGCCGCCTCTGCGGGCGTATCCGCCCTCCGGCCGCCATGGCGCGTCACCCATTCATCCGCTCGCGCCGAAGTGCGATTATAGACACAAACCTCGTGGCCGGCCTGCCTCAGATGCGCCGCCATGGGGAAACCCATTACGCCAAGGCCGATAAATGCTGTTTTCATCATGAGCCGCGCATTAGCATGGTTTTACCTACTTGCCAGATAGGCTAAGGGCGTTCGGTTGTTCTGAAGGACGAATTACATGGGAACGGTTCAGGCGTTGAGGGATGTGGAGGGCAAAAAGCCGGTGGGGCTTGCCGATGTTCAGGCTGCAGCGGCCCGGATCGGCGACTCCATTATCCGCACGCCATGCCTGGAAAGCCGGACCCTTTCCGAAATCACCGGCGCGCGGGTGTTCCTGAAGTTCGAGAACCTTCAATTCACCGCCGCCTACAAGGAGCGGGGCGCGCTGAACAAGCTGCTGCTGCTTGACGAGACGGCCAAGAGCCGGGGCGTGATCGCCGCATCGGCCGGAAATCACGCGCAGGGGCTTGCCTATCATGGACGCCGCCTCGGCATTCCCGTGACGATCGTGATGCCGCGCCCCACCCCAATCGCGAAGGTGTCGCCGACCGAAGGCCATGGCGCGACGGTTATACTGGAAGGCGAGAAGTTCGAGGATGCCTATGCCCATGCGGTTGAGGTTGGGAAGACCCGGGGGCTCACCTTTGTCCATCCGTTCGACGATGCCGACATCATCGCCGGGCAAGGCACCATTGCGCTTGAAATGCTGGAGACTGCGCCTGAAATCGACACGCTGGTCGTCCCGATCGGCGGCGGCGGTCTGATCTCCGGCATGGCGACGGCGGCAAAGGCATTAAAGCCGGGGATCGAAGTCGTCGGCGTGCAGGCGGAACTTTATCCGTCGATGTACGCCAAGCTGCGCGGACTGAAACTGCCGTGCGAAGGCGATACGCTGGCTGAAGGCATAGCCGTGAAGCAGCCTGGCGATACAACGTTCGAGATTGTCCGCGATCTCGTCGACGATATCGTGCTGGTGGCCGAACGCGATCTGGAAAAGGCGCTCAGCCTGCTGCTCACCGTCGAGAAGACGGTGGTCGAGGGCGCGGGCGCCGCAGGGCTTGCCGCGCTGCTCGCCCATCCGGGCAGGTTCCGCGACCGCAACGTCGGCGTCGTGCTGTGCGGCGGCAATATCGACACCCGGCTGCTGGCGAACGTGCTGTTGCGCGACCTGGCGCGGTCGGGCCGCCTCGCGCGCCTTCGCCTGCGCCTGCAGGATCGTCCTGGCGCGCTGTTCCAGATCGCCCGCATATTCGACGAGCAGCAGGTCAACATCATCGAGATCTACCATCAGCGGGTGTTCACCACCCTGCCGGCCAAGGGCCTTATCACCGACATCGAATGCGAGACGCGGGACCGCGCGCATCTCGACCGGCTGGTCGATGCGCTCGCCAGGGGCGGCTATGAAGCCAATATGGTTGAACTTGCGTGATTTTCGCCGCCTTCATACCCTCTCTTAACCTTCGTCCGCGCAAGAAAGGCGATATTTTGCCCGACGCCGCGATGAAGGTTAGACTGGGCATTATGTCGGTGCTGGACCAGGTGCAGGAACGAACAGGGCCTTGAGCGATCAATCCTTCCGCTTTCCCCGATTTTTCGTGACGGCGCCAACGCCTTGCCCCTATTTGCCGGGCAAGACAGAGCGGAAGATATTCACCGAATTGAGGGGTCCGGGCGCGGGAGAGCTCAACGAGGCGCTCGGCCGCATCGGCTTTCGCCGCAGCCAGAACGTCGCCTATCGTCCAAGCTGCGACAATTGCCACGCCTGCGTTTCCATTCGCGTGATCACCGATGCCTTTGAGCCGAATGCGACGCAGCGGCGGTTGCTGAAGCGCAATTCCGACCTTGAGATCTCCGCCTGCAGGCCGTGGAGCACGGAAGAGCAGTTCGCGCTGATGCAGCGCTATCTCGCCGCCCGCCATCCCGCAGGAGGGATGAACGGCATGGATGCCTTCGACTATGCCGACATGGTCGAACAGACGCCGGTCACCACCTGGGTGATCGAATATCGCGAACCGTCGGTCGACGGCGTGCCCGGCGCTCTGGTCGGCGCATGCCTTACCGATCAGCAGTCCGACGGGCTGTCGATGATCTACAGCTTCTATGATCCAGAGCTTGCCAGCCGAAAGGGGCTTGGCACCTTCATCATATTGGACCATGTCCTGCGCGCGCGGGCCGCTCGGCTGCCCTATGTCTATCTGGGGTACTGGATCGATGGCTGCGACCGGATGCGATACAAGGTCCGTTTTCAGCCTGCCGAACGGTTGACAGCGGCGGGGTGGCGTCCAGTAGAGACGACCGACAATTGAGGCGGTCACGCCGGTTTCAAATATGTTCAAAGGGGCATATATGCGTTCTGTTCCCATCGGCCTGCCGCTTGTCGCCGCAGCTTTCCTGGCGGGCTGCGCCACCACACCGGGCGGGCAGCGGCTTGCCGAGCGCGACCCGCTCGAATCCTGGAACCGCAATGTCTGGGCGTTCAACCGGGGCGTCGACAATGCCCTGCTGAAACCGGGCGCGCAAACCTATAAGGCAGTCACGCCCACGGCCGCCCGGCGGGGGGTGCGCAATGTGCTGAACAACGCCGATGAGCCGCTGTCGTTCATCAACGCGCTGTTGCAGGGCAAGGTCGGCCGCGCCTTCCATACGCTGGGCCGGTTTGTGGTCAACACGACGATCGGCGTGGGCGGACTGGCGGACCATGCGTCGTCGATGGGTCTGGAAGAAAAGCCGGAAGACTTCGGGCAGACGCTTGCGACCTGGGGCGTGAATGCAGGGCCTTATGTGATGCTTCCGCTGCTCGGGCCATCGACGTTGAGGGACGCGGTCGGATTCGGAGTTGAAGTCGCGGGCGATCCGGTCGGCCTTGCCGTTAAGGAATACTCCGGTCTTTCAAGTACCCAACGTCTGGCGATTCCGGCCATGGAGGCTATCGACCTCAGGGCCCAGCTGATCGAACTGGGGGCGGACAACTTCCTCGAAACCAGCCTTGATCCCTATGCGGCGGCGCGCTCCGCCTATCTTCAGCGGCGGCAGGCGCTGATCCTCGACCAGGATGGGGCCGCCACTTCCGGCAGCGAGGGCGTGAACCCGGATGACTTTGATTTCGCTCCAGAAAATGGCACATCCGCACCGGCCGGCGCGCCCGGGGTCGATCCGGCGGATTTCGACGTCGCCCCTGCCACCGAAGGCGTTCCGCCTGCCCAGTCACCGCCCGCGCCACCGGCGTCTTCGGAAGACGGTCAGGCTGAAAACCCCGCAAAAATAGATGCTCCACAATGAATTTGATCGTTGCGTTGCCGCTCTATTCGCGTTAGCACCCGGTCCCAAGTTCGGGGGGACTTTGGCGCCCTCCCCTTATTATTGAAACGAAACCACAGACTTTTAACGGAGGGAAAATCCCATGAAGAAGACCTCGATCATCGCGGTTGCGTTCGCTGCCACCCTTGGTCTGGCCGCTTGCGGCGGCGAAACCGCCACCGAAGAAACCGTCAACGAAGCGGCTGCTGATCTGAACGCGACCGTCGACGCTGCCGAAGCCGATCTGAACGCGGCTCTCGACAACGCCGCCGACGCGACCGTTGCAGCCGAAGCTGCTGCCAACGAAGCTGAAGCTGCTGCCGACAACGCGATGTAATATCGCTTCCGGCGAACGCTTCGGCGTTCCCGGTGACAAGGAAGAGGCCGTGTCCATGTGGCGCGGCCTTTTTCTTTTTGGGGGAAGAACGACGCGTTAGAGCGGCGTGCGTCAAATCTGAACATCCGCGCCCCTCCAGATGTCTGTTCTGATTAGGTTGAAGCGCTCACCCTAAGCGTGTCGAAGGGGAGCTTGCCGAAGTCGGCGCTTCCTGCCGCTAACCCTTCGACACGCTCAGGGTGAGCGAGGTGGTTCATCCAAACCACCCAGAGTCATAGGCCACCGGTTAGGTCCGGCCGCGCATGATCCGGACTACAAACCCCGCAAGCGCGCATAAGGAAAGGGCCGGAGATCGCTCCCCGGCCCTCGCCTTTGTCGTTCGAAAATGGAAGGCCGGACTTAGAAGTCCATTCCACCCATTCCGCCCATTCCACCCATGCCGCCCGGCATGCCAGGCGAAGAGGACTTGTCTTCGGGCATTTCCGAGACTGCCGCTTCGGTGGTGATGAGCAGGCCCGCGACGGAAGCCGCGTCCTGCAGCGCAGTACGGACGACCTTGGTCGGATCGATGACGCCGGCCTTCACCAGGTCTTCATAGACTTCGGTCTGGGCGTTGAAGCCCACGTCCGAATTTTGCTGCTCCATCAGCTTGCCGGATACGACCGCGCCGTCATGGCCGGCGTTCTGGGCGATCTGGCGAACCGGGGCCTGCAGCGCACGACGGATGATGTCGATACCGCGGGTTTGGTCGTCATTGGCGCCCTTCAGGCCATCCAGCGCCCTGGTGGCATAGAGCAGCGCAGTGCCGCCGCCGGGAACGATGCCTTCCTCAACGGCCGCGCGGGTGGCGTGAAGCGCGTCGTCGACGCGATCCTTACGCTCCTTCACTTCGACTTCCGAAGCGCCGCCGACCTTGATCACCGCAACGCCGCCAGCAAGCTTGGCGAGACGCTCCTGCAGCTTTTCACGGTCATAGTCCGACGTGGTCGTCTCGATCTGCGCGCGGATCTGCTCGACCCGGCCCTTGATCCCCTCGGCGTCGCCCGAACCATCGACAAGCGTCGTATTGTCCTTGTCGATCGTGACGCGCTTGGCGCTGCCAAGCATGTTGAGCGTGACGCTTTCAAGCTTGATGCCGAGATCTTCGGAGATCATCTGCCCGCCGGTCAGGATCGCGATGTCCTCCAGCATGGCCTTGCGGCGATCGCCGAAGCCCGGAGCCTTCACCGCCGCGACCTTCAGGCCGCCGCGCAGCTTGTTGACGACCAGCGTGGCGAGAGCCTCGCCTTCGACGTCTTCGGCGATGATGAGGAGCGGACGGCCCGACTGGACGACCGCTTCCAGAACCGGAAGCATCGCCTGCAGGTTCGACAGCTTCTTCTCGTGGATGAGAATGTACGGGTCGGCGAGTTCAACGAGCATTTTCTCGGGGTTGGTGATGAAGTAGGGCGACAGATAGCCGCGGTCGAACTGCATGCCCTCGACGACATCGAGTTCAAACTCGAGGCCCTTGGCCTCCTCGACCGTGATCACGCCTTCCTTGCCGACCTTTTCCATCGCCTCGGCGATCTTTTCGCCGACAACCGTGTCGCCATTGGCCGAGATGATGCCGACCTGGGCGATCTCGTTAGAACCGGAGACGGTCTTGGAACGCGACTTCAGGTTCTCGACGACCTTGGTGACGGCCAGATCGATGCCGCGCTTCAAATCCATCGGGTTCATGCCGGCGGCAACCGACTTCATGCCTTCGCGGACAATCGCCTGAGCGAGAACGGTGGCGGTGGTGGTGCCGTCGCCCGCGATGTCGTTGGTCTTCGAGGCCACTTCGCGCACCATCTGCGCGCCCATGTTCTCGAACTTGTCCTTAAGCTCGATTTCCTTGGCGACGGTGACGCCGTCCTTGGTGATGCGCGGCGCGCCGAAGCTCTTGTCGAGCACGACGTTGCGGCCCTTGGGGCCAAGCGTCACCTTCACCGCGTCGGCGAGAATGTCGACGCCGCGCAGGATGCGCTCACGAGCGTCGCGCGAAAACTTCACGTCTTTCGCTGCCATGTTCCTTACCTCTACTTTCTGATCGGAAACTGTGTGATTGGCTGGAATCAGCCGCTATTGCCGAGCCCGAGGGCGTCAGCCGACGATGCCGAGGATGTCGCTCTCTTTCATGATGAGCAGGTCCTCGCCATTGATCTTCACTTCGGTGCCCGACCACTTGCCGAACAGAATGCGGTCGCCCGCCTTCACGTCCAGCGGGGTCACCTTGCCATCTTCGCTGCGCGCGCCCGAGCCTACGGAGACGACTTCGCCTTCCTGCGGCTTTTCCTTCGCGGAATCGGGAATGATGATGCCGCCTGCGGTCTTCTCTTCGGCTTCGACCCGGCGGACGAGAACACGGTCATGCAACGGACGAAAAGTCATGCCTCACCCTTTCTAAACCAGCAGACGGCGACCTCCCCGATCGGGAACCCATACGGGTCCGCCGCCTGCCCTCATATGCTGGTTAGCACTCAATCGTGTCGAGTGCTAACGCATCGGGCATATGGGTGACGTTCATCTGCCGTCAAGGCGAACGGAACAAAAAATCTTTGCACATTCATGGTGGCGGCGCGGGAATATCGCAGCTGCGCATTTACAGTGTCATGGCGCTGGGATAGCCACCTGAAATCGATGGCGGCCAATGGAGCCTTTTTGATGCGGCTGTTGCGTCTGATCTGGCGGATACTCGTCGGCGTCAAGGACGCTTTGGTGCTGCTGTTCATGCTCCTGTTCTTCGGCGCGCTTTACGCAGCGCTGGCCGGGCGGGCCGCGACCGTGGTGCCGAGCGAGGCGGCGCTGACGCTGGACCTCGACGGAGTGATCGTCGACCAGCCTGCCGAACAGCCGCCCCTCGCGCTGCTGTCGGGCGGCTCCAACCTCGTGCGGGAAATCCGCGTTCGCGACGTCGTGCACTCGGTCGACGCAGCGGCAAAGGACGGCCGCATCAAGGCGCTGGTGCTCGATCTGGACCGGTTCCAGGGCGCAGGGCCTGCCCATCTTCAGGTGATCGGCGAGGCGCTGAAACGGTTCCGCACGGCGGGCAAGCCCATCTACGCCTATGCCACCGCCTATATGGACCCGGGCTATTATCTTGCGTCCTACGCCAACGAGGTATGGATGGCCCCGCTTGGCGGCGTGCTGCTGACCGGCCCCGGCGGCCCCAATCTTTATTTCAAAGGGCTGATCGAAAAGCTCGCGATCAATGTCGAGGTGTTCCGCGTGGGCGCGTTCAAATCGGCGGTCGAGCCCTTTACGCGCAGCGATCAGTCGCCGGAGGCCGAGGCCGCCGCCCAGGCGCTGGTGAACACGATCTGGAGCGTTTGGAAAGGCGATGTCGCGCGCGCTCGACCGCGCGCGAAGATCGAATCCTATATCGATGCCCTGCCCCAACAGGTGGCTGCCGCGGGCGGCGATCTCGCCAAGGCGGGCGTCGCTTCGGGGCTGGTCGACAAGCTGGGCAGCCGGGCCGAGTTCGCGCGCATGGTCGCGCGGCTCGTCGGGCGGGGATCGGACAAGACGGCCGCCTCATGGTCGCACGTGAAGCTTGCCGACTATGCGAGGGTCGCCCGGCACGGCGCCGTGCAATCGGGGCCGGGCGTGGGAGTCGTCTATGTATCGGGCGAGATCGTCGACGGCGAAGCCGGGCCGGGCACTGCGGGTGGTGATACCATCGCGGGGCTGATCGAGGAGGCTCTGGCCGACAAGAACGTGAAGGCGCTGGTGGTTCGTGTCGATTCCCCCGGCGGATCGGTCATGGCGTCGGAGCGGATCAGGCTGGCGCTGATGGAAGCGCGCCGCCAGAACCTGCCGGTGGTCGCATCCATGGGCTCGGTCGCGGCCAGCGGCGGCTATTGGGTGGCGACATCGGCCGAGACGATCTACGCCCAACCCACCACCCTCACCGGATCGATCGGCGTGTTCGCAATCATCCCGACCTTCAGCGAGACCCTGGAGAAGGCCGGCATCGCGGCCGATGGCGTTCGGTCCACGCCTTATTCGGGCGAGCCCGACATTCTGCGCGGCCTGTCACCGCAGGTGAAGCAACTCCTGCAGCTTTCGGTCGAGGATATATACCGCCGCTTCCTCGCCCGCGTGGCCGTTGCCCGCAAGATGCCGACCGCGCGCGTGGACGAAATCGGGCAGGGTCGCGTCTGGGCGGGCGCAACGGCGCGCAAGCTCGGCCTGGTCGATCATATGGGCGGGCTGGACGTCGCGGTTGCCGAGGCCGCACGGCGAGCGGGGCTCGATCCCGCCAAGGCGCGCGCCATCTACATCGAGAAGTCCCCCGCCCTACCCTTTCAGATACTGGACGACCTGTTGATGGAAACCATGCCCGCCCAAAGCCGCGATCCGTGGAGCGGCCTCGTTGCTTCCAGCCGTGGCGCTCTGGTCCGCGCATTCGACGATGCCCAGGCGATCGCGAGCGGCCCGGCCATACAGATACGTTGCCTGGAATGCGGCATCGCCGGAGGCGGAAGTCAGGCGAGCAATGCCGCACTGGTTGAAAAGCTGATGCCGGTGAACATCAGATGATCGGGATTCGCCCCGCAACGGCCGAGGATGCGGCAGCAATCGCGCAGATCTACGCGCCTTATGTCGTGACCAGGTCGGTATCTTTCGAAGACAATCCGCCCTCGCCCGGCACCATAGCCGACCGGATGGAATACCGGGACGGCTTCTATCCCTGGCTGGTTGCCACCTCCAGCGACGACGGAACGGTGCTTGGCTTTGCCTATGCGACGCAGTTCCGCGAGCGTCACGCCTATCGCTTTGCGGTGGAAACCTCGGTCTATGTGGCGGGAGAGCTTCAGCGCAACGGCGTGGGCCGCATGCTGTACGAAGCGCTGATCGATACGCTGGCCGCCCAGGGCTTCACCCAGGCAATCGCGGCGATCTCGCTCCCCAACGACGCCTCGATCAAGCTGCACGAGGCGCTCGGCTTCTTTCGCGCGGGCGTCTACCGTGAAATCGGCTTCAAGCACGGCGCGTGGCGCGACGTGGGGCTCTGGCAGCGCGAGCTTGCCACAGCAGAAGTGCCCCCTCCCGAGCCGCGCAGCTTCAAGGAAGTGGGCGTCGTCCGCCTCGACTGACGGCCATCAGGCGGCGGCAGGCCAGCGCACAGGCTCCGGGCCGCTGGTCAACGCCGCCATGAACTGATCCACGCATGCGTCCCAACTGAACCGCCGGGCGTAGGCGACGCAATCCTCGGGCGCACAGCGAAGCGCCTCCGCGATTGCATCCTCAATCCTCGGCGCAACCGCGCCGACCGGGCGGGATCGACCGTCGCCGGTCCCGCACCCGTTCGGTCCCAGGACATCCAGCGGCCCCCGCACGGGGAATCCGGCCACCGGCGCCCCGCTCGCCAGCGCCTCGATCATCACCAGCCCGAAGGTGTCGGTCAGGCTCGGGAACACAAATACATCGGCGGCGGCATAGGCGGCGGCAAGTTCTTCCCCATGCAGCGCGCCAAGGAACAGCGCGTCGGGATAGCGCTGCCTCATCGCGCCGAGCGCAGGCCCGTCGCCCACCACCACCTTCGTTCCCTGAACCTTGGCCGACAGAAAGACCTCGAGGTTCTTTTCAACCGCCACCCGCCCGACCGACAGCAGGACGGGACGCGGCAGATTTGAAAGCGCTGGATGCGGCCTGCGGTCGGGACCGAATTGCGTGAAGTCCACGCCCCTCGACCATATCCGCGTGTTGCCTATCCCCTGTTCGTCCAGTTCGCGCGCGAGCGAGGGCGTCGCCACAAGCACCGCCCTAGCCCCCGAATGGAAACGGCGCAGCATCGGCCAGAAGCAGCTTGCCGGAAGACCGGTACGCAACGCCACATACTCGGGAAAGCGGGTGTGAAAGGCGGTGGTGAACGAGCGCCCGTTGCGGCCGCACCAGCGCCGCGCCGCCCAGCCCAGCGGCCCCTCGGTCGCGATATGGACGACTTCGGGCTGGAAATCGTCGATCAGCCGCGACAGCCTTTTGTAGGGCATCAGCGCGAGCCGTATTTCGGAGTAACCGGGACAGGCGGCGGTGCGGAACATGTCCGGCGTGACGGTCTGGATTTCGTGCCCCCGCGCCCGCAGCCTCTCCACCGTGGTCGACAGCGTGCGGACGACGCCGTTCACCTGCGGCGTCCAGGCGTCGGTGACAAGCGTGATCTTCATTGCGTTTTCGCCAACACAGGTTCCTCGGCAAGGCTCGTCTTGCGGCGTCTGTCGGCCCAGTCGATGATCTCCATGTGGCCATCGGCATGTTCGACAAGGGCGGTGCAACTCTCCACCCAATCGCCGTCATTGTAATAGGTGATGTCGCCGAACTGCCGGATTTCGGCGGAATGAATGTGCCCGCAGACGACCCCATCCACGTTACGCTCGGCGGCGGCGTGCGCGACCGCCTCTTCAAAGCGGCAGACATATTCGACCGCATTCTTCACCCGCTTCTTCAGATAGGCGGAAAGCGACCAATAGGGCAGGCCGAAGCGGCGACGCACGCGGTTGAAAATGACGTTGGCCTTCAGCAGCAGCTCATATGCGCGGTCGCCGAGGAAGGCGAGCCAGCGCGCATAAAGCACGATGCCGTCGAACACGTCGCCATGGACCACCAGCAAAGTGCGCCCGTCGGCGGTGACGTGAACGGCCTCGTGCTGAAGCGCCACATCCCCGAAATGCAGCCCGGCATAATCGCGGAAGGCCTCGTCGTGATTGCCGGGGACGTAGATCACATGGGTCCCGGTCTTGGCCATTTTCAGGATGCGCCGGACCACGTCATTGTGCGCGGGCGGCCAGTACCAGCCCCGTTTCAGACGCCATCCGTCGATGATGTCGCCGACGAGATAGAGCTTCTCGCACTCGACCGATTTCAGGAAATCGGACAGCAACTCCGCGTTGCAGCCGCGCGTCCCCAGATGGACATCGGAGATCCAGATCGTCCGGAACTTGAGGCGCGGCCTGACCCGCGGATCATGTTCGGACTCCGGTTCATGGAACCAGGCGGGCAGCGGATGGGACGTGGGGCGGTGGCGGCGGCCATGCCGTGCGCGGGCGAACGGCGTTGCCGGATGGGCCGAAGGCAGACTTGCCATGGCTTCTCCTGCGGAACAAACGGCTGCAAGTCAGCCATTTGCCCCCTAGCGTCCGCCAATGACCGTCGTGTTGCGCCTGAAGGTCAGGAATGTGACAGCCGCCGCCGACTCAGACCAGCGCGTCGATCGCTTTCGCAAGCGCGATGTCGCGCCGGCTGAGGCCGTTTGCGTCATGCGTGGTCAGCAATATCTCCACCCGGTTCCACACATTCGACCATTCGGGATGGTGGTCCGCCTTTTCAGCAAGCATCGCGACCCGGGTCATGAACCCGAAGGCGGCATTGAAATCCGCAAAGCGAAAGGTCCGGGTGATCGCGTCCCGCCCGGCGTCATGGTTCCACTCCGGCAGCGTGGGCAAAAGCTCATCGCGCTCGGCATCGGTCAGCTTCGGCATCCTAGCCTCCCTTCTTCAGCACCGCGAATGGGTTGTTCGCCTTTTTCTCCGCATCGGCTGCGGCTTGCGCCTCCTCCTCACTCGTCAGCAGCCGGCGATATTCGGCAAGCGCATCGTCCGGCAGCCGCGGATAGGGATCCAGCACAAGGCTGACCGTCTCGGCGGCAAGTTCCCCGATATCGACCGAATCCCCGTCCATCGGAAGGACGTCGCAATCCTCCTCCCCCAGCTCGACCTCATCCTCGCTCGCGCCGGATGAGAGCGAATGAATGGCAAAGAGCACTTCGAAAGGCTCGTCCACCTTCGCAGCCACGGGCTGGCCGGACACCACGCACTCCTGCGTCACGGCAGCGCGCACCCTGCCCTTGGCGCGCACCCCCGCCGCCTCACGGGAGACGTCGATCTCCGCCTCCAGCCGCTCGATCGCCGGAAGGGCAAAGCGCTCCGCCAGCAGGCGGCGCTCGGCGTCGTTCGCCGCAATGCTGTGCCGCCCCGGCGCGGCGCTGATCTCGTCCAGCTTCACTCGCCTGGAAAATTCGATCTCGCTCAAGCGCCCAGTTCTCCATTCAGCAATCGGTCAAGCGGCTGGCTGCGAATGGCTCCGTCCAGCGCCCGTACTTCGGAGGAAACGAACGCGAGCGCGGACGGTTCAGGCGCGTTGCCGCGATAAAGATTGCGGACCAGCGCCGCGTCCAGATCTCCCTCGCCCGCAAGCGCAGACCCATAGGCATCCATCCGGCCGCCAAGCGCACCCATCATCTTGCCGACATGCTTGCCGACGACGAAATCGCCGATGCCGATCTGGCGCAACTGCCCGTCCATGTCGTCGATGAAGCGCTCGGTCAGATCGACCGCCGCCTGACGCAGCGGCTCCCCCTCGCTGTCGAGGCGCAGAAGCACCAGCGTCATCACCAGCGCCAGCATGTCGAACCTGCCGTCCACACTGTCTTCAACGCCGCCCTCGACATACCAGCGCGGCGCGCGCGCGTGCTCCACCACCGCGCCATAGAGCCGCAGCATCGGCTGCGGCTTTGCCGGTCTGGCAAGCAGGCGTCGCCAAAGGCTCATCGCACAAGTCTCCGTCCGAACTCTGCGGCACCTTGCGGGACCGGCGCAAGGCCGGGTAATGAGGTGCTGCAAAAGGTTGCAATGCGTATGCCCGCCGTACCGATATGGCGGAGCGAAGGAAAGGATCATCAATGGCGGTTTGGGCGAAACGGGCGGCGATCACGCTCACCCTGGCGGCCGTGGCTGCGACGGCGAGCGGCTGCGCCCGCGTGCGCAACCACCAAGGCTATGTCGCCGACACCACCCTGGTCCAGTCGATACAGCCCGGCGTGGACAATCGCGATTCGGTGATGAAGACGCTTGGTCGCCCCTCTTTCGAGGCGGAGTTCGACAAGAACGCCTGGTATTATGTTTCGCGGGAAACGCGCCAATTCGGTTTCAACCGGCCCAAGCCGCGTGAGCAGATGGTGCTTGTCGTCCAGTTCGATCCGAAGGGCACGGTGAGCAACGTCGCGCGGCACGGCATGGAGGATGTCGTGGACATCGCCATGGTGCGCGACAAGACCCCCACCCTTGGCCGCAAGACCGGATTCTTCCAGGATCTGTTCGGCAACATCGGCGCGGTCGGCGCGGGCGGCGCTGGCGCTGGCGGCCCCGGTGACACGCCCTGAGCGATCCCGGTCGTTCCTGACCAACCGTTCGCCGTTCCCGGACCTGTATCGGGGAACATCGGCCTCCATAAGCCGTTTGTGCCTTGTCCCAACCGGGGACTAGGAGAAGCGCCATGGGTCAAGACCAGGAACGTCAAAACCGTTCGCAACAGGACCAGCAGCAGCCACAGCGCCAGCAAGGCATGGATCGCGAACGGCAGGATCGCCAGCAACAGCAGCAGGGTGGCCAGCAGCGCCAGCAAGGCGGGCAGGACAAGAGCCAGCAGAACCGCCAGCAACAGCAGCAAGGCGGTGACCGCCAGCGCCAGCAGGGCGGCGGATCCGGCCAAAGCGACCGGCAGGCCAACAAGCAGGATCGCGACCGCTAGCTGAACGATATTGCGACAGATCACGCCCCCGGCCCATCGCCGGGGGTTTTTTCATGCCCCGCTATGAAGACGGTGCCTCCGTTTCGTCGCTCTCCTGTTCGCGGCGTTGCTCCAGCGGCACGACAAGCCGTTCCCGAAGCATCTGCCGACGTTCCTTGTCGCTCAGCCCATTGTCGGCGGATACGGGGGCCTGCATCACGCCCCGGTCGTCCTCCGGCTCGCGCGGCGCAATCTTTTGTGCTTCCCCGCAACCGTACAGAAAAATCGCGCCGATGAAGGCGAGCCGCGCCAACATCACTCCCATGGCTTCCTTATAGGTCAGGCCGCCATGGTGAGCCATGCCCCAAAGCACATGAATACCACAAGCGTGAGGAGTCCCGCTCTTACCCTTGAAGCCTGGGCGGCCTGCTGTTAATGCGAATAGATTGCATTAACAGCAGTGATTCATCTCGTAATGACCCGTGCTACCATCCGTGCCTGGTATCTCGTCCACAAATGGACCAGCCTGATCTGCACGCTGTTCCTGCTGATGCTGTGCGTCACCGGTCTGCCGCTGATCTTTCACGATGAGATCGACGCCTTATCCGGTGAGCCGGACCGCATGTCGGTGGCGGGTCCGCCCTCCTCCAGCGACGCGTCAGGCCTGAAGCCGCTCGACGCGATGCTGGCGAAGGTACTCGCAAGCAGGCCGGGCGAGGTCCCTGTCTTCATGGCGTTCGACAACGACACGCCGCTGATGACGATCACCACCGCGCCGCGCCCCGACAGCAAGGCGGCGGAGATGACCATCCACGTCCTCAACCGCGCCACCGGTGAGACGACGGGCCGGGAGAGTGAGGAAGGCGTGATGCACTTCCTGCTCCAGCTTCACACCGACATGTTCCTGGGACTGCCCGGCATGCTGCTCCTGGGCTTGATGGGCTTCCTCTTCTTCATCGCGCTGGTGTCCGGCACCGTCCTTTACGCGCCGTTCATGCGGAAGCTGGATTTCGGCACGCTTCGGGTCAGCCGGAGCGAGAGGCTGCGCCAGATCGACTATCATAACCTGCTCGGCATCGTCGCGCTTGCCTGGATGTGCGTGGTCGGACTCAGCGGAGTGATCAACGCCGCCGCCACCCCGCTGCGCCAAATGTGGCAAATGGGCGAACTGGCCGAAATGACCCGAGCCTATGAAGGCCAGCCGCCGCTGCCGCCGTCACGCTACGGCTCGATCGACAAGGCGATGGCGCAGGTGCGCGAGGCCCGGCCCGGCAATAATCCGCAGTTCATCGCCTTCCCCGGCGGCGCGTTCAGCAGCCGGCATCATTATGCGGTGTTCCTGCAGGGCACGACCAAGCTGACCGAGCATGTGCTGACCCCGGCGCTGGTGGACGCCGAAAAGGGCGTGCTGACCGACATCCGTCAGATGCCCTGGTACATGGTTGCGCTGTCCTATTCGCAGCCGCTGCATTTCGGGGATTATGGCGCGCTGCCGCTGAAGATTCTGTGGGCCATCCTCGACATCTTCACGATCTATGTCCTCTGGACCGGCGTCCGCCTGTGGTTCGGCAAGCGCCGGACAAGTACCGACGCGCATGTCCGGGAGGTGGAGAGCGGTGGCCTGGTGGTGCCGGCCGAATGATGACGAAACCCACATGTCGCGCCCGGTCCCGTTGGGAGGTGTTCGCGGCACCGCTCATCATGGGCGTCCTGAGCCTGATCGGCCTCGTCTCCGCTCTCGCCGGTGACGGCCCGGCCGACTGGTTGTCGTGGGTGACGCTCGCCGTGCCGCTTGTGGCCGTGGGCTGGGCAATGCGCCGGCGCCGAACCTGATCACAAAGACTCCAATCCGTTTTCAGCATCCGTTCTCAGCAGGGGGAATATCCATGACGTCCATCTTCAACCGCCTGATGATCGGCGCTTCGCTCGCCGCCATCGCTCTTCCAGCCCACGCACGGGACAGCGCGGAAGACATCATCGTCACCGCGCAGAAGCAGAACCAGACTGCGGTGCTGCGTGGCGGCAGCGTCGGCGTGTTCGGCGACAAGGCAGCCGAGGACACGCCGTTCAGCATCAAGACCTACAATGAGGCGCTGATCCTCAACCAGCAACCACAGACGCTGGGCCAGGTGCTGGAAAACGACCCGTCGGTCCGCACCACGCTGGGCTTTGGTATCGCGGGCGAACTGTTCGTCATTCGCGGCTTTGCCCTGTCCGGCGATGATGTCGGCTTTGGTGGCCTGTACGGCATCGCCCCGCGCCAGCTTGTCGCGCCCGAACTCGCCCAGTCGGTCCAGGTGCTGAACGGCGCCAGCGCCTTCATCAACGGCGCGGCCCCGGGGGGTACGGGAATCGGCGGCAGCGTCAATCTGATGCCCAAGCGCGCCGATAGCCAGGACCTCAATCGCCTGACCGTCAGCTACACCGGGCCCGAGCATGTAGGCGGCGCATTCGACGTCAGCCGCCGGTTCGGAACGAATGGCGAATGGGGCGTGCGCATCAACGGCACGGCGCGCCAAGGAGACGTGGCGATCGACGACGAATTCCGCAGCTCCTATGTGCTGGGCGGCGCGTTCGACTATAACAGCGGTCCGCTTCGACTGGCGCTCGACGTCGTCTATCAGCGCGTGAAGGTGCGGCACCAACGCCCGAAGCTGGTTATCGGCGACGCCATTCCCGCCGTCCCCGGAGCCTCGACCAATTACGGCCAGCCCTGGCAATACACGACGCTTCGCGACATCTTCGGCCAGTTCCGGGCAGAATATGACATTACCGACAACGCGATGATCTATGCGGCATTCGGCGCGCGCGACGGTTCGGAACGCGGCTTCTATCAGACCATCCGGCTGACTGACGCGGTGACGGGCACCGCCACGGCGCAGGGATCCTATATTCCCCGTACCGACAACAACGAAGCGGCGACCGCGGGCATGCGGGTCAAGCTGGCGTCCAGCATCTGGACCCACGAGATCAACTTCGGCGGATCGATCAACTGGCTGGTCAACCGCAACGCCTATCAATTCTATGCGGCCTCAACGATGCTGACCAATATTTACGATCCGGTCGCCGTTCCCCGGCCGGATATCGGCACCTTTGCGGGCGGCGACATCGACGACCCCTTCCCGATCACCCGCCAGAAGCTGAGCAGCCTGTTCGTCTCCGACACCATCGGATTCTGGAATGACCGCGTGCTGATCACCGGCGGCATTCGCCTGCAAGAGATCGGCAGCAAATCCTACGCGGCGAACGCAACAGGCGCGATCCCCGCCGGTGGCCTGACCGGCAAATATAGCAAGGACGCCGTGACTCCGGTCTTTGGGCTGGTGGTCAAGCCCGCCCAGGGCGTGTCGCTCTACGCCAACCGGGTGGAAGGGCTCGTCCCCGGCGCGACCGCCGCGGCCACCGCGAACGCGGGCAACGGCGTGCTCCCGGTCAGCAACGCCGGCCAGGTGCTTTCGCCCTTCGTTTCCACCCAGTATGAATTCGGCGGCAAGCTGTCGCTGGGCAAGCTCAATGCGGGTCTGGCTTTCTTCCAGATCGATCGCGACATTGCGATCTATACGCCCGACGGCGGACGTTCGGGCTTTCTGGTTTATGGTCCGTTCGGTGTGCAGCGCCACCGCGGCATTGAGCTTAGCGTCGATGCCGAACCGGTGGACGGCCTGCGCATCATTGCCGGCGGGTCGATCATCCACGCCAAGCTGCGCAAGACCCAGGGCGGCGTCAATCAGGGCAACAAGCCGACCGGTGTGCCCGAATATATGCTCAACGCCAATGTCGAATGGGATGTACCTTTCCTTCGGGCGCTCACCCTGACAGGCCGGGTCGTGAACACCGGCAAGCAGGCCGCGAACCTGACCAACACGCTGTTTCTGCCCAGCTGGACCCGGCTCGACCTTGGCGTTCGCTATGTCGCGGTGGTCGGCGACAGACCGCTCACCCTGCGCGCCGGTGTCGATAATGTCGCCAACAAGCGTTACTGGGCGTCGGCGTTCGACAGCTTCCGTCCGGACCTGCAACAGGGCGCGCCACGTACGTTCAAGGCGTCAGCCTCGATCGACTTCTGATTGATGGAAAGGGCCGGACGCCCATGGGAGTCCGGCCAACCCTTCGCTACCGGATCGAAGCGTGAAATTCGGTTTGAGGACGAGAGGGGCCAGGTGATCCCGTTTTCCGCCCTCCCCGAGGGCGTGCCCCAAAGCCGCGGCAGAGAAGAACCGCCCGCGCGGTCAGCAGCTTGGGAGAAATGAGAGTCTCTGCCGGTGCAGTCACCGCGCGAGCCTCTGAAAAATGGCAGAAAACCGTCGTTGGTGTGCGCCGGCTCCGGACCATTCACCGACGTATAACAGAGACTTAGTCGTTGGTGACGCGGGCAGTCCGGTGCGAACCCTTCTCTGGCTGATTTTCCCTGTTCCGTGGTAATTTACAGGGAATCGGCGACTTTTCAGGCCTGTTCAGCCCTGCGGTTTTCCTCCAGAAATGGCAGAATTCCGCCATTCAGCGCGCCAATTCCCTGCGCGCGGAACAGGGAATTTCAAAAGCGGGAACAGGGAATGCGTGCGCGGTGAGCAGCGAATTCGGCTTGTATGAGCAGGGAAGGAAAGCGTCGACGCGATCAGCCGATGCTATGGGCTAGAATTCGTCCTCGTCGCGTTCGGCCTGTAGGAGGACGAGGGCATAGCCGTCGCCCTGGCCAAGCACCTGCTCGTTTAGGCTGAGCACGCGCTCAGCATCGCGCTCCGAAAGCCAGACGGTCGGATCAATCTCTTCGACCTGCGAGAATATGCCCGGCGCTGGTTTCAGTTCCGCGGCCAGGCTGTCCTTCGGGAGCCGGCCGTCCCAATCGGGCAGCCATGGAAAGTCCTGGTGCCGGTAGCGGCGGACTATGCGCCCGCGGTGCGCTAGCACAATGGCGACCGGCTCGCGGTGCGAGTCGACCCAGGAACGCGCCATGGCTTCCTTGCTCACTCCGAACGCGCGCGCCATCGCGACAATGCTTTCCAGCGATGAGTCCGACTGGCGCATGCGCGCCCTGACCTCGCCGGGTGGCATCAGCAGGTGCGCAGCGAAGCGGTTCGCTTCAGCCTCGACGCGCTTGCGCCGGTCGCGGTCCTTTGGATCGAGGAGATGGAGGTCCGAGAGCGCGCATTCGAACGAAGCGCCACCCGAGGGCCGGTGCGCCGGAATCAGGAAGTGCCCCAACTCGTGCGCGATCGAATAGCGTCGGCGCGCGTCCGATCTGCCCTTCGCCACCAGGATCGCACCGCTGGCCTTCAGTTCATCCATGATGAGGGCGGCTTCGAACCCGTCGGTCTCAAGCGCGCCGATCGACTGGATGTCGAACTGCATGCAGAGCTGCTCGACAGGCACTCTGGGCGGAAGTCCCGGCTCCAGCTCGTGGATCTTCGCCGCGAGAGCGGCGGGCGAGCCGAGCCCGTCGAGATCGAGCCGGCCGATCCTCAATTCGTTCCCTTGTCCCGGCGCCGCTTCATCTGTTCCATCAACGCCGCGATCGTCTCGCGATCCCGTTCGTCCAGCTTCTTGAGGTCGCGGAACATGGCGACCATCGCCGGGTCCTCGTCCGACGCGTCGGGGTTCTCGCCGACGAGATCGGCGACGCGAACGCGGAAGATCTCCGCCAGCTTCAGGACGACTTCCATCGACGGGTTTTCCGAAAGTCCCTTTTCGAGATTCCACACATGCGCCTTGGAGATACCGACCTGGTCGGCCACATCCTGCAGTGACAGGCGATTGGCGATGCGCAGCTCGTGGAGCCGTCTGGCAAAGCTCACAAAGGACCTCGTTCAACTGATTGGGACGGGATCATACACAGAGGATTGACAAGCGCAAGCGTTCAATCCACTATTATGGTCCTGTTCACCGACGAGGGGGATCTGCCATGGGGTCACAGCATCTGGTCGAGCGGGAGATCGAATCCCTGCGGCCCTATGCGGGCAACGCGCGCACGCATTCGAAAAGACAGATCAAGCAGATCGCCGCCTCGATCGAGCGATTCGGCTTCACCAATCCGGTGCTTGTATCGGACGATGGCGACATAATCGCGGGTCATGGACGGGTCGAGGCGGCGCGGCTCCTCGGCATGAAGCGCATCCCGACGCTGGCGCTTTCGCATCTCTCGGCGGCCGAGCGTCGCGCCTATGTCCTTGCCGACAACAAGCTCGCGCTCAATGCCGGCTGGGACAAGGAGATCCTCGCGATCGAGCTCCAGGCGCTGGTCGATCTGGAGTTCGACGTCGAACTCACCGGCTTCAGCCTGGCGGAGATCGACCTCGTGCTCGACGAGGCCGGAGAAGCCGACCCGGACGGCAGCGACGCCGCCGAGGACCTGGTGCCTGATATTGACGGCCAGCCTATCGGGCGGATGGGCAACCTCTGGTTGCTGGGCCGGCATCGGCTGTTTTGCGGCGACACCAGGAGTGCTGCCGACATGGACCGGCTGATGGGGGGCGAACGGGCCGATCTGGTGTTCACCGATCCGCCGTACAACGTCGCAATTGACGGCAATGTCTGCGGCCTCGGATCGGTCCGGCATCGCGAGTTCGCTTTTGCGAGCGGAGAGATGAGCAAGCCGCAGTTTACCGGATTCCTTGCCGAGACGCTCGGCAATATCGGCCGCGTCATGCGCGACGGCGCGATCGCCTTTATCTGCATGGACTGGCGCCATATGGGCGAGCTGCTTGCCGCCGGCGAGAGCGCATTCACCGAGCTCAAGAACCTTGTCGTCTGGAACAAGACCAATGGCGGCATGAGTGCCTTTTACCGCTCCAAGCATGAGCTGGTCTTTGTCTTCAAGCAGGGCACGGCCGCGCACACCAACAGCTTTGGTCTGGGCGAGACCGGTCGCTATCGCACCAATGTCTGGGATTATGCCGGCATCAGCTCGATCGGCGGGATGCGCGCCGAGGAACTGGCGATGCACCCAACCGTCAAGCCGGTCGCGCTCATCGCCGACGCAATCCGGGATTGCTCACGCCGCGGGGAGATCGTTCTCGACGGCTTCGGCGGCTCGGGTTCGACGCTGATCGCAGCCGAGAAAACCGGACGCTCGGCACGGCTGATCGAATATGATCCCGCCTATTGCGACACCATCATCCGTCGCTGGCAGACCTATACCGGCAAAGACGCGATCCTCGAAGCGAAAGGCGCACCCTTCGATGATGTCGCTGACGAGCGCTTGGGGCGCGATCTGGAGGCGGCCGAATGAGCAAGGCTGCCGGGACGCCGGCGCGCGATACGCGCGACGAGAAACACAGCGACAATCTCCCTGCCCCTTATGAGGTCGGCTACGGCAAGCCGCCGGCCGAGCACCGGTTCCGCAAAGGGCAGTCGGGCAATGCCGGGGGGCGGCCGAAGGGCGCGAAGAACAGGGTGCCAAGGGGTCAGGGGCTCGACTTCGGCACCCAGCCGGCCAACCAGATGCTGCTGGAAGAGGCCTATCGTACGGTTTCCATTCGCGAGGGCGACAAGGTCATCGAGCTTCCGGTGATCAAGGCCGTGTTCCGCTCGATGGGCGTTTCGGCGATGAAGGGCAACCGGCTCGCCCAGACGACCATGGCCGAGCTGGTGCGCGGGATCGAAGAGGAGGACCGCCAGCTTCGATCCAGCTATTTTGACACAGCCTGCGAGTACAAGACCGGCTGGGAGCAGGCGATCGAGCAGGCGCGCAGGCACGGCCTGCCCGAGCCGACGCCGGTCCCCCATCCCGATGACGTCATCCTCGACATACGGCGGGCCGAAGTGCGGTACGAAGGCCCCATCACGCTCGAGGAGAAGAAACGCTGGGATCGCATGCTGGAGTTTCGCGACGAACAGCAGGAGGAGGTCTCCTATTTCGCAAATGGATACCGTGATGCGAAGAAGGCCAAAGCCGATCCCGACCTGCTCGAGGCCCTGGAAGGCCATTGGAAGCGGTCTGTCGCGCTCTATGACCGGATCAATGATCCCCTGCCCGACAGATACCGCAAGCGGCTCGAGAACCGATTCTACCACGGCATCATCGACGCGGAGGATGAAAAGTGACCGATCGCAACGTCAAGCTGCCCACATGGGTCAAGCGCGAAGTCGAGCGTGCTGAGGGGGACCGCGTCGTCATTGCTGCGGTCCTCACCATCACTACGCAAGAGGTTGGGAGGTACAGCGCCCTTGGTCTGCGCGCCGCCGATGGCAGGATCATCACTGGCGATCCTGCACCTCCCCCTCCTTCCGGCGGTCGCTACGCCCGGCGCAACATCAATGGCTGGGAAGACAAGCGCACCGATCGACCCAAGCAAAAACGCGAAATCTCGCACTGGGCCCCGAGCTGGAACAGCGGCAGTCATCATCTCGTGAGCCGCGAAATCCATGCCTATCCGGTCGACCATCACCCCGCGAAACTGCTGACCATCTCGGCCAGCGTTCTTGAAGATCTGGCCGACGGCGCGCTGGTTCGGTTCCGGGCCGATCAGCCATTGGAGAAGAAGGCCGAATCCTTCGCCTCCGATCTCCTGTTCAACCTTCGATTGCTCCGGGAAGCTGTCGGTGACGCTCACGTCTTTGATGCCGACCTGAGCGACGAAGCGTTCGCACGGATTCAACATGTCGACTGGGAACTACTGCCCCAAGGCTCGGCAGACCGGGTCTTGGCGCGTCTCGCCGCCCGAAAAGGGGCGGATCCGGAACGCCTGAAGGTGGCGGACGAACGGCTCCGGGAGCTCGACCGACTCGGCAACAACGGCTTCATCCTGGGCACCGGCAGGTTCGCGCGCTACTTCGGCGCCAAGTTCGGAGACCGCCTGATCGCACTCGAAAATCTCGAATACGGCAATGCGCTCTATGCCTTTGAGGAGGACTGGGAGCAGCTCACCCAGCCCAGCCGCACCGAACTGATCAGGAGACGCGATCCCTCTGTCCATCGCATACCTCATGTACCCGGTTGGCAATCAGCCATCCGCAAGCTTGTCCGGGCACGATGACTGCTTTGCGCCCTCGTCCTTGTGCATGCAGGCCAGCATTTATCTGCAACGTCAGGAAAGACATCGCGGAGCCCGTAGGGCGTAGCGGATAGGCCATTGCTTATGCAATTCAGCGGCGATGTCCCATTGGGGTCTGTGAGGTTGAGGGGGTTGTTGAGGGCATAGGCATAAAGGTTGATGCCACCCTCAAAACCGATCGGATCGACTTGCAGGAACCGGCCCCACGCTGGCGAGTAGGTTCGCGCGCATGTAGGTAAAGCCGCTGGGCTGGCTCGCCGCCACCGCCTCCGGGATCGATGCGGCTGGCGGTGTAGCGGAAGGTGCCGGTGGTATTGGTGCTGTTCTCGCCATAGGGCAGGTAAGCAGTCTTGACCGGCGTCGTCGCGTTGGAGGTGAGCGTCGCAAGACCGAGCCCTGGATGTCGGGGATCAGCGTCGTGCAAGTCGCAGCCGCGACGTTCATCTGCGAGAGCACGTCGTTGGACCCGGCGCCATAGGCAGACCAGCGCTGCACCGCGCCTGAGGCGCCGTCATACTCCAGCACCTCGCGATTATCGGCGTCGGTGAAGTAGAGCGTCGTCGTGCCGCTTGCGGTCTTGCTCTTGCGCCGTCCTTGCGCGTCGAAGGCATAGCTGCCCAAGGTGGTCGCGCCCTGCTTGACCGAGGTCAGCCGCCCTCGACGTCATAGCCATAAGTCAGCGTCCCGTCGAACGTCAGATGGCGTCCTCACGGGATAATCAAATGTGTATGTATAGCGCACATTGCCATTTCCCTGCGGGCTGCCAATCGAGTTTGTAATTGTTGATCCCACCAGATCATAGATACTCGTTACGTTCCTTAAATATTCCAAAAAATCGACTGGTGTTTGGAAAAGGGAACCAAGCATGCTGAGTAAATATGTGCGCGTAGCTTGTGGTGGTCATTTGGATAATGCGCTGGTGCGTTACCTCTCTGCTTACAAGTATGAAATCTGGATTTTCGGCATCATCGCGTTGGTTAGTGGAATTGCCTATGTTCCCTAGCGGCGAGGTCCCATTGGGATCGGTAAGGTTGAGAGGGTTGTTGAGGGCATAGGCATACCAGCGCTGGATCGCACCGGTCGTCCCCATCATACTCCAGCACCTCGCGGTTGTCGGCATCGGTGACGTAGATCGTCGTCGTGCCCGAAGCGCTCTTGCTCTTGCGGCGGCCCTGCGCGTCGAAGGCATAGCTGCCGAGCGTGATCGCGCCCTGCTTGACCGAGGTCAGCCGCCCCTCGACGTCATAGCCATAGGTCAGCGTCCCGTCGAACGTCAGATTACCGTTGGCGTCATAGGTCGGGCTCGCCCCGCCCACCGCGCTGTACTGGTTGAGATTGTTCGCCGTGTAGCTGGTCGTGCCGGAGCCCGATGGATAGACCAGCCAGCTGTTGTCATTCGCCGCCTCCGTGAACCGCCGGGTTGTATCAAGCGTGGCAACTAAAGAGTTTCGGAATGATCGGAGAGGGGAGGAATAAACTCGACAAGGCCATTTCTCGCTAGAACATTTGTTGTTTTCTGGTCCAAGGAAATGCCATTCACCGATTTCTCAAGAGATTTGAATAAGACTATAGGGTGGATAATAACTCCAGTAATATCAACAGATATTGGATCATTATGAAATTGAAATCTCTTCCATAACCATTCTTTCGATAATGCACCTGAATTTAGAATTTTATTAAGAATCAATATTTCAATTTCTTCTATATCTTCCGCAGAAGATCTGGTGATCCTGAAATCAGTTCCCGAATCTGAATTGATATCGGATGTACGATCTTCTTCTATATATATAGATCCAAGTTTATGCATAAATATTGATGCAATGGATCTTGTGCAGGAGCTTCCGAAGATACGTCCAGTTGCAGAATTCAATACAGATACCTGGGTAACACCAGTTATAAGAAGTTTGGGATGGTTGATTTCATGGGGCATAGTGGACGACCTCACCATACCTAGAGAACACACCAGGAGCTATCGCTGTACCTGCCGGGAAGCTGAGATGCATTTGTCCGTTGCTGATTCTTAGCTGAATGCCAGTGTCAACGTTTCTAATAATTGCACCTTTTCCATCATTTGTGGGAAACATAGTCCATCCCTGTGGTGGTCCGTCAACAAAACCTTTTGAACCCAATGGAGGAATACCGTTAAATTCAGCCAATTTTTCTATATCAATGTAAGGGTCTCCCGCGCGGTCGGTCAATGCGCCCATCGATCTGTTCAGACCCCGCGGAGATGTCCCGAAAAGTGGGCCGTAGTCTATTCCTGCTACCAAAGTTACGCCAGACCCTTGGTTCGAGAATGGCGAGGTTCCATTGGGATCCGTAAGGTTGAGGGGGTTGTTGAGGGCATAGGCATAGAGGTTGATGCCGCCGTCAAAGCCGATCGGATCGACCTGCAGGAACCGCCCCCAGGCGGGCGAGTAGCTTCGCGCCCGCATATAGGTGAGCCCGCTCGGCTGCGAGACGGCGACCGCCTCGGAATCGATCCGGCTGCCGGTGTAGCGGAAGGTGCCTGTGGTATTGGTGCTGTTCTCGCCATAGGGCAGGTAGCCCGCCTTCGCCGGCGTCGTCGCATTGGAGGCCAGCGTCGCGATGATCGAGCCTTGGATATCCGGGATCAGCGTCGTGCGCGTGCCCGCCGCCACGTTCATCTGTCCAAGAACCTCGTTCGACCCAGACCCATAGGCATACCACCGCTGCACCGCGCCGCTCGCGCCGTCATACTCCAGCACCTCGCGTTTGTCCGCATCGGTCACGTACATTGTGGTGGTACCCGACACGGTCTTGCTCTTGCGCCGCCCTTGGGCATCGAACGCATAGCTCCCGAGCGTCGTAGCACCCTGCTTGACCGAGGTCAGCCGACCCTCGACGTCATAGCCATAGGTCAGCGTCCCGTCGAAGGTGAGGTTGCCGTTGCCGTCATAGGTCGGGCTCGCCCCGCCCACCGCGTTATACTGATTGAGGGTGTTCGCCGTGTAACTCGTCGTGCCTGAACCCGAGGGATACAGCAGCCAGCTGTTGTCATTCGCCGCCTGGCTGATCCGCCGATTGTTGGCGTCATAGCCATGGGTAAATGAGACACCACCTTGCGTCGGTGCGGTCTGGGTGACTGTCGGCGTCCATGACACATTCACTGGCCGGTTGAGCGCGTCATAGCTGGTGGTCGTCTGATGGCTCGCCGTCGCCGAGACGCTGGTGATCGCGCTGCTGGTGTCGGTGACGCTGGTGACGCGGCCCATCAGGTCGTAAGCATAGGTGACGATGGGGGAGGACGGTGGTGATTTGGTCGAGAGGCGGTTGAGCGTGTCATAGGTGAAGCCGATGGTGTCGCCCTTGCGGGTCTTGCGCGTCAGGATGTTGTTGTCGGCGTCATAGCTATAGGTTTCAGTCGTGCCGCCGGGATAGGTGGTCGTCGCCAGCCGGTCGAACCCGTCATAGGCAAAGCTCGTCGCGGGGTGCGTCGCGTCGGCCAGGCTCGCGAGCATGCCGTCCGGCGCATAGCTGCGGGTTTCAAGTGCGCCCGCCTGGATTGCGGTGTTGAACAGCTGGGTCTGGCGGCTCATCGCATCATAGGCATAGCTGGTGACGTTGCCGACCGGATCGGTCACGCTCTGCAGCCGGTCGACGACATCATAGGCATAGCGGGTGATATTGCCGTTGGCATCGGTCGCCGTCGCCACCTTGCCGGTCCACGTGTATGTGGACGAGGTGGTGCGTAACACTGTGCCGTCGACGGATTCGGTGGTCTGAAGCAGATGATCATCGGCATCATAGTTGAAGGCGGTGACCAGAGTTTGGGGCGCTGCCGGGCTTGTCCGGCTCGTCAAACGCCGCGCGGCATCATAGGCACTCAACATGACATTGCCGTTAGGGTCGGTGGCAGAGGTGACATTGCCGACGCCGTCATAGCCAAAGCCGGTGACCAGATTGAGCCGGCCATAATCGCGGGTGACGGTGGCGAGATTGCCAAGGCCGTCATAGGCATTCTGCGTGACCGCGCCCACAGCGTCGGTCGCCGTCAGAAGCTGACCGACGCTATTGTAGGTGAAGAGCGATTTCGCTGCAAAATTATTGGCGTCAGCGATGCTGCTGATGAGATTGCCGGTGGCGGGATGATAGACATTCTGCGTCACCAGCCCGCGCGGATCGGTGATGGTGATCGGCTTGTTGAAGACCGGATCATAGGCGAAGCTTGTCGTCAGCGGCGTCAGGGGCGAGCCGGACTTGGGTGTCTTGACGATCTGGGTGACGTTCTGGTTGAGGTCTTGGGAATAGCTATAGGCGGTGGTGACGCCTTCCGGTGTGATCGCCTTCACCAGCCGATCCTGTCCGTCGTCCGCGGATCTAATTGATTTTGGTTAGGATTAATGACGCCAGCAGGTGGTAATTACCTCGCCATCATTCGCCACAACGACGTAGACACTGCGATAGCGCTCGAAATATCTGGCCTCCAGGCCAAGATAAGCGGCAAAATGGCGCCAGCTTTTCTTCGTAAAAAAGCAGGTCTCGGTGCCATTACCACATGGCATCCGCTCACCGAAGTCCAGTAGCGCCTCAATGATTGACAGCGGAATGGACCGGTCCTTCATGCGCTGCCGCGCATGTCTGGTGAGACTTGATCGGCCGCGGGTGTGGATGCCGGCGTCATCAATATCAAAGGCGATCATAGCAATCCCTCCAGTCCGAGCGAGGCGAAATAGGCATCGGATCGCTCTGCATTCTCGACGCGCTTCGTCTCGACCCATGCGACACGATCTGCGGGATCCCCGGCCCGGATCTCGCGGGGCATATCGCTGATGCTGAAGCGTCCGCCTATGAAGTCGTCAGCGGCGTCGCTGTCGCCGCCGAACCACTCCAGGGCTTGCTCACGGCAGATTTCATAACGCACGCCGGCATAGGAATACCATCCTTCCAGCCGGTCGCCGGCGTCGGCCCTCGCTGCCTCGAGGCGCTCCTTGAGGTGAACAACGAAGGGGTTGGCTTCGTCGTCTTCGTAATCGAGCGGCCGGCTGTCGGTGATAGCGTCGCCATCGTCGAGCCGATTTCCCCGAAGATCGCGGGTCGAAATCGACCGCGCTTCCATCGTCTCCAGGTTTTCGGCGTCCCAGTCACTCACTAGGCGCTCGGTGATGTGCTTGAAGCGCCCGCTAAACGCTTCCACGCCGGCACGGGCGGCCTGAAGGCTCTCAAGGCGAGTCGCTCGCTCCTTCAGGCTTTCGCTGGCGACGAGATGGAAAAGCAACGGCGCAAATTCGATGACCTCGACCGGTTTCACACCATAACGCAGGCTCACCAAAGCCAGCGCGTTTCGCACCTCCGCGGAGACGCGCATGTTCAACTGCGTTTTGGGGAACAGCTCGTCGGAAGGTGGCTCGATCCCATCGCCATTGGCTGCCGTGAGCTGAGCTGGCTCGACCTTCAGCGCTTTCGCAAGCGCCTCTATGACGCGCACGCCGTTGCGTTGGGTTTGTCCAGTCTCGATCCGAAAGATCGTGCCTTTGTCGATGCGCGATTGCTTGCTGAGGTCGGCCTGGCTGAAGTTTTGCTTTCCGCGAAAGTGACGGAGCAACAAAGGATTGATACGGGGCATAAGCGTCTCCGGTTCTGTTGAGACAAATATGCCTATATCATGATAGCAGCTCTACAGGCTTTTTCGATAAGCCTCACGGTGAGGGTGTGATTTGGTGAAACTCGGGAGCAAGTGGCGCCGCCAATTATGCCTGCGGCTGGCAATGGAAAGCGAACTGCGATGTCTTGCTCGCTGACCGCGCCTACAAATCCGCTAGGCCGTGGCGCGAATCGCAGCGGTTCAAACTCGGGCACAGCTCGGATGCTCCACTGGCGTTTCGCCCTTTGGTGTCGGCGCCCGCTTGGCAGGCCGTTGGGTCCCCGAAACCTGGCGTCGCGATCACCCGATCGGAATGTACGAACGAACGTCCGCTCACCCAGAGCGACCGCTTGAGTCCGGACAGTCTGGAAGGTCCGACATTGCAGCCGTAGCGACCAGATCAATCCGACGTCCGTTATTTGCAGCTTCGAACAGCACGTCGAACGACCGAGGTGAGGCGCAAAGCGGATTTGCCGCGACATTCCATTCGACTTCGGCCTGGAACGGAGCATTGGTACTCGCGTGAATCGCGCCGGACGAATGCCCCGGCGCACGCCCCGACCGGTCGACTGGCGGGGCTTCGGGTGGTGGGAGCGGCATGGCGCTGCTCCGCAAGGGAGACCACCCATGGCAAATGCAGCGAAGAAGATCTATGAGACAGACAGGGGCGCCTCGGCCGGCAAGCGGGGGCGAGCCCCTGCGGCTGCCGCGGCGGCGGCCGATGGGACGCCAAAGCCGACCGGCAAGACACCGATCGCTCGTCCGCAGCCCGCCAGACCGGCCTTCAAACGTGACCAGCTCGCCGCGCTGCTGGTCCGCGACGAGGGCGCAACCATCGCTCAGATGCGGGAGGCGACCGGCTGGCTGCCGCACACCCCTGACAGGGCTCAGGAAGCGCGGCTATGCCATCGACAGCGACAAGGTCGATGACGTGCGCACCTACCGAGCGGTTGCGCCGGAATGAGCGACGCCCTTGCCACAGAGATCGTCGGACTGCGCAAGATGAACCGGCAGCAGCTGAAGGATCGGTGGCGCGACCTGTTCAAGGCCGCGCCGCCGGCGGCGTTCACGCCTGACCTTCTGGCCCGCGGCATCGCCTGGCGGCTGCAGGAGCGGGCGCTTGCAGCTTCAACCCGCTTCCGGTGCTCAAGCTGCCGATGGAGTTTTGCGCCCACCACCGATCACAGTCGGGAGACGCAGCATGACCCTTCTAGACCTAGCAGCGAAGGTAGAAGCAGCGGAGGGGCCGAGCTTTGCTCTGGACTGCGAGATCAGCAAGGCGGTGGGATCGGCTGCATGGCCCCCGCGCGCTTACACGGCATCGATAGACGCGGCGATGATGCTGGTCCCGGAAGGCTTCACTGTGCGGCTCGCCATATATCCCGACGGCGAGAACGTTTGCATATTGAACGATCGGCCATGGGAGGACGAGCAAGAGGGCTACGTTTTCGTGACCAGTGTAGCCGCCACCCCCGCGCTCGCACTTACGGCCGCAGCCCTTCGTGCAAGATCGGAGAACCCCGCATGAGGGTGCTGGACCTTTTCTCGGCAGCCGCCGGCGGATGGTCGCTCGGTATGCACCGCGCAGGGTTCACAACCATGGCCGCGTGCGAGGCCGTCGAATGGCGGCGCATTCTATACGCAGAGAACAACCCGGGGGTCCGCCTTTATGACGATGTACGAACCCTCACGGCAGAGCGGCTTCTGGGAGATTTCGGATACCTTCCCGACTTCATCGCCGGAAGCCCGCCGTGTCAGGACATCAGCAGCGCCAACACCAAAGGCCGTGGCGTCGAAGGCGAAAGGTCCGGCCTCTATTTCGAAGCCGTCCGCCTTGTCGGAGAGTGCCGCCCTCGTTGGTTCGCTTTTGAGAACAGCGCTAATCTCCGAACTCGGGGCGCTGACCCCGTGCTCGCTGCATTGGAAGCGCTCGACTACGCCTGCTGGCCGCTCGTGGTACGTGCTGGGGACATCGGCGCCAATCACGAACGGCCCCGGAGTTGGCTCATCGGATGCGACCTTGAGCAAGTTGCATACCCCTACCGCCATGGCGAACATGCACAATCCCTCGATGGCGAAATGGGAAAGCTGTCAGGGCTGGCAGGTAATCGCGGGAACGAAGCTGCCAACGCCCACGGCGACGCAGTACGGTTCGCAGAGCTACCCGGAAGACCCGAGCCGCAAGCGCCCGTCGCTGAACACGTTGTTGGCGGCGAAACTCCCAACACCGATTGCCAGCTTCCAGATGAGCGGCCAGAGCAATCCGGGTCTGAAGGCGAAGGGCGTCATATACCCAGCCATGGGGCCGCTGATCGAAATATCGGCGGGACGGATGGAACCCGGCAGATTTCGGGGGGACATGGAGGGTTGGGCACGAGCCGAAACACTCCCGACCCCGACCAAGCGGGACAAGCGGATGGATGCATGGTCTCCGGCCTACGACAAGCGGAAGTCGCCGACGATGGACGCCGTGCTGGATGGAGCGATGACGGATCGCGCGCCGGACAAATGGGCCTATGCCCGCCAGATCGCGGCAATGCTGACGGAAGCGGGTCTCTCTGGAGCCTCGATGACCTTGCCCGCCACCTACAACTGGATGATGGGCTTTCCGCCAGGCTGGCTGGGACGCGCATTGGAATCGGCGGTCCAAAAGGGACTGCTGCCGCTTCCCTCATCGTCGAAGCGTTTGGGGATGCCGTCGTCCCCCAAATCCCGGAAGCGATCGGCAACGCGATCCTGAGAACCGAGGCGGCGCTTGCCGCAATCCACCAAAGGAAAGCCGCATGAAACATATCGTCGAAAGTTCGGATGGTAACGGGATAACTGACTTGGAAGATGAAGAGTGCCCGCAGTGCGGCGGCACCGGCATCGACGAGGTTTTTAGCCACTATCGCCACGAAACCTACGTGCCCGTGTTCGAGCAGGTGACATGCCATGTGTGCGGCGGTGAAGGCCGTCTCGATAATGGAGATCAGCATGAATGAAGATACTGGGCGCTTAGCGGGCTCTCGTCCTTCGGATCGAACCGCCGATGGCGTTTCGCCGGTCCCCGCTTCGATCCCGAGCGCAATAACTCTCCCCTATTCCCGCTCCTTTTACGAAGGGGGCGGAGGTTGGAGGGACGGCAGGCTTGGGCAGGTTTACGATCTGCTCTGTGCCGTATTGCAAGAACGGGGGGAGCGGACGTTCGGCAATCCGCTACTTGCTCAGATTGAAAACTTGGACGCTAGGGTTGAGACTCAATCAGAGCCAGAAAGCCACAGCGGCAGCGAGGCTTACGGCTGAGAGGAAGTTTCGTGCAAGCTTGTCGTAGCGAGTAGCGATCCGGCGGAAATCCTTGAGGCGGCAGAACATAGCCTCGACCCGCCAGCGATCTTTGTAGCGGCGTTTGTCATATTGGATCGGGCGCTTGCGGTTGCGGCGGCCGGGGATCACCGGGGTCGTGCCCTGTTCGCGCAGGATGGTCCTAATGCGATTGGCGTCGTAGCCGCGGTCGGCGATCACCCGCTTCATTCCCGCTGTTTCGTTGATGAGCAGGTCGGCGCCCTTCACGTCCGATGTGTTGCCGGGCGTCAGGACGAGACGAAGCGGCCGTCCGAGGACGTCGACAAGGGCGTGGATCTTTGTTGTCCGGCCGCCACGCGAGATCCCAATGGCATTGGCTCGCGCCCCCCCTTTGCCCCACCGGCGCTACGGTGAGCCTTGATGTAGCTGCTATCGATCTGCCCGGTCTCGGCGATCCAGCCTTCTTCGGTCAGTGCAGCCAGGATGCGTGTCCAGATGCCCCGCCGGCTCCACCTGTTCCATCGGTTGTAGACCGTCGTCGCCGGCCCGTATTCGGCGGGGCAATCTGCCCAGCGACCGCCGCACTTGAGCATGTGAACGATGCCGGAGATCACCCGCCGGTCATCAACACGTCGTGCTCCTGGCTGGTTCTTGGGCAAGTGGAGCTCGATTGCTGTCCACGCTTCATCCGATAGCCAGAACAACGAACGCGACATCCCCAAGGCCTCCTCTTCAGCGAAAACGCCTTGAATCAATGAGACCAACGATTTTCAAGAGGCTGATTGAGTTTGGACCCTAGCCATGATTAACGAACGCGATGATGTGCGATGGGTCCTGGTGTCGGCACCTTTCGAGGGCGACAGCGGTGTAGGCTACCTCGTTGGCCATGACGGCGTGACTGCCATCAAAATTGCCAAACGCCACGGCCCGATGGACTGGATACCGTACATTGAGGTTTGGCAGGGAGAACACCTGTACGCCGAATGCGCTCAACATCAATGCGTAGTGGTGGAGTTCAAGAAACCCCTCGCGCAAGCGATGAGCGCCGGAACGGCTGAGACGGAACGGCTCAGTCCGCAGGACGCCAGCGCGGTTCACGACAGTGAATGCGCCCAACCTTCAGGAGGGGATCAGCAATGAAACAGAAGATAGAGCGGCTGCGGTCGCTGGCACAGGAGGCTTACGACAAGGTTTCCTTTTGGCCGGAGCGAAACGGGCATGAAGACATTGTGCAGCACCAAGGCTTCATGGACCTGATGCCGTTTGTCACCCACGTCATATCCACATCGCGGAATATGAAACTGCCATCGCAGGCGGGGTGAACGTAAATCCCGTTCTTGGTGTTCGTTACCTCGCCAGCCGGTCCACGGATGACCGGTCGGTTGACGACAATATCGCCGCAGGTTTCGCCTGTGAAAAAGTCGTTCTGGTTGAAATGAAGATGGTGGGCCTGAGCCGAAGCCGTAGCGGTGGTGTAAGTATCGTTGATCGTGACCGCGTTGCTGTTCTCGACCTGAATGCACTCGATTTCAGCCGGGTATTCGTTATCCTCGTTCGTGATCGTCAGGCGGCTTGAGTTGGTCGCGGTCGCATTGTGGCGGCTGAGGTAAAGCCTGCCAGCACCGACCGTCGAAAATCCAGTGCAGGCGCGGACAACCTCAAGCGTCTTCCCGCAGAGCGTGGTATTGTTGGCACCAGCCGTTCCCCGCGCTGCCGAAACGTCTGCATTCGAGCTGATCGAATAGGTATCCGCCCTGATACTGATCGTCAGAACACAGGTGTTCGAAGTCCCGTCAGCATTCGTCGCGGTAACATTGAAGACATAAGGCCCGCCATTGAGATCGGCCGTATCGCCCGTTGACGTAGGCGTTGGGAACGTCCCGTCAGTCGGTGTCGTCCAGTGCCCCGAAGTCCCCGATGTAAGCGTGATGCTCCATGAAGTCGGTGTAGAAGACCCCACCGCAAGCAGCATGAACCCGAGATCGACAAGGCCGCCGTCCCCGGCAATGGTCAGCGCACCGCGATAGGCGGTGTGGCTGGATACGAGGACGGGCGCGGCCACCGTGCGTTACCTAGAGCTGCACGATGCCAGACGCGTTCCAGGTGATCGTCACGTCCCCGCCGTTTGGCGTGAGCGGAAGCCCCGTCACTCCGGTGTCGATGTACGCAACAAGCCGGGACGTGCCCGCAACTCCAGTGTCGATGTAGATCACCAGAGCTTCGACGGTATTTCCGCTCAGGGCCGTAAAGGTGACGTTATCGCCGTCCAGAAGGCCGTTCGTGACCGTGGTGTTGGCAATGGTCTGAGGCGTCCCGACAACCCCGGAGAGATCATCGTAAAAGTCGTGCGCCGAACTGTAGGTATATGTCCCGGTGTCGATCAGCGCGACCTTTACCGTGCCGTCGTTGACATCGACGTTCGACGAAGCATCAAGCAGCGCCTGCTTGTAGAGGGGATAGACCGCGTTAGCCATGAGAGAGTCCTTTCAGGCGGAGAAAGGGGAGCGACATCTACAGGCTCCCGATGATGAGGGGGGTTCGCATCGGATGTTCTCCGGGCAATAAAAAACCCGCTCGAAAGCGGGTCTTCAGTTTCAGTTCTCAGTGTGCGGTCAGGTCGTTCTACCTACCGCGATCCAGCGGACCTCTCCGCCGTCGTAAACCAGTCGTTCGACCTTCAGGCCGTGTTTTCCAAAGATCGGCTTGACCCGTGAATGCCGGATCAGGTTGCCGTGCCACGTCGATTTCGTGCGCTCCGGCCTCATGCCTTTCATCCGGCGGTAAAGCTGCATCAGCGAACCCGGTATCAATGGCCGAACAGCCCTTGGAAGCACCGGTATACCCGCAATCCGCATCCATCCCTTGGTCGTCTTAAACTGGATCAGGAACGACCCACCGGGCTTGAGAACCCGCCGCGCTTCATTCAGATAGGCTTCCTGCACTTTCTGTGTTGGCATGTGCTGGAAAACGTCGAAGCTCATCAGGAAGTCAACCGAGTTGCTTTCGACTCCCCAAAGATCAGCACCGCCACTCTTCACCAGTGACACGTTCGGCAGGTCCGCCAGTTCCTTCTTGGCGACCTTCAGAACATCCGAACTGATATCAACCCCGATCACTTGGCCGAACACTCCGGCAAGCGGTCGGACCAACCGCCCCGGCCCGCAACCAATTTCAAGTGCGGTTTTAACTTCCGTATTCCCTGGCAGGTAGGGCGCGATCCGGTCCCGGAACTGGGTATCGCCGGAATGCCAGAACTCCTCCATCGACATATCCTTGCCGATGACGGCCTTGACCATCTCGGCATTGTGATGAGCGTTCCAGTCCAGTTCCATGTTAGATTGCATGATCTTCCCCTTTCGGGGCGTGACTATACCCTTGCCCGCCTTCCGGCAACCAACTGATAATCCATGAGCCGCATTGTCGCCGTCGAACCGCCAGAGGCCCCATGCGCGACCCTCACATAAGGCTCCAGATTTGAGGTCGTCGGGATGTTCGTCGTGCTGGTCCCGGTGATTTCCGTCCCATCCCACAACACACCGTCGGCAACACGCCCTGTCGCGCCGGATGAGGAGGAATTATACTGCTTGATCCGGGCCATAACGCTCGTCGGAGAGATCAGGAGCGAGCAGAAGTTGATCCGGGTCGAGGATGCGACGACAAGGGTTGTGGTTGTGGAGGTGCCCCCAGACCGTGTGATGAGCCGGATATCATCATCGCTGTACGAGGCGAAGTTCTGCTCCAGAAGGATGAAGTTGTTGGCGTCGGTGTAAAGGCCGATCTGCCATTCAAGGTTCTGGTCCGCCGTCGCGGTGTAGTTGGTGAAATGCACCGTCGGATATTGTGATGTACGAACAATGCCATTGCCGTCGAAATCCCACAGAACGGCGTTGGAGCCGGTCGGGCAGGAAAACTCGACATAGGGAAGCCATGCGTTCTGATCGCCGGTCGCGCCAAAAACCGCACTACTGAAGGAAACTGTCGGCGAGCCGGTGAGGGTTTCCGTCCATGCCGCGTGCTTCTTGCCCCCGAGCAGGAAGTCCCGGAACTCGATCCGCCCTTCCCCTCGCGCCTCGTGCCGCCAGTCATCGGAGGCGTTCACGCTCGTGTGATTGTAATATCGCTCGCCCCGCGTTCCTGCGCGGTTGTTTCGGCCCGTGTCGGTCAGGGCAATACCATAGAGCGTCGTGCCCTGAAGCCCGGAAAGGTCGTTGCCGTCGCCAGAGATGGTGACAGCCACATCGTCCCACGCGATGCCGGACACCCGGTTGGAAGATGAGGCGATATAGACTTCGGAGCCGGGGTTCCCCTGAAGGATCACGTTGTCAAACGTGTTGCCTGCCGTCCTCTCGTCGCTGAGATAGATCGAATAGGTCGACTGCATATTGGTGTAGCCGGAGACGTTGTTCCCCTGAGAATATTCAAGGGTCTCGTCGCCACCGACAAAGCGGATGCCGTACTCGCCATAGCGCACCGACAGGTTGTGCCCCTGCATGAGCTGGATGTAATATTCCGAGGCGTCGTAATAGAAGCCGGTGCCCTTGCCCGACCCAGACGAGTAGAACTGGATGAACACCCCATCCGCCCACGGCACAAAGCGGTCGCCTTGGGTATTCCCAGTTGGGGCCAGTTTGCAGACGATGGACGAATAGGTCGTCTGGGCTATCGTCGAGATACGGGCGTTCTTGAGCTGGCCGCCGGGGTTGATGTGGAACATGTCGATGTCGTCGAGAGCGCCGATCTGGTTCCACTGGCAGTCAACCGTCACCCCCGAAGGAATGGTGATCGTCGATCCAATGGCAGCGCTCTTGGAGATGAAGACCATGCCGCTGTCGACGGCGGCGGCGGTGATCGCGGCTTGTATCGCCGTAGCGTCATCGGTGCCGGTCGTGCCGTTCCAATCGCAGACCGCGCCATAAGGCTCATCGGCTACGTCGATGATCCGTTGAAGCTTCTCCATCACGGAACCGGACGAAGCCGAATAATCGTGTGCGAACTGGAGCTTGTTGGTGATCGCCTTCAGTTCGGTGACGTTCGCGGTGATTTCGTCCGCCGTCACCAGAGAGGTGATCGGGTCGATGTCGCCCTTGGTGATGAAATTGTCGTTCGCATCGGAAAGCCGCACGCGATACGTCGTCGCCGGGTTCAGCCACACGCCGGGGAAGCGGCCCGCACTAGGCCCGACGGCGCGCTTCCTCCTGGATGGGGGCCGGTTCCGCTCACCGACATGACGGCGGGACAGTTCAACCTGTTGGCGGAAGCCAAGGGCGAGATTGAGCGCATGGGGCCGAACCCCGCGGTATTGGGGAGGCAGGGCGAAAACCAGTCGGGCCGGGCCAATCTCGTTCGTCAGCAGGCCGGGCTAACAGAGCAGGCGATTGTCTTTGGCGGCATCGAGAGCTGGGAACTGCGCGTCTACCGGCAGATGTGGAACCGAGCCAAGCAATATTGGCAGGCCCCGGATTATGTGCGCGTCACCGATGATCTTGGTGCGCCGGAGTTCATCGGCATCAACCAGCCGATCCCCGGGCCTCCCCAGGTGGTGATGGGGCCGCAGGGCGTGCCGATGATCCAGCCTTCGGTGTTGGGCTATGAGAATGCCTTGGCTGAGATGGACGTGGACATAACCCGCACCGCGAAAACGGATGACAAGGTGTCACGCGAACAACTGGACAAACTCCAGGACGCGGCGACGGCCAACCAGATCGATCTTCTGAAGTTCTGCGCCTACGCGGGCGTCCACAGCCTCAAGGAAATACGCGCGGCGGACTTCGAGCAGGCGTTAGCCGCCATGCAGAAGAAGGCGAAGAAGAACGGCCACGCGGGAGCAATGCAATGACCTATGGCTTTGAACAGGGCGGGATCGAATGGCTGCGCGCCCGTGCTGGCAAGGTGACAGCTTCGCGCGTTGCCGATGTGGTCGCCAAGACCAAAACTGGCTGGGGCGCGTCACGTGCGAACTACGCGGCGCAACTCATTGCTGAGCGCCTGACGGGCGAGCCTGCCGAAACCTACTCCAACGCCGCGATGGCTTGGGGTACGGCAACGGAACCGCAGGCGCGGGCGTCCTATGCGTTCCACTATGACGCCGAAGTTGTCGAGATCGGCTTTTGCGAGCATCCCCGGATCGCAATGTCTGGCGCATCCCCTGACGGGCTTATCGGTCTGGACGGGCTTGTCGAGATCAAATGCCCGAACACGGCAACGCATATCGAGACGCTGCTGAACGGGAAGGTTCCAGGCAAATACAACACACAGATGCAATGGCAGATGGCCTGCCTTGAACGCGACTGGTGCGATTTTGTCAGCTTCGATCCACGGTTGCCGGAGGATATGCGCATGTTCGTCCAGCGCGTCCCCCGTGACGGCGCGCTCATCTCCGAGTTGGAATCGCAGGTCGCGACTTTTCTGGCGGAGATCGACGACACCGTGAAGCGCCTGACCGCTCTGTACGGACGCCGCGAGGCCGCATGAGCACCGAAGAGGCATGGCGCGCCTACAAGGCAGAATGCACCCGGCGTTGGTATCACTCGGGCGGGAAGGACAAGATGCGCGAATGGTACGACCGCACCCGCGAGGAGCGCAATGCGCAGCGGCGCGAGAAGTACCAGACCGACCCTGCCTATCGTGAGCGCGTACTTGAGAAGAACCGGCGCTATTACATGAGAAAGCAAGGCTAATGCCTACCGCCGCTGTCCGTCGATATTGGGACTGGCTCCCCAGCGTCTGCGTTCTCTGCGGCGGGGAGGCGGTGATCCACCACATCATGCACGTGAACTACCAGCGTATCAGCAAGGACGATTGGCTCGTGGCACCGCTCTGCCCTCAACACCACAACATGGGCAACGACAGCGTTCATGCGCTTGGCGGTGAGCGGCCATTCCTCGCACGGCATGGGGTGGACCTTGTGCATTGGTCGATCCTCAATCGCCACAAATATGAGATTGGCAGATGACCGACAAACCGATCCTGACATTCGCGCGGTCGCTTGGCTCGCTTCGCCCGACGAACAGCTTTGCGGAGAAAGCCATAAAGGCATTGGGTGAAGGCGACCGGGTAGTGGTGGAGATCAAGCGGTCCTCACGCAACCACGCCAGACACCGGCTCTATTGGGCGATGCTTTCTGTAGCAGCGGAGAACCTGCCGACAGACGGGATGGACGCCGAGCTTCTGCATGACGTGCTGAAACAGAAGCTGGAGCTTGGGCATTGGATTGAACTGCCGAGCGGCGACAGGATTTTCGACGGCCGGTCAACGTCCTTTTCGAAGATGAGCGAACCGGAGTTCGTCGCCTATTTCGAGCGGGTGCAGAAGGTGCTGGCGAAATGGCTAGGCGTGCCGGTCGAGGCATTGCTGGAGAACGCGGAGATGGAAGTATGAAGCCCATAGTTCTTTATCGCTGGATCGCAGAGATCACATATCGGCGGGATGCCGAAGATGAATGCCGCGTGGTTTCGTTCGAGGAACTTCACGAGCTTCATGACATCATTGAGGACGGGCCGGACTTCTACGCGATCAAGGATATTATCGTGCGCCCGTCTGGGCGGTGCGCGCCTACCACTATCGAAGCATCGGAACGAGCATGAGCACCATCCGCACATCGGGCCGGGATAACTGGTCTTTCCAGTCTCAGACCGGGCGTGATCGAAAGCTGCGCAACACCCCTTGGGAGCGCACCCCACTATGGAAGAGGATATGGGAGATGTTCTGTGGGTGAGGGCGCTTTTAGAACACTAGCCTTTTTGGTCGCTGAAGACCTGATCGCCTTGGCCGAGGATGCCTACAGCGACGCCTGCGATCCCGATGCTGACGCGGCAATCGAAGACGCCTACTGCGACGCTGATGGTGTCTGCGATTGGGCCTGCTGCGAGCGCTCGGGCTGCGTCATCGACAAATATCACCGCGGCCTAGCATTGCAGGCGCAAGCGATTGAAGCGGGAACCGGCGAGACGGAACGGCTCGACCCGAAGGGCGAAAGCGCGGTTCCGAAGGAATGCGCCCCTAATCTATCGCCTGAGGACAACAACTAGTGTCTGAGAGACTGTCGCTCCCTGATTGGCCGCGTCGCATGGACGCCGATCTTGCCGCGCGCTATCTTTCCGTCTCCAAAACCACGTTCCTGAACCGCGTGGCGAAGAAAGCCTATCCCTCACCGCTGCGCGAAGGAAAGCGCGTCTTGTGGGATCGCCGCCTTCTCGACCGGTTTGTGGATGCGCAATTCGGCATCACCGGCAACGCCGCTTCTGACACTTGGGATGATATATGGGCCGGGTCGAACTGAAATACGTCAAGCAGGTAGGCGACTACCTCTATTTCCGGCGCGTCATCGCCGGGAGGCACACCTATATCCGCTTGCCCGATCCGAACGACCCGCAATTCTCCATCCGCTATCAGGAGCTTTTGGCAGAGCGCGAAGGCGATGGAGCATGGGCTGGGGCGGGATCGTTCAAGGCGCTTATGGCGGAGTTCCGCAAGGCCCCGGAATATCGCAAAGACATCAACCAGGTCACGCGCACAAATTACGACCGCTACATGGGCATGTTTGCCGAGCGGTTCGGAACCAAGATGGTTTCCAGCCTGACCCCGCCAGTGGTGGAGCGTCTGCGCGCAGAGATGCAGGACACCCCCGGCAAGGCCAACAATTATATCAAGGTGCTCCGCGTCCTTTTGGCGTTCGGCATCCGGCGCGGGTACACCACGAGCAATGCCGCCGCTGGCGTGAAGATGTTCGAGCTTGGCGAGCACAAGGCTTGGCCGCCGCATGTCATCGCCGCCGCTCTGGACAAGGCGACGCCCATGACGCGGCTCGCCATCATCACCGGCCTTTGCTCTGGCCAGCGCATCGGGGATTGCATCAAGCTTCGCCGTTCATGGATTCGTGACGGCATCCTGGAATTGAAGCAGGGCAAGACGAAGAAGGACGTTTATGTCCCCGTCCATCCGCTCTGGCAGGCGGAGATCGACGCGACCGAGGATAAGGCCCCTACCATCCTCTATGACCGCTCAGGCAAGCCCTTCGCCAGCACAGCGACCGTGCGCGAGCGCGTCAACGACTTGATGAAGATCATCAGTCCCGGCGAGGCGTTCACCTTCCACGGACTGCGCAAGAACGCGACCAACTTTCTTGCCGAGCTTGGCCTGTCCGCAAAGCAGATAGGCATCATCACCGGCATGAGCATTGAGATGGTCGAACACTACACCCGTGGCATCGAATCCCGGCGCATCGCGGAGGGGCTGAGAGAGACCGTTTTCGGAGGCGTGATTGCGCCTCTCAGGGTGGTGAGTGGTAAAAGTGGTGGTAAATCACGAAATGTTCCCTTGCGTAAGGGAACGGAAAATGCTTAGATTCTCTTGTGTTGGTGACCCCAACGGGACTCGAACCCGTGTTTTCGCCGTGAAAGGGCGACGTCCTAGACCGCTAGACGATGGGGCCGTGCGATTGCGACCGGGGCCGCTTAGCCGGATGGACGGGGCGAGGTCAAGCACGCTTCTGCGGCTTTTGTTCCATGCGCTTCAATCGGCCCAGGCAGCGTCGTCCAGATGCATTTCCGCCTGCGGCCTCGTGCCCCAGTCATCCCGCTTCACACGCCCGGCGACATAGAGCTTGCGTCCGCGCGCCGCGAGCAGCGCCGCGCCCAGCTGGGTCTCGCCGTGGCGGAACGCCATAGCCTTCAGCCGTCCGCCATCCTGCCCCGCCAGAATGGCGCGGACATGGCCCTGTCCCACGACATCGCAGCTCACGACGCCGAATGGACCCGCTGCAACCCGTGGCGATGGCCAGCCGGAGCCATAAGGCCCGGCGCCCTCCAGCGTTTCAGCGAGGTCGATCGAAACCCCGCGTGGCGCGACGGCGCAATCCAGCATCAGCGCGGCCGCTTCCCTTGCGCGCGCGACGGCAGCGGCAAGCCTGTCCTCCAGAAAACCGGACAGCTCCGCTATCCTGCCTTCCTCCACCGTCAGGCCCGCCGCCATGGCATGACCGCCGCCCGCCGACAGAAGGCCGCTTTCGCGCGCAGCGATGACGGCCGCGCCCAGATCGACCCCGGAGATGGAGCGGCCAGAACCCTTGCCCACGCCTGCCTCGTCCAGCCCTATGACGATTGCAGGCTTGTTGAGCCGTTCCTTCAACCGCCCCGCGACAATGCCGATGACGCCCGGATGCCAGCCGGCTCCGGACACCACGGCGACGCTGGCGTTGCCGGTGCGCACCGCCGCTGCTTCCGCCTGTTCTAGAACCAGCGCCTCAAGCGCACGGCGTTCCTCGTTCAGCCGGTTGAGTTCCTCGGCGATGGCTGCCGCTTCCTCGGGGTCTTGGGTGGTGAGGAGCCTGACACCCAGATCCGATTTGCCGACCCGCCCGCCGGCGTTGATGCGCGGCCCAAGCGCAAACCCAAGATCGGTCGCGCTGGGGGGCTTGGTCAACCGCGCCGCGTCCATCAGCGCCGCGAGGCCCACATTTCGCCGGTTGGCCATCACCTTCAGCCCCTGCGCTACAAAGGCGCGGTTCAACCCCTTCAGCGCCACGACATCGGCGACGGTGCCCAGCGCGACGATATCCAGCCACTCAAGCAGATTGGGCTCGGCCATCGTCCTGAACCGGCCGCGCGACCGCAACTCCCGCACTACGGCGGCCGCCAGAAGAAAGGCGACGCCCACCGCCGCCAGATGCCCATGGGCCGCGCCGTCCGTTTCGTCCAGCCTGTTGGGGTTGACGATCGCGACGGCGGGCGGAAGCGCGGTGGAACATTGATGATGGTCGACGACGATCACCTCCACGCCGCTGTCCCTTGCGGCCGAGAGCGCCTCGAACGCCTGCGCGCCGCAATCGACGGTGACGATAAGCCCCGCGCCTTCCCGCCCCAGCCGCACCAGCGCCTCGGCCGATGGGCCATAGCCTTCCATCAGCCGGTCGGGGATATAATAGCCCGCCTCGGCCCCTGCCGCCCGCAACAGCCGGATCAACAGCGCGGCCGATGTAGCGCCGTCCACGTCATAGTCGCCGAAGACGACGATGCGCTCGCCCGCCTCGATCGCGGCGGCGATGCGGCGGGCGGCTGTGTCCATGTCCTGAAAGATCGAAGGGTCCGGCATCCATGCGCGGATCGTCGGCGTGCGGTGCCGCTCCAGGTCGTCATTCGGGCACCCGCGTGAAAGATAGAGCTGGGTTTCGATCCCGGTAAGCTCAAGGCCATCCGCCGCCCCGCCGCGCCAGCGCCACGGCTGACCAAGGATAGACTGCTTGACACCAAAGACGTGAGACGAGGCGGACATGCCGCCTCTCTAGGGCATCGCAGCGATTTGGGGAATGCGGTTGAAAGCCCGGCCAGCACCCTGGCCTTCGACAAGGCAAAACGATGCTATTGCTTCAGCACATAACGGGATCGCGCCGTCGCCAGCGCCTGGCTGATGACGCTGTCATAGCCCTGCGTCGCCTTTGCGAGTTGGACCGTCCAGTTGCAGCCTGATTCGTCAGGCTCCTGATAGGTTGCCGCCGGAATGTGGAACTGGGCGTTATACGCTTGCACATCCGGATTGGCGTAGATCAGCCGCGTAATCTCCGAGGAGATTTCCGCGCCGCTCTTTGGTTCCTTGCGGGTGGAAACGTCCATGGCGGTTCTCCTTTCCACCCCATCAACGTCCATCCCTGGCATCCGATCCAAAGCCGGACGGACAGACCCGGCCCCCCTTGGGGAGCCGGAGCCCGTTATTTTTCAGGACCGTTGCTGGTCCGCGCGCCGTTCTCCCTCGCCGTCGAGGTTGCTGGCAGCGAACTCCCAGTTGATGATGTTGCCGAGCACGGTTTCAGCATAGGTCGGCCGCGCGTTGCGATAGTCGATGTAATAGGCATGCTCCCACACATCCAGCGTGAGCAGCGGCTTTACATCCGAATGCGCAACCGGCGTATCCGCATCATGGAATGACGTGACCGCCAGCTTGCCGTCCTTCAGCACAAGCCATGCCCAGCCGCTTGCGAAATGGCCGCCCGCCTCTTCCTTCAGCTTGGTGAGGAGCGCATCGGTGGAGCCGAAGGATTCATCGATCATCTCTTTCAGCCGCCCGGTCGGCTTCTGTCCGGCGGGCGCGAGGCTGGACCAGAAGAAATTGTGGTTCCACACCTGCCCGGCGTTGTTGAACAGGCCCTTGTCCCCCTTGTCCAGGGCGAGGCGGATCACCTCCACCAGCGAGCGGCCGCGCAGATCCTTTTCCTCGATCCAGCCGTTCACCTTGTCGACATAGGCCTTGTGGTGCTTGCCATGGTGGAAATCCAGCGTCTCTCCCGACATGTGCGGTGCCAGCGCGTCCCGGCTGAACGGAAGCGGCAAAAGTTCAAAAGCCATGCGACTACTCCTTGCATAAACAACAATTGGGGGCGGCCAGTGCGGAGACCGGCAACCGATGGACATGGAAAGGGCGATGGTAACGGGTTAACACCCGAAACGCCGCGAAGTTGCCCGGCGAAAATCCGCCTGCGCATTTAACTCACTTGCCGTGAGTTTTGCGGTGTTCGCCTTTCACCCAGCGGATCGTCCCCGATGACGCCCGCATCACCACCGATTCGGTCGTGGTGGTTCCGTCCTTGAACAGCTTCACTCCGTCCAGAAGCGAACCGTCCGTCACTCCCGTCGCCGCGAAAATGACGTCGCCCTTGGCGAGGTCATGGAGGTGATAGATGCGGTCGAGATCGTCGATTCCCCATTTGCGGGCGCGAGCGCGTTCGTCTTCGTTGCGGAACAGCAGACGGCCCTGGAATTGCCCGCCCACGCAACGGAGCGCAGCGGCGGCAAGCACGCCTTCCGGCGCACCGCCCGATCCCATGTAGATATCGATGTTGGTGTCCGGATCGGTGACGGCGATCACGCCCGCCACGTCCCCGTCGGGAATGAGATTCACACCGCAGCCCAGCGCCCGCAATTCGGCAATCAGCTTTTCATGGCGAGGCCGGTCGAGCACGCAGGTGATGATCTCGTTCGGCTGGACGCCCTTAGCTTTCGCCACCGCCCGCACATTGTCGGCGACCGACTTGTTGAGATCGATCACGCCTTCGGGATAGCCGGGGCCGACGGCCAGCTTGTCCATATAGACATCGGGCGCGTTCAGCAGACAGCCTTCCTCGGCGATGGCGAGAACCGCAAGCGCATTGGGTCCGGCCTTGGCGGTGATGGTGGTCCCTTCCAGCGGATCAAGCGCAATGTCGATGCGCGGCCCGCCGTCTATGGCCGAACCGACCTTCTCGCCGATGAACAGCATCGGCGCCTCGTCGCGTTCGCCCTCGCCGATCACAACCGTGCCGTCGATCGGCAATTCGTTCAGCGCCGACCGCATGCATTCAACTGCCGCGGCATCGGCCGCCTTCTCGTCGCCGCGCCCGATCAGCTTGGATGCGCCGATCGCCGCAGCCTCCGTCACGCGGACCATCTCCAGCACCAGAACGCGGTCGAGAACCGAGCTTGCCTTCACCATGTCGATATGTCTCCCAAAGCTGCTGCGCTGCTAGCCCTAGCCATGTTTCTTGTCGATAGCGTGATGGCTCAGAAATCCAGTATGTGCATCAGCATCGGCCGGCCGAGGATATTTTCGGAGCCGTGCAGCCGCGCCAGCGCATCCGTTACCGCGCGTTCGGGCACTTCATGGGTCACCATCACCAGATAAACGCCGCCGTTTTCGGTGTTGCCACGCTGGATCAGGCTTTCGATAGAAACCCCCGCATCGCGCATGGCGGCCGTCAGTTCGGCAAGAACGCCGGGTCGGTCTGCAACGGTAAAGCGCAAATAGACGCGCCCCACCCGGTCCCCGGCCGCAGCGGGGGGAAGCGCCGTCAGGCTATCCACCGGCATTGCAAAGGCGGGGCCGAATTCGCCGCGTCCGATGTCGATCAGATCGGCCACCACGGCCGATGCGGTGGGGCCTTCTCCGGCACCGCTCCCCTGGAAGAACAGGCGGCCCACGAAATTGCCCTCCGCAACGACGGCGTTCAGCGATCCGTCGACATGCGCAAGCGGGTGCGCAACCGGCGCGAGGCAGGCGTGGACCCGCTGAAACAGCCCGTTTGCATCGGCCTGCGCAATCCCCACGAGACGCACTTTGAAGCCCAGCGTTTCGGCATAGGCGATGTCGGCAGCCTCCACCTCGCGAATGCCGTCGATCGCAACCCCTTCAAAATCGAGCCGCGTACCAAAGGCCAGCGAGGCGAGGATCGACAGCTTGTGCGCGGCGTCGACACCGTCGATATCGAAGCTGGGGTCGGCTTCGGCAAAGCCAAGTCGCTGCGCCTCTTCCAGCACCTCGTTAAAGGCACGCCCTTCCTTCTCCATGGTGGTCAGGATGTAATTGCAGGTGCCGTTCAGAATGCCGTAGACGACGCCGATCTCGTTTGCAGCCGCGCCTTCGCGCAGCCCTTTTATGACTGGAATCCCGCCAGCCACCGCCGCCTCATATTTCAGCGCCGCGCCCTGTGCTTCGGCCATGCGGGCAAGCTCGATCCCGTGATGGGCGAGCATCGCCTTGTTGGCCGTGACCAGCGCCTTGCCGCTTTCAAGCGTGGCGCGGGCAAGCGCCAGCGCCGGCCCGTCCGACCCGCCGATCAGTTCCACCACCACGTCGATGTCGTCGCGCGCAGCGAGCGTGACGGGATCGTCCACCCATTCAAACGCGCTCATGTCGATGCCGCGATCGCGGTTCCGGTCCCGCGCAGAAACCGCGACGACCTGGATCGGGCGCGCTGCCCGCCGCTCCACCAGCGTGCGGTTCACCTCGATCAGCTTCACCACGCCCGCGCCAACGGTTCCCAATCCTGCCAGCGCCACGCGCAACGGTCCGCTCATTCCAGTCTCTTTCTACAATTGTCATGCCAGCGCAGGCCGGCATCCATAGGGCGTCAGCACGCAATGGCAAAGCCATATGGGGTCCCGGCCTTCGCCGGGACCGCCAAATCTGGTGGTTAGGGTCCGAACCCTAGCTCCCCACCGCCTGTCCGGTCGTATTGACGCCCATGGACTGAAGATAGCGCTTCACATTGCGCGCCGCCTGGCGGATTCGATGCTCGTTCTCCACCATCGCGATGCGAACGAAGCCCTCCCCCTCCTCGCCATAGCCGACGCCGGGCGCGACCGCGACCTTGGCATGGGTGAGAAGCTGCTTGGAAAACTCCAGGCTGCCCAGATGGGCGAGCGCAGGGGGCAATGGCGCCCAGCAGAACATCGACGCGCGCGGCTTTGGAATCTCCCACCCCGCGCGGCCGAAGCTTTCGACCAGCACGTCGCGTCTGCGCTTGTAGAGCTGGCGGTTATGCTCGACGATATCCTGCGGCCCGTTGATCGCGGCCACCGCTGCGGCCTGGATCGGCGTGAACGCGCCATAATCCAGATAGCTCTTCACACGCGTCAGCGCCGCGATCAGCGTCTTGTTGCCCACGGCAAAGCCCATGCGCCACCCGGCCATGCTGTATGTCTTGGACATGGACGTGAACTCCACCGCCACATCCTTTGCGCCCGGCACCTGCAGGATGGAGGGGGTCGGCTCGTCATCGAAATAGATTTCCGAATAGGCAAGGTCCGACAGCACCCAAAGCCCATGCTCCTTCGCAAAGGCGACGACCCGCTCGTAAAAGGCGAGGTCCACCGTCTCGGCGGTCGGATTGCTCGGATAGCCGATCACCAGCACCGACGGCTTCGGCACGGTGAACTTCACCGCCCGCTCCAGCGAGTCGAAAAAGCGCTCGTCCGGTGTCGTCGGGACCGACCGGATCGTCGCCCCGGCGATGATGAAGCCGAAGGTGTGGATGGGATAGCTTGGGTTGGGCGCAAGCACCACGTCGCCCGGCGCGGTGATCGCCTGCGCGAGATTGGCCAGGCCTTCCTTGGAGCCAAGCGTCACCACCACTTCCGTCTCCGGATCGAGATCGACCCCGAATCGGCGCTGGTAATAGCCGGATTGCGCCTTGCGCAGCCCCGCAAGCCCCTTGGACGCCGAATAGCCGTGCGCGTCCGGCTTTCTCGCCACCTCGCACAGCTTTTCGATCACATGCGGCGGCGGCGGCAGGTCGGGATTGCCCATGCCAAGGTCGATGATGTCCTCGCCCCGCGCTCGCGCCGCTGCCCGCATCGCGTTCACTTCGGCGATGACATAAGGCGGCAGGCGTCGAATACGGTAAAATTCCTCGGACATCTCAAAACAGACCCTTTACGGTGTACGCCGGAATGACGCACGTTGCGGCTTATAGCTGTCACGGCCCGCACTGGCGAGTATCGGGAGAGAAAAGATGCAAGAAGCTGCCGAGGTTCCGGCCATCGACCTCCCGACCTTGCAGCAATGGACCGAGACAATCGGCCGTGCGCAACAGATGATGCTGGAGTTCTGGGTCAACCAGGCGAAGGACGCGCAACCGCCGGCCGACCAATGGTCCATGTCGCTGTGGGCGGACATGAGCAGCCTCTGGACCATCGACGGTAGCAGGATCGCGGACCGTCAGGCCCAGTTGCTGACGCAGAGCCTCGACCTGTGGAACCGCTTCCTCTCACCCGGAACCGATGCGGGTTCGCCCGCCGACAAGGATCGCCGCTTCAAGGGCGATGCGTGGCGAAGCCAGCCCCTGTTCGACCTGATCCGCCAGTCCTATCTTTTGGTGTCCGACCATCTGCTCGCAAACATCGACGAGATGGAAGGGCTTGATCCGGCCCAGCGGGAACGGCTGCGCTTTGCAACGCGCGCGATCATCGAGGCGATCAGCCCATCCAATTTCGCCTTCACCAATCCGGAGGTGATCGAACGGACGATCGAGACCGGCGGCCAGAACCTTGTCGCAGGGCTTGAGCACATGCTCACCGACCTGTCGCGGGGGCAGCTTACCCAGACCCGCGCCGATGCGTTCGAGCTTGGGCGCAACATCGCCTCCACGCCCGGCAAGGTCGTGTTCGAGACCGAACTGTTTCAGCTCATCCAGTACAATCCCACGACGGAAGAGGTCTTCCGCAAGCCGCTCCTGATCTTCCCGCCCTGGATCAACCGCTTCTACATTCTGGACCTGTCGCCGGAGAAGAGCTTCATCAGATGGGCGGTCGAGCAGGGCCATACGGTATTCATCGTTTCGTGGAAGTCCGCCGACGAAACGCTGAAGGACGTCACCGCCGAGGATTATGTCCGGGCGCAGGTGAGCGCGATCGACACCGTGCGCGACGTGCTTGGCGTCAAATCCGTCAACACCATCGGCTATTGCGTGGCTGGAACCACGCTGGCGATGACGCTTGCGTGGCTCACGGCGCAAGGTCAGGCGCAGAAGGTGGAATCGGCAACCTATTTCACGGCCCAGGTCGATTTCGAGGACGCAGGCGACCTCAAGATCTTTGTCGATGACGATCAGCTGGCGCTGGTCTCGGCGCTTTCCCAGGGCAAGGGCTATCTCGACGGGCGCTTCATGACGGCGACGTTCAACCTGCTGCGCGGGCAGGATCTGATCTGGAGCTATGTCGTCAACAATTACCTGCTGGGCAAGGAATATACGCCGTTTGACCTGCTCTACTGGAACTCGGATTTCACCAACCTGCCCGCCCGCTGGCATCGCGAATATCTGGCCGACCTGTACCGCGACAACAAGCTCATGCGCGGCGAGATCAGCATCGCCGGCACGCCGATCCGCCTCGGAGACGTCATGACGCCAAGCTATGTGCAGGCAGGCCGGGAAGACCATATCGCGCCTGCCCGCTCGGTCTGGAAGATGATGGAGGCGATGAAGGCGCCGATGCGCTTCCTGCTGGCCGGATCGGGCCATATCGCGGGCGTCGTCAATCCTCCGTCGTCCGGAAAATACCAGTATTGGACATTCGACGGAAAAGCGGCGTCGCTTGACGAGTTCATCGAAAAGGCCAGCGAAACCCAGGGGAGCTGGTGGCCGGACTGGATGGAATGGATCAGGCCGCACGCGGGCAAGCTGGTGCCCGCGACCGGCGCGCGCATCCCCGGCGGCAACCCGAAATATCCGGCCATCGAGGATGCCCCCGGCCGCTATGTGACGATGCGCTAGCGCTTGCGCAAACGCTCCTTTCCGCCAGTCGTCGATCAACGGACGCGCCTGCTCATCCTCGGCAGCCTGCCGGGAGAGCAGTCGCTTGCCGCCGGGCGCTATTACGCGAACCCGCGCAACCAGTTCTGGGCGCTGGTCGGCGACGCCATCGGGGTCGATCTTCCAGCGCTGGATTATGATGCCCGGCTCCGCACGCTGCTGGACCATAAGATCGGCCTTTGGGACAGCGTGGGCGAGGCGGCGCGTGTCGGGAGCCTGGATTCACGCATCCGCGATCATGCCCCCAATGATCTCGCGACGCTTGCCGCCGACCTGCCCAGCCTGCGCGCCATCGCGTTCAACGGCGGCAAATCCGCCGCGATCGGCACCAAGGCGCTTGCTGGACTTTCGGAAAACATCGCACTTGTAACGCTGCCTTCATCCAGCCCGGCCCATGCCGTGCCGCTTTCCAACAAGGCGCTGGAGTGGCGGCGCATCAGGCAATTCCTAGAAATAATTTGACTTTTCATTGCTGCACCGCCACATGGCCAGCAGCGTTCGCGCCGGAATGACCGGTGCTTGGGCAAGGCCGCGTGATTTTCTGCCGAAACAAGGGCGGAACAGGCTTTGACCTTCATTCGCTTTCCCAGGCTTCCCTAGTCACGCGGGTCGTCAGTAACGAGCCCGTTCATGCCGTGCGCGCGGAATCCGTCTGCTGCCCGGCAATGATGCGTGCTCATGCACGTTTGAAAGACTGTATTTTGAAAACTTTTTCCGAACTCGGCCTTGCCGATCCGATTGCCCAGGCGCTCGCGGCGGAGGGATATGAAACCCCCACCCCCATTCAGGCCCAGGCCATTCCCTATGTGCTGCAGGGCAAGGATCTGCTCGGCATCGCGCAGACCGGCACCGGCAAGACCGCTGCCTTCGCGCTTCCCATTCTGGACCGGCTGGCGCAAAACCCCGTCCAGCGGATGCGCCATTCCACCCGCGTACTGGTGCTGTCGCCCACCCGCGAACTCGCAAGCCAGATTGCCGAAAGCTTTCGCGTTTACGGCCGCAATCTGAAGATGACCGTCGCGACGGTGTTCGGCGGCGTGCCGATCAACCGCCAGCGGATCATGCTCCAGTCGGGCGTCGACGTGCTTGTCGCAACGCCCGGTCGCCTGCTCGATTTGATCGACCAGCGCATCCTCACCCTGAACCATGTCGAGGTTCTGGTGCTGGACGAGGCCGACCAGATGCTGGACCTTGGCTTCATCCACGCATTGCGCCGCATTGTGCCGATGCTGCCGAAGCGTCGCCAGACCCTGTTCTTTTCCGCAACCATGCCGAAGCAGATCGCCGAGCTTGCCGCGCGTTACCTGACCGATCCGGTGAAGGTTGCCGTCACCCCCGTCGCCACCACGGCTGAGCGGATCGACCAGCGCGTCATGTTCGTCGATCAGCGCGAGAAACAGGCGCTGCTCAACATCACGCTCGCCGATCCGGCGATCCAGCGCGTGCTGGTGTTCACCCGCACGAAGCATGGTGCTGACCGCGTGGTGAAGCATCTGAGCGCGGCGAGCATTCAGTCCGCGGCCATTCACGGCAACAAGAGCCAGCCGCAACGCGAAAAGGCGCTGGCCGAGTTCAAGTCGGGCAGGATCAAGGTGCTTGTGGCCACCGACATCGCGGCGCGCGGCATCGACATCGACGCCGTAAGCCATGTCGTGAACTTCGAACTGCCGAACGTGCCCGAGCAATATGTCCACCGCATCGGCCGGACCGCGCGTGCGGGAGCGGAAGGGATCGCGCTCAGCTTCTGCGCCGATGACGAACGCCCCTATCTGCGCGACATCGAAAAGCTGACGAAGGTCAGGCTTGCCCAGCAACCGCTGCCGGAAGGCATCCGCGCGGCCCTTGCCGCCATGCCGAAGCTTGCGCCTGAACGGCGCGACGACCGGCCGCGCGGGGACCGCCCGCATGGCGACCGGGGCCATCGCCAAGGCGAACGCCGCGAACGTCATGAGCCAAAGCCTTTCGGCGCGCGTCCTGCGGGCGAGCGCGGAGGCCATCGCGGCAGCAATGCCGGTGGTGGTGGCGGCGGCAATGGCGGCGGGGGCAATCGCTCCCGCAACGGCCAGCGCCGTACTGGCGGCGGCCAGCGCGTTTCGGCCTGAAGCGAATCCCTTTTGTCATGCTGAACTTGTTTCAGCATCGATGAACATGGCGCATGCGAACGATCGCACAGGGCAATGTTCGTGGATCCCGGCGTTCGCCGGGATGACGGGGGAGCGTCGAGAAACTTCAGTTGCCCCCTCCCCACCAGGCGATCGCCGCTCTATAAGTCTTTTCCATGAGTGATCTTTTCTCGGCCTCCGGGGGGGCAGCCGAACAGTCCTACAACGCAAGCGCGATCGAGGTTCTGGAAGGGCTCGAACCCGTGCGGCGGCGGCCGGGCATGTATATCGGCGGCACCGATGAGCGCGCCTTCCATCACCTTGCGGCCGAGGTGCTGGACAACGCGATGGACGAGGCGGTCGCAGGTCACGCCACCCGCATCGAGGTGACACTGGAGCCGGGCAATCGGCTGACCATCATCGACAACGGGCGCGGCATCCCGGTCGATCCGCATCCCAAATACCCGGACAAGTCGGCGCTTGAGGTCATCATGACCACGCTGCATTCCGGCGGCAAATTCTCCGACAAGGCCTATGCGACATCCGGCGGCCTGCATGGCGTGGGCGTATCGGTGGTGAACGCGCTTTCGGCCGACACGGTGGTCGAGGTCGCGCGGAACAAGGAACTGTTCCGCCAGAGTTTTTCGCGCGGACATCCCACCAGCGGCCTGGAGAAGCTGGGCGCAACGCCGAACCGGCGCGGCACCTCCGTCAGCTTCACGCCGGACACGGAGATTTTCGGTCCCACCGCCCATTTCAGGCCAGCCCGGCTCTACCGTCTCGCCCGGTCGAAGGCCTATCTTTTCCGGGGCGTCGAAATCCGCTGGAAATGCGCGCCGGAACTGATCGGCGACGACACGCCCGCAAGCGCCGTTTTCCAGTTCCCCGGCGGCCTTGCCGATCATCTGAAGGAACAGATCGGGACGAGGGAATGCGTGACGGCGGAGTTCTTCGCCGGTCGTCAGGATTTTCCCGATGGACAGGGCTCGGTCGAATGGGCGGTCGCCTGGCCGCTTTATGGCGAGGGATCGACCAGCTTTTACTGCAACACCATCCCCACGCCCGATGGGGGCACGCATGAAACCGGCCTTCGGGGCGCGCTGACCAAGGGGATTCGCGGCTTCGGCGCATTGGTGGGGCAGAAGAAGGCGGACGGCATACAGGCCGAGGACATCTTCTCGGGCGCGGAGATGATGCTGTCGGTCTTCATCCGCGATCCGCAATTCCAGAGCCAGACCAAGGACCGGCTCACCAGTCCAGAAGCCGCGCGGCTTGTCGAAAATGCGGTGAAGGATCATTTCGACCACTTCCTTGCAGACAATATGGACCGCGGCCGCGCCTTGCTGGGCTTTGTGCTCGACCGCATGGACGAGCGCCTCGCCCGCCGCGCCGAGCGGGAGGTCAAGCGCAAGACGGCCACGTCAAAGCGCAATCTCCGCCTGCCGGGCAAGCTGACCGACTGCTCGTCGGACGACCCTGCGGGCACCGAGCTTTTCATCGTCGAGGGCGACAGCGCGGGCGGCTCCGCCAAGCAGGCGCGCGACCGCAAGACGCAGGCCGTCCTGCCGATCCGGGGCAAGATCCTGAACGTCGCCAGCGCCACGGCCGACAAGATCCGCGCGAACAACGAGATCGCCGATCTGATCCAGGCGCTGGGCTGCGGCACGCGGGACAAATATGATCCGGCGGCGCTTCGCTATGAGCGCATCGTCATCATGACCGATGCCGATGTCGACGGCGCGCATATCGCGACGTTGCTGATGACCTTCTTCTTTCAGGAAATGCCGGGGCTGGTGCGCGACGGCCGCGTCTTCCTTGCCCAGCCGCCGCTCTACCGGCTGTCGGCGGGTGGAACCATCGCCTATGCCCGTGACGACGCGCACCGGGCGGAACTGGATAAGACGGTCTTCAAGGGCAAGAAGGTGGAGGTGAGCCGGTTCAAGGGCCTTGGCGAGATGGCGTCCACCCAGCTCAAGGAAACCACGATGGACCCGAAGACCCGGACGCTGATCAAGGTCACGCTTCCGGGCGAATATGAAGAGCGGGCCAGCGTGCGCGATCTGGTGGACCGGCTGATGGGCCGCAATCCGGAGCATCGTTTCGCCTTCATCCAGGCGAACGCCGCCTATGTGGACGACGAAACGATAGACGCCTGATCACTGGGTGCGGTCAGCGCCGCCACGATCGCCTTGACCTTCTTCTGCCGCCATTGCGGCGCGGGGGCGACGATCCAATAGGTCGCAGCGACGGGTTCAGGCCCTGAAACCACGACCAGACGGCCGGACGCGATGTCGGCTTCGGCCAGAAGCGCCGGAACGCGCGCATGGCCGAAGCCAGCCGCAGCAGCATCCAGCGCAAGGCCCGCGTCGGCAACATTGAGCCCGCCCGCGTTTGCTCCACCCGTATCGGACGAGCCGTTCCAGATGATCGGGGTCGAGGTGTTGCCATTGGGCGCGGCCACGGTGACCATGGCCCCATCCCTGAGCGGCACGCCTTCCAGCCCCTCGGCGTCTTCGGCAAAGCGGATAGCGAAGTCCAGATTGGCTTCGGTGAAATCGACGCTCTGGTCGGCCGAAACCAGATTGAACCGAAGCTCCGGCTCGGTCCGGCCATAGGCGACCAGCCGTGCCGTCAGCCATTTCGCCGTGAAATCACGCGGCGCAGCGATGGTCAGCATCCGCGACGTCTGCCCCTCCTGCATCGCCCGCACCGATTCCTCGAACTGGAGGAAGCCTGCGCGCAACGCGGGCAATCCGCGCTCCGCCTCCGGCGTCAGGTCCAGCCCCTTGGTGGTGCGGCGGAAAAGCACGACACCCAGCGTTTCCTCCAGCGCCCTGACCTGCTGGCCGACCGCCGCCGGAGTGACTGCAAGCTCGTCCGCCGCGCGCGTGAACGACAGATGCCGGGCGGCCGCATCCAGCACGCGCAGGGCGTTGAGCGGAAGATGGGTCCGCTTCATGTCGTCACCGCCGGAACGGTCAGCTCGAAGCGGGGGATCACTGCGTCGAACGTGCCGCCGTCTTCCGCCACCATCTGATAGCTGCCTTCCATCGACCCGTTGCGGGTACCGAGCGGGCAGGCGGACACATAATCATAAGCGCCGCCGGGTTCGATCACCGGCTGCTCGCCGATCACGCCATCGCCCTTCACCTCGTGCAGTACGCCGTTGCCGTCGCGGATCAGCCAATGGCGCGAAAGGAGCTGGACCTGTCCCTCCCCTTCGTTTTCGATCCGCACATGATAGGCCCAGAACCAGCGCCCGTCCGTCGGCTGGCTCTGATCGGCAAGGTAGCTCACGACGACGCGAACCGTCACGCCGCGCGTGGTGGCGGCATGAGGGAACAGCGCCTTCAAAGCCCGACGGCCCTCAAGGCCTGGTCGAAATCCGCGATCACGTCGTCCGCGTCCTCCAGCCCCACCGACAGGCGAAGCATCCCTTCGGTCACGCCCATCTCCATCCGCACCTCCTCGCTCAGCCCCGCATGGGTGGTGGAGGCGGGATGCGTCATCAGCGACCGGGAATCGCCAATGTTGTTGGATATGTCGACAAGTTCCAGCGCATCCAGCAGGCCGTGCGCCTGCGCGCGACCCCCGTCCAGATAGATCGACAGGATGGTGCCGCCCGCTTTCATCTGCCGCATCGCAAGCTGGTACTGCGGATGGCTGGGGAGGTTGGGATAGAGCAGCCTCGGCACCCGCGTTTCGAGGAAACGGGCTATCTTCAGCGCATTGTCGCTCTGCCGCATCACGCGCAGATCAAGCGTCTCCAGCCCCTTCAGCACCACCCAGGCGTTGAATGCGGACAGCGTCGGCCCGGTGTTGCGGGTGAAGGGCAACAGCGTGTTGAGGATGAAATCCTCGGTCCCGACCACCGCACCCGCCAGCACACGGCCCTGCCCGTCCATCATCTTGGTGGCTGAATAGGCGACGATGTCGGCGCCGAACTCCATCGGCCGTTGAAGGACGGGGCTCGCAAAGGCATTATCGACGACCACCTGCGCGCCTGCCTCATGGGCGATGTCGCACACCGCCCGGATGTCCACGATGTCCAGCGTCGGGTTCGCCGGTGTCTCAAGGAAGAACAGGCGCGTGTTGGGCTTCAGCGCCGCTTTCCAGGCGTGGGCGTCGCGGCCATCGACGATGGTCACCTCGATCCCGAATTTGGGCAGCAGCGTATCGGTGAGCCAGCGGCACGATCCGAACATCGCCCGCGCCGCAACCAGGTGATCGCCCGTCTTCAACTGGCAGAGCAGCACGGCCGTCATCGCCGCCATGCCCGATGCGGTGCAGCGGGCGGCCTCCGCCCCCTCCATCAGCGCAAGCCGCTGTTCCAGCATTTCCACGGTCGGGTTCTGCAACCGGGAATAGGTCATGCCCTTCTGATCGCCGCGGAACCGCGCCGCCGCGTCTTCCGCGCAGTCATAGGCATAGCCCGATGTGAGGAACAGCGCCTCTGACGTCTCGCCCCATTCGGACCGTGCGCTGCCCCCGCGCACGGCCTGTGTGGCCGGACGCCATTTCGAGGTGACGGAGCGATCCTGTCCAGTCTTGCGCTTCATGCGTTCAGCTTTGCCGCGCCACTGCGCGTCTCGTCAATGATGTGGATATTCAGCCCAGCGCCGCGATTACCGCATCGCACATTGCCGTCGTGGATGCATTGCCGCCAAGGTCGGCCGTGCGATGCCCCGTCTCCAGCGCGCGCGACACCGCAGCTTCGATCCGGTCGGCGACATCGGCCTGCCCCAGCGAATAGCGCAGCATCATCGCCGCCGACAATATCGTCGCCAGAGGATTCGCCTTTCCCTGCCCGGCTATGTCGGGTGCCGAACCATGGATCGGCTCGTAAAGGCCCTTTGCGCTGGAATCGAGCGAGGCGGACGGCAGCATGCCGATGGAACCGACGCACATCGACGCCTGATCCGACAATATGTCACCGAAAAGATTGCCGGTCACGATCACGTCGAACTGGCCCGGCGCGCGCACAAGCTGCATCGCCGCGTTATCGACATACATGTGCGACAGCTCGACCTCGGGATAGTCCGCCGACACTTCCATCACCACGTCGCGCCACAGCTGCGACGTTTCCAGCACATTGGCCTTGTCGACCGAGCAGAGCCTGCCGCTGCGCGCCATTGCGGTTTCGAACCCCACCTTGGCGATGCGGGCGATCTCCGACTCATCATAGCGCATCGTGTCGAAACCCTCGCGCAGGCCCTTGTCGGTTTTCCTGAGCCCGCGCGGCTGCCCGAAATAGACGTCGCCCGTCAGTTCGCGAATGATGACCAGATCGATCGCCCGCGCGATTTCCGGACGCAGGGCGGACGCATCGGCAAGCTCGGGGAAAAGCTTTGCAGGCCGCAGGTTCGCGAACAGCCCCAGCTCTTTGCGGAGCCCCAGGATCGCCTGCTCGGGCCGCAGATGCCGTTCCAGCCTGTCGCAATCCGGATCGCCCACAGCGCCGAACAGGATCGCATCCGCGCGCCGGGCAACGTCCAGCGTCGCCTGCGGCAGCGGGTGGCCGCTCGCCTTATAGGCAGCGCCGCCGACCTCGGCCGTCTCGAACACAAGATCCCGCGCGCCGGCCGCAGCAAGCACCCTTACGGCCTCTGCGATCACTTCTGGACCGATCCCGTCGCCCGGCAAAAGCGCGATCAACATACTGGCTTTCCTTTGCGTCTGTCCGATTTGACCAATCTGTCGCCGCGCCCTGTGCGGCACGCCCGGCATGTTGTCAAACCTCGCATTGACGCCCGGTGGAGCCGCTCCTATCAGGATCAACCTCTAGCGGGCGATGGGGTTGTTGCTGATATGAAGCGGTCGAGGTGCGTCGCACGGCATGTACTGACAGCGGTGGCGTCATTTGCCGTGCTCTGCAACGGCTCGGTGGGGTCGGCCCAGTCGCTTGGCGGCGCGATCGATCCCGGAGTTATCGACCAGCTGCAAAGGCAGCTTGGCTCAGGCAGCACCTCAAGCACCGCACTGGACAGCGCACGCCAGACCGGAGACGCGCAGAACGCCGGAGCGCAACAGCAGGACAATCTTTTCCAGCGGCCCGAGAAGACGGCCGAAGAGCTGGAGCTGCAGCGCCAGCAAGCACTGCGGCAACTCGACGAGATCTATGAGCCGTCCGCCATCGAACGCGAATACCAGACCCGGCTGGAGGACAGCACCCTCCGTCAGTTCGGCTATGAGCTTTTCAGGTCGACGACCGCGATAAGCGGGCCGCTCACAGGTCAGGTGAGCGATTCCTATATGCTTGGCGTCGGCGACCAGCTTGTCGTCAACTTCCAGGGCGCGACGAACGAGACCGAGACGGTGCAGGTCAACCGCGAGGGCGAGATCATCGTCGGCGCGCTGCCGCCGATTCGCGCCGCCGGTCGGAGCCTGGGGCAGGTGCGAAGCGACATCACATCGGCCACCCGAAGCACGCTGCTTGGCACCAATGCCTATACGTCCGTCGGGTCGGTCCGCGCGATTACAGTGTTCGTCGGCGGCGAAGTGGCAAGGCCGGGACAATATCAGCTTACTTCGCTGGCCGATGTCGCCAGCGCGCTTGCCCGCGCCGAGGGCGTGCGCCGCACCGGCTCGCTTCGCCGTGTGCGCGTGATCAGGGGCAATCGCGCGATCAGCGTCGATCTCTATGGCCTGCTCGGCATCGGGCTGCCGAAATCCGTCAGGCTGCAGGACGGCGACCGCATCATCGTTCCGGTGATCGGCGACACCGTGGCGGTGACCGGCGGCGTCGCACGACCGGGCATATATGAGCTTCGCGGCAGCGCCACGGTCGGCGCGATACTGGATTATGCGGGCGGTGCGGTGCGTCCGCGCGGAAGCTCCGTTTCGATCAGCCGGATCAACAGCGACGGCGGTGAGGCCTTCGTCCAGGTCACAGGCGTGGAACAGCAGATCATTGCCGGCGATGCGCTGGTGGTGGCGTCCGGATCGGCAGGCGGCGCTGTCAACCGCGTGACCCTGCACGGCAACGTCATCAACGCAGGCCCGCGGCCGCTTCCGGCAGCGCCCACCGTGCGCGACCTGCTGGGCTCCATCCACGACGTCAAGGCCGACACCTATCTGCCGATGGCGGCGCTGATCCGGCGCGATCCGGAAAGCGGTAGCCGCATCTTCCAGCCTGTCAACCTGCTGACGGCGCTTGGGCAAGGGCCTTCGGTGCCGCTTCAGCCGAACGACACGCTGTGGGTGTTTTCCCGGGCCGACATAGCCTTCATGAACACGGCGGCGGTCCGGCAGATCGTGCTGGGCCAGCCCAACCCGCTGCCGGAGTGCAAGTCGCTGTCGCGTTTTGCCGACACGGTGCGCGACACCCAGTCCTCGCGCTTTTCGGTGCTGACCCGCGGGGCCTTCATCGTCGAGCGCGAGGGCCAGGCGCAGGCGGCCGATGTCGGCAGCACGACCGATGCCTCGCAGACGTCGGCGGCGAAAAACGCAGACGTTGCGACCGACGCCGCCATGTCCGTCTGCCCGTCCACCTTTGAGCGCGAGCCGGCGCTGCTCCCATTCCTGATCGAAAACGCGATTGGGGTCGGTGGCGCGGTTCGTCGCCCGGGCGCCTATCCCGTTGCCGGGCCGGTGACTGCGGAAGTCGCACTCAACATCGCCGAAGGATCGATCAGCAGCCATGAAGGCGTGGTGATCGATCTCACCACCTCTCCGGCGACCGGCAACCCGGACATCAAGCGTTATGCGCTGGACGCCGAAGGTCTGGTGCTGGACCGTGTCTCGCTTCGCGCCGGTGACGACATCCGGCTGAGCGCGCCCCAGCCACAGTTTGAAAGCGCATCGGTGCTGCTGACAGGCGAGTTCGCGCGGCCGGGGCTCTATACCGTCCGCAAGGGTGAAACGCTGTCGTCGCTCATCGACCGCGCGGGCGGGCTGACCCGCTTCGCCTATCCCTATGGCGTGGTGATGACGCGCCGCTCGGTCCAGAAGGCCGAGGAAGAAGGCTATCGCCGGACCGCCCGCGATCTTGGCAATGCCGTGCTCGCCATCGCCGCACGCAAGAATGTGGATGCGGGCGGTATCGCGGCGGTGACCCAGATCAGCCAGCAGCTGGCGACGGCGCAGGGCGTGGGGCGCATGGTTGTGGAGGCCGACCCGCGCGTGCTGGACCTCAAGCCGACCCTGGACACCTTCCTTGAGGGTGGCGACGCGATCCACATGCCCAAGCAGCCCAATTTCGTGATCGTGCTTGGCGACGTGTCGAATCCAGGTGCTGTTCAGTATCGGGCGGGCCGCAACGTCAGCGAATATGTGAAGGATGCCGGCGGCACGCAGTTCAGCGCCGACAAGGGCCGCATCTATGTGGTCTATCCGAACGGCCTGGCGCAGCCGGTCAAGAATTCGGTGTGGCGCGGCTCCAACGTCACCGTGCCGCCCGGAACGACCGTGATCGTCCCGAAGAACCTAGACCCGCTGTTCAAGCTTGAGCTGGTGCAGAACATCGTGGGCATCGTTGGCCAGCTCGTCTCGTCGGTCGCCACCGTCGCGATCCTGGCCAACAACGACTGACGCAGGCCGGCCTCAACCAGGCGGCCTATAGAGCCTCATGTCGCGCTGGCGGCGTTCCCGACCCAGGGCTGGCCGGCGGCGATCCCGGCTTCATGGGTGCTTATTGCCTCGTCCATGGCCAGGGTCATGCCGATCTCGTCCAGACCGCTCAGCAGGCAATGCTTGCGAAACGGATCGATGTCGAAGTGAAACCGCTCCTGATAGGGCGTGGTCACGACCTGGTTTTCAAGATCGACCGTGATCTCGCCCTCGCGCGCGACCTCCACCAGACGGTCCACCTGGTCCTGCGGCAGCACTATCGCAAGGATTCCGTTCTTGAAGGCATTGCCCGAAAATATGTCTGAAAAGCTGGGTGCGATGACGGCCGTAATGCCCATATCGTTCATTGCCCAGGCGGCATGCTCGCGGCTGGAGCCGCAACCGAAATTATCGCCCGCGACCAGGATCGGCGCACCGGCATAGCGCGGGTCGTCAAAGACATTGCCGGGCTGGGCGCGCAGAGTCTCGAATGCGCCCCTGCCCAGCCCCGTCCGGGAAATCGTCTTCAGATAATAGGCGGGGATGATGACATCGGTATCGATGTTCTTCAGGCCAAGCGGATAGGCGCGGCCGGAAACGGTGGAAATCGGTTCCATCAGCGTGCTCCTCCCATCAGATCACGTACATCGGCAAGACGGCCCGTCACCGCCGCCGCCGCCGCCATGGCCGGCGACAACAGATGCGTGCGCGACCCCGGCCCCTGCCGGCCGACGAAATTGCGGTTGGAGGTAGAGGCGCAGCGCTCCTGCGGCGGCACCTTGTCGGGGTTCATCGCGAGGCACATCGAGCAGCCCGGCTCGCGCCATTCAAAGCCCGCTTCAATGAAGATACGGTCCAGCCCTTCCTCTTCCGCCTGGCGCTTGACCAGTCCTGAGCCCGGCACGACCAGCGCCTGACGGACATTGCCCGCCACCTTGCGGCCTTTCGCAACCTCGGCTGCGGCGCGCAGATCCTCGATCCGGCTGTTCGTGCATGAACCGATGAAGATGTTCTCCACCTGAACGTCGGACATTCGCATGCCGGGCGTGAGGCCCATATATTCCAGTGACTTGCGGGCCGCTTCCTGCTTGGAGGGATCGGCAAAGCTCATCGGGTCAGGCACCGCACCCGTCACCGGAATGACGTCCTCGGGGCTTGTGCCCCAGGTGACAAGCGGCTCGATCTCGGCAGCATCCAGCGTCACCACCCGGTCATAGGTCGCCCCCGGATCGGTCGGCAGCGTCCGCCAATAGTCAACCGCCTTCTCCCACAACTCTCCCTTCGGAGCGCGCTTGCGGCCCTTCAGATATGCAAAGGTCTTTTCGTCCGGCGCGATCAGCCCTGCCCTTGCGCCGCCTTCTATCGACATATTGCTGACCGTCAGCCGCCCTTCGACTGACATGTCCCGAAACACCGAGCCGGTATATTCGATGACATAGCCCGTGCCGCCCGCAGCGCCGATCTTGCCGATGATCGCAAGCACCACGTCCTTCGGCGTCACGCCAAAGCCAAGCGTGCCGTCGACCCGAACCTCCATCGTCTTCGATTGCTTCAGCAGCAGCGTCTGGGTGGCGAGCACATGCTCAACTTCCGACGTGCCGATTCCGAATGCCAGCGCGCCCAGCGCACCATGCGCCGCTGTGTGGCTGTCGCCGCAGACCAGCGTCGTCCCCGGCAGGGTGAACCCCTGCTCCGGCCCGATGACATGGACGATGCCCTGCTCCGGAGACAGATCGTCGATATATTCGACCCCGAAGGCGGCCGTGTTGCTGCGAAGGCTTTCAAGCTGCTGTGCGGATTCCGGGTCGGCCACCGGCAGCCGCACGCCGTCCTTGACGCGCGGAGTGGTCGCCAGATTGTGATCGGGCACGGCCAGCGTCAGGTCCGGACGCCGGACCCTGCGCCCGGCCGCGCGCAAGCCTTCGAACGCCTGCGGACTGGTGACTTCATGCACGAGGTGGCGATCGATATAGATCAGGCAGGTGCCGTCCTCGCGCCGATCGACGACATGCGCGTCCCAGATCTTCTCGTACAAGGTGCGTGGTCTTGTGCTCATCGGACCATCCTGGTGATTGGCTGAAGCCCTGCTCTGAACTCGATCGCAGAGTGGTACAATAGTCCATCTTATACTGGTATAAAAATGACCATGATCGAGTCGGAGCAGAGACGCCAGCGACTTGGCGCATTTCTGAAGGCGCACAGGATACGGCTTGTGCCGCAGGAAGTCGGGCTTTCGGCCACAGGTCGAAGGCGCACGCCAGGCCTGAGGCGGGAGGAAGTGGCGCAGCTCGCAGGCATCAGCGCAACCTGGTACGTGCGTATCGAACAGGGGCGTGAGGTCGCGGCTTCGGCCGCCACGCTGGACCGGATCGCCCGTGCGCTGCGTCTGGCGGCGGCCGAGCGTGCGCATCTCTTCACCCTGGCGGACCGACACGATCCCGCCGCAGGCACGGCTGGCGGCGGCGAAGACCGGCTTGCCAGTCTTTCAGCCAGCGTGAAGGCGATGACCGCGCCCGCCTATATTCTGGATCGTCGCTGGAACATGCGCGGCTGGAACGCGCAGGCAAAGCATCTTTTCGGCGCATGGCTCGCCCGCGCATCGCCAAATCTGCTGCGCTTCGTCTTTCTCGACGGTTCGGCGCGCCGCTTTATCGTTGGATGGGAAGATCGCGCCCGGCGGCTGGTGGCGGAATGCCGCGCCGAGCTTGCCCGTCAGCATGACGATCCGGAGACGCTGGCGCTGATCGCCGAATTGCGCTCCGGCAGTCCGGACTTCGCCATCTGGTGGGATGAACAGAACGTCCTCGACCCCGAAGGCGGCGAGCGGCGCTTTCTCCACCCGAAAGACGGACCGCTCGCCTATGAGCAGGTAAACTTCCTGCCCGCCGCCGCACCCGGATTCCGGGTGGTCCTGCTGCTGCCCCGCCCGGTGTGAGCGGGGCCATCCGGTTCAGGAGATGTATTTGGCCGTCGTCTTGGCGGCGACCTCGTCAGCCGTAACCCCTGGAGCCATCTCGATCAGTCTGAACGGGCTGTCGTGGTCCGGCCGCTGAAACACGGCCAGATCGGTGACGATCATGTCGACCACATTCTTGCCGGTGAGCGGCAGGGTGCAGGCAGGAATGAACTTCGCGTCGCCGTTCTTTGACGTGTGCTCCATCACGACGATGATCTTCTTGACGCCCGCGACCAGATCCATCGCGCCGCCCATGCCCTTCACCATCTTGCCGGGGATCATCCAGTTGGCGATATCCCCTTCCTCGGAGACCTCCATCGCGCCCAGCACAGTCAGATCGATGTGCCCGCCACGGATCATGGCGAAGCTGTCGGCGGACGAAAAATAGGAGCTGGACGGCAGCTCGCTGATCGTCTGCTTGCCGGCGTTGATGAGATCGGGGTCAACCTCATCCTCATATGGAAACGGCCCGATGCCCAGCATTCCATTCTCCGACTGGAGCGTCACATTAACGCCCTTCGGAATGTGGTTGGCGACAAGCGTCGGGATGCCGATCCCGAGGTTCACATAAAAGCCGTCGCGCAATTCCCTCGCCGCGCGGGCGGCCATTTCGTCCCTGCTCCAGCCCATCATGCATTCTCCCGCGCGCGTGTTGTCCGGAACTCGATCTTCTTTTCGTAAGGCGCACCGCAGACGACACGCTGCACGTAAACGCCGGGAACGTGGATGCAGTCGGGGTTGAGGCTGCCCGTGGGGACGACCTCCTCCACTTCCACCACCGTGATCTTGCCTGCCGTGGCGGCGGGCGCATTGAAATTGCGCGCCGTCTTGCGGAAAACGAGATTGCCCGCCTCGTCCGATTTCCAGGCCTTCACAATCGCGAGATCGGCCATGATGCCGCGTTCCAGCACGTAAAGCTGGCCGTCGAATTCCTTCAACTCCTTGCCTTCGGCAACAAGGGTGCCGACGCCGGTCTTGGTGTAGAAACCGGGAATGCCCGCGCCGCCTGCGCGCATGCGTTCCGCCAGCGTTCCCTGCGGACAGAATTCCAGCTCAAGCTCGCCCGACAGATATTGGCGCTCGAACTCCTTGTTCTCGCCAACATAGGAACTGATCATCTTGCTGATCTGGCGCGTGCGCAGCAGCTTGCCCAGGCCCTCGCCATCCGTGCCCGCATTATTCGACGCGATGGTGAGATTCTTCACGCCGGATGCGACGATCGCGTCGATCAGCCGTTCGGGAACGCCGCACAATCCGAAACCGCCGGCAACCAGCGTCATCCCGTCCTTCAACGTGCCTTCCAGCGCCGCTTCGGCACTGGGGAATATCTTGTTCATGACACCGCTCCCCTTTTCATTCCCCGAAATAGTAAAACGGCAACCACGTGGCAAACGCACAAGGTTGCACGCGCGCATGCAAAAATCTCACGCCCTCCGCTCGGCCAGAAGCGTCTGCATCTGCATCGCCAGCGACATGCTTCCGTCCACCCTGAGCTTGCCCTGCATATAGGCCGAGACCGGATCAAGCTTGCCGGACGCGAGCGCGCGCCAGTCGTCCCAGCTGATATGAAGCGTCGTGTCGGCCTGCGCTTCCTGGTTGTTGGTCACTTGCCCGTCGACCCCGTCGAGCACGATGGCGCCATCTTCGGCGAAATCGAGCTTCACGGTCTTGCCCGGCAGAAAGGCCTTTCTCTGCGCCAGTTCGGCGGTCATTTGCGCCAGATCCATTTCAGCCTCCTCCTCTACCTGCCGAGATTACGCCAGGTGGTTCGCGCCGCAAGAATTGGCCTTGTCCATTCTCAGCGCAAGTCCGGCAAGGAAATCGCCGTTCACGCGCCGCGTCTGGGACCGACAGCGCCTGCGGCAGGCAACTTCACCCCGGCTGGAACGCGCACCAGCAGGCGGTGGCGCTCGAACGGACCGGGCAAGTCCCATTGGCGCGCGTGTGATGCGTCAAATCCGAACATGCCATAATATTCGGCGTCGCCGATCAGCATGATCGCCTCCACCCCCTGATCGTCGGCGGCCTTCAGCGTCGCTTGCATCAACGCCTTGCCGACGCCCGAACGTTGCAGTTCCGGAAGGACGGCAACCGGGCCCAGCATCACCAGCGGCGTCGCCTGATCGGGGGTACGAAGTTCAACCGGCCAACATTGCAGCGATGCGATGATCCGGCCATTTTCCTCCGCCACGCGGCTGAGCGATGCGATGGGAGCCATGCCCTCGCGCACGCGATAGGCGGTCCGCTGATGCCGGTCGGTGCCGAACGCTGCGTCCAGCACCGCCTCGATCGCTGGCCGGTCCGACTCCACCGCCTGTCTGATATTCAATTTATCCTCGCCAACCTGCCGCGGCCGGGCCTAATCATGATCGAGCGCGCCCTAGCAGCCGCTTGTTGCAAGGCAAAGAAAAAAGGATCGTCCGGATGAAGCTCTTTGACGCAGGCTGGGCGCCAAGCCCGCGCAGGGTACGGATTTTTCTCGCGGAAAAGGGGGTGGAGGTCGAAACGGTGTCGATCGACCTGCGCACGGACGAACAGCTCGCGCCCGCCTATCTGGCGGTCAATCCGCGAGGGACGGTGCCAACGCTGCTCCTCGACAACGGCACGGTCATAGATGAATCGACCGCGATCTGCCGCTATTTCGAAGCCGTGCATCCAGAACCCAATCTGTTCGGGCAGACGCCGGTTGAAATCGCACTGATCGAGGGCTGGACCCGCCGCATCGAAAGCGAATGCTACGCAGCAGTGGAAAATGTCTTTCGCAACACCGTGCCCGCGCTCAGGGACCGCGCTCTGCCCGGCAAATGGCCGCCAATGCCGCAACTTCCCGAACTCGTGACCCGGGGCCGCATCATGTTCGACCAGTTCGTGGCGGCGGCCGACGCCCGACTTGGCGCATCGGCCCATCTCGCCGGCGACCGCTTCAGCTATGCCGACATCGCGCTCGTTGTCGCGCTGGACTTCGGCCGACGTGCGGGGCTGGTGCCGGGCGAGACCCGTGCAAATCTGGCCCGCTGGTATTCGGAAGTTTCCGCGCGACCGAGCATGGCCGCCTGAAGGGTCGGCTATCTGCTATCGGACGCTCCGCAACGACGCGCTGCGGAGCGACGGGGATCAATGCAGGCGGCGATCCAGTTCGCCGATCGCCTGATCGGTCAGCTTCTTCTGAACCGAGGCGTCGGTCTGCGACGCGATCGTGCTGCGCGCGGCCTCGACGGCCATGTCGGCGGCGCGGGCGCGCAGACCATCGGTGGCGGCACGCTCGGCGGCCGAAATCTTTTCCTCGGCCAACCGGGTGCGGCGCGCGATGGCTTCCTCGGCCTGAATTTTCGCCTCTGCGACCAGACGCTCGGCCTCGGCCCTGGCGTGGGCGACGATCTTTTTGGAATCCTCCGCCGCCTCGTTCGCCTCGGCCTGATAGCTGGCAAGCAGCGCCTCAGCCTCGGCGCGCAACCGGGACGCCTCGTCCAGTTCGGCCTTTACCTTGGCGGTATAGCCGTCGAGCGCCCGCCCGATCGCCTGCGGCACCTTTTTCCAGATCATGATGCCGATCAGGATCAGCATCGCAACGGCGACCCAGCCGGCGGAATCGAACCCCAGCCAGGTCACAGCGGCGGTGTGATGCCCGTCCGTATCCTGCTCGACCAAGGCGGTCTGGACAGTTTCGGCATGTTCCACGACCGCGCCCGTGGGGCCAGTCTGCACTTGAACCGGGTCAGCCATGAATCAGGCCCTCGCTATCGCGGCTTCGGGGAGCGGTGCATCTTCCCCGGCCTGCTGCCCGGTGAGACGCGCTACGATATCCGCAGCCGCTGCGACGGCCACCTTGTCGAGTTCTGCGGAAGCGGCGGAAGCGGCGGAGGCGATCTGCGCCTCCGCCTCCGAAATCCGCTTGCCCAGATCTTCATCAAGCACGGCCAGACGCGCAGCGCTTTCTTCCTGCATGCGGGCGGCCGCGGCGCCGACGATGCCCTGGGCCTCTTCCCGCGCTTTCGCGAGGGTGGCGGCCTGGACCGTCTGCGCTTCGGATGCCCGCGTCTGGGCGGATTGCGCCTCCGCCAGATCGCCTGCGATCTTCGCCTCGCGGCTTTCGATCACACGGCCCACCTTCGGCAGCATGGCCCTGGCGATCCCGAAATACAGGATGCCGAAGACCAGCAGCAGCCAGAAAAGCTGCGACGCATAGGTCTCAGCGATCTGTTGGAGTTGAGGCATCGTCCGCCCTCAGCTTGGAATTGGCCGCCTGTGGATCAGGCGACGAAAACGAGGATGACCGCGACGACGAACGCCAGCAGGCCGAGAAGCTCGGCAGCGGCGAAGCCGATGAACAGACGACCCTGCTGGCCGTCGGCAGCCGACGGGTTGCGCAGCGCGCCTTGGAGGAACGCGGCGAACACATTGCCCACGCCCAGTGCGGCGAGGCCGATACCGATTGCAGCGAGACCGGCGCCGAGCAGTTTTGCAGCTTGAGGATCCATTTTTAAGCTCCCTTTGAAAGATGATATCCGGGTTTAGTGAAGATGGATGGCGTCGTTCAGATACAGCGACGTCAAAAGCGCGAACACATAGGCCTGGATGGCCGCGACAAGCAGTTCCAGCGCCGAAATGCCGACAAGCAGCGCCAGCGTCGGCAGCGTGACGAACGCCGCCGCCCCGCCGGTTGCGCCAAGCCCGACGATGAATCCGGCAAGAACCTTGAGGAGGATGTGGCCGGCCGTCATCGCGACGAAGAGTCGAAGCGCAAGGCTGAACGGGCGGATCATGAACGAGATCAGTTCGACCGGCACGATGATCGGCAGCATCCACGCCGGTACGCCATGCGGGACGAACAGGGAGAAGAAGTGCAGGCCGTGCCGGGCAAAGCCGACGAACAGAACCGTTGCAAAGGAGATCAGCGCCAGCATCGCGGTCACCGTCACATGGCTGGTGACTGTGAAGGCGTGGACGCCCGGCACGACGCCGACGGGAAGCAGCCCCGCGAAGTTTGCAACGATGATGAACATGAAGAGCGAGAAGATCAGCGGCACGAACCGGCGGCCTTCGGGGCCGACATTGGCGCTGAGCGTGTTGTCGATGAAGCCGTAGACGCTTTCGACCGCCGCCTGCCAGCGACCCGGCACCAGCGCGGCCTTGCGCGTTCCGCCGACCATGAAGATCCAGATGATGCCGAGCACGGCGACCATCCACATGGCGGAATTGGTGAAGCTCACATCGAATCCGCCCGCCGACAGCGGGGCTACATCGTGGATTTCAAACTGCGCCAGGGGGCTCTGTGCCACCGCTTCAACCCTCGTCTTTATCCTGCCCGCTGTCCTCGCGGACACTGGCTATCTTCCAAACATTCCTGAATGCCGCGCCCATGCCCAAAAAGAGCAGGACGAGCAGGAACCACGGGCTCGTGCCGAGCATGCGGTCCAGAAACCAACCGATCAGCAGGCTGCCCAAAATGGCGGCCAGCAGTTCGGTGACGATCCGCATGCCCGTGGCGACGCCCTTGGACGAACCCCGTTCAGAGCGCTGCCGGGCTGTCTCGGCCTCCTGGGATTTCTTGATCTCCCCGAGCCGCTTTGACAGCGAATCCAGCCGCGCCTTGTTGGGATCCTGCTCCACTCTCGTCCACGCCCCCATTCTGCAGACAACGCAAAAGCGCCCGCAAAAGGTGAGACGGGAGCGCCCCCCGCCCGAGCGGCGCCACCTCTAGAGACGGGGTTGGGGCAAGTCAACAAGTCTGACAGCCTTTTGAAAAGGCCCCGTCTACTCCGCCGCCAGCAGGCTTTCCGCGCCGCGAAGGTCCACCGAGACGAGCCGCGAGACGCCGCGTTCCACCATGGTCACTCCATAGAGCCTGTGCATGCGGCTCATCGTCACCGCATTGTGCGTCACGATCAGGAACCTTGTGTCGGTGTCGGCCGCCATCCGGTCCAGAAGATCGCAGAAACGCTCGACATTGGCGTCGTCGAGCGGCGCATCCACCTCGTCCAGCACGCAGATGGGCGCGGGATTTGTCAGGAACAGCCCGAAAACCAGCGCGATCGCAGTCAGCGCCTGCTCGCCGCCTGAAAGCAGCGTCAGGGTCGACAGCTTCTTGCCGGGCGGCTGGGCCATGATCTCCAGCCCCGCCTCCAGCGGATCGTCCGAATCGACGAGCGCGAGATGCGCGCTCCCGCCCTGGAACAGCGTCGTGAAGAGCGAGCGGAAATGCTGGTCGACCTGTTCGAAGGCGGCCAGCAGCCGCGCCCGCCCTTCCCTGTTCAGGCTCCCGATCGACCCTCGCAGCCGGTGGATCGCCTGTTCCAGTTCCTCCCGCTCGGCCGTGCTGGTGGCCTTGCCCTCCTCCAGTTCGGCGAGTTCGCGTTCGGCGACCAGATTGACGGGGCCAAGCCTCTCGCGGTCCATCGTCAGCTTTTCAAGAAGCGCGGAACACTGGCTTGCGTCCTTCATCTCGTCGGGGTCGAAGCCGACGCGCTCCGGCAGCAGCGGTGGGGGGCATTCAAACCGCTCACCCGCGATCCGGTTCATTTCCTGCCGCCGCGCCTCCAGCGCTTCGGCACGAGCGGCAGCACCCGCACGCGCCTCGCGCGCGACCGATAAAGCCTCGTTCGCATCGGCCAGCTTGCGGTCGGCCACCTGAGCGCCCTGCTCGCCTTCCCTCAGAGCGGCGACGGCCGCAGCCTCGCTCTCCCGCGCCGCCTGCGCTTCGTCGGCCAGCGCCTGCGCCCGGTGTTTCAGGTCGGGCGGAGCAGCGGCAAGCGCCGCCAGTTCCTCGTCAAGCGCGGCCGCGCGCGCTGCAAGCTCGCGATCCCGCTCGGCTGCGGTTTCGGCCCGCTCGGCCCAGCCCTGCATGTCCCGCGTGACGGCGGCCGCGCGATCCTGATCGGCCGCGATGGCGCGCAGCAGTTCCGCCTGCCGCGCCCGCGCCTCCGCCAGTGAAGTTCGCGCGCTTTCGGCGGCACGGCGCGCCTCGGTCGCGGCAAGCACAAAACCGTCCAGAGCGGGCAGCGCCGCCATTTCCGCCTGGCGGTCGGAAAGTTCGCGCGCGGCCTCGTCATGCTGACTGCCCGCCGCCTTCAGCGACTCTTCCAGATCGGCGATGCGCGCGGCGCGGCGTTCCACCGCCGCCCGTTCCGAAACGAGCGTGGCTTCGGCCTTGCGCCGGCCCTGTTCGGCCTGCTGGAGAGCGGCGCGCAACTCACCTTCCCGCCGCCTCGCCCCATTATGCGCCTCATCGGCCGCCGTCACCGCCGCTGCCGCCTTTTCGACCTGCGCCTCCGCGTCCGGCAGCGCGGCGTCTATGGCGGTCAACCGGTTTCCCTGCGCCAGCCGTTCGGCCGCCGCAGCGCCCGATCCACGCGCGACAAATCCGTCCCAGCGCCGCAGAACGCCCTCGCGGGTCACCAGACGCTGGCCGATGCCAAGGCTGATCGCGCCGTCATCGGTCTCCGCCACGCCCACCTGCGCCAGCCTGCGGGCAAGCTCGGGAGGGGCCGTGACACGGGCGGCGAGCGATTCCACGCCCTGCGGCAGCGGCGGGTCTGCTTCATGCGCAGCGCCCATCCACACCCGCACCGCATCCCGCTCCCCAACGGCGGCGTCCAGATCATCGCCAAGCGCCGCCGCAAGCGCCCGTTCATAGCCGGGTTCGGCACGAACGCGGGCGAGCGCGGACCGCGCCGCCGCTTCAGGAATGGCCGCAAGCCGCGCAACCGCCAGCCGTTCCGCCCGCAGCGCCGCAAGCGCGGCCCGGGCGCTCGCCGCCTCCGCCTGCGCCGCTTCCCGCCTGGCGACCGCCTGTTCGCGCTCGCTGTCGATCGCGGCAAGGGAGTCCGTCAGCCGCGCGATCTCGTCGCCCAGCCGCGCCACTTCGGCCTCTGTCTCCAAAAGCCGCGCGGCGGCGCCGTCATCGACGCTCAGCGCCGCCCGCTCGCGCTCCAGCCGTTCCCTTTCGCCAGCATGACGCCTGGCGAGCGCTTCCGCCTGCGCGACGGCGGACTCTGCAAGCCGCGCCTGCGCCTGGCCGGCCGCCTGCCGCTCCATCGCCTCGGCCATCGCCCGCTCAGAGCTTTCGGCATGGCGCTCCGCCTCGCCCACGCGCGCCGCAAGGCTGTCCGTGGAACCACGCGCCTGTTCGAGCCGCGTCGACAAAGCCGCCTTTTCCGCCTCCAGCCGATCCAGGGCCGAACGGGCATCCTCGGCAAGCGACGCCTCCCGCCGCCGGTCGGCCGCAAGAGCAACGGCTGCATTCTCCATGTCGCGGACGCGCCGTTCATGGGTGGTGCGCTCGGCCTCCAGCGCTTCCAGCCGGGCGGACAGGCGAGCGACCGCCTCTTTCCCGCGACTTTCGGCGGCGCGCAGGTCGGCAAGGCCGTGCGCGGCAAGCGCCTGCTCTGTCGCCGCTTCCGCCTGCGCCTTGCCGGCGGTGTCCACGAGCGCTTCCGCCTGCCCGGCTTCGGCTCGCGCCGTCTCGGCGGCCTGCGCGGCTTCCCGCCAGCGCGCATGGACCAGCCGCGCCTCGGCTATGCGAATCTGGTCGGAGAGGGTGCGATAACGCTCGGCCGCCCGCGCCTGCCGCCTCAGCGCGGCGATCTGCACCTCCATCTGCTGCATCAGATCGTCGAGCCGGGCGAGATTCGCTTCCGTTGCGCGCAGCTTCTGCTCCGCATCCTTCCGGCGGACATGCAGCCCGGCGATTCCGGCCGCTTCCTCCAGCATGGCCCTGCGCTCCGCAGGCTTGGCGGCGATCACCGCCCCGATCCGGCCCTGGCTGACAAGCGCCGGTGAATGCGCGCCCGTAGCGGCGTCGGCGAACAGCAGGCCGACGTCCTTGGCCCTCACGTCGCGCCCGTTCATCCGATAGGCGGAACCCGCCCCCCGCTCGATCCGGCGGGTCACCTCCAGCACGTCGTCCTCGTTGAGGCCGACCGGGGCAGTCCGCGCGCGATTGTCCAGCGTCAGCGTCACCTCGGCGAAATCACGCGCAGGCCGGGCGGTAGTGCCGGCGAAGATCACGTCTTCCATCCCGCCGCCGCGCAGCGACCGGGCGCTCGATTCGCCCATCGTCCAGCGAATCGCTTCAAGCAGGTTGGATTTGCCGCAGCCATTGGGGCCGACCACGCCGGTCAGCCCGCGCTCGATCCTGAGTTCGGTTGAATCTACAAAGCTTTTGAAGCCCGAAAGCCTCAGCCGCTGAAACTTCAAACCCGCCCCCGCCTCAATACGCGCCGTCAGTTCAGCGCGGCGTCCAGTTTGGGCTGAAGTCCCTTCCAGTCAAATACATTTTCCTGCGTCACGCCATTGATGACGAAAGTCGGCGTTCCGGTCAGATTATATCTCTTCACTGCATCGCCGCGGATGTTGGCCAGCCTGTCGAGCGCTTCCTTGTCGGCGAGGCACTGCTGCTGCTTCGACGCGGGCATTCCGCGCATCTTGAAGAAATCGTCAAGCTGGGTGAGATCGATGATTCCGGCAAGCTGCCGGTCCTGCGGCAGCGACTGCAACCGCTCCAGTTCCGCACCGCCCCGCTGGATATGGCCGAGCCACTCTTCCTGCGTATCGAACAGGGCTTTCTGGGTCGCGAAAAAGGCGGCGGGCGGCTGGCAATAGGCAAGCAGCGATATCGGCACGTCGATGCCGTTCAGGATGAACGACCGAAATTCAAGCGACACCTTGCCCGACGCGACATATTTGCTCTTGAGCACATCCGCCGCCGCCTCGTTGAACTCGCGGCAATGCGGGCAGGTGAAGGACGCAAACTCGATCAGCTTCACCGGGGCGTCCGGATTGCCCATGCGAACGCCGCCCTCGGTGGTGGCGACGACGACCTTGGTCCAGTCTTTCCCCTGTGCAGGCGCTAGCTTGTTGGCGGCGGCGTCCGCGTTGTTTGTCGCCGCGTCCTGGTTGCAGGCCGCAGTCAGCAGGGCAAGGCCCAGGCCCGCCATTTTGAGGATGGAATTCATGGGATGCGTTGCTCCGCTCTTCACTTGATCCTGGGAAGCCGGTCGATCACCGGCGGGCCATCGGTGGCGCATACCTGTCGCGCCAGCGATTCGAGACAGGTGCGAAGCCCGTCGTCGGCAATCGCCCGAAGGCTGGAGTTCATTTCCTCGGGGAGCGGCTCCTCGCGCTTTTGCGCCCGGTCGCTTCGCCGCCGCTGCTTGATTGCGCCATGGCGAAGCACCACCCGCGAAACCGCGCGATAGCCGAAGAAACGGTTCACCCGCTCGATGATTTCCGGCGTGACCTGCTGAAGCAGGGGGGCGAACGCACCCTCGACAACAAGGGTCAGCGTGCCGCCATCGCGCTCGCCGCTGGGAAAACGGATCGAATCGGGGGCGGACACCTCCGAATAGCGATCGCCCACAATCTCCGGCCAGCGGCTGACGACGGAGCTTTGGACAAATCCAAAGCGGCGAAAGGCCGCCCGGCCCACCACGGGCATGATATCGGCCATCGCGCGCGACCGGCCTGTCCGCTGCTTTCCGCCACCTGTTCGAGGTTCACCCGTTTCACCCATTCGCAACCCATGCCATAGGCAGGGCATGGCCGTCGAGAACGTCTCGCACACTTTGCTGAATTGGTACGACCGGCACGCCCGGCAGCTCCCCTGGCGAACACCGCCGGGATCGAATCTGCGCCCTGATCCTTATGCGGTCTGGATGTCGGAGATCATGCTTCAGCAGACGACGGTGGCGGCCGTCATCCCCTATTTTGAGAAGTTCATGGCGCGCTGGCCCACGGTCGCAGCACTTGCCGCAGCCGATGACACCGACGTGATGACGGCATGGGCGGGGCTTGGCTATTACAGCCGCGCGCGCAACCTGCTCGCCTGCGCCCGCACGGTCGTCGAGCGCCATGACGGGCATTTCCCGCCCGACGAATCGGTGCTGCTCGCGCTCCCCGGGATCGGCCCCTATACCGCTGGCGCGATCGCTGCGATCGCGTTCGGCCTGCCGGCGACCGTCGTCGACGGAAATGTCGAGCGGGTCGTCTCCCGCCTCTATGCAGTCAACATCCCTCTGCCCGCCGCGCGTGCCGAGCTGCGGCGGCTGACGGCCGGGATCACCCCTGCCGTTCGTCCGGGCGACTTCGCCCAGGCGATGATGGACCTTGGCGCGACCGTCTGCGCCCCGCGCGCACCGCGCTGCCTCGGCTGTCCGTTGTCCGTCCATTGCCGCGCCCACGCGGCCGGGACCGCCGATGCATTCCCGGTGAAACCGGCCAAGCGGGCGCGACCGGAACGCCGTGGCACCGCCTTCTGGATCGAAAGGGACGGCCACGTGCTGCTCGTCACCCGTCCGGCCAGGGGCCTGCTGGGTGGCATGCGCGCACTTCCGACCACGGACTGGGTCGACAAGGACGCCGACGGTTTGTCCGAAACGCTGCCGGGACAATGGCAAGTCGCATCCACCGCCGTTCGCCACATCTTCACCCATTTCGCGCTGACGCTGGATGTCGCGATGGGCAATGCGCCTCATCCCGAAATGCCGGGCGAATGGTGGCCGGTCGACAATCTGCATGAGGCAGGCCTTCCCACGGTGTTCGCGAAGGCGGCAGCCGCTGCCCTTGCCGAACGGGAGCAGCCATGCTGAACCGCCGCGGCTTCATTTCCGGAGCAATTGCATCTTCAGGCCTGTTGCCGACGCTGGCGCGCGCCGAAAGCCGCCCCACCCCGTCCTACCCTGTGCTTGCGGGCCTTACCCGCGGGCTGATGGCGGAACGAAAGATCGCGGGCGCGGCCTTTGCCATCGGCCGCCACCGATACCGGGCTGATTTCATGGCCTGGGGTTACAGCGCCCTCAGCCGTGGCCAGTTCCTGAACGAGGATTCGATCTTTCGCATCTATTCCATGACCAAGCCCGTGACCGGCGCGGCCGCGATGCTGCTGATCGAGGACGGCAAGCTGAAGCTGGATCAGAACATCGCCGATTTCCTGCCCGGATTCGCGCAACCCCGTGTCGCCCTCGATCCCGCGAGAAGCCTGGAGTCGAGGCCCGCCAAAGGTCCGATCACCGTCAGGCACCTGCTGACCCACACCGCCGGACTGACCGCCGCCAGCATCAACGGCAATTTCGTCGCCCGCGCCTATCGGGAAATGGGCCTCATCCCCAGTCTCAGGAACATCGCCACCGACCCGCCGCGCGCACCGTCGCTATCCGCGTTCGCGGACCGGCTGGCGATGGTTCCGCTGATCGCCGATCCCGGCGTCCGTTGGCACTATGGCGTGGGGCTCGACCTGCTTGGAGCGGTGATCGAGCGGGCGTCGGGCCAGCCGTTCGACGATTTCCTCAAGGACCGGCTGTTCGACCCGCTCGACATGGACGACACCGGATTTCAGGTGCCCCAGCGCAAGATGCCGCGCTTCGTCGCCAACTATCTGCTGACGCCGAAGGGGCTCCAGCCCTTCGACATGCCACCCGACACGATTTACGCCTTGAAGCCCGCCTTTCCGTTCGGCGGATCGGGACTTGTCTCCACCGCCCGCGACTATAGCCGGTTTACCGCCATGCTGCTTGGCGAGGGGCGCTATGGCTCGCGCAGGATCATGCTGCCGGAAACGGCCGCGACGATGATGTCCAACCTGCTGCCCAAGGGGGTGGAGGCTCCGGGTGGCCAGGGATTCGGCGCGGGCGGGCAGGTGCTTGTCCGGCCCGTTTTCACCGGACAGGGGATCGGTACCTTTAGCTGGGCTGGAGTGGGGGGAACGATGATGTGGGTCGACCGCGCGTACCAGGCTCATGCCGTGTGGCTGGCGCAATTCATGCCGATTGACGCGCTGCCCGTGCAATATGCGGTGCCGCGCGCCGTTTATGAGGATCTGTCCAAGCAATGACTCCGAACTCTGTTACGCCGGGCTTCACCGGATCGCCTCTGGATCGCACCGACGAGAATCGACCCAGGGACGAGGTGATCGCCGCATGGCGCGCGCATCCCGAGGCGCGGGTGATGCTGCTTGATGCGCTGGACCCGGTGATCACCCCCGGCGGGGGGCTGGCATGGATGCCGCTCGATCTGCTGCCTCCCGACGCAACGACGCTTTTCCTTGGCCTGCACAACGGCGCGCCAAGGTTCGTGGCCGCGTCCCCGGCCCCGCCGGAACTGGGGCTGCGTCAGGCGATCTTCCATGTCGCCGCAACCCTTCCGGAAGGCGAGGCCGCGATCTATGCCTGCGCCCGTAGCCTTCTGGACTGGCACCGGCGCCACGGCTTCTGCGCGAACTGCGGCGTTCCGACACACGTCACCCGGGGCGGTTGGGCGCGGCGCTGCGACAGTTGCGAGGCGGATCATTTTCCGCGAACCGACCCGGTCGTCATCATGCTTGCGATCCATGACGATCATGTGCTGCTTGGACGCCAGCATCGCTTCCCGCCCGGTAGCTATTCGGCGCTCGCGGGCTTTGTCGAGGTGGGCGAATCGATCGAGGAGGCGGTCACGCGGGAATTGCGCGAGGAAGCAGGGATCATCGTCCATAACGTGCGCTATGTCGCCAGCCAGCCCTGGCCCTTTCCTTCTTCACTGATGATCGGCTGTTTCGCCGATGCGCAAAGTCCGGAACTGAACCTCGACACGCAGGAGTTGGAAGACGCGTTCTGGGCCAGCCGCCAAGAGGTGCGGGATGCGCTTTCCGGCACCGGCGAGTTCGGCACGGCTCCGCCCTATGCCATTGCCCACACCTTGCTGCGGCGCTGGGCGGAGAGCGGCTGAAGCAGCCCGGGTTCGCCTAGTTCCGTGGGCGCGCCTGCGGATATGAGCCAAGCAGCCGCACCCATTTGGTGTGGAACCGCAGTTCCTCCAGCGCGCGTTCCACGGCCGGATCGTCGGGCAGGCCTTCGATATCCGCATAGAACTCGGTCGCGTTGAAGCTCGCGCCGCGCTGATAGCTCTCCAGCTTGGTCATGTTGACGCCGTTGGTCGCAAAGCCTCCAAGCGCCTTGTAAAGCGCGGCCGGCACGTTCTTCACCTCGAATATGAAGGACGTCATCGCCGCCGCCCCGCGCGCCGGAACCTGCTCTTCCCGCGCAAGGACGACAAAGCGCGTGGTGTTGTGGCTTTCGTCCTCGATGCCTTCCTCAAGCACCTTCAGTCCGTAAAGCTCCGCCGCCATGGCGGATGCGATCGCGCCGATGCCGGGGTTACCCTGATCCACCACCTCGGCGGCCGCGGCGGCCGTATCGGGATAAGCGACCGGCTTTATGCCCCGTGCGCGGAGATATTTGCGACACTGGCCAAGCGCCTGCGGGTGGCTCAGCACCTCACCCACCTTTTCGGCGTCGGGCAAGGCCAGGAGGCAATGGCGCACGCGCACGAAATGTTCGGCGATGATCTTCAGCCCCGATTCCGGCAGCAGGAAGTGGATGTCGGCCACCCGGCCGTGAAGCGAATTCTCTATCGGGATGACCGCGCACCAGGCCCTTCCCTCCTCCACGCTGTCGATCGCGTCCTCGAACGAAAAGCACGGCAAGGCCGCCGCATGATCGTAAAGTTCGCGCACCGCCTGATGCGAATAGGCCCCCGGCGCTCCCTGGAAAGCCACGGCGCGGTTGGGCTCCGCCTCGGCGGCGGCAATCATCTCGGCGACCCGCGCGCGGGCGGTTGGCGGATAGTTCTCCATGATCAGCGCGCTTATCCGCCCAATGGAAAAGGGGCAAGCGGCGGCTTGCAGAGCGGGCGATGGGCCTCTAAAGGAGCCGCGATTTCAAAACCACGATCCGCATATTCGGACAGAAGGCCAGGAGCTTCGGGGGTATGGACGACAGGAACAACACAATCGCCGGATGGGTGCTGTTCGGAGGCATCGCGGCGCTTGGACTGTCGATTGTGACGGGCATGTACTTCGCGCCTCACCGTCCCGAAACCATGGGCTATGTCGTGGAAGGGGTCGAACAGGAAGGCGAGGCTGGCGGCGCAGAGGCTGAACCGCCCATCGCGGCCTTTCTTGCCACCGCAAGCGCGGCTCGTGGCGAGGCGCAGTTCAAGAAGTGCGCCGCCTGCCACACCGTCACACCCGGCGGCGCGAACGGCATCGGTCCCAATATTTACGGGGTCCTTGGCAAGGCGCATGGCCATCTCCCGAACTTCCAATATTCCGACGCGCTGAAGAGCGTTCCGGGTAACTGGGACTGGGACAGCATGTCGGCTTGGCTGAAATCGCCCAAGTCCTATGCCCCCGGCACGAGGATGAGCTTTGCCGGTTTGTCCAAGCCGCAGGATCGCGCCGATCTGCTGCTCTATCTGAACGCGCAGGGATCGAACCTTCCGGTTCCCCCGCCTCCTGCCGAAGAAGCCGCCGAGGAGGAACCCGCGAACGCGGTGGAGGCCGTCGACGATGTGGCGGTATCCGAAGAAGCGCCAGCCGGCGGCAGCCCCGCCGGAGCGGCGAGCGTCGGCCTGCCCACGGGCGCGACCACCGATCAGGCCGCCAAGGGCAACTGAGGCCCAGCGCTAAGCCGGACCCGGTCCGGCGTAACGGCGCTGGCTATATCCCATAGTGCGTCTTCACTATGTCCCAGGCTTCTTCCGCCGTTTCGACGAAGCGGAAGATCCTGAGGTCATTGGGTGAAATGACCCCCTCCTCGACCAGCGCCTCGAAGTTCACGACGCGAGTCCAGAACTCCTTGCCGAAAAACAATATCGGCATCGGCGCGACCTTTCCGGTCTGGACCAGCGTCAGCAGTTCAAACGATTCGTCGAATGTACCGAACCCGCCCGGAAACACCGCCACCGCCCGCGCGCGCAGTAGGAAATGCATCTTGCGAAGCGCGAAATAGTGGAATTGCAGGCTGAGCGACGGCGTGACGAACGGGTTCGGCAGCTGTTCGTGTGGGAGCACGATGTTCAGCCCGATGGAAGGCGCGCCGGAATCATAAGCGCCGCGATTCGCCGCTTCCATGATCGACGGTCCCCCGCCGGAGCACACCACGAACTGGCGCTTGTCGTCATGGCAATCGCATTCGCTGGCGAGCTGCGCCAGCTTGTGGGCCTCGGTATAATATTTCGCCTTTGCCGCCAGCCGCTCTGCAATGCGCCGCTGGGTGGGCGTCGCCGCGGCGTCCACAAGCGCCTGCGCGTCCTGGGGCGCGGGAATCCGTGCCGAGCCGTAAAAGACGAAGGTGGAACCGATATTGGCCTCCTCCAGCAGCACCTCGGGCTTCAGCAGCTCAAGCTGGAAGCGGACGGGCCGCAGGTCCTCGCGCAGCAGGAAATCGGTGTCCTGAAAGGCGAGCCGATATGCCGGATCCTCGGTCTGCGGACTGCTCGTCACCTCCTTGGCTACCGCGGCGTCGCGCCTGGCGGTCGGAAAGACACGTTTCGAAACGGATGAGGAATCGCTCAATTGTAGCTCCTGCTGCGGTTCCCGCCGCCTTTAGCGGCAATAAGGGCCGCGGCCCATGTCGAAATGAAAATGATTGTAGTGGAAACGATCCGAGTCGGGACCAAGACCAATAGCAAAACGCCTGCATCCGGCTCTGTGCGCCATGCGCAGGAAATCGCGGACGCGGGGATCGGTTCCGCCCCAGCCGTGCTCCACCGTGATCCTGCGCCCGTCGGCCAGGACGAACGCCGCAATGTCGGCGGCATTGGCGCGCGCATGTTCGGAAAGACGCCCCCCGGTCTGATTGTTGACGGGGCGGCAGGCATAGCTGCCGAAGCTCTCGATCTTCGCGATGTCGCTGCCCAGCCGTTCCCTTGCGATCTGCCTTACGGTGCGGGACCAGTCGGCCAGCCCCGCCGCCATCGGGCAGGTGAGCGCCGTCAGGTTCGTCACCGGAACCCCGACGTCGAGAAGCTGGACGCTGCCGGTCGCCTGACAGCCTCCGCCGAAATGGCGGTCCGGCAGGCTGCGATAACGTACACCGGCGCGTTCAAGCCCCATAAGGCATTGGCGAATATCGGTTTGTGGCCGGGGCTGCGGCGTGGGCGCGCGCCCGCCTCCACAGGCCGCAAGCAGAACGAACAGGACAAGGAGCACCCACCGCATCGCGCGCAATTCGCCCGGATGAATCGTGCGCGTCAAGCTTGACAGCCGTCTTTCCGCCTCTAGAAGCGCCCTCGGGCCACGCTGTCCCAACGCAGCGCGTGCTCTCTGTGAGGAGAGTCTTAAATGACTGATTTGCCTGCCGCGCGTCCTGCGCGTCCCTTCTTTTCTTCCGGTCCCTGCGCGAAACCCCCCGGCTGGTCTGCCGACAGGCTGGCGACGGAATCGCTTGGCCGCTCGCACCGCTCCAAGATCGGCAAGGCCCGGCTGAAGCGCGCGATCGATCTCACCCGCAAAATCCTGAAGGTGCCCGACACGCACCTGATCGGCATCGTTCCCGGCTCTGATACCGGCGCGGTGGAAATGGCGATGTGGTCTCTGCTCGGAGCGCGCAAGACGACGCTGCTGGCGTGGGAAAGCTTCGGCGAAGGCTGGGTCACCGATGCCGTGAAGCAGCTCAAGATCGACGCCGACGTGGTGAAGGCGCCCTATGGCGAACTGCCCGACCTGACCCGCGTCGACCAGAACACCGACGTGATCTTCACCTGGAACGGCACCACATCCGGCGTGCGGGTTCCTAATGGGGACTGGATTCGCGACGACCGGCAGGGCCTGATGTTCGCCGATGCGACCTCGGCCGTGTTCGCCATGGAAATGCCGTGGGACAAGCTCGATGTCGTCACCTATTCCTGGCAGAAGGTGCTGGGCGGCGAAGGCGGCCATGGCGTGCTGATCCTGGGCCCGCGCGCTGTCGAACGGCTTGAAAGCTACACGCCCGCATGGCCGCTGCCGAAGATCTTCCGCATGACCAAGGGTGGCAAGCTCATCAAGGGCATCTTCGAGGGCGAGACGATCAACACCCCCTCGATGCTGGCCGTAGAGGATTACATCTATGCGCTTGAATGGGCGGAGACGCTTGGCGGCCTGTCGGGCCTGATCGCCCGTTCGGAGGCCAATGCGGCCGCGCTCGACCGCTGGGTCCGCGCGACGGACTGGATCGATCATCTGGCGGTCGACCCCGCGTCGCGGTCCACCACTTCGGTCTGCCTCAAGTTCGCCGATCATGCGGTCGAGGGTCTCGACGACGACGCCCAGCTTGCGCTCGTCAAGAAGATGGCCTCGCTGCTGGAAGGTGAGAAGGCAGCCTATGACGTGGCGGGCTATCGCGATGCGCCGCCCGGCATCCGCATCTGGTGCGGCGCGACTGTCGACACCAGCGATATCGAGGCGCTTGGCCCTTGGCTCGACTGGGCCTGGCGTCAGGCCCGCACCGCCTAATCACGATATTCAGCCGTCATCCGCCACGCAGGCGGTAGTCCATGAACAGGTGCTGTGGACCAGCGACCAGCTTCAGGATGACGGGCAAGGAACAGGAACACGCACATGCCCAAAGTTCTCATTTCCGACAAAATGGACCCCAAGGCCGCCCAGATCTTCCGCGAGCGCGGGGTCGAGGTGGACGAAATCACCGGCAAGACACCCGAGGAATTGAAGGCGATCATCGGCCAGTATGACGGCCTCGCCATCCGCTCTTCCACCAAGGTGACGAAGGAAATCCTCGACGCCGCGACCAATCTGAAGGTTGTGGGCCGCGCCGGGATCGGCGTCGATAACGTCGACATCCCCGCCGCGTCGGCCAAGGGCGTGGTGGTGATGAACACCCCGTTCGGCAACTCGATCACCACCGCCGAACACGCGGTCGCGCTGATGTTCGCGCTGGCCCGCGACATTCCGGAGGCGGACAAATCCACCCAGGCCGGCAAGTGGGAAAAGAACCGCTTCATGGGCGTGGAGCTGACGAACAAGACCCTTGGCCTGATCGGGGCCGGGAACATCGGTTCGATCGTCGCCGACCGGGCGCTGGGCCTGAAAATGAAGGTGATCGCCTATGACCCCTTCCTCACGCCCGAACGCGCCGTGGAAATGGGTGTCGAGAAGGTCACGCTCGACGATCTTCTGGCCCGTGCCGACTTCATCACGCTCCACACGCCGCTCACCGACAGCACGCGCAATATCCTGAGCCGCGAGAATCTCGCTAAGACGAAGAAGGGCGTGCGCGTCATCAATTGCGCGCGCGGCGGCCTGATCGACGAGGAGGCGCTCAAGGACGCGCTGGACTCGGGCCATGTCGCGGGCGCTGCTCTGGATGTGTTCGTAGAGGAGCCGGCAAAGGTATCGCCGCTGTTCGGCACGCCCGGCTTCATCTCGACGCCGCACCTCGGCGCGTCGACGAACGAGGCCCAGGTCAATGTCGCGATCCAGGTCGCAGAGCAGATGGCCGACTTCCTCGTGAACGGCGGCGTCACCAACGCGCTCAACATGCCGTCATTGTCGGCCGAGGAAGCGCCAAAGCTGAAGCCCTATATGGCGCTTGCCGAGCAGCTCGGCTCGCTTGTCGGCCAGCTTTCCGGCGAAGGACTGATGGCCGTGTCGGTCGAGGTGGAGGGTGCCGCCGCCGAGCTGAACCAGAAACCCATTACCGGGGCCGTCCTTGCGGGGCTGATGAAGGTCTATTCGGACACGGTGAACATGGTCAACGCGCCTTTCCTCGCCAAGGAACGGGGCCTTGACGTGCGCGAGGTCCGCCACGACCGCGAGGGGGACTATCACACGCTGATCCGTGTTTCGGTGAACGGCCGCAACGGCGAACGCTCGGTGGCGGGAACGCTGTTCTCCAACCGCACGCCGCGCCTTGTCGAAATGTTCGGCATCAAGGTGGAGGCCGATCTCGAAGGCGACATGCTCTACATCGTCAACGACGACAAGCCGGGCTTCATCGGTCGTCTGGGCTCGACGCTGGGCGAGGCAGGCATCAATATCGGCACCTTCCATCTGGGTCGCCGGTCCGCGGGCGGCGAGGCCGTGCTGCTGCTCTCGGTGGATTCTCCCGTGCAGGGCGATCTGCTCAAGACGGTGTGCAGCCTCCCCGGCGTCCGGCAGGCCAAGGCGCTGCGGTTCTGAGTTGTCACCGGCGGGGCAGGAATCGGTGAACATCGCGGTTGCATTTTGTCGCTCGTGATGTTCATGGATTTCCCGCCTTCGCGGACATGGCGGAGGGGAGACAGGTCATGACCGACATCGCACCCGGATTGCTGCCGGAAGGCCTGCATGACCGCCTGCCGCCAGAGGCGGAAAGCGCGGCCACGCTGCTGCGCGCAGTGATGGATGCGACGGCTACCCATGGTTATGAGCGCGTGCAGCCCCCTCTTGCCGAGTTCGAGGCCAATCTCGTCGGCCGGTTGAAATCCACCCGCCAGCAGGACCTGCTGCGCTTTGTCGATCCAGTGTCGCAGCGCACGCTCGCGCTGCGGCCGGACATGACCGCGCAGGTTGGCCGCATCGCCACCACACGCATGGCGGGCACCGCGCGGCCTCTGCGCCTTGCCTATGGCGGCGCGGTGTTGAAGGTCCGCGGCACCCAGCTTCGCCCGGAGCGCGAGATGCTGCAGACGGGCGTCGAGTTGATCGGCAGCGATACCGTCGCGGCGGTGGCGGAGGTTCTGCGGGTCGCGCTTGATGCGCTGGAGGCGGCGGGCGTCACAGGCGTGAGCGTCGACCTGACGCTGCCGAACCTTGTCGAGGCGCTGGCGGCCGGCCCCATGCCGCTGGCCGCCGACAAGGTGCCCGAGCTTCAGGCCTGTCTCGACGGCAAGGACGCGGCCGGGCTTACCGCGCTGGGCGCGGACGCATATCAGCCGCTGATCGCGGCCGCCGGTCCCATCGATCAGGCGCTGAAGCGGCTTCGCACGCTGAACGCGGGCGACGTGATCGAAGAACGGCTGGACGCCGTCAGCATTCTCGCCGACGGATTGCGCAATCGGGTCGGCGTGACGCTGGACCCGACCGAGCGCCATGGCTTTGAATATCAGAGCTGGATCGGCTTTTCCCTGTTCGGCGAAGGCATACCGGGCGAGATCGGCCGGGGCGGTAGCTATACGATCGTCCATGCCGATGGGCGGGAGGAAAAGGCCGTCGGCTTTTCGATCTACCTCGATCCGCTGGTGTCCGCCGGGCTGGGCCGGAGCGAGCGCCGCCGCGTCTTCCTGCCGCTTGGCACCGATGAATCGGTGGCCGCCGGATTGCGCGCGCAGGGCTGGGCCACGGTCGCCGCAATCTCGCAGGGCTGCAACGGGACAAAACTTGGGTGCACCCATCAATGGAATGGGCTAGAGGCAGCCCCGCTCTAGAAGATACGGATAGCTGAAGAATGGCCAATGTGACCGTGATCGGCGCCCAGTGGGGCGACGAGGGAAAGGGAAAGATTGTCGACTGGCTTGCGGAGCGGGCCGATGTCGTCGTCCGTTTCCAGGGTGGGCATAATGCCGGCCATACGCTTGTCATCGGCGAGAACACCTACAAGCTCAGCCTGCTGCCGTCCGGCATCGTGCGGGGCACGCTGTCGGTCATCGGCAATGGCGTGGTGCTTGATCCCTGGGCGCTGAAGGCGGAGATCGAGAAGCTGACCGCCCAAGGCGTCACCATCACGCCCGACAATCTCCATATTGCCGAAAACATCCCGCTTATCCTGCCTTTCCACGGCGATCTTGACGGGCTGCGTGAAGACGCAAGCGGTGCGGGCAAGATCGGCACGACGCGGCGCGGCATCGGCCCCGCCTATGAGGACAAGGTGGGCCGTCGCGCGATCCGCCTGTGCGACCTCGCCCATCTGGACCAGCTCGATCCGCAGCTTGACCGGCTGAGCGCCCATCATGACGCGCTTCGCGCCGGTTTCGGCCAGCCCTCCATCGACCGGGCGCGGCTGATGGCCGACCTCGCGGAAATCGCGCCCTTCGTCCTGCCCTATGCAAAGCCTGTCTGGCTCAGCCTCAACGAGGCACGCAGGCGGGGCGACCGCATCCTCTTCGAAGGCGCGCAGGGCGTGCTGCTCGACATCGATCACGGCACCTATCCGTTCGTCACCTCGTCCAACACCATTGCCGGAACGGCTGCGGGCGGGTCGGGCCTTGGCCCCTCCTCCATCGGCTTCGTGCTGGGCATCACCAAGGCCTATACGACCCGCGTCGGCTCCGGCCCCTTCCCCACCGAACTGGACGACCCGATCGGCCAGCGGCTGGGCGAACGCGGTCATGAGTTCGGCACCGTCACCGGCCGCAAGCGTCGCTGCGGCTGGTTCGACGCAGTGCTGGTCCGGCAATCGGTGGCGGTTTCCGGAGTCACCGGAATCGCTCTCACCAAGCTCGACGTGCTCGACGGGCTGGACGAGGTGAAGATCTGCACCGGCTATCGGCTGGGTGACAGGATGCTCGATTATTTCCCTGCCCACGCCGCGGACCAGGCGGCGGTGGAGCCGGTCTATGAAACGATCGAAGGCTGGGGGGATTCCACCTTCGGCGCGCGCAGTTGGGCGCAGCTACCCGCACAGGCTATCAAATACATACGCCGGATAGAGGAACTGATTCACTGTCCGGTCGCTCTCGTTTCGACCAGCCCGGAACGAGAGGATACGATACTTGTCAGGGATCCGTTCGAGGATTGATGAATGACATCGGCGGCCCTTTCCCTGGTCCCGCCGCTTCTCGAGCGTGTTGGCGCGGTAGGCCTCGCCGGAATCGTCACCTGGCCGTTTCTCCTGAACGGCCTCCTGCCCCGCTATTTTCCCGAGCTGGACCGCAAGCCCGAAGACCGCCTCCGCGCCTTGCTGGGCGCTGGCGGACCGCATCTGCCGACCCTGTCCGGCTGGGTGGCCGATGCGCGGATGCTGCTCCTCCTCGCCCGCTATACGCTCAGCCGTTCGCCACGCACGGTCGTGGAGTTCGGATCGGGCGTGTCGACGCTGGTCGCGGCCGAATGCCTCCGCCGGAAGGGCGGTGGCAGCATCATCACCCATGACCATCACAGCAGCTTTGCCGCTGAAACGGCGCAGCGCCTCCGGGCGCTGGGCCTGGAAGCCGATGTACGTTCCGTACCGCTCTGCCCGTTGATCGCCGCACGAAACGGCTGGGGCGGCGCTTGGTATGACACGGAAGAGCTTCCCTCGCGCATCGACCTGCTGATCGTGGACGGCCCGCCGTGGTTTCTCCACCCCATGGCGCGAGGCAATGCTGCCTCCCTGTTCAGCCGCATTCCGCGCGGCGGAGCGGTGCTGCTCGACGACGCCTATCGCCCCGGCGAACGGCTGGTGGGCGCGCGTTGGCGGCGGGAGTATCCCGACTTCGACTTCCGCCTGTTGCCGACGCGGAAAGGCGCGCTGCTCGGCGTCCGCCGCTGATTCAGCGGCCGATCGCCTCGCGCAAGCGCCGGTTGAAACGGCGCGCTATGCCGGGGATCAAAAATGCGTCGATCAGCCACCACGGCCAGACGATCGCCAGCAGCGCCCAGCCCATCCACGCCAGAATGCCGCCGCCCAACGCCGCCGACCACGACATGCGCATCATGTACGCCCCGGACTGAGCCGTCTCGACATAGCTGCCCTGCCCGACGCGCCAAAGGGCAAGCGCAATCAGCAGCCAGCCGCCGACATGGACGCCGAACTGGACCCAGCCGCTCCCCGTGCGCTTCAGATAGAAACGATGCGCGCCGAATGTGCCGAGGAAGAACCAGAGCAGATAAGCAAGGCCGATCGATCTGCGGCCTGCTTCGTAGATCCCGATGCGTGTGTGTTCCGCCACCACTAACCCCGCCCCGTCTGGGCCCGGTGGAGCAGCTTCTGGTCGGCCAGCACCAGCGCCATCATCGCTTCAGCGACAGGCGCGGCGCGGATGCCGACGCACGGATCGTGACGGCCCTTGGTCTTGATCTCTGATGGATCGCCGTCGCGGGTGATGGTTTCGACCGGCGTCAGGATCGATGAGGTCGGCTTCAGCGCGATCCGCACCACCACTGGCTGTCCGGTGGCTATGCCGCCCGCCACGCCGCCTGCGTGATTGGCGAGGAACACGGGTTTGCCGTCATTGCCCGGCTGCATCGGATCGGCGTTATCCTCGCCCCTCAGCCGTGCGGCTGCAAAGCCGTCGCCGATCTCCACGCCCTTCACCGCATTGATGCTCATCATCGCGGCCGCAAGCTCGCTGTCGAGCTTGGCGTAGAGCGGCGCGCCCCATCCGGCCGGCACCCCCGTCGCCACGCATTCGACGATCGCGCCAAGCGAGGATCCGTTCTTGCGCGCCTCGTCGAGAAGCACCGCCCAGCGCGCGGCGGCGGCCGCATCCGGACAGAAGAACGGGTTGCGATCGATCTCGGCATCGTCAAAGCCGGCGCGATCAATGGAATCTCCTCCAAGTTCAACTAGATATGCGCGGATGCTTACTTCGGATATGACCAAGCGCGCGACGCCGCCAGCGGCCACCCGCGCCGCCGTTTCGCGGGCAGAGGATCGCCCGCCGCCCCGATAATCGCGAAAGCCGTATTTGGCATCATAGGCATAATCGGCATGTCCGGGCCGATAGGCCTTTGCGACCTCCGAATAATCCTTGGAGCGCTGGTCGACATTCTCGATCATCAGGCTGATCGGCGTGCCGGTGGTCCTGCCCTCGAACACGCCCGAAAGGATGCGGACCCGGTCCGGCTCCTGCCGTTGCGTGGTGTAGCGCGACTGGCCCGGCCGCCGCTTGTCCAGCCAGGGCTGAATCTCCGCCTCCGACAGGCTGAGGCCCGGCGGGCAGCCGTCCACCACCGCGCCCAGCGCGGGGCCGTGGCTTTCACCCCAGGTCGTGAAGCGAAAAACGCGGCCGAAGGTGTTGAAGCTCATCCGATCAAGCCAGGGCGATGTCGGGCGCATCTTCGGCCTTCATGCCGATGACGTTGTAGCCGGCATCCACATGGTGGATTTCGCCCGTCACGCCCGATGCGAGATCTGACAGCAGATACATGCCCGCGCCGCCGACATCCTCGATCGTGACATTGCGGCGAAGGGGCGAGTTCAGCTCGTTCCATTTCAGAATGTAGCGGAAATCGCCGATGCCCGACGCGGCGAGCGTCTTGATCGGCCCTGCCGAGATCGCGTTGACGCGGATATTCTCCGGCCCCAGGTCCATGGCGAGATATTTGACGCTGGTTTCAAGCGCGGCCTTGGCGACCCCCATCACATTGTAATGCGGCACCACTTTTTCGGCCCCGTAATAGGTGAGCGTCAGCAGCGATCCGCCATTGGGCATCATCGCGCGTGCGCGCTTGGCCACGGCGACAAAGCTGTAGGCCGACACGTTCATCGTCAGAAGAAAGTTATCGAGGCCGGTATCGACATATTTGCCGCGCAACTCATTCTTGTCGGAAAATCCGATCGCGTGAAGCACGAAGTCTATGGTCGGCCAGCGCGCCGCAAGCGTATCGAACGCCCCATCCATCTCAGCCATGTCGGCTACGTCGCATTCGATCAGAAAATCGCTGCCGACCTCATTGGCAAGCGGGCGCACCCGCTTTTCCAACGCCTCGCCCTGATAGCTGAACGCCATCTCCGCACCATGGGCATGAAGCGCCTTCGCAATCCCCCACGCAAGCGAGCGATCATTGGCGAGCCCCATTATCAGCCCGCGTTTCCCCTGCATCAGTCCTGACATATTCGCCCCTGTTAGGTGCTTGTGTTTCGGTGTCCGGGCTTTCCTTTAGATCGCCTTCGGGGGTTTCCGCCAGAGCCGCGTTCAATTCTGCGCCAACAACCAGCCCCAATCCGACGATGAAAAAGAACAGCAGCACGATTATGACGCCCGCCAGCCCCCCATAGGTGAGCGAATAGCTGCCCAGCATCCCCAGCACCTTGGGCAGCAGCGCCGTGGTGGCCATCCACCAGATCGTCACCAGCAGCGCGCCCGGCCATTTTGGGCAATCCGAATAGCGATAGCGATGCGGAGTCAGCGAATAGAAGAGGCCGTAGAGCGCCGGGAAAAGCACGATCGCCTGCGCGATGCGGGAAAGGCCCAGCCATCCGGCGACGTTTTCGGCCAGCGGAAAGAAGGAGAGGATCAACTGCTCGAAGCTGGCGAACAGCACCTGCAGCGTGAAGATCAGCATCGACCCCAAGACCGACACGATCGTGATCGCGATCGACATCAGCCGATATTCCCAGAAGGCGCGGGCATATCCGGTGCCATAGGCCCGGCGCAAAATGTCGCGAATCGTCTCGATGAAGCTTGTCGTGGTCCAGAGGCCCACGAGTGCGCCGAGCCAAAGCAATATTCCGGACCGCGCCTCCAGCACATCGGCGATCGGCTTTTTCAACACCTTGGCGACGTCGGGCGGCACGGTCTGCAAAAAGGCCACGACCGCGGTCATGCCGTCCTCGGTGCGTCCGAAGAAGTGCGCCACAGCGGCCGCGACGATGAAGAAGGGAAACAGCGTCAGCAGCGCCATATAGGCAAGATTGCCCGCATGAATGAAGCCGTCGTTGTAGACTCCGACGACGACGCGCTTCGTCACCTCATAGGTACGCGCGCCTGGCCGCAACCGGTCCAGCCGCCGCTGCCAATGGGCCCGTTTCCGGGCTTCCGGCGCAAGGGGAGAAAAATCACGCATCAGTTCTCTCGGCTAAACACCCAGCGATGCCCGGGGGTTGCGTGACCTTTCGCTTTCCCATTGCTTCACAAAGCTTTCCAGCTCGGCATCACCGCCGGGCACGTCCACCATCAGCGTCACGAGCTGGTCGCCACGGCCGCCGGTCGCCCTGTGGAAACCCCGCTCCTTCAGCCTCAACGTCCGTCCGGAGGTGGAACCGGCGGGCACCGTCAGCATGACCGCGCCCTCCACCGTCGGCACCTTCACCTTCGCGCCGAGCACGACCTCGTCCAGCCGCACCGGCAGGTCCAGCCGCACATCATCCCCGTCCCGCTTGAAGAAGCGGTGCGGCGCTATCTCTATCGTCACCAGGGCGTCGCCATTGCCGCCAGGGCCCACCTCGCCCTGTCCGGAAAGCCGCATCTGCCGACCGCTCTCGATCCCCGGCGGCAGCTTCAGGTCGATCGTCTTGCCGTTGGAGAGGGTGACGCGCTGCGGCTTAAGCGCCGCCGCTTCCTCAAACAGAACCTGGAGCCGATAGGCGACGTCAGCGCCCCGGCGCTGCGGGCGCTGGCCAAAGGGACTGCCGCGCCGCCGCTGGCCGCCGTTGAACAGATCGGAGAATATATCGCCGAAGTCCCCGCCTTCGCCGAATTCGAAATGCACGCCTTCGCCGCGCGGGCCGCCGAACCCGCCCCTTCCCGCGCCCGGACTATAGCCGAAGGGCGCACGCGGATTGCCCTGCTCGTCGATTTCGCCCCTGTCATATTGGGCGCGCTTGTCGGCGTCGCTCAACAGATCATAGGCGTGCGTGACCTCGGAAAACCGCGACGAGGCCTCGGCATTATCCTTGTTCCGGTCAGGATGGAGTTCCTTGGCCAGCTTGCGATAAGCTTTCTTGATATCTGCTTCGCTGGCCCCGCGCTTCAGGCCGAGTGTTGAATAGAGGTCCGCCATCGCTCCATCTGGTCCGATATTCTGTGTGCCACGTCTACTGTTGCTGTGATGCAACAATCGCCACATGTGCACTGCGTCTTTCGGATGCAACCCCAACGCCATGTTTTGGAAGGCGCTTCCAGCATCGCCGCGCCCAGATTAAAGCAGCTTCATGACCGACAATCCGCACGCACTTTTCGAGCAATGGTACGCCGAGGCGAAAGCATCGGAGCCGAATGATCCCAGCGCCATGGCGCTCGCCACCGCCGACGCGGAAGGCCGCCCCTCGGTGCGGATGGTGCTGCTCAAGGGGCATGATGATCGCGGCTTCGTCTTCTACACCAATTATCAAAGCCGGAAAGGCGCTGAGCTGGCCGCCAATCCCCAGGCCGCGCTTGGCTTCCACTGGAAGTCGCTGCGCCGCCAGGTCCGCATCGAAGGGCGCATCGAATGCGTCAGCACGGAGGAAGCCGACGCATATTTTGCCAGCCGCGCGCGTGATTCGCAGCTGAGCGCATGGGCGTCGGACCAGTCGCGCCCGCTTGCGTCCCGCGCTTTGTTCGAGAGCAGGTTCGAAGAGCAGCGACAGCGGTTCGAAGGCCAGCTTGTGCCCCGGCCACCGCACTGGTCGGGCTATCGGGTTGTGCCGGACGTGATCGAGTTCTGGAGCGACCGCGCCCATCGCCTCCACGAGCGGCGGCTGTTCAGCCGCACCGCCGGGGGCTGGACGGAAGGTCTGCTCTACCCGTGAACATGCTGGGCGTAACCGACCATGTGGCTTCCCGCGCGGCAATGGCGAGCGTGGCCGCAGCCAGCGTGCTGCTTGTGCTCAAATCCTATGCGGCCTGGGCGACCGGCTCTGTCGCAATGCTGGGGTCGCTGGCGGATTCCGGGCTCGATCTGCTTGCGTCGGTGGTCGCGCTCTACAGCGTGCGCCTTGCCGCCCAGCCTGCGGACGCCGATCACCGTTTCGGCCATGGCAAGGCCGAAGCGATTGCGGCGCTGTTCCAGATCGCGCTGATCACGCTCTCGGCGGGCGCGATCTGCGTTCACGCCATCAACCGGCTGGACGACGCGGCAGCGCCGGTGAATATCGAATATGGCGTGGGCGTTTCCGCAATCGCCATTGCGGTGACCCTGGCGCTCGTCGGCTATCAGCGGCGCGCATTGCGCAAAAGCCGTTCGCTCGCGGTGCGCACCGACAATCTGCATTATGAATCGGATCTCTATCTCAACCTGTCCGTCATCGCAGCACTTGTGCTGGAACAGGTCGGCGGCCTGCGAGGGGCGGACGCGCTCTTTGGTCTGGGTATCTCCCTCTGGCTCGCGTGGAACGCATGGCGTGCGGCCAATCATGCGATAGACGAGTTGATGGACCGCGAATGGCCGGAAGAAAAGCGCCAGCGCTTTCTCGCCGTCGCCAGCCAGCATCCCGAACTGAAGGGCATTCACGACCTTCGCACCCGGACAAGCGGTACCCATGATTTTGTCCAGTTCCACGTCTGGGTTGATCCGGCCATGACCGTTGCCCACGCACATCAGGTGATGGACGAGGTGGAGGAAAAGCTGGCGGCGGCCTTTCCGGGCACAGAAGTTCTGATCCATCCCGACCCGGAAGGGCATCGCGACCCGCCGCTGGGCCGTGAACGCGACAGGGACCGGAGATGACATTCGCCGATTTCACCCAGGTTGATGCCTTTGCCGATCGCCCTTTCACCGGCAATCCCGCCGCGGTCATCCCGCTGGACGGCTGGCTGGACGATTCCATTCTCCAGGCGGTCGCCGCCGAAAACAATCTGGCCGAAACCGCCTTTGTCGTGCCCGCCAGCGGCAGCGCCGATTATGAGCTGCGCTGGTTCACACCTACGGTTGAAGTGGCGCTTTGCGGGCATGCCACGCTTGCGACCGGCCATGTGCTGCTGTGGCGCGATCCGGGCCGCCGGGTGGTGCGCTTTCGCACCCGCAAGTCCGGGCACCTTGAAGTGCGACGGGCGGCTGGCGGCGGCTATGAACTGGATCTTCCGGCATGGAGGCCCTCGCCGAAACCGCTTGCGAAAATCGCCGCCGCGATGGGCGGCAGTCCGCTCGACACCCTGTGGCACGACGGGGGCTATTCGGTGATCGTTTATCCCGATGAAGCTGCGATTCGCGCGCTTTCGCCGGATTTCCGCGCGCTGAGAAGCATGGGCGACATACTGTACATCGCAACCGCGCGCGGCACCGCCACCGATGTGGTGAGTCGCGTCTTCGCGCCCGGCGCGGGGATCGACGAAGACCCTGTCACGGGCGCCGCGCATTGCGTCATCACGCCATATTGGGCCGAGCGACTGGGCAAGGACCGGTTCACCGCCTTCCAAGCCTCCGCGCGCGGTGGCTATCTCACCTGCCGTCTTATCGGTGAGCGGGCCGTACTTGGCGGGAACTGCGTGACGGTGATCGAAGGCGGGTTCAGGCTGCCGTAGCCGCTGCGGGTTCGGTGGAATCGATCCATCCCCCGCCCAACACCCTGTTGCCGGCATAGCAAACCGCCGCCTGCCCCGGAGCCACGCCATATTCCGGCGCATCGAACATGATCCGCTCGCCATCGAAGCGGGCGGGCACCGGCTTTGCCATGGAGCGCACCTTCACCGTCAGCGCCGCATCATGGCCGGTCGCCAGCCAGTTGATATCGGAAAGCCGTGCCGTCGCGACCGCCAGCGCCGACCTTGGGCCGACGACCACCCGCCGCTGGCCTGCATCGATGCGCACCACATAAAGCGGTTCCGCCTGACCGCCGATGTCGATTCCGCGACGCTGGCCCACCGTGAAGTGGATGAGCCCGCGATGGCGGCCAAGCACCCGCCCCTCCAGGTCGACGATCTCGCCGGCGTCATCGGCTTCCGGACGGAGCTTCCTGACAACGGCCGCATAATCGCCGCCCGGCACGAAGCAGATATCCTGGCTGTCGGGCTTGGCAGCCACGCCCAGGCCATGCTTCTGCGCCAGCGCTCGAACCTCGCTCTTTTCCATCCCGCCGAGCGGAAACCGCAGATAATTGAGCTGCCCCGCCGTGGTGGCGAAAAGAAAATAGCTCTGGTCGCGCGCGGGGTCGATCGCCCGGTGCAGTTCCGGCCCCCCAAGACCAACGACGCGCCGCACATAATGGCCCGTGACGAGACAATCCGCCCCCAGATCCTGCGCGACCTTCAAAAGATCGGCGAACTTCACCGTCTGGTTGCAGCGCACGCAGGGAATCGGAGTCCGCCCCGCCAGATAGCTTTCGGCGAATTCGTCCATCACCTCCGCCCGGAAGCGGCTTTCATAATCCAGCACATAATGCGCGATCCCCAGCCGCGCCGCGACATCTCGTGCGTCATGGATATCGCGCCCGGCGCAGCAGCTGCGCGGGTTGGCGACGGCCGCGCCATGATCGTAAAGCTGAAGCGTGACCCCGATCGTCTCCGCACCGCTCGCGGCGCACAGCGCGGCCGCCACCGAGCTGTCGACGCCGCCCGACATGGCGACCACGACCCGCGCGGATGAAAGCGGCTTTTCAAGCTGAAGATCGATCTCCATCGGCGCGAAATAGGCCTTTAGGCCGCAAGCGGCAACCCGCGAGCGCGCCGCCCCGCTAAAGCTGCCGGAGGTGCCGCCGTTTTCATCCCATATGGATGATAATCGACGCAGCACTTCGCCCGGCCCGCACAATACCGACACGGCCCGGCTGGCAGAACTTTTCGCCACCGGCCAGGTCGGCTGCCCCATTCTTGCCGCCGAGGCGAGCTTTAATCCGGCTGTCGCGCGGACAAGACAGGCCTCCGATGGTTTTTCAAGCAATTCAAATGATTTGGAACGGAAAGTCCCGGAATCCGGCGGCCTCGGCAGCCGGCGTTAAGACCTCTGACCCCGGCGTTTACCCTGTGGGTTCAGTCTTCGTTGAAAACTGATCTGCTAGAAACCTTTTCTCAAGGATCAGACGAATATACGGGTTGTGCAAGCACATGATCGAGAATCAGACCATACGCCCATCCAAGGTTATCGGCCCGCTCGGCGAACCGCTGACGCTTGATAGCCTGCCGCCGCGCGACACGACCCGCTGGGTCGTCCGCCGCAAGGCGGAAGTTGTCGCCGCCGTAAGCGGCGGTCTGCTGAGCGTCGACGAGGCTTGCGAGCGCTATGGACTGACGCTTGAGGAATTCGCATCCTGGCAGCGGGCGGTCGAACGCTCCGGCATGCCCGGCCTGCGCGTCACGCGCGTCCAGCATTACCGCGCGCTCTATCAGCGCCAGTAATTCAGCGCCGCGATTCAGAAGGAATAGAGCAGCGTCACCCGGCTTACGGTATCGGTCTTCACCGATCCGGCGGGCGGCTCCGTCTCGTGCCGCACATCGAAGGATAGCCGGGACGACAGCGCGCCGAACAGCTTCGTTGTCATCGCAGAGGTTGACACAAAGCTGCTGTTGTCCGCCAGGAAAGCGCTTGCGTCCTGCGAAAAGCCAAGCCGCGGTGTAATGTCCCAGCGAAAGGCCATGGATGCGCGGCCGCTCAGTTCCTTCTCTTCCCCCGATGCGATGAACGCCGTCTGCCGGAAGGCCGGTCCGCCGTCCATGTCCAGCCGCAGGCCGGGCCGGTCGAGAAGCCGGACGCCAAGGCCCAGACCTTCGCTGAAGCGGCGATAATAACCGGCCGGGCGATCCCGCTCATATTGCAGCAGGCCATAGACATAAAGCGTGCGTGAGATTTTCCGCTGGCCCTGATAGGCGGTGTTGAAATGTTCCTTTTCGGTCACGCCGTTGGCGCGCCGGTAATCGACCAGCGCATTGAACTTGTGCTGCCAGTTGATGTCTTCCTTCGAGAGTTGAAGCCCGGCCGTCACGCCCACGCTCTCGCTGTTGCCGCTGCTGGTGGACGCGCCAAGCTCCCCCTGCCCCGACCACCCCTGCCAGAAGCGCTCCGTCCGAAGCTCCGCCAGGCGCATCTTTTCCTTCTCGCCGCGATACCCCGCGATCTGGGCGTCCACCTCCTCCACCGATTCCGGATAGGTCTCGCGCGCAACCGCCGCGACAGCGTCTATGCGCTCGGGCTTTCCCGACAAGATGGCCGCATCCAGCATCCGCTGCGCGTCGGCGGGCAAAGGCTCCGCCCCGGCAGCGCCGGAAAAGGTTACGGCAAGCAACGCCGCGCACAGCGATTTGGTTAATATGGTCATGCCGCTTTCCTAACGGCAGCGCGTCGGCGGGATCAATCTCGGTTCGCCCCACTTATGCAGCGGCACGGCGGGACTTTCCGGCAACCGCCACTTTACGGCGCATATCCGACTCGTTCCGGCGCTTTAATCGCGCTTCCACACGGTCCTGCCCTTGCGCGGAAATGGTTAACGCCGCAATGAACGAGCCAGCGGAGACAACCAAATATTTATGTTTCTGAATAACATTTACGAACTGTTAACCTTTCCGGTTGATAAAAATTACCGTTAACCAATCTTACCGGGTTCGGCGGCGCCTGAGTTGAAGCCGTCTGCAATGAAGGGGGCAGAAACATGCGCGTCCTGCTGATTGAAGACGAACCTACCACCGCCAAGAGCATCGAGCTGATGCTGACGACGGAAGGCTTCAACGTCTACCAGACCGATCTGGGCGAAGAAGGCCTCGATCTGGGCAAGCTGTATGATTACGACATCATCCTGCTCGATCTGAACCTGCCTGACATCCATGGCTATGAGGTGCTGAAGAAGCTGCGTCTCGCCAAGGTCGGCACACCCATTCTCATCCTCTCCGGCCAGGCGGAACTGGACAGCAAGGTCCGCGCGCTGGGCTTTGGCGCTGACGATTATGTCACCAAGCCGTTTCACCGCGAGGAGCTGGTCGCCCGTATCCATGCGATCGTCCGCCGCTCCAAGGGGCATTCGCAATCGGTGATCCGCACCGGGAAGCTCGCCGTCAATCTCGACACCAAGACGGTGGAAGTGGATGGCGCGCGCGTTCATCTGACCGGCAAGGAATATGCCATGCTGGAGCTGCTTTCGCTTCGCAAGGGCACCACGCTCACCAAGGAAATGTTCCTCAACCACCTTTATGGCGGCATGGACGAGCCGGAACTGAAGATCATCGACGTCTTCATCTGCAAGCTTCGCAAGAAGCTCTCCGGCGCGTGCGACGGCGACAATTACATCGAAACCGTCTGGGGACGTGGCTATGTGCTTCGCGACCCCGAGGAAGGCGCAGCCTCCCAGGTCGCCTGAACCGCAATATCGCACCGATCAAGGGGCCGGGCTTTCCCGGCCCTTTTCTTTTGCCCGGCGCTCTGTCATGCCAAAGCGGATGGAAACAGGCGCAGCCGTCCCGCGCGAGGCATCGCTGATCGTCAACACGCACAGCCGCAAGGGTCGGCGAATGTTCCGCGAGGCCAAGGCGCTTCTCGCCGCCGCCGGGGTTGAGCTGATCCACGCCATCGCCGTCCGCAATCCCGCCGATCTCAACGCCGAAGTGGGGGCGCTGATCTCCAGCGGGGCGAAGATGGTGATCGTGGGCGGCGGCGATGGTTCCGTTTCTGGCTCCGTCGACAGCTTCATCGGCAAAGACTGCGTCTTTGCGCTTCTGCCGCTCGGCACGGCGAACAGCTTCGCCCGCACGCTCGGCATTCCGCTGGATCTTCCCGGTGCAGTCGATGTCATCGCCAACGGCCGCAGGGCGCGGATCGATCTCGGCGCAATCAACAATGACTATTTCGCCAATGTGGCGGCGATCGGCCTTCCCTCGCTGGTCGGATCGACCATCCCGGACGGGCTGAAGCGCGTGCTCGGACGGCTCGGCTATATCGTCTGGGGCCTGTGGTCCGTGCTCCGCTTCCGGCCGTTCGAGGTAATCCTCACTTATAAAGACGGGCGCTCGCAGCGGTTTCGCGCGCTTGAGCTTCGTATCGCCAACGGCAGCTATCTGGGGGGCACCGAAGTCGCCGAGGAAGCCGAAGTCGATTCCGGAGAGATCATCGTCCAGATCGTGACCGGCAATGGATGGCCGGCGCTCGCCTGGCACTGGCTGACGACAAGCCTGAAGCTGCCCGCGCGCCGCCGCACGGCCGAAACAATCAGGGGCCGCTTCATCCGGATTGAGACCGTCCCTTCCCTTCCGATCTCCATCGACGGGGAGGTTACGGCCCGCACGCCCGTTGACGCCAGCGTGGCAAGGGCCGTGCTTGAACTGGTGGTCCCTCGCTGACGGGAACCACCCGCAAAAAAGGGGCCGGAGGCAAATGGGGGATGGGGTGCCTCCGGCCCAGTGATCGGCCAGTTTTTGAAAGTCGGCGGGAAGCCGCTACTTCTGCTTTGTGGCCGAAGACGCGGCCGCCTGGCCGCTGCCGGAACCTTCGCCAGCGGCGGCGGCGTTCGCCGCCGATGACGGTTCGTCGGCCATCTTGCGGACCTCTGCCCTGGTCATGGCGCTTAACAGGCCGGAACCGGAGAAGCTCAACTGATCGGCGGGAAGCGCCGCAATGCCTTCACTGGTCTTCACCAGCACGCTGTCGATGCGGCCGTTCGCGCCGTCCTTCACCGATTGAACGCGGCCGATGGTGCGGCCAGCCGCATCCTTCACCACCATTCCGGGGTTGACCGTAGTCGCGACATTGCCGGCCGCATCCAGGGCGCCCGCGCCCGAAGCGGCGGCGCTGCTCCCCGCCGCATTGCCGGATGCCGCGCCCTGGCCTGCGATATTCGCAGCGCCATTGGCAGCACCCGAGACAGCGCCAGTGGCAGCGCCCGTTGCGCCACCGACCGCGGACGTGACCGCATCGGTTCCGCCGACCGGCGAGGTCGCCCCCGCACCGACATTCTTTGAACCGCTTGCATTGCCGGACACGCCGCCCGATGCACCGCCGCCCAGCGCCGACGCGGCCCCGTTCAGGGTGCCGGATGCAGCGCCGGTGAGCCCCGCGTCCGCATTGGCCGAGCCTTTCCGCGCGTTGACGGACTTATTGGCGGTCGCCTTGCCGGACGCATTGCCGCCGCCGCTGACCGCGCCGGAAACACTTCGGCCGACGCCGTCCACCGTCCCGCCCACAGTCCCGGTGCCGCCAAGCGATCCGCCCAACGAACCGCCAAGCCCGCCGGTCACGCCGCCAAGTCCACCACCACCCAGAAGCTGGGCCGAAGCGGGAACAGCAACGGCAAGTGACGCCGCCGCACCGATCAGGAGGCCAAGTTTTGAATGACGCATTTTCCGTCTCCTTCGTCAAACTTCCGGGGCGCGGTTTCGCGTCCCTCATGTCGACAACGACAGCCGACGGGCGTTTAATCCATCCGGGTGAAAGAAAGTTGCAAATCGTTGAAAAGAAAGATTTAGTTAACCATGTTTCGGCATTTGCCGCATAGAAGGCCCATACCGTAGACGGAATCCGCGCCCTTTCGTCCAAGGTCCACGGCCTCCGTCTTCGCCCGTTCGATCCGCGCCACGGCGCTGCCTTCCATCGCGGCAAGCCGCCCCGCGACCAGTGGGGTGGCGAAGGATGTCCCTCTCACCCGAGAATAGCCGCCGCGGGCAGCCGCCGCCGCCATGTCCCCGCCCGGCGCGGCAAAATCGACATGCGGACCCCGGCCCGCCTCGATCAGCACCCGATTGTTAGAATCCACGCCCGTCACCGCGACCACACCGGGATAGGCGGCGGGATAGAGCGGCGCTGCGGCAGGGCCGTCGTTTCCGACCGCCGCGACGACGATGAGCCCCCGCCGCTGCACGGCCGTCACCGATGTTCGCACCAGCAGATTGGGCGGCCCCACAAGGCTGACGTTGACGACAGGCACCTCGCGCGCGGCCATCCATGCCAGCGCACGCGCCAGCGCCTGGGCCGATCCGCCGGTGGGACCATCGCCGTAAACATCGGCGACCAGCAGCGGAAGCCCCGCCCCGGCGCCCCGAAAGCGGCCGTCACGCCCGACCAGGAGCGACGCCACCGCCGTGCCATGCCCGCCCGGCACAACGCCACCGGGAGCAAAGCCCCGCTGCTCGACGATCAAACCATCAAGCGCCGGATGCCGCCCTGCGCCCCGGTCGATCAGCCCGACCAGCGGCCGCCCGCCCGTCGGCTTTTGCGAATCCTCGTTCCCGACCGGCACCGCCTGCCCCGCGCCGATATAGATGTGGTTGAGGTCATAGCTGCCCGCCGGATCGAGTTTGCGGAGCTTCGCCAGCGCATCTCGCGCGCGCAGTCCCTCGGGCGTACGCAACGTCACGAGCGTGACACCAAGGGCCTCCAGAACCTCGCTGCGGGCAATCGCAAAGCCCGCCGATTGTGCTTTCGCAAGCGAGGCGGCACTGGGGGAAAGCGCGACCACTTCGCCGCGCACAACCGGAAATCCCCGGCGATCGGCCTCCAACGCGCTGGAATTGGCGCGCAGCAATCCGCGCAGCCGGGCGCGCGTCAGGTCGCGCGCATCTTCGGCCAGGCGTTCGGTCGCTCCAAGGCCCGATGAAAGCGTATCCGTGACGGTGTCGGCAAGGCCGCCGACCGTCCGCTCCACCGGTCCCAGCAGTTGCGCACCGGCAGGAAATTGTGGCAGTGCGAGACCTATCGAGGCCATCAGCACCATAATCAACCCTGGCCTTTTACCTTGCATCACCTGTCCACCGGATTTTATTCGACCATGGATGAAACGCGCATCGACGGTCGTTTCATCCATATGCAGAGCCGGGAACGCCTTTGGAAGATTTTCAGTCCGCCCTTGTCGCGCTGCTGCCACGGTTGCGCCGTTTCGCGCGCGCGCTGGCGCGTGACGCTGCGGACGCGGATGATGTGGTGCAGTCAGCCGTCGAGCGGGCCCTCAAGGCCCGCGACCAGTGGCAGCCGGGCACGCGGATGGACAGCTGGATGTTCCGGATCATCCGCAACACCTGGATCGACGAGGCCCGCTCGCGCGGCCGCAGGGCGCGGGTGTTCGCGCCGGAGGAGGACGGCCTTGCCGTCGGTGCCGACCCTTCCCCAAATCTGGAGGCACGAGCCGATCTGTCGCGGGCGCAGGCCGCAATGGAACGCCTTCCGGCCGAACAGCGCGAAGCCATCGCCCTCGTGCTGGTGGAAGGGCTAGGCTATGCCGAGGCGGCGGATGTTCTCGCAATCCCGATCGGCACGCTCACCAGCCGCCTGTTGCGCGGTCGCGCCGCGCTCGTCCGGGCGTTGAGCGGTGGAGAGACGGAGGCCGCCGATGAAAATTGATGAAGAAACATTGATGGCCTTCGCCGATGGCCAGCTTTCCGGCGCGCAGGCAGAGGCGGTTGCAGCGGCCGTGGCAGGCGACCCTGTGTTGGCTGAAAAGGTGGCGCAGCATCGGCAGCTGCGGGAGACCATGGCGGCGGCCTTTGCGCCTGTGCTGGACGAGCCGGTCCCCCCTTCCCTTGCGGCGGCTGTTTCCGCCGGCGCTGAGGACACTCCCGGCAAAGTCGTCGATTTTGCAGTTGAAAGGCGGTCGAGAGCTATCCGCCGTACCCCCTTCATCCAGCGCTGGGGATCGATCGCGGCAGCCCTCGTCGTGGGGCTTTTCGCGGGGCAGCTTGTCGACCTGCCCGGCGGTGGCGGCAATCTGGTGAAGGGAAGCGACGGAAATCTGGTCGCGAGTGGAGAGCTGGCGGCCGCGCTCGACAGCCAGCTTGCCTCAGATAACCCGCAGGCGCTGGGCAGCCCGGTACGGATAGGCCTGACATTCGCCGGAGACGATGGTTATTGCCGGACGTTCTTGGCGGTGCGGGCGGACAGCCTCTCCGGAATCGCGTGCCGGCAGGATGGCGAATGGCGGCTTCGCATGACGACCACGCCCGATGGACAACGGGCAGACGCGCCGGATTATCGCATGGCCGGAGCTGACGACGTCATCATGCAATCCGCCCAGGCGCTGATGCGCGACGATCCGCTCGACAGCGCCGCCGAGCAGCGCGCCCGCGCAGGCGGTTGGGAAACGGCCCGATAATTCATCATCGCGGCCTTGTGCGTCGCTTTTCCCCGGCTATAAGGCCCAGCCAACGGAGCGGTGGCCGAGTGGTCGAAGGCGCACGCCTGGAAAGTGTGTAACGGTCAAAAGCCGTTCGAGGGTTCGAATCCCTCCCGCTCCGCCATTCCGCCCTTCGCCGGCGTTCGCCTCGGCCCGAAAAATCAGAATAAACACCTGAAAATTAAGGCATTTTAACCGCAGACCTTCACGGTCGTTCGCGGCGGTCCGGAAATTGGTGTGGGGCTGAGTGTGGGGCTGTGAGGGGCTGGCGGGGTTCAAATCAGGGGTCTGCGGTGGTATCCTGCACCCCATGGGAAAGCTCACCCCCGCCCTGATCAAGGAGCTCACCGAGCCCGGTCGCTACTCCGATGGCGAGGGGCTCCTGCTGCAAATTTCCCCTTCGGGCGGAAAAAGCTGGCTCATGCGCGTACAGGTCAATGGCCGCCGCCGGGACATCGGCCTGGGCGAGCTTCGGCATGTGAGCCTTCGCGATGCGAGACTGGAAGCGGCCGCGATCAAGAAGCTCGCCAAATCCGGTGTCGATCCGCTCGATGAACGGCGGAAGGTCGAGATCGTCATACCGACCTTCGAGCAGGCGGCGAAGCGTGCGCACACGGAAATGATCAAGGGATGGAAGAACGGGAAGCACACCAAGCAATGGATCAAGACGCTTGAACTCTATGCCTATCCGAAGCTGGGCAAGTTGAAGGTCAACCAGATCGAAGGACCGCTCATCCGCGACGTGCTGGCGGAAATCTGGCTGGACATCCCGGAGACCGCCCGGCGGGTCCGCCAGCGCATCGGCACGGTGCTCGACTGGTCCTATGCCAATGGCTTCCGGACCAGCGAAGCACCGATGCGTTCCATTTCCAAGGGCCTGCCACGGCAGCCCAGGAAGTCCGGCCATTTCGCCGCATTGCCCCATGCCGAGGTGCCGGCGTTCATGAAGCGCCTGCGCGCCCGCGGGATCAGCAGCAGTCGGCTGGCGCTCGAGGCGCTGATATTGACGGCGGTCCGATCAGGCGAGGTTCGCGGAGCCAGATGGCCGGAACTCAACGACGAGCTGACGCTGTGGACCATTCCTGCAGAGCGCATGAAGGCAGGGGTCGAACATGTGGTGCCGCTGTCGCTGCAAGCCGCAGACGTCTTCCGTCAGGCGCGGGCACTGCGGATCAAGGGCTGCGACCTGATCTTCCCGGGCGCCACGTCCGGTTCGTCACTTTCTGACATGGCGCTTCTCGAATTGGTGCGCGGCATGGACCTGCCGGCGACAGTACATGGCTTCCGGTCAAGCTTCAGGGATTGGGCGGCCGAGGAGACGGACACGCCACGCGAGATCGCCGAGGCGGCGCTGGCACATACGCTCGAGAACAAGGTCGAGGCAGCCTATCGGCGCACCGATTTCCTGGCCAAGCGGCGCGATCTGATGAAGGTTTGGGCCGATTTCTGCGTTCCGTCCGCTAAGAGCCGGTCCCGGCGGTCGGTCGAGCGAACGAATGTCGTGGCCGGCCGCGCCCGCGACGTTGCGACGGCTCCGCGCCGACCGCGACGGACTGCCGCTCGACGAACCGTTCAAGGCTCCTGACGACGATGAGCGTCGCTCGGCCGACCTTTATGATGTCGATCTCGCGCGCCGAAATCAGCTCATAGAGCTTGGTCTTTCCGATTCCCAGCACGCGCGCCGCGACAGGCACGCGAACGGTCAGCGCATCATTGAGGCCGACGCTGGGGTCGCGTCCCGTCACCCGCTGCGTGCTCCAAGGCGCTCGCGCGCCTTTGCAAAGGCGCGATCGCTATCGAGGAATGCGGACAGAATAGCTGGGACCAGTTCGCTGACCGGCTCGTCCCGACCATAGGTTTCGGCATAGATCCGGGCGTAATCCTGAAGTGCCTGATGCAGGTCGGGCAGCACCGTGATCGTGAGCTTCACCGGGGTTCGGTCGGGAATGCGAGCAAGCTTGAGATCGACCATGGTCTTCTCCTAGCTGCGCCACGGCGCGAGAATGAGGTCGCGGTGTACGACCAGCCGCACCGGCGCGCCGGGCCGGATCGTGATCGTCGGCTGGATCTGCAAATTGCGAGACGTGATCTGGTCACCGGCACGCGAGACATTCTGCTGGGTGGATTCCCGGATCGCCTGGACGAGGTCGCTTTCCCCGGAGAAGGTCAGGTTCGCGCCCACGCCAAGCAATGTCGAAATCGCGACGCCCTTGAGGAGGCTCCAGGTGTGGAAGTCGACCTTGTCGGCAAGGCCCGCATAGCCTGACGGGTCGGTCGCGGGCACATTGTCGAGCCGGATCGAGCTGCCGTCCGGCAGGATGATCCGCTGCCAAACGATTAGCGCCCGCTTCTGTCCGAAGGCCACCACGCTGTCGTAGCTGCCGATCAGCCGCGCACCTTGCGGGATGAGCAGGATCCTGCCCGTTGCGCTGTCGAACACACGCTCGGTCACCTGGGCAGTGACAAGACCGGGCAGGTCGGACCTGAGCCCGGTAATCAGGCTCGCGGCGATGACGCTGCCCGCTGACAGCATGTCGGGCGATGCTGGCGGGACAAGCCGCCCGGCGTTGACGTCGCCGCCGTTGTCGCGTGCCGCGACGAAGTCGGCTTTCCGCTGCTGGGCATTGGGGTCGCGATCAGGATCGATGGCAAGCCGAGCAGCATCGGCAGCTGCCGCCGGTGGCGCAGATGGCGTTGCTTCGACATAGGCCGTCGGCGCGGCGCGATTGCCGGACTGCACGAGCAACCCCGACTCCCGAGCTGCCCGCAACTCTGCGACCCTCCGATCACGCTCGGTCGCCGCTGCCTGATCGGCGCGGGCGGCCTCTCCTCCCGCGGGTTCGCTCGCCATTGCGCGCTGATGCTCGAGGATCGGGCGACCGAGATCGCCCGGCAACGCCGGACCGAGCCTGGGCACGTCGCCATAGCTGCCGGGGAGCGCGCTCAGCGCGTCAGCAGGCGGCTTGGCGGCTACCGTCTGGTCGTCAGCCTGGCCGGCCAAGTGGAAAGAGGATGGCCGCAACGCGATCCAGGCGGTCGCCACCAGGCTAACGGAGCCGAGCGCCGCGATCGCCACCACGGCGCCCCGCTTGAAGCGGATCGCCCGCGCCGGCTGTGCACGCAGCGCGAGCGTTTCCGGATCCACCTTGCTCGATGCAGTATGGTCCTCCGCCACCGGCCGATCCTCCACGTCGGTCATGATCCCCTCCGCGCCGGCGCGCCATCCGCGACCCGGCTGATGCGGACGACCTGCTGGTTCTTCGTGCCAAGCCGCAGCTCGGCGACGTCGAAGATGCGGTCGACCACGTAGAAGCGGCCCTTGACGCGATAATTGACGAGCTGGGCCTCGCCCTTCGTGTCCAGCAGGAAGATCGGGGGTGCCTCCCCCACGCCAAGCGTCGCGGGAAACTCGATGAAGGTCTGCCGTCCGTCGTCGAAGGCGCGCAGCGGTCGCCAGGACGGACGATCACCCGACACGACGTAGTTGAAATGAAGCTGCTCGACCGCGATCCCGGCGGCGACCGGTGCCGCCGCCTCGGCCGCAGCTGTGGCGCGCTTCAATGCTATCAGTGCATCCTGCGGATAGGTCCATGACAGCGCGGCCATCGCCGTTCGGGGGATGCTGTTCAGCGCGATGTGATAGCTGCGCCGGTCGGTGGTGATCACGAGGTTGGTGGCGAGGCCGGTGCTGAACGGCTTGACCAGCACATGCGTCCGCTTCTCGGTACCCGACCCGCTGGTGGTATCGCCGATCACCCAGCGCACGGTGTCGCCGCTCGCCACGGCCACGAGCGTCTCGCCGGGCTGGAGCGCGATGTCGGTCACCCGCCCGGGCGCGGTGATGACGTGATAGATTGCCCCTTCCGCGAATGGATAGACCTGAGCGGCATTCAGGAATCCCTGCGCGGCCGGCTCAATGGTCGCCAGGCGGTTGGCGGTCGCGACCGTCGCCTGATGCGCGGTGTCGCTGGATAGTGGCGAAGCCCAGGCGCCTTCTGAAGAGAGGGAAAGGCAGGTGGCCAGCAGTATTGGTGCGGCAAGGGAGCGGATCATGGCTGTGTCTCCGGTTTGGCGGTCGGTTGGGGGGCAAGGTTCGGATCGAGTGGCGAGCCGAGCGGCAGATTGCCCGGCGGTGTAACCGCGCGCGCCGGAGCAGCTGATGCCGGGGGCTCGAGCTCGCGGCTCCAGTCGATCGCATCGACATAGATTCCGAGGGGATTCCTGCGGAGCGTGTCGGCCGATACCGGCGGTTTCGTCACGATGGTCAGGATGCCGGTCCAGTGGGACGATCCCGCCTCGCTGCCGCGCTCGTAGGCCGTTTCGGTCCATTTCACCTGGAACGAACGCTCCGACGCACGGACGACGCTGGTCACCTGCACCGAGACCGTCCGCTCGCCGATCCGGGCGAAGGGGTCAGCAGCGCGCGCATAGTCGTCGAGGAACCGAGCCCCACGCTCGGTCGCGAAGCCGTAGGCCGACAGCCAGTCGCGTCGCATCAGCACCGGATCGAGCGAGACGCCACGAACATTCTCGATGAACTTGGCGAGATGCCATGTGATCTGCGGATCGGTGGGCTTGTATCCTGCCTCGGCTTCGGTGACCGCCCGCGCCTCGCCGAGGCGATCGACCTCGACGACATAGGGCGTGACCCGGCTCTGGAGCGACTGCCAGACGAGCGCGCCCGACATGGCGCAGGTGAGCGTCAGCGTGCCAAACGCCATCAACCGCCAGTTGCGGGCCTGGACGCGGGCCGAGCCGATGCGCTCATCCCAGAGCTGGCCTGCGCGCTGATAAGGCGTTTCGGGTTGGGGTGTCCGTCCATAGCGCTGGACAGCGCGCTTGAAGATCATCAGTCGTCCCTTTCCTTGATGTCGGGAGTTGCGGACGCGCCGCCACGGTCGCCCTGTTGGAGCGTGTGCAGCGCGATCTGCCGGTGGTGACGCGCGGATTGCTGGGCGCGCATCGATCGAGCCCAATCGGGCGCGCCATCGCTGGGGGTGGTTTGCGAAGCCTCGCTGCCGCCGGTCCGATTAAGGGCGTTCCAGGCAGCCCCGCGCCCTCGCGATGCAGCTTCGCCGATCCCGAGCGCGCTCGACGCGCGATCCCGGGCCGCATTGCCGGCAGCGCGTGCCACACCGCCCAGGCCGGCAGCCATGGACGGCGACGCGGCGGTCTCCTTGCCGAGCGTGTAGGCGGTTGACGCCGCCGATCCCATCGACGTGCCGGCACGGATTGCGCCCAGCGCACCGCCGCCGATCGCGCGCGCAGCGCCCATCGTGGCGCCGCCCGCGAGCATGGTGACGCCCGCCGCGCCGACGGCCGTGCCGAGCGCGGCACCCGCACCGAGTTGCGGCGCACCGGCAACCAGCCCGGAAGCGATGCCGGGACCGAAGATGCCGAGGCCGAACAGCGAGAGCGCGCCGAGCGCCAGGCTCATCGCGGCGCCGAGATCGGGCTCCTGCCCTTGCATGGAGGTCGTGAACTCGGCGAAGAAATTGGAGCCGATGCCGACGATGACCGCGAGCACCATCACCTTGATGCCCGACGAGACGACGTTGCCGAGCACGCGCTCCGCCAGGAAACTGGTCCGGTTCCAGAGCGCGAAGGGCACGAGAATGAAGCCCGCCAGCGAGGTCAATTTGAACTCGATGATCGTGACGAACATCTGCACGGCGAGGATGAAGAAGGCGAGGATGACGATCGCCCAGGCGAACAGCAGCACCATGATCGTCAGGAAATTCTCGAAGAAGCTGACGAACCCCATCATGCTCGACGCCTGTTCGAGCAGCGGCCAGGCGGCGGAGAAGCCGGTCGAGGCGACGCGGCCGGGCCTGAGCAGATCGTTAGCGGACAGGGTTCCGCCGCCGGCGGTGAGTCCGGCCTGCGCGAACGACTTGAAGATGATGTCGGCGAGCGTCGAAAAGCTGTTCAGGATGAACGCGAACGCGCCGATATAGAGGATCTTCCTGAGGAAGCGGCCGATGACATTGTCATCACCGCCCATCGCCCAGAACAGGCCGGCGAGCGTGATGTCGATACCGATCAGCGTTGCCGTCAGGAAGTGAACGTCGCCGCCCAGCAGCCCGAATCCGCTGTCGATGTAGCGGATGAAGGCCTGCATGAACCGGTCGATGACGCTGAGGTCGTTCACATGATTCTTCCAACAGGAGGGGTGCCGCGGGGCGCGCTGGGGGAGCTACGCGCGCCCCGCGGCGACGGCGGCGGGGAGGCGATACCGCCGCCGCCTGGCCGGCGTCCGACTACTGGGGCGTGTAGGCGGTGCCGGTACCGAGGAACTTCTTCGTGGCGGCGCGTCCTTCGGCCTCGGCCTGCGCGCGGCGGGCCGCTTCGGTGGCCTCGGCGCGATACTGGGCCGCCATCAGGTTCTGGATCTGGAATTGCTGCTTGGCCGTGAGCGCGAGGAGCTGGTTGGTTGCTTGCTGCGCCTGGAGCGACCCTTCCGCGCCCTGGCTCTTCGCAACGATTTCTCCCAGCGTGCCGGCGTCGGCCTGGACGTTGGCGACGACCTGGGACTGGACGCCCATGGTCTGTCGGAACGCTGCCTTTGCGGCATCGAGCCGGGTCGCCGCATCGATCACGCGCTGGTTCGTGGTCAGCGCCTGGTTGAAGTCATTGGGGAACAGGCGGCTGAATTGTTGGTCGAGGCCGTCGATTCGGAAATCGATCCCCTGGGCCTGAGCCATCAGCCGGTTGATCGCCTGCAGGTTCTGCGTAAGCTGCTGGAGCTGCGGGAAGTCGATACGCGTGAGGTTCTTCGCTTGATTGATCAGCATCTGCGCTTCGTTCTGGAGCGACTGGATCTGGTTGTTGATCTGGGTCAACGTCCGCGCGGCGGTGAGCAAGTTCTGGCTATAGTTGCTCGGATCGAACACGGTGAACTGCGCGTGGGCAGGCGTGCTCGGCACGACCAGCGCACCGGCGAGCGAGCCGAGGGCGCCCAGACCCAGCACGGTCGCGACCAGATGTTTACGGGTGGGGACAGGCATCACACATTACTCCTTGGCTTGGGGGACGGGAAAATCGGCGAGGAGGTTGGCGGCCCAGTCGAGGCCTGCTCCCTCGACGAAGCGGGCCGCGAAATCGTCGGCGCCGTGCTCGATCAGCAGCGCGTCGATGCGCGCCTGCGTCGCCGGATCGGAGGCGCCGCATAGCGCCAGCGCAATCGGACCCAGGCCCAGTTCGAACAGGCGGTTGCCGCGTGCAGATTGCAGATAATAATGCCGCTTGGGGGTGGCGCGGCTGACCAGCTCGATCTGCCGGTCGTTGAGGCCGAACCGCTCGTAAGCAGCACGGGATTGCGGCTCGATCGCGCGATCGTTCGGCAGCAATATGCGCTGCGGGCAGCTTTCAATGATGGCTGGCGCAATGCTGCTGTCGGCGATGTCGGCCAGGCTCTGCGTTGCGAATAGCACCGCGACGTTCTTCTTGCGCAGCGTCTTCAGCCATTCGCGAATGCGGGCGGCGAAGAGCGGATGGTCGAGGAAGGTCCAAGCTTCGTCGAGGACCAGCAGGGTCGGACGGCCGTCGAAGCGTTCCTCGAGCCGGTGAAAGAGGTAGGTCAGCACCGGGGCGACCACCCCGGATTGCCCCATCAGCGCCTCGGTCTCGAAGCACTGGACGTCGGCCAGTGCGAGATTCTGCTCGGCCGCATCGAGGAGGCGGCCATAGGGTCCGTCGAGCGTATAGGCCGTCAGCGCGGTACGGAGCGCGTTCGACTGGAGCAGCATGGCGAGTCCAGTCAGCGTGCGCTCCTGGGGCGGCGCCGAGGCGAGGCTGCCGAGCGCCGACCACACGGTGTCCTTGACCTCGGGCGTGACCGTAACCTTCTCGTGCGCCAGCAGCGCCGCGATCCATTCCGCCGCCCAACTGCGTTCGCTCTGATCATCGATGCGGCGCAGCGGCTGGAACGCCAGGGTTTCGCCACTGTCCGCGCCGAGCCCCAGGGCATGGTGCGCGCCGCCCATCGCCAGCACGGCCGCGCGTGCGGAGAAGCCCTTGTCGAAGACATAGACCTGGCCTCTCGCATAGCGCCGGAACTGGAGCGCGATCAGGGCGAGCAGCACCGACTTGCCGGCGCCGGTCGGCCCGACGACGAGCATGTGCCCCACGTCGCCGACATGGGTCGAGACACGAAACGGCGTCGATCCGCTTGTCTGCGCGTAGAGCAGCGGCGGCCCGCCGAGATGGCGGTTGCCCGCCGGCCCTGCCCAGACCGAGGACAGCGGCATGAGATGGGCCAGATTGAGCGTATGGACCAGCGGCTGGCGTACATTGGCGTAAGCCTGGCCGGGCAGCGAAGACAGCCAGGCCTCGACCGCGTTGAGGCTTTCGCGAACGCAGGTGAAGCCAAGGCCGTTGACGATGCGCTCGACCGAGCGGACCTTGTCTTCCACCCGCGCTCGATCGGCATCGGCGACGGTGATCGTGGTCGTCAGATAGCCGAAGGCGACATGATCGCCGCCGAGCGCCTGCAGCGCCAGGTCGGCATCGACCACCTTGTTGTCCGCGTCGGTATCGAGGAGCTGGACCGGCTGGTTGTACATCACCTCGCGCAGCAGCGCGGTGATCGACTTGCGTTTGTTGAACCATTGCCGCCTGATCTTCGTCAGCGCCTTGGTCGCATCGGTCTTGTCGAGTGCGAGGAAGCGGGTGACCCAGCGGTAGCCAAAATCCTGGTGGTTGAGCGCGTCGAGGATGCCGGGCCGGCTCAGGTTCGGGAATCCCAGCACGGTCAGCGTGCGGAGATGGGTCTGCCCAAGCCTGGGCTCGAGCCCGCCGACCAGCGGCGTGTCGGCGAGCAGCGCATCGAGATAGATCGGCGTTTCGGGCACCGCGACCGCATGGTGGCGGCTGGAAACCGTTGCATGGAGATAGGTCAGCGTCTCGGCGTCATCGAGCGCGCGCACTTCCGGCATGAAGCCGGAAAGAAGGTCGAGCATGCGGTCGGTTTCGGCGACGAAGCCGGCGAGGCTCGCACGCCAATCGCGGCCCTGCGCATCATCGGGCCTTTCGACCAGCGTCCGTCCGGCAGCGTCGCTGCTGTCGGCGGGCGGCAGCCATGTCAGTGTGCCGTGATAGATGCTTTCGAAATGCTGGCCCTCGGCTTCGAAGCCGGCACGCCGTTCCTGGTCGACCAGCCAGGATGCGGCGTCGGGAAAGACGCTCTCCGGATAGCCCAGCGCCTCGCGCCGCTCGGCTTCGAAGAACAGCGCCCAGCCCGTACCGAGCCGCTTGAGTACGTTGTTGGCGCGCGCGCAGGCCGAGACGAGCTCGGCTTCGGTCGCGCTCTCCAGGTCGGGACCGCGGAAGGCGAAGCTGCGCTGGAAGCTGCCGTCCTTGTTGAGGACGAGGCCCGGCGCGACCAGCGCCGCCCACGGCAGGTGGTCGGCGAGTCGGTCGGCGCGTGGCCGATATTCGGCGAGGCTCAGCACGCCAGATACCCCTTCTGGCGCAGGTGGCGGAGCAGCACGGGCGCGAAATCAGGATCGCGGCGCGCGGCGAACACCGCGACGCTGTGACCGACCGCCCACAGCACGATCCCGACCAACCACTGCTGGAGGCCCAGGCCGACCGCGGCCGCGATCGTGCCATTGACGATCGCGATGCCGCGCGGCGCGCCGCCGAGCAGGATCGGCGATCCCAGGCTGGCGTGGATCGGCGCCTCGAAGCCCTCGATGTGGCTCATGCGACGAGCGCTCCGCCGCCGAAGCTGAAGAAGGACAGGAAGAAGCTTGAGGCGGCGAAGGCGATCGAGAGGCCGAAGATAATCTGGATCAGCCGCCGAAACCCGCCTGCCGTCTCGCCGAACGCCAGCGTCAGGCCGGTCACGATGATGATGATCACCGCGACGATCTTGGCGACGGGTCCCTGCACCGATTCCAGCACCTGCTGGAGCGGCTGTTCCCAGGGCATGCCGGAACCGCTGGCCTGGGCCGTGCTGGCCAGGGTGAGCGAAAGGCCGAGCATCAGGCCAGTCAGGAAAAAGCGGTCGCGGTTGGGAATGCGAAAGGTGCGCATGTCAGTCTCCTTCGAAGTCGGGGGTCAGGGTTGGGGAGAGATCGACGACGGCGTAGCCGCCATCGGGGTCGAGGCCCGCGACGCGGGCAATCGTCTCGATGCGCCGCGCTGTGCCGCGGCCGGCGATGAAGACGATCATGTCGATCGCCTCGGCGACCAGGCGGCGCGGCACGGTGATCACGGCTTCCTGGATGAGCTGCTCGATCCGGTAGAGCGCGGAAGACGCGCTGTTGGCGTGGACGGTCGCGATTCCGCCGGGATGGCCGGTGTTCCAAGCCTTGAGCATGTCGAGGGCTTCGCCGCCGCGAACCTCGCCGACGATGATGCGGTCCGGCCGAAGGCGCAGCGTCGAGCGCACCAGGTCGCCCATCGTGACCGCGCCCGCCCTTGTCCTGAGCGCGACCGTGTCGCGGGCAGGCGATTGCAGCTCGCGGGTATCCTCGATCAGGATGACCCGCTCATCGAGATGCGCCATCTCGGAGAGCAGCGCATTGGCAAGCGTCGTCTTGCCCGAGCTGGTCCCGCCGGCGATCAATATGTTCCGACGATCGACCACCGCTAGGGAAAGCAGGCGCGCGGTTTCCGCCGACATGATGCCGTCGGCGACATAGTCCATGAGCGTGTAGACGCGCGCCGCCGGCTTGCGGATCGAGAAGCACGGCGCGATCGAGACCGGCGGGAGAATGCCTTCGAAGCGTTCGCCGGCACCTTGCCCATGCGGCGGCAGCTCGGCCGAGACGATCGGGCGCTCGCCATGGACCTCGGCACGAGCATGCGACGCTACCAGCCGGATGATCCGCTCGACCTGGGGTGCATCGAGCTTTACGTCGGTATCGACCCGGCCTTCGCCGAGGATATCGACGCGGAGCGCGCCGTCCGGATTGACCATGATCTCGATGACGCGGGGATCGGAGAGCGCGGCGGCGATCGCCGGCCCCATCGCGGTGCGCAGCATGGCGCGGCGGCGATCCGCGGAAACGGTATCGGGTCCGGCTGGCATCACGACCTGCCTCCCTTCGTTTCGGCTGGCCCCAGCGTGCGCGTGCCTGCGGCGATCTGGCGGCCGACTTGGGCGACGAAGGATTCGAACCGGTCGCGCCCGATGGCACGGCCTGCGGCATCGGCCTCGGGCAGCGGCGCCGTCACCATCAGCTGGTAGCGGACGAACAGCGACAGGCTTTCCAGCAGGACGTCGATGTCGCGTCGCGCGCCGTCGAGTTCGCGCGACAGCCGGTCGAGGCGAACCTTCAGGAGGTCGTCGACTTCCTTGGTCCCCCGTCGCGTCAGCCAGTCCTTCAGCGCGTCGTTGACCAGCCGGCTCTTGTTGCCGCGCGCGCCGGCGGCGAGTGCCTCGAGCGCATCGCCGATCTCGCGATCGATATAGAGGTTCTGGCGGATCTTCATCGCTGCCTCACAGCCCAGGCAGGAGGTCGCGGTGGGCGCCCTCGTTGATTGCATAGCCGCGGGCAACGGCGCTCAGGCCCTGCGCCTGGTCCATTGCGCGCTTGTCGGCGGCGACATCGTCGTCGTCCGGCACAAGCTGCGGATCGCGCGTTTCAGCGACGTCGGTTGCCTTGGAAACCTGCTCGGGAAGGCCGGGGTGGCGCTGCTGCTGCATGCCGCCATCGTCCTCGCCACCCGCGGTATCCTCGGCCTGATGCAGCCGGGCATCGATGCCGCGCACCTGGTCGGACCAGTCATTGCTTCGCAGCTTTGGGCAATCGGCATAGCGGCCGTGCGCCAGCATCGGCGGCGGCGCCACGCGCGCGACGAAGTTGCGGTCGCGGAAATAGCGCAGCTTGCGCGCCCGGATCGGCGCGAGCCCGGACACGAGCACGAGTTCCTCGTCGGGCGACAGTTGCATCACCTCGCCCGGCGTCAGGAGCTGGCGGGCGGTCTCCTGGCGGCTGACCATGACGTGCGCGAGCCAGGGCGCGAGGCGATGGCCTGCATAATTGCGCATGGCGCGCTGCTCGGTCGCGGTGCCGAGCGCGTCGGAAATGCGCTTGGCAGTGCGCTCATCGTTGGTCGCGAAGGCGATCCGGACGTGGCAATTGTCGAGGATGGCGTTGTGCTCGCCATATGCCTTCTCGATCTGGTTCAACGATTGCGCGATCAGGAAGGCGCGGATGCCGTAGCCTGCCATGAAGGCGAGGCTGGTCTCGAAGAAATCGAGGCGGCCCAGCGCCGGGAACTCGTCGAGCATCATCAGGAGCTGGTGCCGGCGCGCGGAAGTGCCGGGCTGGTCGAGCCGCTCGGTCAGGCGGCGGCCGATCTGGTTGAGCACCAGCCGGATCAGCGGCTTGGTGCGGCTGATGTCCGAGGGCGGGATGACCAGATAGAGCGACAAGGGACGCTCGGCCTCGATCAGGTCGGCGATGCGCCAGTCGCACCGCGATGTGACCTCGGCCACGGTCGGATCGCGATAAAGGCCGAGGAAAGACATCGCGGTCGACAGCACGCCGGAGCGCTCGTTCTCGCTCTTGTTGAGCAACTCGCGCGCGGCGGAGGCAACGACGGGGTGGACATTGGGATTCTTGTCATCGCCGAGATGATTGGTGGTCATCATCCGGCGGAGGGTGGCGACGAAGCTGCGCTGCGGATCGGACAGGAAGGTCGCAACGCGCGCGAGCGTCTTCTCCTCCTCGGCATAGAGGATGTGGAGGATCGCGCCGACCAGCAGCGAATGGCTGGTCTTTTCCCAGTGGTTGCGGCGTTCGAGCGCGCCCTCGGGATCGACCAGGATATCCGCGATGTTCTGGACGTCGCGCACCTCGTCGATGCCGCGCCGAACCTCGAGCAGCGGATTGTAATGCGCCGATGTTGCGTCGGTCGGATTGAAGAGCAGGCAATGCGAGAACCGCGCGCGCCATCCGGCGGTCAGCGTCCAGTTCTCGCCCTTGATGTCATGAATGACCGCCGAGCCGGTCCAGGAGAGCAAGGTGGGCACGACGAGGCCCACGCCCTTGCCCGAACGGGTCGGCGCGAACGCCATGACATGCTCGGGGCCGTCATGGCGCAGATAACGGCCGCGAAGCGTGCCGAGCATGACGCCGGCGTCGCGATGCAGGCCGGCGCGCTCGATCTCACGGTGACTTGCCCAGCGGGCCGAACCATAGGTGGTGACGTTGCTGGACTGGCGGGCGCGCCACAGCGAGCCGAAGATCGCCGCAGCGCAGCCGACGAAGCCGCTGGCGCCTGCGAACATGCCTGCCCGGTCGAAGACATGCGGGGCATAGGCGTCGTAATGATACCACCAGGGGAACAGCGCCCAGGGATGGTAGACCGGCACGCCGCCGAGCCGGAACCACGGCAGCCCTAGTTCGGGCTGATAGGCCAGCATCGCCGCCGCCCATTGTGTCGCCGCCCACACCCCCGTGATCACGATCGCGAAGACGACAAGGATCTGGCCAATGAGCAATTTGGTCGGTGTCACGTCGAGGCTCCCGCCCGCCGGACAGGACCGGCTCGGGCGGATTCAGACTCGGTGACGGGCTCGAAAAACGGAACGGCGCTGATGGGCGCAGATGGGCTCGCCTCGGTCCGTGCCGGTCAGATGCCGGAACCGGAAGCTATCCTGCTGGTGTTGCCCGGCGGCTAGAGGCCGGCGTCAGCCCGGAGCATTTCGATGCGTTCGCACGAAACAATTTCGACGCCATCGCGAAGGGCACGAACAGACTGCGACAGAGCTACGAGATCGTCACTCCCGATCTCGTAGCTCGCCGAATAGCGTGCCTCGACGTAAGCGCGTTTCAGAAGTTCGAAGCGGCGGCGGTCGATCCGGGTAGCACGCGGCCAAGCCTCGATCAGGCGGGGTTCGCTGTCTTCGGCAAGTGATCGCAGGAATTTGATGTTGTGCGAGCGGGGAAAATAGAGGGTTCGGACCAGCAGGAAGCAGATATAGGCGCGCTCCGTTGCTTGGTGAAGCGTGAAAGCCGCATCTTTGTTGTGGCCCTTGCTGAGGTAAAACGCAGCACCTTCAAGCGCGGTATCGATCTTGCTCAGCCAATCGGAAAAATAAGCACTGGTCATTTCGTACGCGTCAGCCGCCGTCAGAGGTTTAGGCGTGGCAAGCGCACTGCCGGGGAGTTCATAGAGAACGATCCCGTCACGGGCGATATCGACCCAAAAGTATTCTCCCCGGCTCAGTGCCTGGTTCACCTCCTCCAGCGTGTGGACGATGATGTTCACCGGCCGCGCGATGGCGGTATCACGCAGGATCTTGTCCTCCGCGACATACCAATAGTCGGCAATATCGGTGAGGTCCGGATGGCTGACGATAATCAACAGGTCGTAGTCGGACTGGTAGCCGTTCTCCGGTTCATCGACCCAATCGTCCCGCGCGTAGCTGCCGAACAGGATAATCTTGAGGATGCGCCCGTTCTTCTTCCACGGCTGGTTCGCACGCGCGGTCGCCTCGGCGAACTCACCCATCAAAGTTTGCTTCACCCGATCCAGCTCGCCTTGCTGGACCGAGGGCAGATGATCAACGTCAGCGCGCACGGCGGCGATTCTCGCGAGAGACCAGGCACATGGCAAGCCTTGACCGCGCGCGCAGGCGCGACGATGGCTCCGCCTCACGCACGCGCGCGGCCTTGTACATATCGAACCCGCCTGCGCATCGCCCGTAACCCCCTTATTTAAGCCCGCTTGCCTTGGCGGACCGACAAATTAACTGAATCGCCGCTCGCTTAAATAACGTGCTCGATTCCTCGCTCGAAATGACAGTCTGGCGCCCAGCTTCGGTCATTGCGCCGCCAATGCCCTGGCGAGCGCAGCCGCTTCATCGCGCAAGCGATTTGCGCCATCCGCTGCCAGCAACCGCTCGACTTCGGTAGGATCGCCGAGGAACCGGAACCCGTCGATCACCGCGCGCTTCAGCGCGTTAATGTCGGGGGCCTGGTCCCTGCGCAACAGGTTGCGCAGATCGTCGACATCATAGTCGCCATGCTCGATGCGATCGCAAAGGCGCGCATAGTCAAGGCCCTCGCCGCCGCCGTTCCAGAGCTTCAGCGTCGCCAGCCCGCGGATGCGCTCGCGGGCGAGCGGCCGCTTGGCAATCTCGGCAAGATCATGGAGATCGCGGATCTTGGATCGCTGGCTTGCGGCGCGGATTTTTTCGGCAATGATTTCCTCCATCGCGAGGCTTGGAATCGCGGCCGGCGCGAACGGAAGCAGACGAAAATAATCCTGCTCGAGCTGGGGAAGGTCGACGATCGGGAGGATTGGCGTCTCGCGCGTGCTGATCTGGAGCTTGATCTTGACGCCGCGCGCATTGTCGGCGTGCGCGCAGACCGGGTTGGCCGCGCAGCCCTCCTCCGTCAGATACCAGTCCTTGTCGCGGTCGAACCGGAAGTCGAGGCCGTGGTAAGGCTGGTCGAGCGCACCGAGCATCATCAGCATGAGATCGTCCAGCGGCAGGTCGGTGCGCTGCGTGAAATCGAGATCGGTCGAGAGCCGGCCGCGCGGACCGAACACCATCTTGCGCAGCATGGTCCCGCCCTTGAAGGCAAGATGCTGGGTCAATCCGTGCTCGTGGAAGAGTTGCAGCAGCAGGGTCAGGATGATGTCGATCTCGACCTTCGAGATATCGCGCGCGCCGGTCCGACCGGCGACCTGACGGAGTTGTTGGGTGCTCAGCATCAGTGTGACCGGATGCGCTTGGGGACATCGGCGAGCAGTTCCGATTGCGGCACATGGACGAACAGGCCCCAGTCGGAGACATAGCCGACATCGCCATCGCCACGGTCCTTGCGCCCAAGCGTCGTGCGCGCGGTTGGACGGATATGACGGCGCAGTTCGCCGCGCTGCTCGGCCGTGACTGGCCAGCCCACCAGGTCCATCAGATATCCCAGTCGCTGCAGCAGCGCGCTCGATTTCATCGCCAGTGCGGCGGTGATAACCTCCGCCGCTTCGACCTCGCTCGACGCGCCGAACAGGATACGCGCAAGCTCGCTGGGGCCGCCGCAGAGTTCCGGCCGATCGACGCAATCGGCGACGGTCTTTGCCGGGTCGGACAGCGTGACGTTGCGATCGTACAGCGTGTAGCGCTGGAACCCGAAAAACTTGCGCGGCGTGACCATCACGAACCGGACCTCGCTACCCTCGAGAATGCGAGACGCAACCTGTCGGGTCGTCGCGACGGTCACGGTCGTTGGTCTTTGCGTGGTAAAGCCATGAAAGGAGGCAGCCGACCACCAACCGACGTAGGAGGGCTCGATTACCGCAGAAGCGAGGGCGAGGACATTATTCTCGCCAAGGGGTTCGGGACCATGCTCAGGTGGAAGGAGCAGATATCGACCTGGGATGAGCCGCGTGATCCAGCCTTTGCGTAACAGGCCCTGGATCACACTGCGGGCCGTCGTCTCCGAACCCAGGCGCTGGATGATCTCTGATGCAGTGACGATCTCCTGCCCTTCCTCGCGCAGTGCGAGGACCAGCTTCGCCTCTTGAGGCCCCAAGGTGCGCAGATTGGTTTTCATAGCGCGTTGCGCGTATTGCCCTCAAATCAGCATAGGAATCACAAGATTGATTTCTATAGAATGTCGCGCGTGACACCGTCAATGCTCTATAGAAATCAATCATCCCTCGTTCGAACGAGATCGCTTTCGAAATCGCCGCTTCCGGAACGCACCCATGCAATGACCTCGGCGGCTGTCTCGGCGAGGCCGAAAGCCCGGAGACCGCATTCCCAGACGACGGCGATTCGCCATCCTTGCTTACGCAGTGCGTCCATCGCCTGCCGGTCTCGCTCCATGTTTCGTTCGAACTTCGAAGTCCAGAACTCGGCATTCGATGCTGGCGTACTGCACCAATGACAGCCAGCATGACGATGCCAGAAACAGCCATGAACGAAAACGACCGCCCGTCGTGACGGCAGCACGATATCCGGTTTGCCCGGGAGGCTTGCCGCGTGCAACCTGTAGCGAAGGCCGGCGCGATGCAGCGCTCCGCGAAGGGCGATCTCAGGCTTCGTGTCCTTGGCTTGAATGCCGGACATCATGCGAGAGCGGGTAGCTTTATCAACTACATCCGCCACGGATCGGCCCCTGTCATTTCGACGCAGAGATGGTAATCATGAGCCCTTTGCCTACGAGTTCGAAAGCGCGTGATTCTTGTCAACATATTCGGTCGTCGATATTTTTGCAGGTCCGGGGGGACTGGCCGAGGGATTTTCCAGCGTTCCCGGTGCCGATGGCGGGCGCGCCTTCAAGATTGCACTGTCGATCGAGAAGGAGACCGCAGCGCATTCGACCCTCCGCCTGCGCAGCTTCCTCCGCCAGTTCGACGGCGCGCCGCCTGACAGCTACTACAGTCTGATCAACGACGGTGGGGTTGAACCCAACTGGTCCGAACTGCATCCGGATGAATGGAAGGTAGCCGAGGAAGAGGCCTGGCAGCTGGAACTGGGCAAGGAAGATCCGGAAAAGCGCCTAAACGTTCGGCTCGACGCCATCCGCGCTGAAAGCGACGGCAAGGTCATCCTTATCGGCGGTCCGCCCTGCCAAGCCTATTCCCTCGTCGGCCGCGCCCGCAATTCGGGCAAGGAAGGATACGTCGCAAGCAAGGACGAAAAACACTTCCTGTACCAGGAGTATATCCGCATCCTTGACCGCCTCCGGCCGGCGGCTTTCGTCATGGAAAACGTCAAGGGCATGCTCTCCTCGTCGGTGGACGGTGAAAATCGAATCTTTGACCAAGTGCTTCGCGATCTGCGCGGCGATCGCCCCGATGGGGAAGCCTACCGTCTAATTGCGCTCGATCCGCGCAGCCGGCGGCAACTCGATTTCGGCAGATTCGAACCCCGTGCGTCGGATTTCATCGTTCGCGCCGAGGATTTTGGCGTTCCGCAGGCTCGCCACCGAGTTATCGTTGTCGGACTACGATCCGATCTGGCCGCCGATCTGCCAGATTCCGCTCTCGCGGACCTGATGATCCGCCATAGTTTGACTGCTACCGTCGGCAACGTGCTGACGGGGATGCCGATGTTGCGCAGCGGTCTCAGCCGTGGCGTGGATAGCCCGGAAGAATGGAAGAAGATCGTCAGCGTCGCGATGGCATTCGTTGCCGACATGGACACCGGCCTTTCGAACGATCTGCACACGGCCTTCGCCAAGAGAGCCAGCCAGTGTCATTCCTCCTTCGAAAGACTGAACTCTATACCCGGCCGCGAGGCCCGGGGCGTCGGCATTTCTCCGGATTGTCCTGCTGACCTTCGCGACTGGCTGGTAGATCCTCGGCTTGAGACGCTGCCCAATCACGTCACCCGCGGCCATATGGCAAGCGATCTGGCACGCTACTTCTTCGCCGCCGTCTTCGCGGAAGTTGTCGGCCGCTCGCCGAAGGCATCAGACTTTCCGGAGGAACTGGCGCCCGAGCATGAGAACTGGAACTCCGGCAAGTTTGCCGATCGCTTCAGGGTCCAGCTTTCCGGCGGACCATCTACGACCGTCACAAGTCACATTTCGAAGGATGGACATTATTTCATCCACCCAGATCCGATGCAATGCCGGAGTCTCTCCGTAAGAGAAGCGGCGCGGCTTCAGACCTTCCCAGACAACTACCTGTTCAAGGGCAACCGAACGGAGCAGTACGTGCAGGTCGGCAACGCCGTCCCCCCACTTCTCGCGCGCTGGATCGGCGAGGCGCTGTTCGCGATCCTGACTGCGGAGCGAACGGAACGGGAGGCTCCGGCCGTTGAGGCAAGGCTGTCGCATGTCGGCTGAGTACGACATCGCCAATCCAGGGGCAGGCGAACTGTTCGAATCGCTGCGCGCATTCGGCTACGATCTGCCAACCGCGCTGGCCGACATCGTCGATAACAGCATTTCCGCGAAGGCGCGGAACATCTGGATCGACATGTTCTGGGCCGGACGGGAGTCTCGCATCACCATTCGCGATGACGGCGAGGGGATGGGCGAAGACGAACTCCGACAGGCAATGCGTCCCGGCAGCCTCAGCCCTCTCGAAAGCCGGGCAGCCAGCGATCTTGGCAGGTTCGGCCTCGGAATGAAGACTGCCTCGATCTCTCAATGCCGTTGCCTCACCGTCATGTCGAAAACCGTCGGTTCGCCACTTGCCGTCCGCCGCTGGGACCTCGACTACATCGCCTCCGTAGGGAACGGGGAATGGCGGCTGCTAAAGGGTGATGGGCTTCTGAGGGATGAAGAGCGGTCTCTTCTCGCCGAGCAGAAGCAGGGTACGGTCCTATTCTGGGATCGGCTCGACCAGCTCGTTGGAGACGTTTCATCAGACGACGAGGTGGCACAGAAGCATTTCCGCGAACGTGCCGATGCGGTGAAGCAGCACTTGGCGATGGTGTTTCATCGCTTCTTGCGCGGACGAGGTGCCATCACGTTACACCTGAACGGGAGACCCATCGAACCATGGGATCCCTTCCTAGAGGACAGCGACAAGGTCGACCCGATGGCCGCAGAATCCCACGTCGTTGATGGTCAATCTGCTGAAATCAAGGCGTTCATCCTGCCGCATCACAGCAGGATTTCGGCTGAGGTTCATGCGGCGGCGGCAGGGCCGAAGGGATGGAACGCACACCAGGGATTTTACATCTACCGCAACAAGCGGTTGCTCGTGGCGGGCGACTGGTTGGGTCTCGGCATGCAGAAGGAAGAGCATTTCAAGCTCGCGCGCATCCGGATTGACCTTCCCAACTCGGCGGACCTGCTTTGGCAGATCGATGTCAAGAAATCGCGCGCCAGGCCGCCCGCGGCACTGCGCAAGGACCTGCAGCGCATCGCGCGAACTGCCCGCTCCCGAGCCTCCAGCATCTACCGACATCGGGGCAAGGTCATTCAACGACAGCTGGGCAGCAGCGACGTATTCCTGTGGTCTCACCTCACGAAGCGAGGAAAGAACTTTTACAAGATCAATCGCGATCACCCGCTGGTGCGCAAGGTGCTGGAAACGGCTGGCGACAAGGCACCCGTGCGCGCCCTGCTCAACTTGGTGGAGCAGACCATCCCCGCTCCGCTGATCGTGATCAACAATGCGGAGACGCCTGACGCGCTTGGTCAGCCGTTCGAAGATTCGCCGGCCGAACTGCTCAAGGCGATGGAAGAGGTCTTCTCTGCGCTGATCGAAGACGGACGAGAAAAAGCCGAAGCTGCCCGAGCACTTGTGATGATGGAGCCGTTCAATCAGTTTCCCGAGCTGGTGGCATCCTTTCTCGAGAAAGCTGGGCGAATGAAGACGGACTAGGAAGGACTGGGGGGCATGGCTGGAGGACCAAACGAGGCAACATTCGCTGCGGCATATGCGGTTGCGAATGGTCTGCTGATGATGGAGCCGCGGATCACGCAGGAGGCATTGGAGCGTGCGGTCGCCGCGGTGACGGCGATGCCCACTTTTCCGGGCCTCGACGGCGAGCGTCTGCGGCGAGAACTCGAAACCGCGAACAACGTGCATGTCGGCGGCTATTCGGTCATCGACGATCGCGACTTCAAGGCTTGGATAGCGGCTGCGCGTGAGACGCGCACCTTTGCGTTCTGGGATCGCTACAGGAAATATCTGGAAATCCGGAAGCGGATGCCGCGCGACGTAGTGGATCAGCTCGACGGACTGACCGACGACATCCTCGATCGCCTGAGGGATCCGACGACCGAGGGTGACTGGGATCGGCGCGGTCTCGTGGTTGGTGACGTTCAGTCGGGCAAGACCGGCAACTACACCGGTCTGATCTGCAAGGCCGTCGATGCCGGCTTTCCGCTGGTGATCGTGCTGGCCGGCACACTCAACAGCCTACGCAGCCAGACGCAGCTCAGGCTGGACGAAGGGTTTTTCGGATTCGATACGCGACTCAACCTTCGTGCCGATCAGGAAAATCTGAAGATCGGGGCCGGCGCACTGCCGGGCGTACCGTTTCTGGTTGCTCACTCGCTCACCAGCGGCGCGGAAAATGGTGACTTCAAGCTTGGCACAGCTCAGAGCACGAAGCTCATCCCCGGTGGCCGCGACCCCGTGCTACTGGTCGTCAAGAAGCGGGTCAGCATCCTCAAGAACCTCATCAAGTGGGTGCTTTCGGTACGTGGGGAGAATGACGACTCGGTCCCCGGCGGGCGGATCATCCGCGGCGTGCCGCTGCTGCTGATCGACGACGAAGCAGATTATGCCTCTGCCAACACCAAGGAATACCGCGACGAAGACGGCAACATCGACGAGGACGCGGATCCGACCAACACCAACAAGTATATCCGCCAGCTGCTCACCTCGTTCGAGAAGAGTGCTTACGTCGGCTATACGGCTACGCCCTTTGCCAATGTGTTCATGCATCACGAAGCGTGGTCGAAGGAGTATGGCGAGGATCTCTTCCCACGCAGCTTCATCATCAACATACCGGCTCCGAGCAATTATCTTGGTGCCGAGAAGGTGTTCGGTCTCAAGCGGCCAGGTTCCGACGGGGAGAGCATGGGCCTGCCAATCATCAGGCCGGTGACAGATGCTGAGACAATTTTTCCACCCAAGCACAACAAGGACCTCAAGGTCACCGAGCTACCGGCAAGCCTCCATCAATCCATCCTGGCCTTCATTCTCGCATGCGCAGCGCGACGCGCGCGGGGTGACGTCGAGGTAGACAATTCGATGCTTGTCCACGTCACGCGCCTTACCGCCGTGCAGACCCAAGTGACGAGGCTCGTCGAGGAAGAACTCACAGATATCAGACGGCAGCTGGAGCACCGAGGGACTGGTGGCAAGGCACTGGCAGATCTCAAGCAGCTCTGGCGCAGCGATTTCGAGGCCCATGCCCAGCGCTTCCGGGAACTTCTCCCCGACCACGACCTGCCCGAGGTTGGTTGGGCCGCAGTAGAAGCGGAGCTGTTCAACGCCGCGAAGCGCATCACCGTGCGTGAGATAAACGGTTCGGCAAAGGACGCTCTCGATTATGCGGAGCATCCGCAGGGGCTGTCGGTCATTGCGATCGGTGGCGACAAGCTATCGCGCGGACTGACGTTGGAGGGACTGTCGGTCAGCTATTTCGTACGAACGTCGAAGATGTACGACACGCTCATGCAGATGGGCCGCTGGTTCGGATATCGGCCCCGTTATGCTGACCTTTGTCGGCTCTACACGTCGCCCGAGCTTGTCGACTGGTACCGCCACATTGCGACCGCGACTGCCGAGCTACGCGAGGAATTCGATCTCATGTTCGTCAACGGCGAAACGCCGCTGCAGTTCGGCAACAGGGTTCGCACGCATCCCGACGGCATGCTCATCACCGCGGCCAACAAGATGCGCTCCGTGCAAACTGTTCGCGCCGGCTTTTCCGGCACGATTTCGGAAACGGTTTCCTTCGATCTGCCGAGCGCGGCCCGCAATCACGATACCTTCGTAGAGTTTCTCTCGGCGCTCCCACGACAGGATCCTGTGAAAGACCGCTACATCTGGAAGGACGTGGAAGGCGCTAAGATCGCCATGCTGATGGCCAAGGTGGAGACGTCCAGGGAATCATGGAAGGCAAACTCGCGCGCGATCGCCGATTATATCGCAGATCGCGTCGCGAATGGCGCGTTACGACGCTGGACGGTCGTGCTGCTTGCTGGCGGTCGCGGCGGCCAGTCGATGCCGATTGGACCATACCACGTCCCGCTGACAGAACGCGAAAACCGCTCGATTGGCCAACCTGGCAAATACACGATAGGGCGGCTGGTGAGCCCGGCCGACGAAGTGCTCGATCTCGACCGCGGTCAGATCGACGCCGCCTACGCGGACACGCTCCGTGCGTGGGATCTCAAGAAGCCGCCGAAACGCGATCAGCCGAAATCGGCAAGCGGTCCCTTCATCAGACGCCAGCGCGATCCAGATCACGGGCTTTTGCTGGTCTATCCAATCGCGGCGGGTATCGAAAACGTCGCCCTGATGGGGTTTGCGGTGAGCTTTCCTTGGGACAAGGATGCACCGGAAGTCGACTACGCCGAAAACAGCGTTAAGCAGCTCGAGGATCTGTTCGAGTGACGCCGCAGCAGCTCGCCTCCCTCTGGCAGGATCTTGGTGGTGCTGCCCGGAGTGCGTCGGGGATGAACCGACGACGGCTCGATGCGGACGCCGCGGTCGATGTTTACGCATGCGTGTTCTGGCCGCGTGGACGCCCTGGCCTTCTAGTCGAGGGCGCAGTGCAAGTGGCTGGGCTGGCCGACCGAACTCCGCGATGTCGCGGTGTGCGGGTCATGCACGACGTGATCGCTGCCGACGGCCGACCCGATCGCACCGTGCTGGTGGTGATGCTTGATGATGATCGCCTTCGGGAAATCTTCGCCGTTCTGTCAGCGGACCTCGTCAATGCCGTGACTGCGGAGCTGACGGTCTCGGAAGGGCTGCGTCGATGTATCGACCGGCTATGCATGTGGCAGGGACTGTTCGAACGTATCGCGCCCGAAGGCCTTTCACCCGAACGTCAGCGTGGCCTCCTCGGAGAATTGTTGGCGCTCGAAGGTCTCTTTCTCGCCGCGATCGAGCCCCTCCGGGCGGTGAGTTCCTGGTTCGGCTCCGATAGTGCGCACCAGGATTTCGTTCATATGGGCGTTGCCGTCGAAGTGAAGACAACACTGGCGAAGCGACATGCGCGGATCATGATCGCCAACGAGAAGCAACTCGACGAACGACCTTACTCGCGGCTGATTCTCGCGGTGATCAAGCTGGATGAACGCGCTGAAAATGGGGTTACGCTGCCACAGCAGATTGCGCGGATAAGAACCGCTCTTCTTACGGATCCGCTGGCGGCGAAGACTTTCGACGATCGTCTGTTGCTTGCCGACTATCTCGATGTCCATTCGCCGCTCTACGAAACGCGCTATCATGCGCAGACACCGTTGCTCTTTTCCGTCGAGGGCAACTTTCCGCGCCTGACCGAGGCCAATCTGCCTGCCGGCGTCGGGGACATACGCTATTCCATCATCGCCGATGATCTGAACGCCTATGCGCTGGAACCTGCCGAGGTCACCGCGCTGATCGAGGGACAGGCATGAGCGAGAACGAGGAACTCCAAGCCTATGCCCGCAACATCCAGCAGGATGTCATTGCGCGCGCCGACGCGGCGGAGGACGGCGCGCTTCGTGCCGAAGCCTTCACCGAACTGATGATCGAGTGTCTCGCCGAAGCGTCCGAGATCGACGACGGCACGCCCTGCGACTTCGAAGGGCGGGGCATGCGATGCAGCGGCTACTATGTGTCCGAGGACAATGATCGGCTCGACCTGTTCCTTTCGCTGCCCCGCCTTGACGGAATGGCAGCCAGTGTTCCGAAGAGCGAGATCGACACCGCGTTCAAGCGCCTGTCGACCTTTCTGGCGAAGGCCCTCGCGGGACTTCACAAGGGGATGGAAGAGGCCCTTGATCGGTACGACATGTGCCGGTCGATATGGGACGCCCGCAACGACCTGAGCCATGTCCGCCTGTTCGTCATCACCGACGGTCTCGCAACCATAGACCGCATCGAGAACGAGATGGTCGGAGGCATCGAGGTTTCCAGTCACCTCTGGGATCTCAAGCGTCTTCAGCGGGCGGATTCTTCTGGATCGAGCCGTGAGCCGATACGCATAGACTTTGCGAAGGTCTCTGCCCGACCGATCCGATGCATTGTGTCCAGCCCCCCTGACAGCGGCTACCGCTGCCTGCTGACCATGCTGCCCGGCGATCTTCTCGTCGAACTGTACCGGCAATTTGGACCACGTCTTCTTGAGCGCAACGTGCGCAGCTTCCTTCAGCTGAAGGGAAAGGTGAACCAGGGCATCCGCAAGACGATCATCGACGAGCCGCAGATGTTTCTGGCGTTCAACAATGGTCTTTCGGTGACGGCAGCCGGGCTGACCATCCGCGACAACGGAGATGGGACAGCCGACCTTCTCGCCGCCGACGACTTTCAGATCGTCAATGGCGGTCAGACGACCGGATCGATCTTCCGCGCGTCCCGAAAGGACAAGGCCGATGCAAGCCGGCTGCAGGTGCCGGTCAAGATCACCGAAATCCTGTCGGATGGCGACATTGAGGACATCGCTCCAAGAATTTCACAGTCGGCGAACAATCAGAACAAGGTCAACATGGCCGACTTCTCGTCGAACCATCCTTTCCATCGGGCCATGCAGGCTCTGTCGCGCTCGGTCTGGGCGCCTGCAGCCGCCGGCGCCCAGAGACAGACCCGGTGGTTCTTCGAGCGCGCGCGGGGGCAGTATCACGACGCGCTCGCGCAGAACCGAACCCCGACCGAACGCAAGGCCTGGGAGGCTATCCATCCTCGCCGCCAGTTGGTGACCAAGACCGATCTCGCGAAATATGAGCAGAGCTGGTCGCAACTCCCGCAGATTGTCAGCCGCCACGGCCAGAAATGCTATCTCGATTTCATGGACCGTCTGGAGAAGCGCGGCAGCTTCATACCTGACGAGGCCTATTTCCGCCATGCCATGGCGCGCGCGATTCTCTTCAAGCAGACGGAACGCATCGTCTCGCGCCACAAGTTCGGTGGCTATCGAGCCAACGTCGTCACCTATGCGATAGCTTGGCTGTCGCATCATACCGCGAAGCGCATCGACTTCGACTCGATCTGGTCGGCACAGGACATCTCGCCTGCGCTTGCGGCGTTCCTCGAAATTCTGACGATCCATGCCCATGACCACGTGGCGACCCCTCCCGGCGGACAGAACGTGACGGAATGGTGCAAGAAGGATGCATGCTGGGAAGGATTCAGGGACTTTGCGCTTGCGATCCCCGCGGCGCTCGAAGCGGAACTGGTGACCCGCGAACGGGTAAATGGATCGGCATCTGCACACGCGCTGGAGGAACATGCCAGCGCCGACGAGGCTGAACTTATCGCTCGCGTAAGTGCCGTTTCCGCCGAGACCTGGTTCGGTCTGTCGGCCTGGGCCAAGGATACACAGACATTGCAGTCATGGCAGCGTGGTCTCTCCTTCAGTCTGGGAAAGCTCGCGCGTGCGGGCCGCGCGCCGACGCGTCGTCAGGCCGTGCAGGGCGAAGCGATCATCATCGAGGCACGCTCGCTCGGCTTCAAGGGTTAGTCTGGTTTGAATCAGCCCCTTGTTGGAACTCACGCGTCGTCGTCGCGAGGCGGATGCATCCTTGCGCGCAGGTTTGCGTGAAAGGCACGGAAGAATCCATCGGGTTCGTCTCTGGCGCGAAGGCGCCGCGGTCGCAGCTTGGAGAGACGGAGGATCTCATCGAAGTCAACATCATCGAAATGCCGCCGCAGAATCCCAAGCCTGTCCTCGAGGCTGAACCCGTCTATGTTCGAGAACCCATGTTCGTACCCCAGCGCGACATCAAGATCGTCAAGATCGAGCGCCAGGGTTCGGATGCCATCCGGAGTCAGGGCGCGATGGGGGCATGACCAGGCAGGAAATGCGTCTGCGAGTTGGAGCGTCAATCGTGCCAGCCTCGCCAGATGCATTCGGCATGCGTCTGCAACTTCAACCTCGCGCAGGCATTCGGGGACGATGATTTGACCGCTGGCAAACCAGTGCGACGAGCGCCGGGTCGTGGACCCTTGGCCGAGGATGGAAACCCGGCCTTCCTTCTGCGAATAGTTGCGCAGATCCAGGAAGAACCGCATCGCCTCATCCTTGCGCATCTCCGTCCTACGTTCTTCCCACCATTCGGCAAAGCCGGGAACCTTCGACATTTCCTTCTGGATGAGGAATGTCACCGAGCGCGCGGCGGACAGGAACGCGTTCAGCTCAAACCCGTGCTCATAGCTTCGCTTTCGTGCCAGCCGCCGCATGAAATACTCGGCCTCAAGCAGCTTCTCTTCGACCAGAAGAAGGCTTCGGAAACGCGGAACCGATGCCATCATGAGTCGGCCGCAGTCGGGGAGGATTTGGACAGCGCAAGCTCGATTGCGGTAAGCTCGGCATTCCACCAGTCGAGCGCTTCGCGATAGACATCGCGCGCATCGTTGCCCTCGCTGTAGCCGTCCAGGACGGGCCGATAGATATTCTCTCCGATCGGAACGACCTGCGGAATCTGCGAGAGCTCACCTGACTGTGGATGCCGGACTGTCATCATCACGGCAACATCGACGTGATCCAGGGGATGCAGGTTGAACCGGTACTCCTTGAGGATGTTGTTGCGCTCCTCCTCAATGAACTCCCAGAAGATCGCGTTGCTCACCTTCTGTGATTTCCAGCGCCGGTAGGCGATATCGATCTGCCGACGCATACGCGGGTCGGCCCCATCGACCTTCTGAAGCACATGACCCACGGCTCGCACCAGCGCGAGGGCTCCTGCCCAATGGACGCGCCACCTCCCCAGATCCTGCTCAGCCTCCAGCATCTCCAGTGCGATCTCGCAGTCCGCAAGAACTTCACGTGCTGTCCTCGTCACAATTCCCTCGCCTCCCGCCGTCGGCATCCATGACCACACCCATCGCGGCCCCGGCAATCGAACAAGCCCAGAAGATAGCAGGTAAATCAGGCGATCGAACTATTGCGACGCGACGGACAGGTCGTGGGGAGCAGGATCTTTGATCGGCAAGGTCTAGATTGCACAACGACGGCGGCTCGTCTGATCGCGACCAGTCACGAAATCCCCGGCCCGCTCCGCCCCCTTCCGATCGACCAGCTGATGCCGTCGCCGCGCATCAATCCAGCGACCGATTTGCCGACCTGCCGCTCCAGTACCGGACGCCAAGGCACGAGCGTGAAATCCCGGGCGCGCTCGATCAGCGCGAAGCGTCCGCTGACAAGATCGACCGAGCGGCGATAGACGCCATCGATGCGGGTGCCCTCGACAGCTTCCCCGAACGGCATCTTGAGTTCGTCGGCGAGCTGGCCTGCAACCCGCAGCAGTTCGCGCCGCTGGAGCGTCGCGATCATGCCGTTCGGAAACGTCGTGCCGCCGCTTGCCTCTTCGGCAAAACCCTGCGCCACCAGCCACTGCCGTCGACGCGCCTGGGCATCGCGCACGTCGTGACCGAACCCGGCGTCGCGGACAGGCTCGGGCGAACCCAACACCAGTTCCCTATCGATCCAGGTCGCGGCGTCGACATCGACCAGCTTATCGAGTGGCTGCGCCGACAGCATGGTGATCGCGACCGGACGGTCCCGCAGCCTCGCCGTCTCATAGGTCGCCGCGCGTTCGAGATGGTCCGGCGCGATGATCCACCGACCCGACGGCTCGCGCTCGACGATGCCGCCCATCCGTCGCATCGCCTCCAGCCGCCTGACGTGCGTTTCAGCGAAGGCTTCGGTGGCGGTCGGATCGTGGCGCAGATGGGCGTCCACGTCGTAGCGGCCACCATTGGCAGCGGCGACCTGGGCGATGGTGCGATCGACCTCCCGAATCTCCACCTGGATCGGCTCGACCCGCACGATCGAGCCACGGGACAAGGCGACATCGGTTTCCGCTCCCGTACCGACCGCGACATAGTGACTTCGGCCGTCCACGCCATCGACGATGAGGTAATGACGATCGGCATGCTCGTCGGCGAGCCCGCGCGCCAGCACGCGGCCGACCAGCGGGCGGGCATCGGGTGCAGCCGGATCGTAGATCGCCTGGTCGGCCTGCGCTCGCATGGTCCCAGCGCGCGAAAATTCTCGCTGCATCGTGCGGATGATGTCGCCGCGTTCGCCAAGCGAGCGCAACGTGTCGGCAAGGTCGGGCGCGAGCCGGAATCGTCCCGCGCCGAGCGGCTCGGCCAGGCCCAGGCGCGACAGCTTCGCCAGCCGGCCGGCGCGCAGCGCCTGGTCGAAGGCGTCGCGACCGTTGGTCGCCACCGTCCGGTCGGCGTCCGCCCCCTTGAGCAAGGCCCGGTCGATCGAGGTCAGCCGCTCCTGCTCGACTTCGGCGCGCAGCGTCTGCTGGGTTTCGCGCTGCGTCCGCGGCCCCAGGTCGAGATCGACCAGTTCGGCGGCGCGCTCGCGAACGCCGGTTGTCATATAGTCCCGGGCGATGACAAGGTCGGCGCCGCGATCGTCCTTTCCGCGCACCACGATATGGGTGTGCGGATGGCCGGTGTTGAAATGGTCGACCGCAACCCAGTCGAGCCTGGTCCCGAGATCCTCCTCAAGGCGGCCCATCAGTCGCCGGGTCAGGGGTTTCAGGTCGTCATACTGATCGCCATCCTCGGGCGAGACGATGAAGCGGAACTGGTGGCGATCGCCGGCCCCGCGCTCGCCGAACGCCTTGCCGTCGACGGCGTCGGCATCGCGGCCGTAGAGCGCGCCGCGTTCGCCCTCGCGTGTGGTGCCGTCACGCTGGAGATAGCGCAGGTGCGCGGCGGCGGCCGAGGTGCCCTTGCCGGCGAGCCTGACGATGCTCGCCTTGACGATGACGCGGCGGCGGCTCGATGCGGCGTGGCCGCCGCGGCTGGCGAGCACTCGGCCGACACCCGCGCCGCGCCCAATCCGGCTGCCGGTGAAGCTGCCCTCGCCGAGCTTCCGTCCCGCCGCCCCGCCCCTGGCGAGATTGGCAGCGGCAAGCACGCGGCCGAGATAGCGCCGGGCGCGCTTGCCGCCCTGCTGGCGCTGGCGCCCGAGCCTGGGCGTGAAGCTGTCGTCGTCGGCCATGAACCTGTTTCCGGAGGCTTGGACGGGCGAGCATGACGCGAGCCGGAACACATGAAAACCGGTGCCGTCGAAGCTGGCAGAACTCCGCTGGTTTCGTGGGCGACGGCACTGGCGCGAAGGAGGCAGTGCCGGGAATCGGCCAAAAAAATGATGTGCAGACAAAGACTTATGGCGCGCCAGTGCCATAGCTTTATCTTGCCTTACGCCGCCCTCCCGTCTGACCTTCTCCTGTCGCCCATTTCCGCCATCCTCCCGTCCGCCCATGTCGCCTGAGCCGAGGCAAAAAAAGAGCCGGGACACGATGCCTGTCCGGCACCCTGTCCCGGCGTTTCCGAGCCCCCGATCAATGCGTGACTGCGAATGCTTCGCGTGCCTGGCGTTCGCTTCTGAAGCTGCGCCGCCCCATCAATCCATGTGCGTTGCCATCGCCATCGACGATGCTCACCGCGACGAACCAGTGACCATCCAGCCGCCCGACAATCGCCACCCGATCGAGCTCGAAATCCTCTTCGTCGCTGCTCTCATACGCCCCGAGCCAGCGTTCCGACACCCGCGCATCCCACAGGAAATCGCTTTCCTCGGCCTCCAGGAACCGCTGCGCCAGCGCCTCGCCGGCGCCTCGTCCGAACTCGATTTCGAGCCCGGCTACGAGCGTCGCCACCACGCGGTCCGACGCCGCACCGATGGGTTGAAACATGGTCATGATCGCCTCCTTCGCTTGAAGTCCCCATCATCGAGGACAGACCTCCGAGGACGGGTGGCGGAGCGGCTGTCAGGGCCGCTGGAGGCGCAGCCGGAAGCGCCGCGCAGCGGCGGCGGAGGAACCGATTTTGTTGCGCCAAAACGAACAAAAGCGCGTGCGAAGCACGCTCCATATCGCGGCAAAATTGGAGGGGCCGCCGGCCTTGCACAGCCGCTTCGCCGCCCGTCATGCTGGGCCTTGCCGAGACGAGCCCCTCCAACGTCTGCTGGTCGCAATGCCCTCGCGGCCGGCGCCCTGCAACGCTGCTGGATATGCAAGGTCAGCGAGGTGCGCGGAGCGCGAACAGCGTATCTGGTGGCTCGTCCGGCGCGCGCGATGGTGATGGACCGCCGGATTTCGTGCCGGTCCGAAGCGCGACCAACAATGCCGGTGGCGGCTGCTGCGGAGGGAATTGCGACGGACCCGGAGCCATGCCCGACACCTGCGCGAGATAGGCGCGCGTCTCGGCCGGCAGTGCACGGCCCGACGCGAGATGCGCGGCATAACGACCCGGACCAGCATTATAGGCACCGAACAGTCCGGGATAACCGAAGCGGTCATACATCGCGCGCAGATAGGCAGTGCCCGCCAGGATATTGTCGCGGGGATCATGGGGATTGTACCCGAGGCTGTGCGCCGCGCGCATCGCCGCCCAGGTCGCCGGCATCAACTGCATCAGCCCCACCGCACCCGCCCGGCTCGTGATCGGCCGTCCGCCAAGCACGGTCATGCCACCGCTTTCGGCGCGGATCACCCGCTCGATCCACGCCACCGGCACGCCGAACCGTGTGGACGCCTCGGCGATCTCGGCGCGCCAGCGCTGCACGGGATCGGCTCGCGGCGGACCGGCCGCAGCGGGAGTCGCGACGAGCAGCGCGGCGGCGAGCGCGAGCGTCCTCAGCGCAGCCACAGCGGGGTCGCCCTGCCGATGATATCCTGCCCCAATGTCGGCCCGAAATAGCGCCCGTCGAACGAATCCGGGGTCTCGGTCATGAGCAGGAAGACCATGCCTGGGGCCAGCCGGATGCATCCCTGCCAGGCAGGCAGCGGACGGCCCGCTGCGTCGGCATCGCGGCGCACCGCAACCGGCCTGTCATTCAGCGTCACGATGCGATCGGCCGCGCAGACCATGTCACCGGCAATGCCGGCAACGCGCTTCACCAGCGGCACGTTGCGGGGCAGATAGTGGCGGCGGGCGGCCAGTTCCCGTGCCTCGGCCGGCAGCCAGGCAACCACCATGTCGCCGCGCCTGAGCGTCGTGCCAGGCGATACGGCATAGAGGCCGATGGGTGCGCTGGCACTCGCGTTCCAGACCAGCCGGGGCAACGGCGGCAGCGCGATCGTGAGGCCGAGGCAGGCGATGCCGGCGCCGAGCAGCACGGCGCGACGGCGCAGCCGCAGGCGGCGGGCATGGGCCGCGCGCCGGACCTCGAACCAGGCGAACAGAGGCAGCGGGCGGTGGCCAAAGCGTTCTGGAGGAGGCCGCTCAACCACGGTCGCCTCCGCGTGCGCGCGCCGCCGACCAGGCCTCGATATCGTCGATATGATAGCGCCATGTGCGGCCATGCAGGCGGCATTTCGGTCCCGTTCCCGTCTGGCGCAGGCGCTTCAGCGTCGAGTAGGCCAGACCGAGATGAAATGCCGCCTGCTTGGCGGTGAGGAAGGGGCAGGTCTCGCGCGCGGCCTGCGCACGGTCGGCGGTATCGTCCATGATTCCAGTCCTCTGGGCCGATGCATCGTGCGTCGGCTGAGAGGTGCGGATTGGATCGATCCGGCCGTCTTCGGCAGGGTCGCAAATCGACCCATGCGATTCCGACCCCCCCAGTTTCGGGTCGGTGGCGATACCCCGCGCCCTTGCGGGACGCGGGGCGCCGGGTTCAGTCGGCCGGGTTCTTGAGGGTCGATTTCGTATAAAAGCGGCGTGGGTTGAACCGGGTGGCACGGGCTTTCGTCCGTGCGACGGAAAGCGGACGGTGCAGACGCCCCCGCCTGCAGAGTCCCTCGCGAGCTATGGCAAATCCGGCGCACCGCTTCATGCCCCGCGCCCTGGTGGAGCGCGGGGCGGTTCGCTCAGTCGGCGGGATTCCAGATGATCGCGAAGGCATCGTCATCGTCTTGCCCGGCGGCGCGGCCGAGATTGGCATAGAGCCGGCGCGGGCCGAATTCGGGGGCTGCGAGTGACAGCGACACATAGTCCTTGCCGCTCATTTCGCCGCGCCGGACCCAACCGGCCCCGACCTCGACGCCGGCCGCCGACACGCGATAGTCGGGCTGGGTGTCGCCGGACTTGCGGGTGTTGGGAATGATCTCGATCTCGGTGCGGATCGAGAGCGTCTTGAGCTGGCCCTTGAAGCCGTTTCCGTCGCGGGTGACATAACCGATGGCTGGCATTGTTCGTCTCCTGAAAAGTCGCCCCGAACCGTTTCCGGGCGATGGGCGGACCGGAGGGACGGTCACGGCAGGCCCCGCGAACCGGCAGGCCGGAGCGGCAGCGGAGGACCGGAGCCGAAGGCTTATTTGAAGCGCAGCGACCGCGAGGAGCCCGCCTGGCGGGCGGGGAAATAAGCCGCGCGGCGATGGTTTCGCGGGACTGCGGCCGTCCCAGGTCATGCGCCCGAGGAGCCGGAAACGGCGTGGGGAGATGGCAGTGGCGACGAAGATAATGCCGCCGTTCACCCTCGCGATGGATCAGGCAAGGACAGCGCGGACGCGCCACCATGCCATCGGACCGACCGTCCAAACGCACGCACGCCGATGCCGCCGACATTCCCGCTGTGCGGCCGATGACGACCGGTCAGGACTTCGGGTCCGGTGCGAAAGGCGATAGAGGCCAGGACCATGTCGATGATTGCCATCCGCCTGCCGGTGAGCTGCGCCGCGCTCCTGCTGATCGCCGCCGCGCCAGCCGACCAGGGGCGCGTCGGCCATGTGATCGACGGCGACACCTTCCGGCTGGAGAGCGGCGAGCGCATCCGCATCGCCGGGATCGACGCGCCGGAAACACATGCGGGACAGGCAAAATGCAGGGCCGAGATCGCGCTCGGACAATCCGCGACCGCGCGTGCCCGGATGCTGCTCGATGGCCGGAATGTCACCATCATGCGGGTCGGGCGTAGCTATAATCGCACGGTCGCGCGGGTGACGCTGGCCGGTCGCGATGTGGGATCCGAACTGGTGGCGACGGGCGTCGCGCGCTGGTGGCCGCGCGGGCAGCGCAAGCCCGACTGGTGCGCGCGCGCACGCTGATGAGGACAAGGGAATGGCCGCGCCCCCGGCCCGCGCCAGCAGGCCGGGGCGCGGCCGATATTCAGGGCATCAGCCGCAGCGGCGGCACGGCGAAATCGCCTGCCGCGAAGTGGGCTAGGATCGCCTCGTAGCTGCCGAGACGCTCGACGGTGCAGCGGCCGATCAGGAGATAGTCGTCCTCGTCGGCGGCATAGCACTGCACCTCGCCCGCGCCGGTGAACACGGCGCGCTCGGCGCCCCATTGGCCGCAATAGGCGCCCGACCAGCGCGCAAAGGGCAGGCCATGCGTGACGCACCAGCTTTCGAGGCGCTCGAACCGGCCCCAGGCCACTTCATGCGCCATGAGTTCGAGCGGCGCGCCTTCGCGAAACATCGCGAGCGTGAAGGTTTCGCCGTCCCATTCGGTGGACAGTCCCTCCGCTTCAACGAGAGCGGCGAGATCGGGCAGCAGGGATCGCGGCAGGGTGCCGCCGATGGTGATGCTCGCGGATACGCGGTCGGCCATGATGGTCTCCTTTCCCGCGCGCCCGAGCCCGTCAGGGCGAGGGTGCGCGGCCGAATTTTCGAGAATGGAAAGATGCGGGCGGCGGCGCTCGCGCTCCGCCGCCCGCGAGGGATCAGGCGGCGAGCCGGTCGGCCTCGTCGTCGGGGTCCGGCGTGGCCATCACCGCGCCGGGCGCGGTCGGATCAGGCTCGTCGTCGCTTGGGCGGAACCGCTCGATCTCGCGCGCAGCCTGCGCCTTGGCATGGGCCGCGACGGTGCCGACGCCGCCGCGCGCCGTATAGGCTGCGGGCGGGAACGCCATCCAGCGCGGCACCCAGTTCTCGCGCCGCTCGCGCCCGTTGGTGCCGTCGAGATGATCGCGGACGATGCGTTTCAGCGTCTTGGTCTTCTCGCCCGCATTGGCGCTGGCGACGGTTTCGCCCGCCACCTCGGCGACGATCCGGGTCAGCACTTCCCGGTCGCGGATCAGCTCGAAAAAGGCGTCGTCGGCCTGCCAGCAGCGCGCCATATCGACGCCGATCTCCATGCCCACCGCCTCGACGGCGGCGCTTCCGCAAGCCAGCGTTTCGCCCATGACGATGGCGATCACCTCCATGACGACCGTATCGGGAAGGTCCAGCAGCCGCTGGAAGATGCCGACGACACCATAGTCGTCGCCGTTTCCTCCGGTCACGGTCGGTTCCTCAGCGGAGAAGCCGAGAACTGCCAGCACGGCGCGACGGCGCTCGTCGAAATCCGCCTCGGCCTTGCCGTTGTCGAGGCTGTCGCGGACGTCCTCGTTGCGCGTCGATTGCGGCTCGGGCGTGACGCGCCAGAGGTGCGAGCCGCCGATGGCATGGGCCACCATCAAGCGCAGCGCGATGGCCGGATGGCCGGTCAGCGCGGCGCGGACGGCGGCGTGGCGATGCAGGTCGACATAGGTCTGCATCGTGCTCGTTATCTCGGGCCGGGCGGGCTTGTGGCCGGTTGCGCCACCATTCTCCGAGCCCTCGGCCTTGGCGATCCGCGCCGCCTCCTTGCGACTGACATAGCCCTCATGGATCGTGACTTCGCCGCTCGCGCGCACGTCGAGATAGACGCGCCCGCCCTTGCGCTTGCCCGCCTTCTCATATTCCCATGTCGAGAAATGATCGGACGGCGGCACGATGATCGCGTCGGCCCAGCCCTGTTCGACATAGGCCGCGCGGCGCGCCTCGATCGCCTCGTTCTGCACGGTCCAGAACGCATCGGCGTCGGCGAAATAGCGGTCGTCGCCGAACAGGTCGGCGATGGTCGCAAGTCCGCTCGCCTCCACGTCGAACAGCGCATGTTTCGCCGGGATCGACTGCCCGCCGAACAGCCACGCCTTCAACTGGTGGCCGGTCGGCACATAGCTGTCCTCGTCCTCGGCCAGCGCCAGCCATGCCTTTTGCTGGCTCTTGGAGGCCAAGGTCAGGTGGCGCACCGTCGCGCGGTCGATCTGCTCCTTGCGGTAGAGATCGCGGATGCGCGGCAGCAGGTTACCGAGCGCCAGCACGCGGCGGATGGTGAGGTCGGGCAGTCCGAAGGTGGCGGCGATATCCTCGACCTTGCGGCCCTCGCGGACGAGGCGGGTGAAATTCTCCCACTGCGTCACCTCGTCGGGGTCGAGCCGCGCCATGTTCTCGATCATCGACGCCTCGATGGCGTCGGCGTCGTCGCCATCGTCAAGAATGGCGCAGGGCAGCATTGCCGCATCGGGATCGGCGTCGCCCGTCGCGCGACGTTCGTCGGCGACGATCCTTGCGGCATGGAAGCGGCGGCTTCCGGCGACGATCTCATAGCCATCGGGCGCGCAGTTCGGGCGGACGATGACCGGCTGGATGACGCCACGGCTGCGCACGGTCGGCAGGATGTCGGAGACATCGGGAGCCTTCTTGCCATAGCGCATGTTGGCCTTGCTCACGACTAGCTTGTCGAGCGGGATAAAATCGAGTTTCATCGGTCTACTCCTTGTGAGTGCCGGTCCGTCGATCTTTCCGGGTGGGCGGACCGGCTTACAAAGCGGCGTTACGCGCCGCGCGTCATCCGCCAGAAGGCGGAAGCTCGGGGCCGTCGCCGCCTTCACGGGCGGCACGACGGAGAAGGGTTTCGGCCCACAAGATCGAACCGGCGCGGCGCGCCCATTCGGCCCAGACGGACAGTCGGGCGGTCGTGGTAAAGGCGAGGTCGCGTTCTATGCCGAGGCCGAACGGCAGGCGGACGCTCGCCAGTTCGGACAGGCTGAAACAGCCAAGCTCGGGACAGCCGAACCCAAGGTCCGCCAATCCGAACAGGGTGTCGCCATCGTCGTAAAGTTCGGTCGCCAGCCACGTCGCCGCGCCCAGCGGGTTGAAAAATTTGACGACTGGCGCGGGATCATGGTCGCTCCCGGCAGAGCGTTGGTCGTTCACGCGCAGCGCGGCGTGAAGCTCGGGGGTGAGCAGGATCATGCCGCCCTCCGTTCGCCAGTATCGCCTTGGGTAGCCTCGACTTGGGCGGCGGCGTGTTTCGCCAGCAGCCAGTCGGCAGCCTTGGTCGCGGCGCTCGCGGCGCGGAAGATCGCGCGATTGTCCTCGCGCAGCACGTCCAGCCAACTGCCAAGGTAATCGGCGTGGCGGACGGTCGGCACGATGCCGAGCGCGGCGCAGAGGAAGGCCGAACCCATTTCGGCCCGATATCCTGACAGTCCAGCCAAAAATGGCGGTTGGAAATAAAAACCATCGGTGCCTCCAGCACTGCCCAGAACCCCATGGCTCCCCCGATGCGGGGGCGGGCGGCGAGAACGACCGGAGAGGCCCGCGCAAGCGGCGGGCCGCACCCGGCTCGGCGAAGCCGGGCTTGCGGCGCGCCGTGGCGGGCCTAGCAGGGAGCGCCGACCAGACCCGCATCGAGGGAGGCCCGAAAAATCAGCGCCGCCGCGCCAGCGGCGTCCGTTGGTGAGCGGGCGAAGCCCGCGCATCGCCATGCGCGACGAAGCGGCCGAGCCCGCGAGGGATCGGCCGCTCAGCGTTGGTTGCTGCTGGATCATGGCTGCCGGGTGTGCATCCAGTCGGCCGCCGCCTGCGCCTTGCTCGCCGCGGTGAAGATCGCCCGGGGCTCGTCCTTGAGCAGTTGCAGCCAGGAGGCGATGTAGGCCGCGTGATCGGGTCGCGGTTCGTGCGCGATCCCGAGATCGGCGAGCAGGAACGATGCGGTCAGCTCGGCGGTCGCTTCCTCCATGGCGAGCGCGTGCTTGGTCCACTTGGTGCTGAAATCCCGGTCGAGCCGATGGGCTGCGCCACTGGCATGAGCTGCCTCGTGAATATGGGTGGCGTAGAAGCCGTGGGCGTCGTGGAAGGCGCTGAAATCCGGCATGTGGATGCGGTCTTCGGCGATGTGATAATAGGCGCTGGCCGAGCCGTAGACGGTATCGATGCCGAGCGCGGCGATGAAGGCTTCGGCGGCGGCGAGGCGTTCGCTCTCGGGCAGGACCGGCCCCGGTTCGGGCGCATAGCCATCGATCTGATCGGCGTTGAACAGGCTGAACGCCTTGGCGAAAAGCCGTCGGTGGTCGCCATCATCGTCGCTGGCTTCGTCACCCTTCGCGCGAAACTCCTTCCAGAGGACGCCGAGGCTGGCGTGCTCGCCCTTGCGGACCTGCGCGCCGAGCGCCTGCCACTGGCGATAGGTGCCCCAGACCCCGCTCGCATAGCCGCTGCCATAGGCGGCCGCCCAGAGCGAGACCGTATTTATGCCGCGATAGGGCTTGCCGCTGGCGACGTTGGTCGGGCGGGTGACGTCGGCGCCGGAATGATGCCACGGCATGCGCCAGGTGCCGGTGCCGGCTTCGATGGCGTTGACGATCGCTTGCGTGATGCGCGCGTAGACGTCGACACGTGGTGAGGCTGACATGATCTGTTCTCCGTTCTCGCGGCGGGGACCATCCCCGGCGGCGGAGGCCCGTTCGCGCCGGGCACAGGGGGGCTCGCGCACCCGTCAGGGCCGCAGCGAAGCGAAGGACGGCGAAGCCGTTGCGCGGGCGCGCCGACCGGCGCAGGACTCCGCCAACAGCCGGGGTGGTCTACGGCGCGGGAGGATCGATCCCGGCAATCACCGCGGTCAGGCGATCGAGCTCGCGCTGGAGAGCTTGACGCTGGAGATCGGAGATGCGCCGTTCGCGTAGATGCGCCCTGACATCGGCCGCCGCGCGTTCCCAGGCCGGCCTGTGGCGGGCGGTGATGCAGGCGTTGGGACAGCGGGTCGGCTCGCACAGGGCGGTGAGTGGCTGCGCGGGATCGGGGGTCGTCACGCGCTTGAGGCAGAGCGCGGTCGCGGGATCGAAGAAGCAATCCGCGAGCGGGCCGACATGGAAGGTGCGCGCGACGCTGGCGAGCATGACGCGCAGGCGGGCGCGATCGGCGATCATGGCGGGCAATGGCCCGAGCTGAACGGCGGCATCGTCGAGCGTCCGCCCGATACGCGGTCCCGCCGGCCCGCCAAGCGATGCGCCGCCCTGACGCCGGTCGAAATAGTCCAGCAGGTCATCAGTCTGACCGAGCCGGCACTGCGCCTCGACCTCAGCGCGAAACCCCGATGCGCTGGTCCCGGCATAGCCTTCGAACGCGGCGACCGAGGCGTGCTTGTACTGGATCATGCCGGCGATGGTGCCGAACGGACGGTTGGCGATGTGCCACGCGATCGTGCGCCGGAACTGCCGCGTCGTGATGCGCCACGGCTTGCCATCGGGACCGGGCGGGATGACCGGCATATCGGGGCTGCCGAAGGCGGTGTTGAGGTGATCGCGGAAGGTGTTGAGCTGACGGACCACCTCGCTCGACAGATGCGTCTTGGAGACGGCGCTCGCGCGCAGCACCGGCCAGAGCGTATCGCTGCCGCTGGCGCGCGCCGGTCCTGCCGACAGGCGTTCGAGCACCGTGATCGCATCGGCGACCGGCTCTATCGTCACCCAGCTCGCCGCCTCGCCCACGGCCGCCCGGCGCTTGTAGATGGTCGATCGGATGCGATGCCGCTCGATCAGGCCGTCCTCACTGCGCGCGATAGAGAGACACCCGCGCCGCATCGCCTGCACCTCGCAGTCGCGCATGCCGGTCAGGTAGGCGCACACGATATAGGCGGCGGCCTGGAGCATCCGTTCCTCGTGTGCGAGAGTCTTCGCGTCGAAGTGCTCGCGCCATG